>NZ_LZTA01000122.1 GCF_001665875.1 Mycobacterium sp. 852002-40037_SCH5390672
CGAGGTTCTTCGCCGCGGCGTCCACGGCGTCGGCGTCGGTGTCGTCGTCGTCGGTCTCGTGCTTCCAGCCGCGCTGCGCCACGGCGAGCACCCGCAAGCCCTGCTCGGCAAGGCCGTGCACCACCGCCTCGGCCCGCTCTTGGTCGGCTTCCGGGTCGGCGAACTTGCAGCGCGGCAGGATGACCTCGGGCGCTCCCTTGAGGACCAGCACCGGCGCGTCCGCGGGGTGGCCGTTGTCGTGGCCCACGGTGCCGATCGCGGCGGCGAAGCCGCGACTGGACTCGAACGGCACCTCGGCGAGCATCGCCCAGTCCGAATCACTGTGGCCGTTCAGCGAACTCGCCGCGGTGAGGATCGCCTCGTCGGTGGCGTGCGCATGACCCTGGCCTTCCTGCGGCTGAGCGGACGCCCGTGCGGCGGCCCGAAGCAGACCGGCCGATTCCGGGTCGGTCAGTTTCGGGAACGGGTCGTGCGGGTTGACGTCTTCGGGCACGGCGCACACGACGCGCAGCCGGTTTTCCGTGAGGGTGCCTGTTTTGTCGAAACAGACGGTGTCGACACGGCCCAACGCTTCGATGGTGCGCGGCGCGCGGACCAGGGCTCCGCGCGCCGTCAGCCGCTGCGCGGCCGAGAGCTGAGACAGGGTGGCCACCAACGGCAGACCCTCGGGGACCGCTGCCACCGCGATCGCGACGCCGTCGGCCACCGCCTGGCGCAGCGGCGCGCGGCGCAGCAACGCCAACGCCGACACCGTTGCGCCGCCGGCCAGCGTCAGCGGCAACACCTTGCTTGTCAGTTCCCGCAGCCGGGCCTGGATGCCGGCCGCCGTCTCGACGTCGGCGACCGCCGAGATCGCGCGGTGCGCGGCGGTGCCGACCCCGGTGGCGACGACGATCGCCCGGGCATGTCCGGCGACGATGGTGCTGCCCTCGAACAGCATGCTGGCACGGTCGGGGTCGTTGACGGCGACGGGATCCACCTGCTTGTCCACCGGAAGCGACTCGCCGGTCAGCAACGACTCGTCGACCTCGAGATCCTCGGCGATCAGCAGACGGGCATCGGCGGGCACCACCTCGGGTGCGGCCAGGTCGATGACGTCACCGGGCCGCAGGGACTTCGCGGATACCGTCGCCGTGCGGGTCGCGTGTCGGGCGGCCTCGAGCCGGCGGCGCGTCGTCGCGACGGCCGGGATGACCACCCGACGCACCAGCTGGTCCTGCTCGGCGAACAGCTCGGCGGCGGCGGACTCGGCCCGGAGCCGTTGTACCCCACCGGTTATCGCGTTGACGGTCATGACGCCGGCGACCAGCAGCGCGTCGATGTTGCTGCCGACGATCGCCGATGCCGCCGCCCCGACGGCCAGGATGGGAGTCAGTGGGTCGGCGAGTTCGGTCTGGGTGGCCGACGCCAGCCGGGCCACGTTGTGCAGCGGCTTGCGCAGGGGTTCCAATGCCGGGCTGTACGTCAGGTCGTCGAGGCGGCGTCGCCAGGACGACTCGGTTTCGACGGCCATCGGCCGCGCACCACCGGCCAGCCGCGAGTAGACGATCTCGGGATCCAGTGCGTGCCAGGCGGTCAGCGGTTGCGGTGTGGGGTCGGGCAGCCGCAGCACCCTGGTGGCCGAGAAGCTCCCCGCTACCAAGGCGGTGGCCGCGGCGGCATTGACCGGGTTGAGCCAGCGCCGGAAGCTCACCGGGCTGGTGCCCGCCTCTTGCTCACCGGTGACGAGCAGCAGCCCGGCGAGCGTGGTGCCGCCCTGCGCCAGGTGCACCGCCGATTCACTGGCCGACCGGGCCACCGGAATCGCCGACAGGATGCGCACCGCGTCGGCCAGATCGGTGCCGGTGATGATGTCCGCGGTCCACGCCGTGGCGGCACGCGGATCATCAAGTGCCACACCGACATCGGCGATCGCGAGCGCGGCCAGGGTGTCGGTCGAGGCGAAGTCCCGATGCAGCGCGGTGATCAGCAGCACCGGTCCCCGGTCGGCTCGCAGCTCACGGACGACGTTCAGCAGCGGCGTGCCGGGCGGGTGCGTGGTGCCGACGCTGGCGGCAAGGTCCTCGGTGCCCGCGACATGGCGTAACACCACCCGCGCGCCGGTGCGGTTCGCGGTCTGAAAGAGCGGTATCGCGTAGGGGTCGACCTCCCAGCCCACGTCGACGCTGCCGACACATTCGCCGTCGACGATCAGGTCGGCACTCTCCAGGCCCTGCGCGGGTGTTGCCGAAGACCCCTGGGTCCGAACCCATCTCAGGCGGGCGCCGGTCGCGGGCAACTCGTCCGGGTCGGGCTCGGGTGCCTCTTCGCCGTGCAGCAGCGCGTCGGCCACTTCGTAGACCCGGTCATCGTCCCAGCCGGGAGCGTCTCCGCGGACATGCAGCACTGCGCGATGATCACCGCGCAGCGCGGCACCGTCGATGACGACCACCTTCACCCGGTCCAAGCGGCGCAGCGCGCCCGGGTCGAGGACCAGTTGGCCGGAATTGGCGAGCCCACGGCCCAATATCGCCGCGAACGCCTGGCGGCCCATATGCGCGGCCCTGGGCACCCCCGCTTCGATGGCCGCAGCCGCATTTTCGGTGCCGCCACCGGCGACCAGCGCACTGACCGCCGCGATCAACGAGCCGTTGGCCGCCGAATCGACATAGCTTTCCACCGGCCCGGCCATCGAGCCCTTCGCCTTATCCATTGCGGCGTCGATCGTTCCGCCCACCACGACGTGGGAAGCCTCACCGGCGGCCGCCGCGGCCCAGCTGTGCCGGGGCACCTCCGACTTGGCCGAGGAGATGACCGGGACCACCGGAGCCTGCGGCCGGTCGGGGGAGGCCAACTGCGGCTCGCGGTCTCGCCATACGCGGCGGTGCGCCGACGCTTCGGAGACCTGCAGGGTGCGTTGCGTCAGATCCAGCATCGGTGTGCCGAACGATTGAGTCAGACCGTGGGCGGCCGCCGTCGTCGCGGCCAGCGCGATGTCGGTGCCCACCCGGCCCAACCGCGCCTCCAAAATCGAGACCATGCGCGGTTGATGATTGATGAGCGCGGCCGCGGCCCGGGTGGTCTGCGGCGCGGCCGGCAGCCGGGTCACCCATCCGGTGACCGCGGCCCCCATCGCGACGAGATCCATCGCCGCCGCGGTGAGTGGCACCAGAATCGCCAGGGGGTTTCCCGGATCGGCGAATGGTGCGGAGAGCGGTGGCGACTCCGACTTCGACCAGGTGATGTCCGAGGCGATCGAGGAAACCGTCGTGCGCACCTCGTCCAGAACGGCGTCGTTGTCCGCGTCGTCGGACAGTTCGACCACCAAACGGCCCAGCGACCCCTCGACGTGGGCCTTGGTTACACCCGGGATCCGGCGCACCGGCTCCTCCACGGCGGGCGCGTACTCGTGCCAACGTGGGAATGGCAGCAGCGGATCCAAGTCCAGGTGCACGCGCTGCCCGCTGTTCCAGCGCACCGGGGGCAGGATGGCGGCGGGGGAGCCGTTGGACGAACTGTCCAATCCGATCGCTCGGCCCGTCGTTTGAGCAACCGACTGAATGACCGGCCCGGCGAGTTCGGTTACCGGACTGGCCAACATCTGCAGCGCGCCCGCGGCCCCTGCCGCGGTGGACACGCCCGCCCGCACTGCCTGCGCGGCTCCGCCAGCTACGCCAGCGACGACGCTGGAAACGCCGGGAATCTTCACTCGTTACCCTTCAACTACGTCTACCGCGCCTAATGATCCTGGCGTGTGGAGGACCTGTCCACACGTGGGCCGGGAAGGTAAAACCGTGCGACGACACCGATGACGATGCAGCTCGGGCCTCCCTTAGAGAGCAAGGGTGCGATTACGTCCCTGGACACAGGTTACCGGGTTGCTGACAAACCAAACCTGCTGAACAACCCGGCGTCGAGGAAGACGGTGATGCCGGCGATCCCGGTAGCGCCGGTGGTCAAGACATGGATGGAATGGGCCCGTATCTCCCCGTCCGGGCTGCGGCGATATTCAGCAACGGCGGGTTGCGCGTTCGCGGCTGTCGGGATCATCACGATATCGCCGGGCGCGGCCAGGGCGCGTCCGGCGAGGAACCGCAGCACGGCGTCACGGCCGGTGAACCACACTGGTATAGGCGGCATTTCAAGTTTGACGTCCGCTTGCAGCAGCGCCGTCAGCGCCGCCATGTCCGCGTTTTCGAATGCCGCGCAATACCGGTCGACCAATTCGCGGCGCTCGGCATCGCCCGGCTCGGACATGCTCTCCTCCGCGGGCGAGAGCTCGGCAAGGTGGGCCCGGGCGCGCTGCAGCGAACTGTTGACCGCGGCGGGCGTGGTTTCCAGGAGCTCGGCGACCTCGGCCGCGCTGAACTGCACGACGTCGCGCAGAATCAACACCGCGCGCTGCCGCGCCGGAAGCTCCTGAAGGGCCGTCATCACGGCCAGCCGCACGCTCTGTTTTGCGGAGAGGTCGTCTTCCGGGCTCTTGACATCGCGTCGGGAATGGGCTCGAGCCAGGCATGCGCGCCGGCCTTCGCGTCGAAATCGGCGTCCGGGTCGATCGATCCGTCCACCACCCCCATCGGCAGCACCCGGCGGGCGCGGTTCTCCAGCGCGCGCAGACAGGCGGTCGTGGCGATCCGATACAGCCACGTCTTCAACGCCGCGCGTTCCTCGAATGCCGGATAGCCGCGCCAACCCCGCAGATACGTCTCTTGGACCAGGTCTTCGGCGTCGTGCACCGAACCCAGCATGCGATAGCAGTGCGCGATCAGCTCGGCACGAAAAGGCGCGGCCTGCTCAATGAAATCCTCCTGCGCCGGCACCACACTCTCCTCTCGGTGCGAAGAACCTACTCCCTTGGAGACATCCGGCCGCCGAAATTCATCGGTCCACCCGCGATGAATCCAGCTGGTCCGCCGTATCTGAATTGGTGAAGACGCGACCACGGCCGCAGACCACGTCAGAGAGCGAGAACGACCATGAACCAAACCCGCACCGCCCACGCCGATGGGCTCGTCGGCACCACCGCGATTGTGACCGGCGCCGGCCGTGGCTTCGGCCGCGCCATCGCCTCCGCATTGGTGGCGGCCGGCGCCCAGGTCGTCGGCGTTGCGCGCACCCGATCACAGGTCGACGAGGTGCGCACCCAACTCGGCGACGCCTTCACCCCGATGGTGGCCGACGCCGCGGATCCGGCCACCGCCGGCAGGCTGATCGACCAGTACCGGCCGCGCACACTGGTGCTGTGCGCCGGCGCGACGCCGCGGATGACGCCGTTACACGAGCAGACCTGGGAGACGTTCAGTGAGAACTGGAACTCCGACGTCGCACAGGCATTCCACTGGATTCGCCATGCGTTGCGACACCCACTGGCACCGGGCAGCTCGGTGATTGCGATGTCCAGTGGCGCCGCGCTGAACGGATCACCACTGTCTGGCGGCTATGCGGGTGCGAAGGCGACCGTCAGGTTCATCTCCAGCTATGCCGCCATCGAATCGCAACGCGCGGGGCTCGGGATCGGCTTCACCGCCGTGCTGCCGCGGTTGACGCCGGCCACCGACCTGGGCGCCGCGGCCGTGGCGGCCTACGCCGAGCGGCAAGGCGTCGACGTCGACTCCTTCGTGCAGGCCACCGGTCCCGCGCTCACCGCCGAACAGGTGGGCAAGTCGGTGCTCGAGATCGCCACCGGCGACGCCACCGACCACGACGCCTACCTGCTCACGTCCGTCGGCCTCTCGCCGCTGGCCTGAAATCCGAGACCGAAAGGCAAGACAGCGATGAACACACCGCCGATCGTGTCGGCCCAGGAGTGGGCGCAGGCACACCAGCAACTGCTGGCAAAGGAGAAGGAACTCACCCGGGCCCATGATGCGCTCGCGGCCATGCGGCGCCGGATGCCGTGGACGGCCGTCGACTCCGCGTACGAATTCGAGGGACCGGAGGGCAGGGTCAACCTGTTGGGTCTGTTCCAGGGCAGGCGTCAACTGGTCGTCTATCGCGCCTTCTACGGGCCCGGCATCGACGGCTGGCCCGAGCACGGCTGCCGCGGCTGCTCGATGATGGCCGACCACGTCGGCAATCTGGCTCACCTGAACGCGCGCGACACCACGCTGGTGTTCGCTTCGCGCGCGCCGCAGGCCGACATCGAGCGGCTCAAGGCGCGGATGGACTGGAAAATGCCGTGGTACACCATCACCGATGATTTCGACATCGATTTCGGAGTGGACGAATGGCACGGCACCAACGCCTTCATCCACGACGGCGACCGGGTGTTTCGCACCTACTTCATCAACAACCGCGGCGACGAGGCGCTGGGGACCACCTGGAGCTTCCTTGACATGACCGCATTGGGACGCCAGGAGAACTGGGAGGATTCGCCCGAGGGCTACCCGCAGACCGCTCCCTACGAGTGGTGGGACTGGCACGACGCGTACGGCAAGCACGAGCCGTCACGCTGGTTCGGTGAGCCCGACCCCAACGATCCCAACGATCAACGGCCGCCACGCTTAACGGGGTCGTCTCATTGACCACATCGGGCCGCACAACACGAAAGCGCGGTACCCGTCGGACGGCTACTCGCGCATTATCCGGACGATCAGGATTGGCTTTACAGAATTCGGTGATGTGCCCTGTCAACCTGATACCCGGCCGGAAACGACTTTTCGATGACTTGCAGCTGGTGGTCCACCCTGGACTCCAGCTCCAGCACTACGCAGCTGTCGCCGAGGGATTTTGACTCGAGAACTATGTACCGCTGACCACAATCGGTGATCGGGTCGCCCGAGTGCAATTTCTCGACCGACACCGACTCCGCAGTTCCATCTGCCTCCATCCATGACACGCTAGGTCACTTCCGCGAGCGAGGGAATAGACCGCTACGCGGTGCCGGCCTGCCGCTGCTTGAAAAACACGCTCACCCGGAAAATCAGGCCGTCGTCGTCCTGCTCGAAAAGAATGCATTCGGGCCACGTGGTGGCAACGTTGTCGACCTCGAATGTCTCGAACAGCTCGGCGTACGACACCCGGGCGTCCACATGTGAGACCCGGTGTACCTGCAACCGATGGCCTTTCAAATTCGTGCATATCTTGCGCAGGTAGGCGACATAGCGCGCCTTGCCCTCGACGACGTCACAGAACGGCCCCTCCCGGGTCAAACCTTCCTCGGCAATGGTGTCGGCCAGTCCATCCCAGTCGTGAGCGGCCAGGCATTCCAGGTAGCGCTCGACCACTTGGCCGTGAGTGCCCATGTCTTCTCCGCTCGCTTGTGGGTCCACGGTAAGCGCGACATCGTCGTCGGGCTAGGTTCCTTCTATGAACTGGTGGACCGTCCACACCGACCGGACGCTGTCTGAGCAAGTGCCCGCGCCGCCCGACGCGGTGCGCGACTTCTACGTGGACCTGAACAACATCAAGCTCGTGCACCCGCTGATCGTGTCCGTGCAAACAGTGTCCCGCAGCGAAACCCAGGATGGATACCAGCAGACCTACCGGGTGGTCGACCGAATCCGATTGGGACCGTTGACAATACGGACCGCCTATCAGGCCCGCCTGCGAGTGCCCGCCAGCGGCGATGTGCTGACCGAGGCCGATCAGTCGCCGGGGGTGCGGTTGCGCGGCACGGTGAGTTTCGATCCGGTCGACGACGGCACCCGCGTCACCGAGCGGATAGGGATCACCGCGCCCCGGCTATTGGCCAGGGTGACCATCCGAGAGGCGGTCAAGGCGCACGGCGAGATGCTGGCCGGCATCCGGAGTCATTTCGAATCCGACTGAGCCGCTGCGAGTTCGGTGGTTTAGAAGCCCGCGAAATCGATCACTCCGCGAATGTTGCGGCCCTCGCGCAGATCCACGAACGCCTCGTTGATCTGGTCGAGCTGGTAGTGACGGGTGACCAGTTCGTCGAGTTTCACCGCGCCGGCCTGATACAACGACAACAGCATCGGCACGCTGGTGCGTGGATTCATCCCGCCGTAGAGCGCTCCCCGCAACTGTTTGGCCGACAGCGTCATTTCCTGCAGGACCAACGGGACCGGGGGCTCGGTGTACGGGGTGATGCCGGTGAGCACGCAGATCCCGCCCTTGCGAAGCAGCGTCAGCGCCAGCGGGATCAAGTCCACATGCACCACGCCGGGACAGACCACGACGCGGTCCGCCATCAGGCCCAGGGTGATGTCCTTGACCAGCGGTATCGCCTCCTCGGCGGAGGCGGCGGTGTGCGTGGCTCCGAAAATCTTGGCCGAATCCCGCTTGGATTCAACCGGATCCACCGCGACGACGTATTTTGCGCCGACGGCGCGCGCTCCTTGCAGGGCGTTCATCCCGACCCCGCCGGCGCCGATGACGACGACGGTGTCGCCGGGTTCGGTGCCCGCCGAGATCGTCGCGGAACCCCAACCGGTGCTGACCCCGCACGAGACGAGCGAGGCGGCATGGAACGGGATCGCCTCGTCGATCTTGATGACGGACCTCTCCGAGAGCACCGCGTATTCGGCGAACGTGCCGAGTTGCCCATAGGCGAGCAGGTTTTCGTCACCGAGATGTCGACGGCACGTTCCGTCGGTGGGCATCTCCCGCACGAACAGGCTCGCGCCGATGTCGCAGATGTAGCTCTGCCCGTTTACACAAAACCGGCAACTGCCGCACGCCGGAATGAACGAGAGCGCCACATGGTCCCCCGGCTGCACCGTCGTCACGCCCGGGCCGACCTCCGCGACCACACCAGCACCCTCGTGACCGCCGAGCAGTGGGAACCAGTCCGGCGCGGGCTGACCGCTCGCAGCCAGCACCTCGGGGGGCGGCACCACATCGCCGGTGAATAAATGGTCGTCGGAGTGGCAGATTCCGGCGACGGCCATCCGCACCAGGACTTCACCGCCGCGGGGCGGATCAAGCTCAATCTCGCGGATCTCCCAGTCCTGGCCGACCCCGCGGATCACAGCGGCACGACACTTCATTTCGACCTCCTTAGTCTCTTGTGGCAGTTACGGCGGCGCCCGGCGGGTTCACTGCGCCAGGCTGGTGCGCAGTTCCCGCCTGAGCACCTTGCCGTAGCTGTTCTTTGGTAACTCGTCGACGAATTCGTAGCGCTTGGGCCGTTTGAAGCGGGCGATGCGCTCCAACAGATGTGCGTCCAACGCCGCGGGGTCGACCGCGCCGACGATGAAAGCGACCACCACCTCACCCCACTCGGGGTCGGGGGCCCCCACCACGCATGCCTCCGCGACGCCGGGGTGCTCGAGCAGGACCTCCTCCACCTCGCGGGGATAGATGTTGCTCCCGCCGCTGATGACGACATCCTTCGACCGATCCCGCAGCGTGAGAAAGCCGCGCGCGTCGAATGAGCCCATGTCGCCGGTGTAGAGCCAGCCATCTTTGAGCGTGGTGCGGGTCGCGTCGGGATTGTGCCAGTATCCGGACATGACCGCGTCTCCGCGACAAACGATTTCGCCGATTACGCCGATTGGCGCCGGGCCGCCGTCGGCGCGCAGCACCGCGACCTCCATCCCCGACCGCGGATAACCGACCGAACCCAGGATCGCCTCGTCGTCGGATTCGTGATCGGCACGACGCAACCCGGTGATGGTCATCGGTGACTCACCCTGCCCGTAGATCTGCGCGAAGATCGGGCCGAAAGCCGTGATCGCCTTTCGCAGGCTTTCGACATACATCGGGCCGCCACCGTAGACGATTGTCTTCAGATTGGCCGGGCGGCTGCGGCCCGTATCGACCAGCCGTTGCACCATCGTCGGGGCCAGAAACGCGCTGGCGGCGGGGTGATGCTCGCAGAGATCGAGGAACTCGTCGGGATCGAACGCACCCGATTCGGGCACCACCTGGCGGGTGGCGCGCAGCACGTACGGCAGAACGTACAGGCCGGAGCCGTGCGACATCGGGGCCGCGTGCACCAGGCTGCCGCCCTCGTCCGGGGCGTCGATATCGGCGAGGTGCGCGACCGTCATCGCCGTGAGGTTGCGGTGCGAGAGCATCGCGCCCTTCGACCGGCCGGTGGTTCCGCTCGTATAGAACAGCCACGCCAGCGCCGACGGGTCCGTGGGCGGCGGCGCCGATGGGGCGGCCGTGAGCCGCCGTGAATAGGCCTCGGATGCAATGACTTCCGTGGGCGTGGTGCAGATCGATGCGAGCTCGGCGCCAATGCCCGACGAGGCAAAGACCCGCGCTGCGCCGGCATCCTCGAGGATCTGCGCGGTCTCGCGCGGATGCAGTTTGTAGTTGACCGGGACGACGACGCATTCGGCGGACCAGATCGCGAACATCAGCTCGATGATCTCGGGACGGTTGTGGGTCGCTATCGCGATACGAGCACCCACACCATGCTGTTGGCGGATCGACGTGGCCAGCCGTAACGCCCGATCCCGCAACTCCACCCACGTGCACACGCGGCGGTCACCGTGGTAGACGGCGCCGCGATCGGGGAATCGGCTCGCGGCCTGATCGAGCATCGCGAACAGATTCATCGCTCGATCCACTGCGATGACAACGCGAACTCTGAAAGATACTTCGTCGAACTCCATCCCCCATCGACGACGATCGTCTGGCCGTTGATGAAGCTTCCGCCCGGCGAGCACAGGAATGCGACGGTGCTGGCAATGTCGTCGATGCGGCCCAACCGCTGATGCGGCGTCATCTCGGTGTTGATCTTGCGAAATCGCTCGTCCTCCAGGCGCTTTTCAACCATCGGCGTCACCGTCACCCCGGGCGCGACGGCGTTGCAGCGGATGCCGGACGCACCGTATTGGCAGGCGATGTGGGTGGTCAGCGCGGTCAGCCCGCCCTTGGCGGCGGAGTAGGCGCCGCCGCGCAGGCCGCCGACAACCGCGAACGTCGATGTCACATTGATGATCGCCGACCCGGGCGCCAGGTGCGGCAGCACGTCACGAGCGAGCCGAAACGGCGCCCGCAGCATCAAACCCAGGAAGTAGTCCAGGGTTTCGTCATCGGTTTCATGCAATGGCTTGGGGCTGCCTGCCCCGGCGTTGTTGATCAGGAAGTCGATGTGGCCCCACCGGTCGACCGCGAGGTCCACGATGCGGCGCGGCGCGTCGTCGTCGGTCAAGTCGACAGCGAGTGTCGCGACGCGATCCGGATCGCCGATCGCCTCTTCCAGTCCGGCCAGCCGACTTTCGTCGCGGCCGGTACCCACGACCGCCATGCCCATGTCGGCGAGTTTTGTTGCACACCCCAAGCCGATACCGCTGCTCGCTCCCGTGACGATTGCGACCTGCATCTCACCCATCCTTAATCAGCGCCGCCCGGATCTGATGCTTGAGTATTTTGCCCGCGTCGTTCTTGGGCAGGGCGCCCCAGATCACGACCTGTTCGGGTGCCTTGAATTTGGCGACGCCCTTGCTCACCAGCAGTTCAAGCAGACTCGCGACGTCCGGGTTCGCCGCGCCCGCGGGCACGATCACCGCACAGGCCCGCTCCCCGGTGCGCTCGTCGGGCAGCCCGACGATCGCGATCTCGGCGATGCCCGGATGGTCGGCGAGCAGGTCCTCGACCTCCTTGGCCGAGATGTTCTCGCCGCTGCGGATGATGACGTCCTTGGCCCGGCCGGTCACGACGAGGTACTGGTCTTCGAAACCGGCGGAGACCCAGCGCCCGAGATCCCCGGTGCGGAAAAAGCCTGCGGCGTCGAAGGAGTCGGCGCTGTCTTCGGCGTGACGGTAGCCCAGCAACATCTGCGGACCGCGCACGCAGATCTCGCCGTCACCGGCGGGTGCGGCCTCGTGGGCGACGACCTTGATCTCGGCGATCCCGGGCCTGCCGTCGGTGTCCGCGGCGTAGCCGGCTTCGTTCGGGCGGGGAGCGCCGACGGTCGCGACGGGCACTTCCGTACAGCCGTACACCCGGGTGATCACCGCGCGGTCGAAATAGTCTGCGGCACGGCGGATCAGCGATGGCGATACGGACGCGCCGCCGCAGATGAACACCTTCAGGCCGGGCAGGCGGGTGTCGGCCCGCTCGGCGGCGGACAACAGCTGCTGCAGAAATGGCGTGGCCCCCGCCATGTGGGTGCACCGCTGCGAGTCCATCAGGGCGACCGCCTCCGATGCATCCCATCTATCCATGAGCACCGCGGTGGTGCCCAGCAGCAGCGGGCACTCGAATGCGTAGATCGAGCCGCCGATGTGCGCGACCGGCGACGGGACCAAAAATGCGTCACCCGGGGCGATCATCCAATGGTCACGGATCTGGCAGATCAGGGCGTGTATCGAATTGTGAGTGTGCAGCACGCCTTTCGGGCGGCTCGTGGTGCCAGAGGTATAGAGGATCATTCGCACGGAATCGGGATCCAGCGTCGGAAGAGGTGCGGCATCGGCCGGCTGCTCCAACAAAGCCGCATACGGTGTGTTCGACCCGGCGTCACCGCGCAGCACCACCACTTCCGGCGCACGGCTCATTCCGGCCGTCACACGTTCGAGCATCGCCGCGAAGTCGTGGCCGCCGAAATGCCGTGGCACGAAAATCATTGCGGTGCGCGCGTCGTCGAGGATGAAACGCAGGTCGTGGTCACGCAGCGACGGCAGGATCGGATTCACCACCATCCCGGCCAGTGTCGCACCCAGATAGATGACGGCGCTCTCGTGCCAGTTCGGCAACATGAACGACACGATGCTGCCCGCCGGCACGCGCGCCAACAGCGCGGCGGCCAGCGCCCTGGCCTGGGTGTGGAGAGTGCCGCAGTCGAGCCGAATATCCCCGTCTACCAGAAGTATTCGCCGAGGCGACGATTCCGCGGCCATGCGCAGTGTATCGGCCAGCGTCGTGTGCACCCATAACCCGCGTTGGTAAGCCTGCGCCGCATGTGCCGCGTCCTGGGGGGCCCTGGCGATCACCGCGACCTCATCTTGGGCGCCCTTATTCATCCACGCGACGCATGGTCATCGCGTACCGAAACCTCGACGACAGGTGGGTGTTGATGGTCACCTGGGCCACTTCGCCGTCGGAGGTCGTGTAGGTGCGCCGCATCTGCAGCGCGGCCGTCCCCGCCTCAACACCGAGGCCGTCGGCCAGTTCCGGCGACAGCAATACGGCAGCGATCTCTTGGTGCAACTCGGCGACGCTCACACCGAACAGATCCTCGATCAACGGGAAAATGGGCCCGGCATGGCGTTGCAGCAGCCTGCCGACCGCGGCAAAAGTGCGGCTGATGTAGTACTCCGTTCGGCACATCGGCACCGACGCGCCGTCGGCTTGCCGGTAGCCGCGGACCGACAGCCATTGAGTGCCGATCTCCAGGCCGGTCCGAGCGGCGAGCTCGTCGTCGATCGTCACCATGGCGTTGGATTCGATCGTGAGCTGGGCGCCGGCCGCGAATGCGAGGAGGTCGTCGATCGACATCGCGTCCTGGGCATAGGAACTCGACGCCGGTCGGGGAACCACCCGGGTGCCCGCCCGCGGCCGCGAAGCGACCAGGTTGTCCTCTCGCAGCCGGCGCAGCGCTTCGCGGACGGTGTAGCGGCTCACCGCGAAGCGCTCGCACAGCTGGTGCTCGGTCGGCAGTTGTGAGCCCACCGGGTAAACGCCGTCGACGATTTCCTTGCGCAGCGTGCGTGCGATCTGTAGGTAGCGGTGGTCGCCCGCGATGGCCTGGGGCATCATGGACCGGCCGGTGTCGGGCGCAAGGCCAGTACGCTGCCGTCTCCGTCGGCCGAGATGTAGAGCGTCCTGTCGGCCGCGGCGGTGATGCCGGCGAATGGTCCCTGCGGCCCGGAGAACGGCGGCATGCCGCGCAGCGGCTTGGGCATCACGCCCGGCGGCGGACCGACCGGCAGCCCGGACGCGATCGTCCGCCGTACGTCGGTGCTCAGGTCGAACGCGATCAACTCCTTGGCGCCGGCGTCGACGACGTAGAGCACACCGTCGCGAACCAGAATGCCCTGCGGGCGTTGCAGATCGGCGATCACGGTGTCGATCCTCGAGCCGTTCGCCCTGATTACCCGTCCCGCTCCGGCCTCCGCGACCAGACACGACCCGTCGGCGTCGATCGCGACGCCGACCGGCTCACGCAGCCCGGTCGCCAGCACCTCGATGCCACCGGTTCGCAGCGACAGCACCCGGCCGGTGCCCAGCTCGGCGAACACCACACCGCCGGGGCCCAGCGCGACACCATAGAGCTGGTCGAAACCGTCTGCCAGCACGTCGCTTTCGTTCGCCTCCGGCCGGTAGCGGCTCACCTGGCCGCCCGATGTCGTGACGACGAATTCGCCGGGTGCGCTCGCCGCAATGCCGCGCAGGAATCCGGGATAGCCTGGGCTGAACAACATTCCCGCGGTGTGCAAGGACCCGTCGGGCAGTGCGACGTAGAAGTACGTACCGTCGGCGATGTAGAGCTGCCCGTCGTGGCCGACCGCCAGGTCCATCGGCCAGTTGAGGCCACCCGCCAACACGGATCGCGTTGTGCCGTCGGGCGATATCTGAGTGATCTCGCCGGTGAAGTTGGAGACGAACAGCTGGTCGCCGACGAAGGTGCAGTTGTCCAGGCCCGGATTCAGCTGGGCGAGCAGCCGCTGCTCGCCGGTGCGCGGATCGATGCGCAGCACCTGTCCGCTTGCCACCTGAGTCGAAACGATGTAACCGTGTGGGTCGAACTTTACCGAGTCGGGCACCCCGAGACCGGTTGCCACACACTGTGGTTCGCCACCGTCGGGACTGACGCGCCAGATTTCGTTGGCGCCCATCACCGGGAAGTAGAGTAAGCCGTCCGGGCCGACCTCCATCGCGTTAGGCGACGGGACGTTTTCCAACATCACCCGCGGTGGACCGCCCGCGAGGTCGAATTCCAGCAGCCGCCCGCCCGCACGGCATTCACCGATGAACAGCCGGCCCGCATGGAAGGTGATGCCGTTGGCCGACGGAACGTCGTCGCGCAGCACTCGTGTTCGGCCGCTGGTATCGCGGACGCTGACCCGGCCGTCCATCACCTCGGTCGCATACAGGTTGCCGCTGGGGTCGAACGCGACGTCGTCGGGCGCCACGATGTCGCCGCCCTTGGGGCTGGCCGTCACCAATTCCCCGGTGCGGTGATCGAGTGCACTGATCTGACTGCCGGTCACCTGGGCGATGTAGATGCGACCATCCGGTCCGGTGCGCAACCCGTTGGCGCCGAACAGCCGGCTGGGCGCGGTGACCCGTTCGAGCTCCCAGCCCTCGGCGACGTCGATGGGGGCTGGCTCGGAGTTCGGTGGGGCATACCGCGAGGGCTGCGTTGAGATGGCCCGTGAGATGGACATGCTCGCCGAGGTCCTTCCGTCAGCCGTTTGGGCTGGACGTTATCAACTCCGTCTAGTCCAGACAATAGCCGGGAAAGTGCCGCGGCTCGACCTTGACAGTCAAGTCCGCCGATCGGAATAGTGTTCTCCAAGGGACAGAATGCCATATTTTGTCCGGACAAAACGGCAATGATCCCGCTGCGGACGCTCGTCGGCGGAAGGCGAAAGCAGGTCATGGACGATCACGAGGATCTTCTAGGGCTCCACGGTCGCGTCGTGGTGGTTTCCGGTGCCGGCGGGGGCGGCATCGGCACGACCGTCACGGCCATGACCGCCCGGGCCGGGGCCACCGTGATCGCGGTGAGCCGGTCGAAGGAAAACCTGGACGAGCACATCGCCCCGCTGGCACAGCAGGGGCTGCCCGTGGTGCCCGTCGCCGCGGACGCGTCCACCGACGAGGGCATCGCCGCCGTGATCGACCATGCGCGCCGCGCCGAGGGCCGTCTGTACGGGCTGGTCAATGTCGCCGGCGGCGCGCAGCCATCGACGTGGATGCCGTCGACCCGGGTGACGCGCAGCGACTGGCGCAAGATCTTCACCGACAATCTCGAAACCGCATTCTTCATGAGCCAGGCCGTGGCAGGTGAGCTCGTCGCGCAGCAACAGCCGGGGTCGATCGTGTCGATCTCCTCGATCAGCGGCATGAACACCGCGCCGTTTCACATCGCCTACGGGACGGCCAAGGCCGCGATCACGGCAATGACCCGCACCATGGCCCTAGAGCTGGCGCTGGCGGAAATCCGGGTCAATGCGGTGGCGCCCGGCGTCACCGAGACGGCGGCCTCGCGCACCTACGTCGACGAGGACCGCGGCCGCGACCGGCAGGCGATCGCGATGGGTCGGCGCGGGCGGCCCGAGGAGCAGGCCGGCGCCATCCTTTTTCTCTTGTCGGAGATGTCGAGCTACATCACCGGCCAGACGCTGCTCGTCGACGGCGGCCTGAACCTCAAGTGGAGCCACCTCGGCGTCGACAACACGTCGCTGTTCCTCAAGGACGAATCCTTCCGCGCGGCGATCAGGAGGATGTGATGACCAACCAAGCCAAGGGCGCGAATCCCGGAGCGACCGAGGAACTCTCGAAACCGATGACGATCGGCGTCGAGGCCTACATCTCCGAGGACTACGCCCGCGCCGAACGCGACAGGCTGTGGCGCAAGGTCTGGCAGCAGGTCGGCCGAGTCGAAGAACTGCCCGAGGTGGGCAGTTACCTGACCTACGACATCCTCGACGACTCGATCATCGTGGTGCGCACCGGTAGCAACGAATTCCACGCCCACCACAACGTGTGCATGCACCGTGGTCGCCGGTTGATCGACACCCCCGAGGGCGCCAAGAATGCCTGTGACCGAACCCGAAAGTCGTTCGTGTGCGGGTTCCACGGCTGGACCTACGGTCTGGACGGCGCGTGCACTCATATCCGCGAACAGCAGGACTGGCAGGACGCGCTCACACCCGAGCGCACCCACCTCCGGCCGGTCAGGGTCGATACGTGGGGCGGCTGGCTGTGGATCAACATGGACCCCGACTGCGAGCCGCTGGCCGATTTCCTGTTTCCCGCCGCGAAAATTCTCGACCCGTTCGGCCTGGAGAACATGCGCTACAAATGGCGCAAGTGGCTGTCGTTCGATTGCAACTGGAAGGTCGCGCTCGAGGCCTTCAACGAGACCTACCACGTGTACACCACACATCCCGAGTTCAATAAGTTCGGCGAATTCAAGGGCTGGGCGAAAGCGCAAGGCAGGCACAGCCACATCGGCTACGACGCACCCGAGGACATGGAGGCCACCAAGTCCAAGATTCGCCTCGGCATCGGCGCCGATCCGCGGGTGTCGACCGCCCAGATGCAGGTGTACACGATGGAGGAAACCAACGCCACCACCACCCAGACGCTGGTGGACGCCGCCAAGCGGCTGGTGGACGAGCTGCCCGAGGGGACACCGGCCGACAAGGTTCTCGAGCACTGGCTGGCCTCGGCGCGCCGCGACGACGAGGCCCGCGGGGTGATCTGGCCGACGATCCCCGCCGACATCCTCGGACAGGCCGGCACCGCATGGCAGATCTTCCCGAATTTCCAGATCGGCCAGGGCCTGACCAGCGCGCTGTGCTACGGCGCGCGGCCACACCCCAGCTACAACCCCGACAAGTGCATCTTCGAAGTGTCGGTCTTCGAGCTGTACCCGAAAGGCCAAGAGCCTCAGACGGAGTGGGAGTACACACCGGTCGGTGACCCAAGATGGCGTTCGGTTCTGCCGCAGGACTTCTCCAATATGGCCGCCGTGCAGCGCGGCATGAAGTCCCTCGGTTTCGCGGGCACCAAGCCCAATCCCTACCGCGAACGCAGCACCGTCAATCTGCACTACCAATTGTCGAAGTACATGAACACCGGCGAACCGCAGGAGCTTTGAGATAGATGACCCAGTTTGATAAGCGGTCTGATACCTGCCCCCCGACGCAGACGCCAGAGGACATCGATATCCCCGCGCTGCGCGAGAAGTACTTGTTCGAGCGCGATAAGCGGCTGCGTCCGGAGGGCTCGAAGCAGTACTTGGAACTCAAGGACGACTTCGCGGAGTTCTCCGAGGTCGATCCCCACACGCCGGTGACGCCTCGCACGCCGATCGACGAGGACATCGACGTGGCGGTCCTCGGTGGCGGCATCACCGGTCTGCTTGCCGGCTCGTACCTCAAGAAGGCCGGCGTCGACGATGTGCACGTCATCGAGATGGGCGGTGACTTCGGCGGGGTCTGGTACTGGAATCGTTTCCCGGGCATCCAGTGCGACAACGACGCATACTGCTACATCCCGATGCTAGAAGAACTCAACTACCTTCCCTCCAAGAAGTTCGCCGACGGCGCCGAAATCTACGAGCACTGTTGCCGCATCGCAAAGCATTTCGGGCTCTACGACGGCGCCATCTTCTCCACCCAGGTTCGCGAGGTCCGCTGGGACGAGACGATCAAGCGCTGGCGGTTGAGCACCAACCGCGGTGACGACATTCGTGCCCGGTTCGTGGTGATGGCACAGGGTTCCTTCAACAGGCCCAAGCTCCCCGGTATCCCGGGTATCAAGGACTTCACCGGACATATGTTCCACTCCGCTCGGTGGGATTACGACTACACGGGTGGGGATTCCAATGGCGGATTGCACAAGCTGCGTGACAAGCGTGTCGCCCTTGTCGGTACCGGCGCGACCGGGGTACAGCTGGTCCCGCACTTGGGCCGAGATGCCAAGCACCTCTATGTGTTCCAGCGCACGCCCTCATCGGTCGACGTGCGGGGCAACGAGCCGACGGACCCGCAGTGGGCGGCTTCGTTGCAGCCCGGGTGGCAGGAGCAACGCAAGCGCAACTTCCACCGTTGGTCACCGTTGGGGGAAGGCGCGGTGTTCGACGAGCCCGACATGGTGTGTGATTTCTGGACTGAACTCGGCCGCAATCTGACCGCGCGGATCGCGGCTACCGACGATCCCACGGCGCTGAGCATCGAGCAGATCATGACCTTCCGCGAAGAAGAGGATTACAAGGTCATGGAGCGTCTGCGGCGGCGTGTCGAGGAGCTCGTCGATGACCCGGAGACCGCCGAAGCGCTCAAACCCTACTACCGCTTCATGTGCAAGCGTCCCTGCAGCAACGACGAATACCTGCCGACGTTCAATCGCCCAAACGTCACATTGATTGACGTGTCGGAATCCAAAGGCGTCGAACGGCTTACCGAGAACGGGATCGTCGCCAACGGCGTTGAGTACGAGGTCGATTGCGTCATCTTCGCCAGCGGTTTCGAGATCACCACTGATATCAGCCGTCGGTACGCCGTCGATGTGATCGAGGGCCGCGACGGCCTGTCGCTCTTCGAGCACTGGCGGGACAGCTATAAATCACTCCACGGGATGACCAGCCGAGGCTTTCCCAACCAGTTCTTCACCGGTTTCGTTCAGGGCGGCGTGGCAGGCAACACCACCGCGATGCTCGAGCAACAGGCCGAACACATCGCTTACATTATTTCCGAAGCAATAGCGCGGCGCGCGACGACTGTCGAACCGAGCCAGGAAGCTCAAGACGACTGGATCAAGACGATCCGCGAAACCTCCATAGACGCATCAGAATTCGCCGTCTCGTGTACGCCCGGCTATTACAACAATGAGGGCGGCGGTGGCGGCGAGGGTATCCGCTCGGCCATCGGCGATCCGTATATGCCCGGCTTCTACGTGTTCGACGACTTGCTCAAGGAATGGCGTGCAAAAGGCGACCTAGACGGTTTAGTCCTTGAGAACGTAGATGGCTGACTTGAGATTCGACGGCAGGGTAGCGGTCGTCACCGGGAGCGGCCGGGGGCTCGGCCGCTCCTACGCCATGCTCCTCGCGTCGCGGGGGGCCAAGGTGGTCGTCAACGACGCCGGCGGCAGCCTCGACGGCGACGGTGTCGACGCCGGTCCTGCCGAGCAGGTGGTGGACGAGATCACCGCGGCCGGGGGCCAGGCCGTCGCCTGCAGTGCGTCGGTGGCGACCCGCGAGGGCGGCGAGGCGATCATCGCGGCCGCGCTCGAGCACTACGGTCGCATCGACGTCCTGGTGCACAACGCCGGCAACGTCCGCCGCGCCTCGCTGAAGGAGATGAGCTACGAGGACTTCGACGCCGTGCTCGACGTGCACCTGCGCGGTGCCTTCAATGTTGTGCGGCCCGCGTTTCCGCTCATGTGCGACGCGGGCTACGGCCGCATAGTGCTGACATCATCGATCGGCGGCCTGTACGGAAACCACAACCAGGCCAACTACGCGGCCGCCAAGGCCGGCGTGATCGGGTTGTCCAATGTCGCCGCGCTCGAAGGCGCCGCCGAGGGCGTGCGGTGCAACGTGATCGTGCCGGCGGCGGTGACGCGCATGGCGGAAGGCATCGACACCTCGGCCTATCCGCCGATGGGCCCGGAACTCGTTGCGCCCGTGGTGGGCTGGCTCGCGCACGAATCCTGCTCGGTGACCGGTGAACTGTTCATCGCGCTGGCGGGGCGGGTGGCGCGGGCGGTCATCGCGGAGAGCCCGGGCGTGAGCCGGCCGTCGTGGACCATCGAGGAGGTCGGCAGCCACCTGGATGCGATCCGATACGTCGAGGCGCCACTCATTTTTCCGGTCGTCCCGCACGGACATAACGAACACATCCGCTACAGCTTCGAGCTGGCTCACCGCTCAACCGACCAAGGAGCGCTCAATGGCTAGCCCGACAGGCCCGATGGCCGGGCTGCGCGTGATCGACCTCACCGCAATGGTGATGGGGCCGTATTGCACGCAGATCATGGCCGACATGGGCGCCGACGTCATCAAAGTCGAGCCCCCCCAGGGCGATAACACCCGCTACATCTCGGTGGGCCCCGCCCCGGGCATGAGCGGGGTGTTCGTCAACGTCAACCGGGGCAAGCGCAGCATCGTGCTGGACCTGCAAACCGACGCCGGAGCGGGTGCGTTACGCGCCTTGGTCGAGACGGCGGATGTGTTCATCCACTCGATGCGCGCCAAGGCGGTCGCCAAGCTCGGCTTCGGCTACGACGATGTCACCGCGATCAATCCCGCGATCGTCTACACCAATTGCTACGGGTACGGACGACGTGGACCCGACCACGACCGCCCCGCCTACGACGACACGATCCAGGCCGAATGCGGCCTTCCGGCCGTGCAACAGCAATTGACCGGCGAGGCCGATTACGTCGGCACCATCATGGCCGACAAGATTGCCGGGCTGACGGCGCTGTACGCAACGACGATGGCGTTATTCCATCGCGAGCGCACCGGGCAGGGGCAAGAAGTCGAGGTCGCCATGTTCGAGACCATGGCGTCGTTCATGCTCGTCGAACACGCCAACGGCGCCCTGTTCGACCCTCCCCTGGGGCCCGCGGTATATCCACGCACCGTGGCGCCCAACCGCCGCCCCTACCGCACCAGCGACGGCTACATCGCCGCGCTGATCTACAACGACAAGCACTGGAACGCGTTCATGAAAGCAGTGCAGCCACCGTGGGCCAGCGAGCTGTATTCGACGTTGGAACAGCGCGCCCGCGAGATCGACATCGTCTACGGGCTGGTGGCCGAGACGATGAAAGAGCGTTCCACCGCCCAGTGGTTGGCGCTGCTGCGCGAACTCGAGATACCGGCCGCGCCACTGAACACACCCGGCGCGCTTTTCGACGATCCGCACCTCAACGCCGTCGGCATGTTCGAGACGGTGGACACCCCGCACGGGCCGGTGCGCTTCCCTGGGGTACCCACCTGGTTCTCCCAGACACCCGGTCGGGTTGCGGGGCCGGCGCCTGAGCTCGGCGCTCACACCGCCGAGATACTCGACCAGCTCGGGCTGAAGGTCGAGTCGTGAAATACCTTCTGCCTCAGTCCCTCTCGATAGTCCACGAAGACCTCGCGGCATCAGGGCCGCTCGCGGTCATCTATCACTAAGGAGTTTCCCACCATGGCCGTGCCCGTCTACAAACGCATCCTCGACCTGTTCGAGGCCGAGGGGGTGAACACGCTGTTCGGTATCCCGGACCCGAACTTCGTGCACATGTTCGCCGAGGCCGACGCCCGCGGGTGGTCGGTGGTCGCACCGCACCACGAACTGAGCGCGGGATTCATGGCCGAGGCGGCGTCGCGGATGACGGGCAAGCCGGGCCTGTGCATCGGCACGCTCGGCCCCGGCATGGCCAACATCGCCGGAGCGATCCAATGTGCGCTCGTGGAGAACTCGCCGGTGATCTTTCTCGGCGGGCAGCGGGCCCGCGTCACCGAGCGCCGGGTACGGCGCGGCCGCATCCAATTCGTCCGGCAGGAACCTCTTTTCGCAGCGTCGGTCAAGTACAGCAGCTCGATCGAGTACGCCGACCAGACCGATGAGATCATCCACGAGGCGATCCGCCGGGCCATGTCCGGCACACCCGGGCCGGCCTACGTCGAGTTCCCGTCGCACGTCATCCTCGAGGAGCTCGACGTGCCGGATCCGTTGCCGCCCAACCGGTACCGACTGGTCGACCAGTGCGCAGGTACCCGCGAGGTGGCCGAGGCCGTGAAACTGATCCGCGAGGCCAAGAGCCCGGTGCTGCTGGTCGGCCACGGTGTGCACACCTCCCGTACCCAACAGCCGGTCAGGGAGCTGGCCGAGCTGATGGCCTGCCCGGTGATCCAAACCTCCGGCGGCACCTCGTTCATCCCGGGACTGCAGGAGCGGACGTTCCCCTACTTGTTCTCCCCGGCCGCCAACGAGGCAGTCGAGGAATCCGACCTGTGCGTCGCGCTGGGTACCGAGCTGGGTGAGCCGATGCACTACGGCCGGACCCAGCATTGGGCCGGCAACGATGCGAACCGCAAATGGGTGTGTGTGGAGCAGGACCCGACCGCCATCGGCGTCAACCGCCCAGTCGACGTGGCGCTGGTCGGCGATCTGCGCGGTGTGGTGCCGCAGCTGGTCGAGGCGCTCAAGGAATTTGCGCGCAAACCCGCACCCGCAGTACAGGTCCTGGTCGAAAAGGATGCGAAAGAGCTTGCGGACATGGCGGAATCGGCACCGTCCGGACGCTCGCCCATCCACCCGGCGCGCTACGTCGTCGAGGCCACTAAGGCGTTCAACGAACTCGAGGACGGCATCATGGTGCGCGACGGCGGCGCGACCGTGATTTTCCAGTGGACCTACTCGCAGTCCAAGCCGCGCGACGTGATCTGGAACCAGAACTTCGGCCACCTCGGCACCGGCCTGCCGTACGCGGTCGGAGCCTCCGTGGCCGAGGGCGGTAAGCGCCCGGTGATGCTGCTGACCAGCGATTCGGCGTTCCTCTTCCACATTGCCGAGCTGGAAACCGCTGCGCGGCAAAACCTTCCATTGGTGTGCGTGGTGGGCGTCGACCACCAGTGGGGCTTGGAAGTGGGCGTGTACAAGCGCACCTTCTCCCAGCCGTCGCCGCAGCCCGGTGTGCACTGGAGCAAGGACGTCCGGATGGACAAGGTTGCCGAGGGCTTCGGTTGCCACGGTGAGTACGTCGAGAAGGAAGAGGAGATCGGCCCGGCGATCGCTCGCGCCTACGCCAGTGGCAAAGTCGGCGTCGTGCACGTGTGCATCGATCCGAAGGCCAATTCCGAGGAGATGCCCAAGTACGACCGATTCCGGACCTGGTATGCCGAAGGCACCCAGTAAGGCCACCGGAGTAAGAAAGGGATCGATCTGATGCGCGAATACCTGAACTTCTACATCGACGGCAAGTGGGTCGAGCCGCTGCGGCCCAACACTTTTGACGTGGAGAACCCGGCGACCGAGCAGGTTTCCGGCAAGATTTCACTGGGGTCGGCCGACGACGTCGACGTGGCGGTCAAGGCGGCCCGGCGAGCATTCGCGAGCTGGTCACAGAGCACTCGCGAACAGCGTCTGGACCTGTTGCAGGCCATCCTGGCCGAATACCAGAAGCGTGCCGACGATCTGGCCGAGGCGGTCACCGAAGAAATCGGCGCGCCGCCGTCACTGGCCGCGGGGCCGCAGGTCTTTCTCGGGATCGGTCACCTGACTACGGCGATCGACGCCCTGAAGAACTTCGCGTTCTCCGAACAAAAAGGGGCGACCCTGATCGCCAAGGAGCCGATCGGTGTCTGCGGTTTGATCACGCCGTGGAACTGGCCGATCAACCAGGTTGCGGTCAAGGTCTATCCGGCATTGGCGACCGGCTGCACCGTCATCCTGAAACCGTCTGAGGTGGCCCCGTATTCGCCCTACATCTTCGCCGAGATCTTGGATGCCGCGGGCGTGCCGGCCGGGGTGTTCAACCTGGTCAACGGAGACGGCGCGGGCGTGGGCGTGGCCCTGGCCAGCCATCCCGACATCGACATGGTGTCGTTCACCGGATCGACCCGCGCCGGTATCGAGGTGGCCAAGCTAGCCGCCCCGACCGTGAAGCGAGTGACCCAGGAGCTTGGTGGCAAGAGCCCTAACATCGTGCTCGACGACAACGGCTTTGCCGAGGGCGTCAGCGCCGGCGTGGCCAACATGATGCCCAACTCGGGCCAGAGTTGTAACGCGCCGACCCGCATGCTGGTGCCGAATTCCCGGATGGACGAGGCCATTACCCTCGCGCGGAAAGCAGCCGAACAGGTCACGGTGGGCCAACCCGGTGCAGGGACGACGATTGGGCCGGTGGCGTCGAAGACGCAGTTCGAGAAGGTTCAGCGGCTGATCCAAAAAGGCGTCGACGAGGGTGCCACCGTGGTTGCGGGCGGCCCGGGCCGGCCGGCGGGGCTGGACAAGGGTTACTACGTCAAGCCGACCGTCTTCGCGCACGTCACCAATGACATGACGATCGCTCGTGAGGAGATCTTCGGGCCGGTGCTGTGCATCCTCGGCTATGACGACATCGACCACGCCGTCGAGATCGCCAATGACACCGAGTACGGACTGGCCGGCTTTGTTTCGGGGGCCGACCTCGACAAGGCGCGTGAGGTGGCACGCAAGATCCGCGCGGGATGGGTGACGATCAATCACGCATTCGACATGAACGCGCCATTCGGCGGCTACAAGCGCAGTGGTAACGGACGCGAGTGGAGCGAGTTCGGCTTCCACGAGTACCTGGAAGTCAAGAGCACCCTCGGTTACGCGCCTGACGAGGCCTGACGCTTCAAAACGAAAACCGAACGCAGCACAGCGGAAAACCGTTGCGTGTCCTCCACGTGATCCTGCGCGCTCGCCTCTAGGCTAGCTTGCTGAAATCAACAGGAGGGGCAGCGACGTATCGGCATCGACATTGGCGCCGGGCGAGACGGTAGTCACGGCGCGCTGACAGCAACCACCGAGCCGGGCGGGTATCACCCCGCACCGGCTCGTCGTGCTCGGCCCCGATGGGTCGCCCCCGTGCGCCGGGTCGGCCGACTGGGGATCTGGGACGGACCGGAACGGGCCAGCGGAATCCCGGCACTCGACGGACTGCGCGCGATCGCGGTCGCGCTGGTGCTCATCGGGCACGGCGGCATCCCCGGCGTCAGCGGCGGATTCATCGGCGTCGACGTCTTTTTCGTGCTCAGCGGATTCCTGATCACCGCACTGCTGCTGGACGAGCTGGGACGCACCGGTCGTATCGAGTTGACCGGCTTCTGGATCCGGCGCGCGCGCCGACTGCTGCCCGCGCTGGTGTTGATGGTGCTCACCGTGGCCGCGGCTCGCCAACTGCTTCCCGACCGGTCGCTCGCCGGCCTGCGCGATGACGCCATCGCGGCATTCCTGTGGATGGCGAACTGGCGGTTCGTCGCCCAGAAGACGGACTACTTCACCCAGGGCGCTCCGCCCTCGCCGCTACAGCACACCTGGTCACTCGGAGTGGAGGAGCAGTACTACTTCGTGTGGCCCGTGTTGCTCATCGCGGTCACCCTGCTGCTGGCCGCCCGAGCGAGGCGGCGCCTGACCCGGGCCACCGTCGGTGGTGTGCGGTTCGCCACGTTCCTGATCGCCACCGTGGGCGCACTGGCCTCCGCGGCGGTCGCCATCGTCATGACGTCGGACAGCACCCGTGACCGGATCTACTTCGGCACCGACACCCGCGCGCAGGCGTTGCTGGTCGGTGCCGCGTCGGCGGCCCTGCTGGTGCGGGACTGGCCGTCGATGAACCGCGGCTGGTGCATGATCCGCACGCGGTGGGGACGTCGGGTGGCCCGGATCCTGCCGGTGCTGGGTTTGGCGGGATTGGCGGCGGCGACGCACTACGCCACCGGTGCCAGTAACGAATTCCGCCACGGTCTGCTGATCGGGGTCGCGGTCGCGGCGGTGCTCGTAGTCGCCCCGGTCGCCCTGGAGCAGCGTGGAATCGTCGCCCGCGCACTCGCCTTGCGCCCGCTGGTGTGGCTGGGGACCATTTCTTACGGCGTTTACCTGTGGCACTGGCCAATCTTCTTGGCGCTCAACGGCGAACGCACCGGGTGGTCCGGGCTGCCGTTGTTCGCCGCGCGGTGCGGGGCCACGCTGGTGGTGGCCGCGGTGTCGTATTGGCTGCTCGAACAGCCCATCCGGCGCTGGCGACCGGCGCGGGTGCCGCTGCTGCCGCTGGCGGCCGCGACCGTGGCCAGCGCCGCCGCGGTGACGCTGTTGGCGGTCCCGGTGGGAACCGGTCCCGGCCTGCGCGAGGTCGGACTACCGCCCGGGGTCTCGGCGGTCGCGGCGGTCTCGCCGTCGCCGCCCGGGGGAAGCCGACCCCGAGATGCCAACCGCCCGTTCACCGTCTCGGTGTTCGGTGACTCGATCGGCTGGACCTGGATGCACTACCTGCCCCCGACGCCCGGCTTCGCGTTCCTCGACCACACCGTCATCGGATGCAGCCTGGTGCGGGGCACGCCGTACCGCTACATCGGCCAGACTTTGGACCAACGGTCCGAATGCGACAGCTGGCCGATCCGCTGGTCAAGGCAGGTCAGTCAGGACCAGCCGGACGTCGCGCTGCTGGTCATCGGCCGCTGGGAAACGGTGGACCGGGTCAACGAGGGCCAGTGGACACACATCGGTGACCCGACCTTCGACGCCTACCTCAACGGTGAACTCGAACGGGCGCTGACCATCGTCGGTGCCACGGGTGTCCACGTGGTGGTCGCCACCGTCCCCTACAGCCGGGGCGGCGAAAAGCCGGACGGCCGCCTGTATCCGGAGGACCAGCCGGATCGGGTCAACCTGTGGAACACCATGTTGCGCAAGACCGTTAGCCACCACCCGAACGTGGCGATCCTCGACCTGAACAAGAAGCTGTGCCCCGACGGCGTCTATACCGCCAAAGTCGACGGCATCAAGGTGCGCAGCGACGGCGTCCATCTCACCCCCGAAGGGGTGAAGTGGCTGACGCCATGGCTCGAGGAATCGCTGAGGTAGTCCCTAACCGCTTGTACGGCAGCTGATCTCCATGCTGTCGCTGTCGCGAACCTGAAAGTTGAAGCTCACGTAGCCGTTGTCGGGGTCGCGCACCCGGTCCAGATACGGCTGGGTGTCGGGCGAATTCGTATTGTCGGCGACGACCAGCACGCCGGGTGACAGCCGCGGTTCGAGGAGCTCGATGATCGGTAGGTACAGGTCTTTCCAGCCGTCGAGCAAGACGAAATCGACCGGCCCGGCCAGGTCCGCCAGCGTGGACAGCGCATCGCCCTCAAGGATGGTGATGACGTCGTCCAGGCCGGTCTCGGCGAACGTCTGTTTGGCCGCGGCGATTTTGGTGTCGCTCAGCTCGGTGGTCACCACCTGGCCGGTGCCGTTGTCGCGCACCGCGGCGGCCAGGTGAATGGCGGAAATGCCGAAGGACATACCGAATTCGACGATGGTTGCCGGACGGGTGGCCCGTACCAGTGAATACAGCAGTCGGCCGGCTTCCGGTGTCACCGGGATGTAGAACTCGCTCATCGCCTCGGCCCGCTCCTGGGCGGTCATCGGTCGATCGAAAGTGCCACGCCGCTCGCGCAACAGCGACATCTGGTTTTTCGACTCGGCATACATGCGGTCGAGCGTCGATGCGACCCGGGCATCCTGCAACGTTGTGGTCATGGCATCGAGCCTAGGCGCGCCGCCTGAGCGGGCGCTGGGAGAGCGGCAGCGGGCGTCAGGGATCCGTTAAGCGTTTGACGAGTCCGCGACCGCGGTGTCACTATGGACCCGCAAGCACCTCGGTAGGTGAGGCGTCTGCATGGATACAGGCCACTGACCCCGAACGTCGAGAGACGCCCCGGGTCAGGACAGCTCTTCCCGGACCCAAGGGTTGAGCCCAAGTGGCTTCTGGAATGTTCCGGATACGCCGTGCAGTGCCGAAGCTCCGACGAGAGGGGTGCGACCTGCGGTATGTGCCGCGGGTCATTCCTGCCTCTTTTGTTCAGGTGAATGTGGTGACACCCGCGTGTGTCTTGGCCGTGAGGAGGTGAGGGCGAGATGAGTCCCGGCGATAGTCCCTATCCGAAATCCGTCTTGTCCCGATCCGGTTCCGGCATTTTCTTCACCGCCTGACCCTGCTTGGTCGTGCGCGGCTGACCCGCCGTGCCGATGCCGATCGGGCCTCCGGCAGGAGAAGATCATGGCTTTTGTTGTTACACACCGTTTTTCCGCTGCTTCCAGGTTGCGGGGGCGGTCCATGCTGCGTGCAGGCCGGTTGTTGGCCAACAAGTTTCACCCGCGAGCCGGCCTGACCCCGCAGGAGCGGGCCAACCTGTACGTCTCGAGGATGCCGATCGCGGTGGTCACCGCGTCGCTTGGCGGGCACGCGTCGAACACCGACAGCAACCACCGCTGAACCGTTCCGCAAGGCCTCGGCGGCGGGCGCCACAGCGTCGCCCGTCGCCGTAGGCACGTGCAGTGCCGCAAGCACAACTGCCTCACCGCGAGGTGAGAACCGTTGGAGATAGCGAGGATCCGATGACTTCGATCCACCCCGGCGGCGGCCGCCGCTCCTCGGTGTTCGGCCGAACGGCTACCACGGGGCAAAACGAGCGCTCGGATGTGCAAAGCCCTGCCGTGTTGGACGCCGCGCACGTCGGCGACATCGTCGGCGCGTTCGGGCGCATCCGCCGCGACGGGGACGCTGCCTTTAGCGGACGCTGGCGCCGTCTGCGGACCCTGGCGGTCATCACCGGTCCCGGACTGATCGTCATGGTCGGCGACAACGACGCCGGCGGCGTCGCGACCTATGCGCAGGCCGGCCAGAACTACGGCATGGGCCTGTTGTGGACGCTGGCACTGCTGATTCCGGTGCTGTACGTGAACCAGGAGATGGTGCTGCGGCTGGGTGCGGTGGCCCGGGTTGGGCACGCGCGCTTGATATTCGAGCGGTTCGGCAAGTTCTGGGGCGCTTTCAGCGTCGGTGATCTGCTGGTCCTGAACGCCCTGACGATCGTCACCGAATTCATCGGTGTCTCACTGGCTCTCGGCTTCCTGGGTTGCCCGAGGATCATCGCCGTCCCGGCCGCCGCCGTGCTGCTGTTCGCCGTGGTGGCGGGCGGGTCGTTCCGCCGCTGGGAGAGGTTGATGTTTCTGCTGATCGCGGTGAATGTGCTGATCATCCCGATGGTGTTGCTGGTGCGTCCAACTCCCAAAGCCACCGTGGCCGGGCTGATCCCGCAGTTCCCCGGTGGACTCAACTCGACGGTGCTGCTGCTGGTGGTCGCGATCGTGGGCACCACGGTCGCGCCGTGGCAGCTGTTCTTCCAACAGTCCAACGTGGTGGACAAGCGCATCACCGCCCGCTGGATTCCTTACGGGCGAGCGGATTTGGCCATTGGAATCGTCGTGGTCATGGTCGGCGCAACAGCGCTGATGGCGGTGACGGCGTTCGGATTGGGCGGCACACCCGATGCGGGCCATTTCACCGATGCGGGCGCGGTCGCCGCGGGGTTGTCGAAGCATCTGGGCAGCACGGTGGGGGTGTTGTTCGCGATCATCCTGCTGGACGCGTCGCTGATCGGGGCCAACGCCGTTGGCCTGGCGACCACCTACGCGGTGGGCGATGCCCTGGGCAAGCGGCACTCGCTGCACTGGAAGATCAGCGACGCGCCACTGTTCTACGGCGGTTACGCGATACTGCTCGCGGTTTCGGCGGCGGTCTCCTTGAGCCCCGATCACATCCTGGGGCTGGTGACCCAGGGCGTGCAGGCACTCGCCGGGGTGCTGCTTCCCTCGGCCACCGTCTTTCTGGTGCTGCTGTGCAACGATCGGGCGGTGCTGGGACCGTGGGTGAACACGGTGCGGCAGAACATCATTGCGTGGGCCATCGTGTGGTGTCTGGTGTTGCTGTCGCTGGCGTTGACGGCGACGACGTTCTTCCCCGGCCTCGCCACGACCACCATCGAGGCGGGGCTCGCGGCCGGCGCGGTGGTGGGCATCGTCGGCGGCGCCGTGATGATCCTCGCCGGCCGGCGACACCGGAACCTGGCCGAGGCCGAGGCGATCGTGCGCACGCTCGGCGGCGGCCTGGACCCGGAAGAGGTCGACGAACTCGACGATGCGTCGTCGCTGACGCGTGCCGAGCGGCGGGCCGTGCGTCGTCAGGACCGGGCCGGCTGGCAGACTCCCAACCTCGCGATGCTCGATCGTCCGACGATGTCGCCGATGCGCCGGGCGGGGCTGTTCACCCTGCGGGGGTACCTGGTGGTGGCCATCGCTTTCGTGGTCATCAGAATCGTCCAGGCCGGCGTTGTCGGTCCGGCGGTCTCGCTATGAGTTAGTCGGCAGCAGAACGATTTTCCCGTGGGTGTGCCGCTGCTCGAGCTCGGCATAGGCATCAGCGACCCGGTCCAACGGGTAGGTCGCGGCGATGTCGAACTCGATGGTGCCCGAAACGACCAGGTCGGCCATCTCGGCGAGCACTTCGGGCGTCGATGCTTCCATGCTGCCCTCGGTCTTGGCGCCCACCTCGCCCGCCTTCTGAAACGAGATGATGGTGTCGATCCGCTCGGGCGCCACGCCGAGATCGACGGCGAGCTGGACGTAGTCCGGGCCGAACAGGTCGATGAAGGCGTCGATTCCGCCCGGCGCCGCCTCGCGCAATCGCTCAGCGAGTCCGTCACCGTAGGCGATCGGAATGACGCCATGCGCGCGCAGCCAGTCTGCGTTGCCCGGCCCCGCGATGCCGAGCACTCGCGCCTTGCGCAACACCAGAAGCTGCACGACGAGGCTGCCCACCCCGCCCGCGGCGGCGGACACGGCAATCGTCTCACCCGGCTGAGGCGCCACCGCGCGGACAGCCGCGTAGGACGTGGCACCGACCACATAGAGCGAACCCGCTACCTCCCAACTGAGTTGGGGAGGCTTGCGGATCAATTGGTCCACCGGAACCGCGGTGTGGGTGGCGTGGCTGGACCGGCGCAGGCTGAATCCCAAGACCTCGTCGCCGACCGAAAACTCGGTGACCCCGGGTGCCACGGCGGTGACGACGCCGGCGAGGTCGCTGCCCTGGCCGGAGGGAAAGGTGGCCGGGAACATCTCGTGCATCGCCCCGACCCGGATCCCGGCCTCACCGGGGTTTATCCCGGCGGCTCGAACTTCGACGACCACCTCACCCGGTCCGGGGGACGGCATCTCGATATCCGCCACGTACAGCACCTCTCGTCCGCCATAACCGTCGAACCGTACTGCGCGCGCCGTTGCAGCCGTCATACCGATCTCCCTCCACGCCGGGACGCTATTATCCACGCCAGCATAGGCACGCCAAGGTGTGCTACCCACCGGGCGCCGAGTGGGCATATGTTCGTAGCCACCCTGGTTCACACCAGCATTTCGCCGGCGGCGTCGGGGGCCGTGGTGAAAGGCGGATACCGATAACACGTGGGAGGAAACATGCGTGGAAATTGATCGGATCGGCATCGCCGGCTGGGCCGTCGTCTTCGTCGTGGTTGGCTCCGCGAGCACCGGGTGCGGCGGCGCTGACAAAGCCTCGCCGCCGTCGTCGAGTGCCCCCGCTTCGACCAGTTCGAGCGCGGTCACCGGGCCACCGTCGGGCCGGCCCTCGGATTACGGGTTCTTGCTGATCAAGCCGAACGACGTCGGTGGCGGCCTCACCGCGCCCCAGTCGCCGATGCTCAACCCCAACAATGCACCGGGAGTCGCCCAGCTGTTCGCCAACGCGGACAGTAGCCGCCGGCTGTGGGACACCATCGTGGTCGCCGCCGATCCGTCGGCGGCCGCGGCCGAATTGGCTACCACCCAAGGCAGTTACAACGGCAAGGTAAGTGGGAACTGGCAACCGCTTGCCGTCGGCTCCAATGGGACAACGATTTCGGGCACCTCACCGGACAATTCCCAAGCGATGATGGTCTTGGCCTTCATCGAAGGCAAGGCCGTGGTCACGCTGGAATTCGACAGCGCGCCCAACGACCCGATCGATCCGGCCGTCGCCCTCGACATCGGTCGCAAGCAGGATGCCGCGATCAAGAACGGGCTGCCCGGCTAGCTCAGTCGCATCTACACCAGGCCCAGCAAGCGCAGATCCGCGACGTACTTTTTGATCAACGCCGCCGATAGATGCGGAATATCCTTGTCTGTGCCGATTTTGGCTGACTGCACGGCGCTCCGGAAGACGTCGGTGGGGGCCGGCGCACCGCGCAACGGCGCCTCCGGCTTCCGGTAAGCGTCCAGTAACGGCAGCACCGAATGCTGACGCTGCTTGTCCGGCAATGCGCGAAGGGCCGTAGCGAACCGGCCCAACCATTCGTCGTAGTCATCGATGCGCCGGATGTCGTGCCCCGCGGCGATCAGCCAGTCGACGAACACGTCCAGCGAGATGCCGTCGTCGTGAGGGTTCATCACGTCGAAGGAGTGGTACGTCCCGGACTCATCAGCGCCAGTGGCGATCTGCCCACCGAGAGTGGTAACCGCTTCGGCCACGAAGTCGGCGGGCAACCCGTCGTAGTGGGCCACCGACCGGTTTCCCTGCGGATCGGGCTGGTAAAAAGAGGCCGGTGCGATGCCGGTGGTCAGCAAGCTGAATATCAACCGGGTGAACGCATCTGGCACATTCAGTTGCCCGGCATACCGGCTGTGCGCCAGGATCATGTCGGACCGGAATACGGCCACCGGCAACCCGCACGTGTCGTGCGCCTCGCGCAGCAACACCTCGCCGGCCCACTTGCTGTTCGCGTACCCGTTCGCATAGCTGTCATCGACCGGCCGTAGCGCGCTGACGAGACGGATGTCACCGTCCTCGACGAACGTGCCCGGATCGACCGACAGGGCCACCGCGACGGTCGACATATACGTGACAGGTTTGATCCGCGTTGTCATTGCCAGGCGAATCAATTCGGCGGTGCCCACGACGTTGGGGCCGAACAGTTGGTCGTAGGGCAGCACGTGGTTGACCAGCGCGGCTGGGTGCACGATCAGATCCACACTTTGCGCAAGGTGCTCCCAGGTCGGCTGCGGCAGGCCAAGTTTCGGCTCGCCGATATCGCCGACGATGACCTCGAGGTGGTCGGCGGCCAGGGCGCGGAACCGCTCCAGCAATTGCGGATCCCCGCTGTCGAAGACAGCCTCCAGCCGTTTGGTGGCGGCCGCGGTATCCGCGGCGCGGATGATGGAGATGAGTCTTCCACCGGTTTCGGCAAGCCGCTCGAGCCACTCCAGAATGAGGAAGCGGCCAAGGTAACCGTTGGCGCCGGTGAGCAGGACGGTGTGCGGTGTGCCGGTGGCGCGCGGCAACGTCGGGGCCTCGGCCAGGGTTGCGGCGTCGATGAACTTGTCCAGCGTGAGGTCCGCGGCGCGCACCTGCGTGGCACCTCGCCCGTGCACCGTGGCGAAGGTCGGCCGCCGTGACCCCGATTCACGCTCGGACTCAACGTATTCCGCGAGCTGAGCCAGATCGGTTGCCGGGCCCGTGATCATTCCCACGGGCACGTCGACGTCGAAGATGTCACGCAACAGGTTGGAAAAGGTCAGTGCCGACAGGGAATCGCCACCGAGATCGATGAACAGAGCATCGGGCGCCGGCGGACCGCCGGCCAGGCCCAGCAGCGCCTCGGCGGCGTGGGTCAGCGTGACGATCACCGGGCGGTCGGCGGCACCGTCGCGCAAGGCGCGCAATTCGGTCACCCGGTTTTCGGCCAACTCTGCATATAGCTGTTCGAGCCGAGCACCGTAGTGCTCTTTGAGCTTTGGCCGCAGCAGCTTGCCCACTCCGGAGAGCAGGCCGTTGTCCTCACTGAACGGCTCGGTCTCGACCACAAAGTCGACGGGCACCTCGTACGACTGCAGCTCGGCGAGTTTTGCTGCCTGGCGCAGGGATTCGCCGAGGGCGGCTTTCAGTCCATCGGCGTCACCGGCGAACTTCTCCGCGGCGTCGTCGGTCGGAACGACAACGGCCAGCAGATACGGCCGTTCGCTGTTGCCGTAGACGAAGATCTGACGAACCAGAGCCGCGCTGGAGAACACCGCTTCCAGGCGTGCCACGGCGACGAACTCACCCTGCGCCAGCTTCAGCACGTTGTTGCGGCGGTCGACATAGGCGAGCAGACCCGGCTCCAGTTCGGCCATCACGTCACCCGTGCGGTAGTAGCCGTCGGGGTCGAAGGCGTTGGCGGTGACATCGGGTCGTTTGAAGTACCCGGGTGTGGCGGTCAGCGACTTCACCAGCAGTTCGCCTCGTGGATAAGGCTTATCGGTGAGGAAATAACCCAGCTCGGGAACGTCGATGAGCTTGTAGTCCAGCACCGGAGGCTGGATGATCCGGCCGTCCTTGGTCACCATGCCGACCTCGGTCAGGCCGTAGCCGTCGAGAACGTGGACGCCCAAGCAGGTCTCGATGAAACCGCGCATCTCCGCCGCCAGGGGTGCCGTGCCGCAGAAGGCGGTCACAATGCGTCCACCGAGGACCTGCTCGCGCAGCTCGGCTCGTGCCTGCGCCTCGGCGGCGGTGGTGTCGGCACCCGATGCTTCGAGTCGATCGACGGCACTTTGGTAGCGCTGGTACAGCATTTCCGCCACTCGTGGTACCAGTCCCATTTCGGTGGGGCGCACCAGGTTCCAGTCGTCGAATAGGGTGGACAGGTCGCTTTCCGGGACGAAATAACTGGTGCCACCGGCTTGGAACGCCGTCGACAGCGGTATCCGGCCGCCCAGGTGATTCAGCGGCATGAAATTCACGTTGATCACAGGCGTGTCGGTGAAGTCGGGCATCAGTTCGGTGGTCCACAGCTTGCAGAGCATCCGCTCGGTGTACATGGCACCCTTGGGCAATCCGGTGCTGCCCGACGTGTACATGATCATGGCCAGCCGCTCATCGGTGTCGCCGGTGAACATCGGTTCCGGCGGCAGGCTTCGCCCGCGTTCGATCATCTCATCGAGAGTCTCGATGGTCACCGCGATCCCGGCGCTGGCCAGCTTCGCCTGTGCGCGTTCGACAGCCTCGCGTTGCTCGTCGACCTCGGGTTGGTAGTCGAAAACCACGACCCGCCGCAACGACGAGCTGCCCAGCGCCGCGTCGACGGCGAGGTCGAGATAGCCGACACCGGCGGCCAATATCGATGGCTCGACCTCGTCGACGATCGGCTTCAGGCGTGACGCGGACGTGTTGTGCTGCAGCGGAACGGCCACCAGACCGAGGTAGCCGCATACCAGATCGAGGGTGAGGTATTCGGCGCTTGCGAAACCGACGGTGGCGACGAAGTCTCCGGGCGCAACTGGATTCGTGGCGTCGTTTCGCCATGCGCCCGCGATGGCGCGGACCTTGGCCCACAGGTCGCGGTAGGTGATGGTGTCGAACCGGGGGAGCAGTTGCGCGCTGGTGCGGCCGGTTGCGGGGTCCGTGTTCAATGCGCGGGCCCGCCAGCCCAGTGCTGGGCGATCGGCATAGCCGTCGGCAAAGATTTCCAGGATCTGCGGGAGTCGGAGGTTGGGTTCGCGTGCCGCGCGCTGTAAGGCGGAATCGGGCTTGGTGTTGCGGAACTGTTCGTCGCGGGCGTCCAACTCGCGGATGCGTTCGGCGACCTGCTGCCGCGCGGCGCTGATCGGGCCTGTAGAGCTAACTTTCGCGTGCTTCGCTGCACCGGTCATGGGCCGCCTCTCGTTCAGATCCAGTCGTCTACCGGAACGAACGCCCGCGGGCCAGGCTTCCGTTCAACGGCTGTGACGGTCATCACAACGCCCCGTTGGCCTGCGCAAGCGAGCCAAGGCCGCGCCGCGGATTCGGCGGTGACGCTCAGGCCACGACCTGAATGGGGTCGCCGACATTCACCTGGTTGAAGTACCACGCGGCATTGTCGGGGCTGAGGTTGATACAACCATGACTGACGTTGGCGTAGCCCTGGGAATCAACCGACCACGGGGCCGAGTGCACGTAGACACCACTCCAGGTGACGCGAACGGCGTACTGGGCGGTGATCTTGTATCCCTCGGGGGAGCTGAGCGGGATGCCGATGGTCCGCGAGTCCATCACCACGGTGCGCTCCTTTTCCAGCGCGGTGAAGCTGCCGATCGGGGTGGGCCGACTGGGCTTGCCCATGGACGCCGGCATGGTGCGCAGCACCTCGCCGTCCTTGCTGACGGTGAAGGTGTGCTTGGAGATGCTGGCGACACCGAGCAGCGCATCGCCGGTGTCGAAGCCGGTCGTCAGGGCCTGTATGCCCACCGAGACGTGGGTGTGGGCGGGCCAATACTGGTTGGGAACCCACTGCACCACGGTGTTCTGGACCCATTCGAAGTGCCCGGGGGTACCACCGGGCGACGTCACGTGGATTGACCGCTCGACGGCGGCCCGATCGGCCACCGGCGCGGTGAACGTCACCACGACCGGGTGCGCTACACCCACCACGGCGCCGTCAGCGGGCAAAACCGAGGCGACTTCGGGGGTGGGTTGCGGTACCGGCACGGCGGCGGTGCTGCGACCGATCGATCCCACCAGGCCCATCGCCGTGATCGCGACCATAACAAATAGATAACGAACACCTCGACGCATAGCGTCCACCCTTCGAGATGGTGCGATCAACACACGGATATCCTACTGGTTACCCGCTGATCACCGGTTTCAGCAAACAATGACAGCTTGGCTCGCTCGTCACGGTAACGATCCGATCACCGATCGAGTTCGGTTGCTTCAGGTGCGCAACGAGTGGGTATGGCCGCCGGCATTGCGTGGGCCAGGCATCAGATTCCAGCCGCACTTGGGTGAAAGCCACACCGATGCTTCGGTATTCGCGGGGGCTGCAACACCGAGCGGCCCAGAAGCAGCGAATCTCCACAAATCGTGAGCCAACCGTGGCGGGGGCTTGCTTGGCCCACCTGCCTGCAACGCGTTAGCCTCAGCGAGATCGGTGCCCAAAGGCCCAGCCCGAACACGAGGAGTGCGGGTGCTCTTCCGTCAACTGGAGTACTTCGTTGCGGTCGCTTCCGAGCGGCACTTCGCGCGGGCGGCCGAAAAGTGCTTCGTATCCCAGCCGGCGCTGTCGGCGGCGATCGCCAAGCTGGAACGAGAACTCAACGTCACGCTGATCAACCGCGGGCACAGCTTTGAAGGTCTCACGCCCGAAGGGGAGCGGTTGGTGGTGTGGGCCAGGCGGATTCTCGCCGAGCACGATGCGTTCAAGTCCGAAGTGGACGCCGTGCGCTCGGGCATCACCGGAACGCTGCGGCTGGGTACCGTTCCCACCGCGTCCACGACGGCGTCCCTGGTGCTCTCGGCGTTCTGTTCGGCACACCCGTTGGTGAAGGTGCACATCCTCTCCCGGCTGGCCGCCACCGAACTGTACCGCCGCCTGCGCGAGTTCGAGCTCGATGCCGCCATCGTGCATGCGGCGCCCGACGAGGCTCACGACGTCAACCTGATTCCGCTTTACCAGGAGCGCTACGTGCTGCTGGCACCGGCGGAGATGGTGGGATCCGGTGCGGCGACGATGACCTGGGCGCAGGCCGCGCAGCTGCCGCTGGCGTTGCTCACCCCCGATATGCGCGATCGCCAGATCATCGACAAAGCCTTCGCCGACCATTCCATCACCGTCAGCCCGCAGGTCGAAACCGATTCCGTCGCATCGTTATTCGCCCAGGTTTCTGCGGGTAACTGGGCGTCCGTCGTGCCGCACACGTGGCTGTGGACGTCGCCGTTGGGCCCCGACATCCGGGCGGTGCAAATGGTGGATCCGGTGCTCAAAGCCGATGTCGCCCTGGCCACCAACTCGACCGGCCCCGGTTCACCGATCGCCCGCGCGCTGGCCGCGTCCGCCGGGCAGCTGGCACTGAACGAGTTTTTCGACGCGCAGCTGTTGGTGCTTACCCGCCGACGTTGACCGCGGCCGGCGGTGTGGCAGCACTGGCCGGGTTCCGGTTGGCCAGATGCCCGCTTTCCACCCCCGCCGCCGGATCGAGTTCACAATCGATAATCGACGGCGCCCCAGAGCCAATGGCTTCGATCAGCGCCGCGCGCAGCCCTGACGGGGTGGTGACGTGGTATCCCTTGCCGCCGAATGCTTCCGCGAGCAGCTCGTGGCGCGCCCGGCCGTTGAGCACGGTCGGTGCCGGGTCCGACGCCGCTGCAGCCGTGCCGGGTGTGGCCTCGTCGCCGCGGTAGACGCCGCCGTTGTTGAGGATGACGACGGTCACCGGCAGCCGGTAGCGGCAGATGGTCTCGATCTCCATGCCGCTGAAGCCGAATGCGCTGTCACCCTCGATCGCGACCACCGGTCTGCCGGTCTCCACGGCGGCGGCGATGGCATACCCCATCCCGATGCCCATCACGCCCCAGGTTCCGGTGTCGAGCCGGTGTCGCGGCAGTTCCATGTCGATGACATTGCGGGCCAGATCGAGCGCATTGGCTCCTTCGTTGACGACATACACGTCCCGGTTGTTCTGCAGCACCGAGCGAATCGCACCCAGGGCGTTGTAAAACCGCATGGGGTGCGGATCTTCGGCCAGGCGCTCGCGCATCTTGGCATCGTTACGCGCTCTGCGCTCGGCCAGTTCGCTGGTCCATTCCGGTGGGGCGGTGATCGGGCGGGCGGCCAGGCCGTCACACAGCGCGGACATCACCGAGCCGATGTCGCCGGCCAGCGGCGCGGCGATCTGCCGGTTGCTGTCGAACTCGCAAGCGGCGATGTCCACCTGCACGAATTTGACGTCGGTCTTCCACTGCGGCGAATCGCCATGACCCAGCAGCCAATTCAACCGGGCGCCGACCAGCAGGACCGCGTCGGCACGCGCGATCGCCAGCGATCGGGCGGCCGCGGCGGACCGTGGGTGCGAATCCGGCAGCAGGCCCTTGGCCATCGACATGGGCAGGAACGGAATGCCGGTGGCCTCCACGAACTGCCGAATCACGTTGTCGGCCTGCGCATACGCCGCGCCCTTACCGATCACGATCAACGGCCGCTGCGCCGTGGCCAGCACGTCCAGCGCGCGGTCGACCGCGTCGGGTGCCGGCAGCTGCCGGGGCGCGGGGTCGATGACCCGCCAGACGGCGTCCGCCGCGGCGCCAGCGTCCATGGCCTGGCCCAGAATCTCACCGGGGATGTCCAGGTAGACGCCGCCGGGCCGTCCGGAGACCGCCGTGCGAATGGCGCGGGCGATACCGCGCCCGATGTCCTCTATCCGGCCGATCCGGTAGGCCGCCTTCGCGAACGGCTTCGCGGCATTGAGCTGGTCGAGGTCCTGGTAATCGCCACGCTGGAGATCCACCAGCGCTCGATTGCTGGATCCGGAGATCTGAATCATCGGAAAGCAATTCGTCGTTGCGTTCGCCAGCGCGGGTAGTCCGTTGAGGAAGCCGGGCCCGGACGTGGTGAGGCACACCCCGGGTCGGCGGGTGAGGAATCCGGCGGCGGCCGCGGCATTGCCGGCCGATGCCTCCTGACGAAAGCCGATGTAGCGGATTCCGGAGGCCTGCGCGGCGCGGGCGAGGTCGGTGATCGGGATGCCGACGATCCCGTAGATGGTGTCGACGTCGTTGGCTTTGAGCGCGTCCACCACGAGATGAAAGCCGTCGATCAGACGTGTCGGCTCGGGTGCCGGACTTCCAGATGCCGAAGCTGTGGACATGTGGCGCCTCCTCGGATGCATGCGTCGGCGGCTGGTGGGCGCGCCACGGCGGCTACTGCCGTAGCCATCACTGTGACCCCCGCGCACACCGCGTGTCCAAGACGGGAGCGCTATCCACCGATTTACGTTCTCTATCGCGGCAGGTCACCGGGATGCGCCAGGCATCAATAGCTGGCGATTATCGATCGTGAGGGAATCGATATTGGACGGACGGGAGCGACACGCGGCAGGGTGGCACCGGTAGCAGAAGTGGAAGGAGTGTGGCGATGAGCTCTGACGCGATTGCCGGTGGCGAGCTCACGGCAGCAACGGAATCCGCGAGCCCCCGCATCGCTGACCTGGTTGAGGCGACGGCACGCCGGTGGCCGCAGGCACGGGCGCTGGTCGTCACCGCCGAGCGCATACCGGTCAACTACCGCGACTTAGTCCGGCTGGTCGATGATCTGGCCGCACAGCTCAAGGCCGGTGGCCTGCTGCCGGGGGACCGGGTCGCGCTGCGCGCCGGCAGCAACGCCGAATTCGTCATCGGGCTGCTGGCGGCGTCGCGCGCGGATCTCGTTGTGGTTCCGCTGGATCCGGCTCTGCCCGTGGCCGAGCAGCGTGCCCGCAGCGAAGCGGTCGGCGCCCGGGCGGTGCTTGTCGACCGGCCCTGCGACGCCGACAGCGACAAGGCTGCATCGGGCAGCTTGCCGTGGTGGCCGATCGCGGTGACCGTCGGGTCGCCCGGCAGCGCCCCGGCGGTCAGCCTGGATGTCGCCGCGGCGCCCCGACGCGACGTGTCGACACCGGAGGGGCTGCGCGACGACGACGCCATGATCATGTTCACCGGCGGAACCACTGGTGTGCCCAAGATGGTTCCCTGGACGCGCCACAACATCGCCGGTTCGGTGGCGGCCATCGTCGCCGGGTACGGGCTGGGTCCGCGGGACGCGACGGTGGCGGTGATGCCGCTCTACCACGGGCACGGCCTGCTCGCCGCGCTGCTGGGCACGCTGGTGTCCGGGGGAGCGGTGTTGCTGCCCGCGCGCGGAAAATTCACCGCGCACACGTTCTGGGACGACATCGAGGCCGTCGCGGCCACCTGGTATACGGCCGTCCCGACGATCCATCAGATCTTGTTGGAACGCGCCCGGACCGAGCGGCCGGGCAGCACGCCCGCGTTGCGGTTCATCCGGAGTTGCAGCGCGCCGCTGACCGCCGAGACGGCGCAAGCGCTGCACGACACGTTCTCGGCGCCGGTCGTGTGCGCCTTCGGGATGACCGAGTCGACCCACCAGGTGGCAACGACGGCCATCGGCGGCGCCGGCCATAGCGAAAACCCGGGAGCCACACCGGGTCTCGTCGGCCGGTCGACCGGACCCGAAATCCGGATTGTCGGGCCCGACGGTCAGGAGCTGCCCGCCGAGACCGTCGGCGAGGTCTGGCTGCACGGACCGACCGTGGTGCGCGGCTACCTCGGCGATCCGTCCATCACCGCCGCCAACTTCACCCGGGGCTGGTTGCACACCGGCGACCTGGGAACCCTGTCACCGGCCGGCGACCTCGTCATCCGCGGCCGGATCAAGGAGCTCATCAACCGGGGCGGAAAGAAGATCTCGCCGGAGCGCGTCGAGGGCGTCCTGGCCACCCACCCCGACGTGCTCGAGGTGGGCGTGTTCGGCATGCCCGACAGGCTGTACGGCGAGACGGTGGCCGCGGTCATCGTCGCGCGCGGATCCGCCACTCCGACGGCCGAAGAGCTGGCGGCGTTCTGCCGTGACCGGCTGGCCCCCTTCGAGGTGCCGACAGACTTCCAGCAGGCCGGCGAGTTGCCGCATACCGCGAAAGGCTCGCTCGACCGGCGGGCGGTGGCCGAGCAGTTCGGTCGCAAGGCCTGAAGACCGTGGCTAGACCGAAGCGTTCAGCCGCGCGGCCGCGGATTCCGGCATGGGTTCGTAGCGGGCGAACGACCGGCTGAACGAGGCGGCCCCGTGCGCCAGTGACCGCAGGTCGATGGCGTAGCGAGTCAGTTCCACTTGGGGCACCTCGGCTTTGACCACGGTGCGTTCGTCGCCCGCGGTGTCGGAGCCCAGCACTCGGCCGCGCCGGCTGGACAGATCACCCATGACCGCACCGACGAAATCGCCGGGTACCAGCACCGAGATCTCGTCGATGGGCTCGAGCAGCGCCACCTTGGTCGCCGCTGCCGCCTCGCGCAGCGCCAGCGAGCCGGCCATCTGGAATGCGAAGTCCGACGAGTCGACGCTGTGCGCTTTGCCGTCGAGCAGGGTGACGCGGATATCGACCACCGGGTAGCCCGCATGCACTCCCTTCTCCATCTGGGCGCGCACCCCCTTCTCCACGCTCGGAATGAATTGCCGCGGCACCGCCCCGCCGACCACCTTGTCGACAAACTCGAACCCCGAGCCTTCCGGCAGCGGCTCCACCTCGATGTCGCACACCGCGTACTGGCCGTGTCCACCGGATTGCTTGACGTGGCGACCATGGCCTTTTGCCTTGCCGCCGAACGTTTCTCGCAGCGGGACCCGCAGTTCCACGGTATCGACGGTGACACCGTACCGATTGGCAAGCGCGTCGAGCACCACACCGGCGTGCGACTCGCCCATGCACCACAGCACGATCTGATGGGTTTCGGAGTTCTGCTCGATCCGCAGGGTCGGATCCTCGGCGGCCAACCGTCCCAGCCCCACCGACAGCTTGTCTTCGTCGGTTTTGGCGTGCGCCGCGATGGCAACTGGCAACAGGGGCTCGGGCATGGTCCACGGCTTCAACACCAACGGTTCCGACTTGTCCGAGAGCGTGTCACCCGTTTCGGCGCGGCTGAGTTTCCCGATCGCGCAGATGTCACCCGCCACCACGGCCGGGGCGGGGCGCTGTTGCTTGCCCAGCGGGAAGGACAGCACCCCGATGCGCTCGTCCTCGTCGTGGTCGGGATGCGCATGGCCCCTGGAGTCGAAGCCGTTGGTCGCGCCGAAGAATGACGCAAAATGGCCCGACACATGGACCGTCGTGTCGGGCCTGATGGTGCCGGAGAACACCCGGACCAGGCTGACCCTGCCCACGTAGGGGTCCGACGTCGTCTTCACCACCTCCGCGAGCAGCGGCGCGTCCGCGTCACACGTCAGGCCGGCGTGCGGCGCACCGATCGGCGTGAAGACTTCCGGCAGCGGGTGTTCCATCGGAGACGGGAAGCCGCGCGTGGCGACCTCCAGCAATTCCAGGGTGCCGACGCCGCTGCTGCTGCAGACCGGGATCACCGGAAAGAACGATCCCCGCGCGACGGCCCGCTCCAGATCCGCGATGAGCACGGACTCGTCGATGGCCTCACCCCCGAGATAGCGGTCCATCAGCGACTCGTCCTCGGACTCCTCGATTATTCCTTCGATCAGGGCGCCGCGCGCTTCCTCGATTTGCCCGGCGTCGGAGGGATTCGGCGGTTGCACGGTCCGTTTCCCGTCGGTGTATTCGTAGCGCTTCTGTGACAACAGTCCGATCAGGCCGTGGCAGGAGGGCAGGTCCGTGGGTAGGTAGAGCGGTAAAACCTTGTCGCCGAATGCATTCTGTGCGGCAGCCAACGCCTCGGAATAATTCGCGCGGGTGTGGTCGAGCTTGGTGATGACCACGGCGCGGGGCATGCCGACCTGGTTGCATTCTTGCCACAGCGCTTTGGTGGGCTCGTCGACGCCTTCGTTGGCCGCGATCACGAACAGCGCGCAATCCGCAGCCCGCAGCCCGGCCCGCAGCTCGCCGACGAAGTCGGCGTACCCGGGTGTGTCGACCAGGTTGACCTTGACGCCGTCGTGCGACAGTGACGCCACGGCGACGCCCACCGATCGTTGCTGGCGGATCTCGGCGTCGTCGTAGTCGCAGACCGTGCTGCCGTCGGCGACCGAGCCGCTCCGGGTCAACACACCGGCGGCGACCAACAGGGCTTCTACGAGAGTGGTTTTGCCGCCACCCGACGGGCCAACCAACACCACGTTGCGAATTTCGTCCGGACCGTTGGCGGTAGGAGCGTTCCCCGCTCCTTGGGAATTATTTGTCCTGTCGGCCATGACTTTCCTCCAGGTTGCCCATGGCGCGCCGTTGCTGACCTAGCTGGCACCTCTCTAGCTACCATTCACCCAACTCCGGTAGACCACAAGACCGTCCGGCCAGATGGGCTGCCTGCTCCCACGGGCGGCACCGGCCACCGCTTAGGAGTGCCAGCTGGACCAACGCTGAACGGCTACCTCGATCACCGGGCCGTCCAGTGAAACAGATTGATACTGAGGGTATTTCGCACGCAGCAGGCGGCATCCGTTATCGACGGCGTCCCCAGCGGTGTGGACCGTGGCGACACCGTCGACCCGTACCCACCACAACTGGGTCCAATCGTCGGCGTAGTGGTCGACCAGCAGGCTCACTTGGGGGTTGCTGTCGATGTTGGCCAGGCGACGCAGCCGCAGCGTCGTTTTCGGCTTCGCGTCGACGGCCGTGTACACGATGTCGGATCCGTCCCGGCCGTCGGTGTCGACCGCGAATACCACCGGCACCAGGTGCGGTCGGCCGCCGGGCGCGACCGTGGCCAGTCGGGCTACCGGGGACCGGGTGAAGCTGGCCTTGGGGTCGAAATCGCCCACGGTGTCAGCTTAGGACCTGGGCTAAATGACGGCAGGAGCCGATGAGGTTGATCAGAACCTGGCGCGTGCCGTGCATAGCTACCTGCATTACGGTTATATACACACAAATGTGCCGCCAAGAGCCTGAGGCCGGGACAGTTTGTTCTTACCGCAAAGCAGGAGGGTGACACCGATGAGCAAATCGCACCACCGCTTGGTCTGGTGGTCATGGTTGGTGAGCGTGCTGACCGTGGTGGGACTGGGCCTCGGCTTCGGCTCCGGTGCGGGCCTTGCGCCGGCGGGGGCGTCACCGTCGAACCTGGCGCTGGATCGGTTCACCGACCGTCCCCAGGCGCCGCTGGATCCGTCGGCGATGGTCGGTCAGGTGGGGCCGCAGGTGGTCAACATCGACACCAAGTTCGGCTACAACAACGCGGTGGGCGCCGGAACGGGCATCGTGATCGATCCCAACGGCGTCGTCCTGACCAACAACCACGTGATCTCCGGTGCCACCGAAATCAGCGCATTCGACGTCGGCAACGGGCAGACATACGCCGTTGACGTGGTCGGGTACGACCGCACGCAGGACGTCGCGGTGCTGCAATTGCGCGGCGCGGCGGGCCTGCCCACCGTCGCGATCGGCGGCGAGGCCACGGTGGGAGAGCCCATCGTCGCGCTCGGAAACGTCGGTGGCCAGGGCGGCACGCCCAACGCGGTGACCGGCAAGGTGGTTGCCCTCAACCAGAGCGTCTCGGCAACTGACACGCTCACCGGCGCGCAAGAGAGCCTGGGCGGACTGATCCAGGCGGACGCCCCGATCAAGCCGGGTGATTCCGGCGGGCCCATGGTGAACAACGCCGGACAGGTGATCGGCGTGGACACCGCCGCCACCGACAGCTACAAGATGTCCGGCGGCCAGGGCTTCGCCATTCCCATCGGCCGCGCGATGGGGGTTGCCGGCCAGATCCGGTCCGGCGCCGGCTCGAACACGGTTCACATCGGTCCCACGGCGTTCCTCGGCCTGGGTGTGATGGACAACAACGGCAACGGCGCGCGGGTGCAGCGGGTGGTCAACGCCGGTCCCGCCGGTGCGGCCGGAATCGCGCCCGGCGACGTCATCACCGGCGTCGACAACGTCGCGATCAACGGGGCGACGTCCATGACCGAGGTGCTCGTTCCGCATCACCCCGGAGACAACATCGCGGTGCACTACCGGTCCAATGACGGCGGCGAGCGCACCGCGAACATCACACTGGCGGAGGGACCGCCGGCCTGACATGCGCGCCGACGAGACCCGCCCGGCGATCAATTCGATTGCCACCGGGCGTGTTTCGTCATAAGCGTGTGGGCGTGATTCCGAAAGTCGCGCCCAGGGTATCCGTGGCATCGTGGATTTGATGAACGACGCAAGAGAAGCTGTCGAGCACCATCCCGAGGGGGGCAGTCACGTCCAGGACGGCGTCGTGGAGCACCCGGATGCCGAGGACTTCAACAACGCCGCCGCGCTGCCCACCGACACCACCTGGTTCAAGCGCGCCGTGTTCTACGAGGTGCTGGTGCGGGCGTTTTACGACGCCAACGCAGATGGCGCCGGTGATTTGCGCGGTCTGCTGGGCCGCCTTGATTACCTGCAGTGGTTGGGCATCGACTGCATCTGGCTGCCGCCCTTCTATGACTCGCCTTTGCGCGACGGCGGGTACGACATCCGGGACTTCTACAAGGTGCTGCCGGAGTTCGGGACGGTCGAGGATTTCGTCGCGCTTCTTAACGCCGCGCACGAGCGGGGAATCCGGGTCATCACCGACCTTGTGATGAACCACACATCGGATTCACACCCTTGGTTCCAGGAGTCACGGCACGACCCCGACGGCCCGTATGGCGACTTCTACGTGTGGAGCGACACCAGCGAGAAGTACACCGACGCCCGGATCATCTTCATCGACACCGAGGAGTCGAACTGGACGTTCGATTCGGTGCGCAAGCAGTTCTACTGGCACCGATTCTTCTCCCACCAACCCGACCTGAATTACGACAACCCGGCTGTGCAGGAAGCCATGATCGACGTGCTCCGGTTCTGGCTCGAGCTGGGGATCGACGGTTTCCGGCTGGACGCGGTGCCCTATCTGTTCGAACGGGAGGGCACCAACTGCGAGAACCTGCCCGAGACCCACGCCTTCCTCAAGCGCGTGCGCAAGGTCATCGACGACGAGTTCCCGGGCCGGGTGTTGCTGGCGGAGGCCAACCAGTGGCCGGCCGACGTGGTGGAATACTTCGGCGACGCCACCACCGGCGGCGACGAATGCCACATGGCGTTCCACTTCCCGCTCATGCCGCGCATCTTCATGGCGGTGCGGCGTGAATCGCGGTTTCCGATCTCGGAGATCCTGGCCCAGACGCCCGAGATCCCGGACATGGCGCAATGGGGAATCTTCCTGCGTAACCACGACGAGTTGACGCTGGAGATGGTCTCGGACGAAGAACGCGACTACATGTACTCCGAGTACGCCAAAGATCCACGGATGAAAGCCAACGTCGGGATTCGCCGCCGGCTGGCGCCGCTGCTGGAGAACGACCGCAATCAGATCGAGCTGTTTACCGCGCTGCTGTTGTCGCTGCCGGGGTCACCGGTGCTTTACTACGGCGACGAGATCGGGATGGGTGACGTGATCTGGCTGGGTGACCGCGACGGGGTGCGCACACCGATGCAGTGGACCCCGGACCGCAACGCGGGCTTCTCCAAGGCCAACCCCGGCCGGCTGTATCTGCCGCCCAGCCAGGACTCGGTCTACGGCTATCAGGCCGTCAACGTCGAAGCCCAGCGCGACACCTCGACGTCGTTGCTTAACTTCACCCGCACGATGCTGGCCGTGCGGCGCCGGCACGAGGCCTTTGCGATCGGAACCTTCGAAGAGTTGGGCGGCTCGAACCCGTCGGTACTGGCGTTCGTGCGGCAAGCATCCGACGATGGTGACACCGTGCTGTGCGTCAACAACCTGTCGCGTTTTCCCCAGCCGATTGAACTGAATCTGCAGCATTGGAGCGGTCGTACACCCGTAGAGCTGACCGGGCATGTGGAGTTTCCGCGCATCGGTCACCTGCCCTACCTGCTGACGCTGCCGGGACACGGGTTCTACTGGTTCCAGCTGACCGGATGCGAGGAGGACGGATGATTTCTACTCGTGCCGTGACGATGCAGAGCGAAGCGATGAGGAGTGGCGCACAATGACTCAGCCAGCCAAGCTGCCTTGGTCTGAGTGGCTTCCACAGCAACGTTGGTACGCCGGGCGCAACCGTGAACTGTCCAGCGCGGAGTCCGGCGTTGTCGTTCCGCTCCGCGACGACATTGACCTCATTCTGGTCGACGCGGACTACGCGGACGGTTCCCGGCACCGGTATCAGGTGATCGTGCGGTGGGATTCCGCGCCGGTCTCCGAATACAGCAGCGTCGCCACTATCGGCGCCGCCGACGATCGGACCGCCTTCGACGCGATGTTCGATGCCGCTGCACCGCAGTTTCTGCTCTCCCTGATCGATTCGTCGGCCGTGCGCAGCGCGTCGGGCACCGAGGTGATCTTCGCCAAGGAGCCGGGCGCGGACCTTCCCCTGGAGGCGATGGCCCACGTATCCGACGCCGAGCAGTCCAACACCAGCGTCATCTTCGACCGAGACGCCATCTTCAAGGTGTTCCGCCGGGTCAGCAGCGGCATCAACCCCGACATCGAGCTGAACCGCGTGCTCGGGCGGGCCGGCAACCCGCATGTCGCGCGGCTGCTGGGAACCTACGAGATGACCGGGTCGGACGGCAGTGCCGACGAGGCGTGGCCGCTGGGCATGGTGACCGAATTCGCCGCCAACAGCGCCGAGGGCTGGGCGATGGCCACCGCCAGCGTTCGTGACCTGTTCGCTGAAGGCGACCTGTATGCGTACGAGGTCGGCGGCGACTTCGCCGGTGAGTCCTACCGCCTCGGCGAAGCCGTGGCTTCCGTGCACGCCACCTTGGCCGAGACCCTCGGCACCTCGCAAGCCGTATTTCCGTTGGACAACGTGCTGGCGCGGCTGTCCTCGACCGCGGCGCTGGTTCCCGAGCTGAAGGAGCACGCGGCGGCGATCGAAGAGCGTTTCCAGAAGTTGGTCACCGAGACGATCACCGTGCAGCGCGTCCACGGTGATCTGCACCTGGGTCAGGTGCTGCGTACACCGGAGCGCTGGTTGCTCATCGATTTCGAGGGCGAACCGGGACAGCCGCTCGAGGAGCGCCGCGCGCCCGATTCAGCGTTGCGGGACGTGGCCGGCGTGCTGCGGTCGTTCGAGTACGCCGCGTACGGGCCACTGGTCGACCAGGCGGACGACAAGCAATTGGCGGCCCGGGCCCGCGAGTGGGTCGAGCGCAACCGCACCGCGTTCTGCGACGGCTACGCCGCCGCCTCCGGGATCGACCCGCGCGATTCGGCCCAGCTACTGGCCGCCTACGAGCTCGACAAGGCCGTCTATGAGGCCGGCTACGAAGCGCGGCACAGGCCGGGGTGGTTACCGATTCCCTTGCGCTCCATCGCTCGTCTCACCGCTGCCTAGCGGGTCGCCGCCATCGGCCGTCGGCTGCGAGCGCCGCGGCTGTCTGACAGCATGTGCGTGTGCCGAGTGACATCTACAACAGCGAGTCGCGGTTGTCGTGGGTGCTGGCAGCGCTCGCGGGCGTGCTGGGGGCAACCGCCTTCACCCACTCCGCCGGCTACTTCGTGACATTCATGACCGGCAACGCCCAGCGCGCGGTGCTCGGGTATTTCCGCGGCGACGTCCTGCTGTCGGCCACGGCGGGGGTGTTGATCGTGTGCTTCGTCGCGGGCGTGGTGGTCGCCTCGGTCTGTCGGCGGCATTTCTGGGTGGCGCACCCGCACGGCCCGACGGTGCTGACGACGTTCAGCCTGGCGGCGGCCACCCTGGCCGACGTCGTTGATGAGGGCTGGGAAGAGAATCTGCTCGATTTCGCGCCCATCATGTTGGTGGCCTTCGGAATTGGCGCTTTGAACACGTCATTCGTCAAGGACGGTGAGGTGTCGGTCCCCCTGAGCTACGTGACCGGGACGCTGGTGAAGATGGGCCAGGGGATCGAACGCCACATCGCCGGCGGATCGTCATCGGACTGGTTGGGCTACTTCCTGCTGTTCGCCAGCTTCACGGCGGGCGCGACGGTGGGCGGCTTCGTCAGCACCCTGGTCAACGGGACGTGGATGCTGGTGGTGGCCACCGTCGTCTGCGCGTTGACCACCGCTTACACCTACTTCCACTCCGATCGACGGGCCCTGCTCGACGAGACGTGAAAAAAGCATCGGCAGTAGCGCTGACCGGTGCGCTACTGCCGATGCTGGCCTGCAGGGTTTTAGGTGGCCGGTTGCGCCGGTTGCGCCGGTTGTGCCGGTTGTGCCGGTTGCGCCGTCGTATTGCTGGCCAGGAGCACCTGCTGCATGTCGGGCTTCATGGCCATCAACTGCTGGTTCCAGTAGGGCCACGAGTGTGTCCCGTTGGCCGGGAAGTTGAACACCCCGTTGCGTCCACCGGCGGCCGCGTAGGTGTTCTGGAACTGCTGGTTGGTGCGCAGCGTCATGCCCTCCAGGAATTTCGCCGGCATGTTGTCGCCGCCGAGGTCCGTGGGGGTGCCGTTACCGCAGTAGACCCAGATGCGGGTGTTGTTGGCGACCAGCCGCGGAATCTGGATCATCGGGTCGTTGCGCTTCCACGCCGGATCGGTGGACGGACCCCACATGCTGTTGGCGCTGTAACCGCCGGAGTCGCTCATTGCCAGGCCGATCAGGGTCGGCCACCAGCCCTCGGATGGGTTGAGGAAGCCCGACAGCGCGGCCGCATACGGGAACTGCTGCGGGTAGTAGGCCGCCAGGATCAGTGCGGAGCCGCCCGACATCGACAGCCCCACCGCAGCGTTGCCGGCCGGAGAAACCTGCTTGTTGGCCTGCATCCACAAGGGCATTTCCTGGGTCAGGAACGTCTCCCACTTGTAGGTGTAGTTCTGTCCGTTACCCGATGACGGCTGGTACCAGTTGCTGTAGAAGCTGGACTGGCCGCCGACCGGCATGATCACCGAAAGGCCGGACTGGTAGAACTCCTCGAAGGCGGGGGTGTTGATGTCCCAGCCGTTGTAGTCGTCCTGCGCGCGCAGGCCGTCGAGCAGGTAAACGGCATGCGATCCGCCGCCTTGAAATTGGACCTTGATGTTTCGGCCCATCGACGGCGACGGCACCTCCAGGTATTCCACCGGAAGCCCCGCCTTGGAGAAGGCCCCCGCGACAGGGGAGCCGCCGGAGGCCACGGCGAGACCGGACATCAGGGAGGCCCCCACAGCCGCGATCGCCAGTCGGCGCGGCATGGTAGCCGCGGCGCCACGCAACTTTTCGAAGAACGACATAGCTCTCTACCCATCCCAACTTTCATCTGCCGCATGGTGCGGTCGAATCTGTTCTCGGGGAGTGAAACACAGCGGGAGGGCCGAATTCCCTTGTCGCGGCCGCGATGACAGATCGCGGTTAGCTAACGATTGGGCGTCGCCCAGAAATCGTCACGGCCTGGTCACGATCGGCTTTCGGAATCCGCGGCCACCTTGCGATGCGCTAGCAGATGCGCTATCGCGTCGGCGACGGATCAGGCGACCAGGCGGCGCAAAAGCGTTGATGCCGTAATGATTCCGAGCACGGCGGCGACCACCAGCACGGCGATGTCCGCGGGGTTGAACGGGGTGCCGATCAACAGCGCCCGCAGCGCGTTCACCTCGTAACTGAGTGGATTGACCTTGCTCAGCACGTGCAGCCACGCCGGCATCACATCGACCGGGTACAGCGCGTTGGACGCGAAGAACAACGGCATCGTGATCGCTTGGCCGATGCCCATCAGGCGGTCGCGACTGCGCACCAGACCGGCCAGCGTCATCGACAGGCAGGCGAAGAACGCGGCGCCAAGCATGACGATGGCCATCGCGGCCACGATCCGCAACGGATTCACCGTCAGGCCGACGCCCATCACATACGCCAGCGCCAGCACGCCGACCACCTGGGCCACCGAACGAACCCCGGCCGCGAAAGCCTTGCCGGTGATCAGCGCCGACGCCGGAGCCGGCGTCACCATGAGCTTGGCCAGCACACCGGCGTCGCGGTCCCAAATGATCTGTATCCCATAGAAAATGGAGATGAACAACGCCGACTGGGCGATGATCCCCGGTGCCAGAAACGCCAGATACGACACCGATCCGGTGGGGATGACATGCAAGTGGCTGAAGGTGGTCCCGAAGATCAACAGCCACAATGCGGGCTGCACCATCCGGGTGACCAGCTCGGTCCTGTCGTGTTGCAGCTTCTGCAGTTCGACGATCGCGAACGCTCCGATGCGGCTGGACAGCGCGCCGACTCGTTGCCATCCGCGCGGGGCCCGAAGCAGTGTTCCGGCTAGGGCGCTATCAACCGACACGGCGCGCCACCTTTCTGCTGGAACGGATTTCACGAATGGATCCGTTGGCATCCGCCGGATCCGCTTCGTCGGCCAAACCCGAGGCCGCGTAATAGCGGAACACATCCTCGAGGGTGGCCCCCGGCGACACCTTGGATATCTGGGCCTTCAACTTGTCCGGTGCGCCGACGGCCCGCAGCTGACCGCGGTGCATCAGCGCGACCCGGTCACACAGGGCGTCGGCTTCCTCCATGTAGTGGGTGGTCAACAGCACGGTCATGCCGAACTGCGCCTGCATCGATTGCACCTGCCCCCACACGCCGTCACGCGCGATGGGATCCAGTCCGACGGTCGGTTCGTCGAGCACCAGCAGTGAGGGGCGGTTGACCAGCGCCTGGGCCACCTCGAGGCGGCGGACCATGCCGCCGGAGTAGGACGACGCCAGCCGGTCGGCCACGTCGATGAGATCCATGGCGACCAGCGCCTGATCGACGCGGTCAGTGCGCTCGGTGCGAGGCACCCCGTACAACCGCGCGAACCATTGCACGTTCTGCCGGCCGGTCAATGCGGGCTCGATCGAAAGTTGTTGCGGCACATAGCCGATGTTGCTTCTGATGTCCGTGGTCTGGCGGCGCGCGTCCATTCCGAAAATGCGCAGTGCACCGTCCTGCACCGGGGTCAGCGTGGTCAGCATCCGGACCATGGTCGTCTTGCCGGCGCCGTTGGGCCCCAGGAGGCCCATGGTTTCGCCGGGGCGTACCTGCAATGTCACATCATCGACGGCGGTGAACTGGCCATAGCGGTAGGTCAGGTTCCTGCCGTCGACCGCCATCGGCAGCGATCCGCTCATGATCGTCGCTCGCGCATTTTTTGGGTCATCGTGTCGAGGACCTCCAATCCCTTTGTCAAAGACTCGATTTGGTCGTCGTCAAGCTCGTCGATCACCTCGGACAACAATGCCCGGCGGGTGGCGCGGGATGCGTCCACGACCTGTTGCGCGGGCTCGGCGAGCCGGAGTTGGCACACCCGGCGATCGCTGTCTCCAGCTGTCCGCACCAGCAGTCCGCCGGACACCAGCTTGGTGACCAGGGTCGAGGCGGTGTTGGGCACCAGCCCCAGCTCGGCGGCCGCGGCGCTGACCGAAATCCCCGGTCGCCGCCCGACCAGCCACAACAGCTCCGACTGCGACTCGGAAAGCCGCGATGAATCGAACGCGCGGCCAGCCGACCTGCGGAGTTGCCGGCGAAACCTGCCGACCACACCGAACAGCTCGACTGCTACATCAGTGCGTGATTTCATATGCACCCATAATACCTCTGTAGCCGAGCTATCTATGTGGGGAAGCTATGTATACGGTATGTACCCGTTAGCGAGGCAGACGATGCAGCACGACGTCGGTCAGCTCGCCTTCGTCAGCGCGGGCAGTCATATAGGTGCAGAAGGGTTGCCGGCGACGATCCGTCGGTGACCCGGGATTGAGCAGTCGCAAGCCGGTTTCGGTTGTGGTGTCCCACGGGATGTGGCTGTGCCCGAACACCAGCACCTGGGTTTCGGGGTAGAGCCGCGACATACGGGTTTCTCGTCCGATGGCGGCGCCGGTCTCGTGCACGACCGTGAACACCACCCCGCCCAGCGTCACGTCCGCCCGTTCGGGCAGCCGCGCCCGCAAGGCCGGGCCGTCGTTGTTTCCCCAACACGCCACCACCCGGGTCGCCCGGTCCTCGAGTTCGTCGAGGAACTCCGGGGCAATCCAGTCACCCGCGTGGACGACGACGTCGGCCGCGGCCACCTCATCCCACACCGGCGCGGGCAGGTCGCGGGCGCGCTTGGGGATGTGCGTATCGGCAATCAGCAGCAGCCTCACAGACCCATCTTGCGCCAAAAGGGTCGACTAGCCGTCTTGACTGCGGGCTTCGGCGCCGGACTCGCCGGCGTCAAAGGAATCGTCGGAGCCCGCCGCACCCACGTATGAGCCATCCTCGTCGCCCGCGGCGCGGGAGCGAGTCTGGTGGGTCTCGGCTTCCACGTCTTCCTCGGCTTTGTGGCCCTTGTGATCTGGCATGGTGGCTTCCTTTACTGTGGACGCAGCGTTCGGGATGGGATTCCCCCGACTGCTCACGCGAAACGAAACCCGGGCATTCCGCCACGGCTGCCCCCGGGCCGACCGTGCGGTGCATCGGCCGGATGAACAAGGCAGCGAACCGCGGCGCTATTGTTAGCAGCCGAAACCAAGGAGAACACGCCGATGCGCACCTTCGAATCCGTCACCGAACTTGCCGCCGCTGCGGGCGAAGCTCTGGGGCACAGCGACTGGGTCACCATCACCCAGGAGGACGTCAACCTGTTCGCCGATGCGACCGGCGATCACCAGTGGATCCACGTCGACCCGGAGCGGGCCGCGTCGGGTCCGTTCGGCAAGACCATCGCCCACGGGTTCATGACCTTGGCGCTGTTGCCGCAGCTGCAGCACCAGATCTACACCGTCAATGGCATCAAGCTCGCAATCAATTACGGCCTCAACAAGGTTCGCTTCCCCGCACCGGTTCCGGTCGGCTCTCGGGTACGCGCGCAGAGTTCCTTGGTCAGCGTCGACGACGTGGGTAACGGCGCCGTGCAGGCGACCATCTCGACCACCGTCGAGATCGAGGGATCGGCAAAACCGGCGTGCGTGGCCGAAAGCGTGGTTCGTTTCGTCGCCTGACGTGGGCGGCCTTAGAACTCGGCGACCGCGTGTTCGAGCCGCTCGGCCAGTCGCGCCTGAGCCTCGGCCCGCCGAGTCGGTATGTGAGCCGACGGGAAAGGCGTTGTCACCGGCTCGTATTCGCGCAACGTCCGGCGGGCGACCGTCATCTTGTGCAGCTCGGTGGCACCGTCGGCGATACCCAGCGATTCGGCGGCCACCAGCATCTTGACGAACGGCATCTCATCGGAGACGCCGAGCGCGCCGTGCAGGTGCATGGCCCGCTGCGCGACGTCATGCAGCACCTGGGGCATGGCCACTTTGACCGCTGCGATGTCGCGACGCACCCTCTGGTAGTCGTGGTGCTTGTCGATCAACCACGCGGTGCGCAGCACCAGTAACCGGAACTGTTCGATCTGGATCCAGCTGTCGGCGATTTTCTCCTGGGTCATCTGGAAACCGGCCAGTCGGCCGTGCCGGGTCTTGCGGGACACCGCACGTTCACACATCATGTCAAAGGCGCTGCGGGCCAGCGCGATTGTGCGCATGGCGTGGTGGATCCGGCCGCCGCCGAGCCGGGTCTGCGCGATCATGAACGCCTGTCCCTCGCCGCCCAGCACATGGTCGGCGGGCACGCGGACGTCGTTGTAGCGGACATAGCCGTGGGTGGCGCGCTTCGCGGATTCCGCTCCTACGCCGACGTTGCGCACGATCTCGATGCCGGGCGTCTCAGCCGGCACGATGAACAGCGACATCTTGTCGTAGGTGCGGGCCTCGGAATTGGTGACCGCCATGACGATAAAGAACGACGCGTGTTTGGCGTTGGTGGAGAACCACTTCTCCCCGTTGATGACCCAGTAGTCGCCGTCGCGCGTTGCGGCGGTGACGAATTGTCCTGGGTCAGAACCACCTTGCGGCTCGGTCATCGAATAGCAGGAGGTGATTTCGCCGTCCAGCAGCGGCTGCAGGTAGCGGGCCTTCTGCTCGTCGGTGCCGAAGAGCGCGAGAATCTCGGCGTTGCCGGAATCCGGCGCCTGGCAACCGAACACCGAGGGGGCCCAGCGGGAGCGCCCGAGGATTTCATTGAGCAGCGCCAGCTTGACCTGGCCGAAGCCCTGGCCGCCCAGCTCCGGGCGCAGGTGCGCGGCCCACAAGCCCTGCTCCTTCACCTGCTGCTGCAAGGGCCGCAGGATGGCCATCATCTCGGCGTTCTTCTTGTCGTACGGGTCGAGTGCGACCAGGTCGAGCGGTTCCAGCTCCTCGGCCATGAATTTCTCGACCCAGTCCAGCTTTGCCTGGTAGTCGGGGTCGGTTTCGAAGTCCCACACCGTGGCCAACCAATCCCCGGCGCAACGCCGCGCCGGACTCGTTGATGAAGCCACTCCATCCTAGAGCGGGGCAGCGGAGGAAGAGCGGGGCAGCGGAGGATCAGTCGTCGCCGCGGGTCTCAATCACGCGCTGGGCGACGTCGACGAGTTTGGTCTGGCTCTCCTGGGAAAGCCGGCGCAGCAGTTCGAAGGCGCGCATATCGTCGACGCCGTAGCGCTCCATGATGATGCCCTTGGCCTGGCCGATGCGGTCTCGCGTGGACAGCGCCGATTGCATCTGCTGTCCGTGCCGCCCGGCCATGATCGCCGAGGCGGCATGCGCGGCGAACACACTTCCGATGGTTTCGCCTTCGGTGTCCCACACGTTAGGCCGGAAACTGAACAGGTTCAGGGCGCCGGCGGTGCGCTCCGTGGTGTACAGCTTGAACGAAAGGCTGCTGAGGACACCGTGTTCCACGGCCGCCGGTGCGTATTTCGGCCAGCGAGGTTCGTCGCGGAGATCGTCCGTGCGCACGATCGTCTCTTTCAGGGCGGCGTCGTGGCAGGGACCCTCACCGAAGTCGTGCTGTAGTTTGTCGAGTTTGGCGACCAGGCTGTCGGTGTCGGCGACCGATTCGAAATCGCCGCCCCCTTTCACCAGCAACACCCCCGCGATGTCCGCCGCCGGTATCAGCTCCACCGCCGTGGCGGTCACGTCGGCGAGAATCCGGTTGAGCGAGCGCGGCGCCGCGATATCTCGGGCAAGGTCCGCCATGCGGGTAGCCAGCTCGTGCCGAGAGGTCGCGTCTAAAGACTCCATAGGACCGGATTCTCCACGATGTGGCCCCACGCGTCACCCCCCGCGGTCTGCCCAACGCTTTGCAGACAGCGTCGGAGAAATTTGCTGCCGCCCGAGTTTGGCCGTATAGGGCCCGGGTATCCGGCGTCGACACCCCGATCTCGACCCCCAGGAGGCCCCAGTGTTCGTGCACAACAAAGATCTTCAATTCGAGGTTCGCGTCGACCGACCCGATCCTCGCTTCGCGTCGCTGCTAATGGAACAGTTCGGCGGCGCGAACGGCGAACTCACTGCGGCGCTGCAGTACTTCACCCAGGCGTTTGTGCTGCGCCAGAAGAACCCGAAAATGTATGACCTGTTCATGGACATCGCGACCGAGGAGCTCAGCCACCTCGAAATGGTCGGATCGATGATCACGATGTTGCTCGACGGGCTCAACGACAACCTCAAGATCGCCAATGAGAAATGTGACTGGATGCCGGCGGTCGCGGCCAACGGCGGCGGCCGGGACGGCCTCATCCACTCGGTATCGGTCAATCCGCTGTTCCTGGTGCTCAGTGGCGGTGGGCCCGACGTCAAGGATTCCGGGGGAAACAACTGGACGGGTGCCTACATCGACGCCAACGGTGACCCGACCGTGGACCTGCGCAACAACGTCGCGGCGGAATCGCGCGCGAAGGTCGTCTACGAATACCTCAAGCAGTTCACCGACGACCCTGGTGTGCAGGACACCCTGACGTTTTTGATGACACGGGAGATAGCGCACTACCAGCAATTCAGCGCCGCGCTCAACGAGCTGCCGGTGAACTTCCCACCGGGACAGCTGCCGGGTGACCCACGTTTCCAGAACGTGGCGTTCAACATGTCCAACGGAGGTGGCGAGTCCGTTCGCGGTCCGTGGAACCAAGGACAGGGACCCTGGCCCGAGGGCATGGAGTGGGAGTACGTCGAAAAGCCCGAAGAGCAGTGGCTCGGGGGGACCGCTCGCAAGAACACCGGCGCTGCCGAGAACCCGCAAGGCTCACCGGCCATCAACGCCGAGAAGCCGTTCACCCACGAACAGCACGTTCCCACCGGCTAATTGGAGAAGGAGGCCGGGCGCTGAGTATTCAACGCCCGGCCTCCGCAACTCGTCAGTGCATCTGAGGGTCCGGCGGATTGTCCTCTGCGCGGCCGGTGAGCGCGTCGCGGACATGGTCGACAGCCGCCGCCCCCATCCCCATCGTTTTCAGCACGGTCGGGTTGGGTGGGGTAGCGGGGTGCGGCCGCGTCGGAGCGATTTTCTTCGCTTGCTCCAGCTTTGCGCCGATCTTCTCCAATTCCTCACGGCTGAGCACCGTTTCGACCTGTGGCCACACCTCGTTCTGTTCGTAGGCGATGTGCTCACGGGCCGCCTTGACGAATTCCTGCAGCGCTTCGTGGTAATCCGGGTCGCCCGGCTTGCCGTCCTCGAGACGCTGCAGCAGTTTCTTTCCCGCCTGTTCCTGCTCGATCGCTTTGTCGACGAGTCCGTCACCGATCGCGTCGCGCACCGCAGGCCAGAAAAACTGCTCCTCGATGGCCTCATGCTGCGACTCGGCAATGATCAGGTTGTTCACCATGGTCTCCAAGCCGCTCGCCTCAGCGCCTGAGCCCGACGGCGCCCCGTCGAGCGTCTCCAACAAACCGAGCACGCTTTTGTGGTCCTGACGAAGAAAAGTGATTGCGTCCATGCGTTGCCTTCCAATGGGCTGTCAGTCGAAGTTGCGTGCGGATACCCGGGGTGCCGGCGCCGAAACGGTCGGCGCCCGACGTCCGTCAGCGCAACTTCGGTAGCACGTTGGCGCGGTAGAACTCGATGGCGGCGACGGGATCGTCTTGGGGAAAGTGCAGGAACGGCACGGCGCCCGCGTCGAGAACCCGCTGCACGGCGTTGATGTGGGGCGCCGCGTCGGTGCCGACGGTCCAGCCGGACAGCACCTTGTCGATGGGGTTGCGCTCGGCCGCGCGCTGGATCTCGACGGGATTGGGCTGATCCACGGCACCGGCCGTGAAACGCCACAACGTGGCGGCGCGGGCCATCTCTTCATCGTCGCCCACCACCGCGAACAGTTCGGCGCGTTTGCCCAGGGTGCCCACATCACGCCCCGCAGCCTGCGCCCCAGTGGCGAAGGCCGCCAACAGTTTTGGATCGGTGACATCGCGGGCCTGGGTGATCCAGCCATCCCCGTACTGTCCGGCCAGCTTGGCGCTTTTCGGGCCGGCGGCTGCCACGAAGATCGGTGGGGGCGTGGCCGGGACATCGTAGAGTTTCAGCGAATTCGTCTGGAAATAGCGGCCGGCGAAAGAGATTCGTGAACCGCCCCACAGTTGACGGATCAGCACGATCGCTTCGACCAAGCGATCGTGGCGCTCGGCGTAGTTGCCGTAGGTGTTCGTGGTGGCCTGTTCGTTGAGCCGCTCGCCGGTGCCGACTCCCAGAAACACCCTGCCCGGGTTAAGGATCGCCAGGGAGGCGAACGCCTGGGCGACGGTGGCGGGGTGGTACCGGTAGGTCGGGCAGGTCACACCGGTGCCGAACGCAATGCGGCTGGTGCCGTTGCCGACCAGCGCCAGCGTCAACCACGGAAACATCGCATGACCTTCGTTGTCCTGCCACGGTTGAATGTGGTCGCTGGCCCACAGGTATTGGAAGCCGGCCTGTTCGGCCGCCTGAGCCTGTGCCACCAGCCGATCGGTGCGGAACTGTTCGTGTGAGAGGACGACGCCCACGCCCTTGCCCGCCGGCCGCGGTGGACCGCTGGACTTGCCATGGTCGGTGGCCGGTTTCGCGCATCCGTCCGCCAGCCCGACGGCCCCGAGCACGCCCGCACCGGCTGCCGCCCGTCCGAACGCGCGCCGCGAGATGCCGGTCACCGGGTCGGCATACCCCTCACGCCAGGCCTCACACGCACTAGCGTGATGTAGATGACCCCGCAGGTCCGCCCGGCAGTCAAAGCCGATATCCGCGCGTTGTCGCGCACGCTGGCCCGCGCGTTCCACGACGACCCGGTGATGATCTGGCTGATTCCCGATCAGGACAAGCGGATCGCGCACCTGTCCCGGCTGTTCGCGACGATGACCCGCCACCACCACCTCGCGCGCGGCGGCGTGGAGGTGGCCGGTGTGGACACGGAGATCGGTGCGGCGGCCCTGTGGGATCCGCCCGACCAGTGGCAAGAGACGACCGGTGGGCAGCTGGCGATGACGCCGACATTCATCCGGGTGTTCGGCCTGCGCTCGATGCGTGGACGCGCGGTGCAGGAATTGATGAAGAGCGTGCATCCCGAGGAGCCGCACTGGTATCTGGCTGTGATCGGCAGCGATCCGGCGGTCCGCGGCACGGGATTTGGCCAGGCATTGATGAGGTCGCGGCTGGACCGCTGCGACGCCGAGTACTGTCCGGCCTATCTCGAGTCAAGCAAGCCCGAAAATGTGCCCTATTACCAGCGTTTCGGCTTCAGCGTCACCCGTGAGATCGTGCTGCCGGATGGCGGTCCGAGCCTGTGGGCCATGTGGCGTCCGCCGCGGTAGCGGCCCGCCGGCGGTCGTCGCCCGCCGCGTTTAACCCCATGACGCGGCGGGCAACCGGTTTGGCATGAGCGATAACCCCCAGCCCGACGAACTGGTGGATCCCGCGGACTTCCCCGAAGAGGGCGGGCCCGGTGACACCTTGAACGCGAGCGAAGGCACCGACTCGGACGAATTGCGCAACGACGACGGTGACATCGTCGTCGACCCCCCCGAGGGCTGGAGTGAGGCCGACCGGTTCGGCATGACGGCCAGAGAAGAGCGCGAGGGCGAACCCCTCGGTGCCCGTCTGGCGGCCGAAGAGCCCGACGTCCCCGCTGGCATCGAGCCGGTCGAGGACGGTCCCCGGCGCGCTCATCGGGGTCAGATCGACGGCACCCCCGAGGACGGCGACTCGCTGTACGACGTCGTCGACGAGTAAGTCAGTGCTCGGCTGTTTACTGCGGCCGACATAATCAGGGCGTGCTTCGCCAGCCGGCGATGCCCGTCGCGATCATTCTCAACTGCTTGACCGCAAGCCTGCGGATGTCTTCGGTTGCCTCGATGCTCTGCGAATCCTCGATGGCCTCTGCGATGACGATCATGGCGTTGACGAACAGGGTGGCCAGCACGTTGAGGTCCTCGGTGGTCCACTTGTTCAGCCCGGGGAATCGCGCCAGGTCGGTGGCCAGTTCGGAGGTGATCAGCCGGATCTCGGTACGAATGGCGTACCGCAGCACCGACAGGCCGCTGTTGCGCTCCCGGCCGATGAGCCGCCAGTGCTCGCGCCTGTCGGCGACGCTGGCCACCAGGATCTCGACGGATGACTCGATCACCCGGTTCGGGTCGAGCTTGCCGGCGCGCGCATCACGCAGGGTGTCGCGCAGACTCCGGAAGGACTCGTCGATCAAGACCAGGCCGAGGGCCTCCATGGATTCGAAATGCCGGTAGAACGCCGCCGGAACGATTCCGACCTCGCGGGTGACCTCGCGCAGACTCAGGCTGGAGAAGCTGCGGTCCTGCAAGAGCTTGAGCGCCGCGGCAATGATGGCTCGGCGTGTCGCCTCCTTGCGCTCTTCACGAGATTGACTTTCGCGCGAGCGCTCGCGGCCAGAGCCGCGCGTCCGTGAGCCAGGAGTACGGCTGTTCACTGTGTGAACCCTACCACAGACAGGCCTTAAACCCTTGACTGCCAGGGCATTGAGGACGCACGGTGTACATATGTTCACTCAAACCGCTCAATCTTCTGGCCGAGTCCTCGCGCGGACTTTTCGGCAGCGCGTGTTGGGTTCAGAGCTACTCGACCTGCTGACCGGTCCGCACGGCGTCGACCGGTACACCGAACTGGTCGCGCCGACGTGGACGCTGGGCGAAGCCCGCGCCAAAGTGACCGACGTGCGCCGGACCACCCCCCGCAGCGTCACCCTGACCCTGACACCCAACGACACCTTCCTGTCCGCTCAGACCCTCAGAGCCGGTCAGTACGTCAACCTCAGCGTCGAGATCGATGGCCGCCGGCACACCCGGTGCTATTCGCCCGCCAACGCCGAAGGCGCGACCACCCTCGAATTGACCATCGGTCGGCACGAAGGCGGCCTGGTCTCGAACTATCTGTACGAACACGCCCGCCGTGGCATGGTCGTCGGTCTGACCGGCACCGGCGGCGACTTCACGTTGCCGACGCGGGAACCCCAGAGCCCGCAGCGCGTCCTCTTCGTCTCCGGCGGAAGCGGTATCACTCCTGTGATGTCGATGGTGCGCACCCTGGTCGCCCAGGGACATCGGGGCGACATCGCGTTCGTTCACTACGCACGCACACCGGAAGAGGCCTGCTACCGCGATGAACTGGCCGCGATGCCGTCGGTCCGGGTGCTGCACGGGTACACCCGATCGGGTGGCGGCGACCTCGCCGGACGTTTCGGTCCACAACACCTGGCCGCCGCGATGCCGTCACCCGATGCGGTATTCGTCTGCGGACCAACGGCTCTGGTTGAGGCGGTCCGATCGCACTGCAACAACGTGTACACCGAAAGCTTCGTCCCGCCGGCCCTGGATGCACCAGCGAACCCGTCGGGAGGACGAGTCACCTTCTCCGACAGCGGTGTTGACGTCGCCGACGACGGACGGCCGCTGTTGGAGCAGGCCGAATCCGCCGGCCTGACGCCCGAAAACGGATGCCGGATGGGCATCTGCCACACCTGCACGCGGCGCAAAACCGCCGGCACCGTGCGCAACCTGGTCACCGGTGCGGTCTCGACCGCTGCCGATGAGGACGTGCAGATCTGCGTGTCCGTTCCTGTCGGTGACGTGGATCTGTCGCTGTAACGGTTGAACTATCCAGCCCATGAAACCTCTTGGAGGACAAGCAATGTCGAACGACAAAATTGCCTTGACACCCGAACAGGCCGATGCATTCGGCCGTGAACTCGACGCCATCAAGGAGCGCGTGATGGCAGAACTCGGCGAACAGGACGCCGATTACATCCGCCGCGTCATCAGGGCTCAGCGAGCGCTGGAAGTCGGTGGCCGGGCGCTGTTGTTCGCCGGGTTCCTGCCCCCGGCATGGCTGGCCGGCACCACCATGCTGGGCCTGTCAAAGATCCTGGACAACATGGAGATCGGCCACAACATCATGCACGGCCAGTACGACTGGATGCGCGACCCGGCCATTTCCGGTCGGACCTTCGAGTGGGACACGGCATGCCCGGCCGATCAATGGCGGCACTCGCACAACTACATGCACCACACCCACACCAACATCGTGGGGATGGACCGCGACATCGGCTACGGAATTCTGCGGATGAGCGAAGACCAGCGGTGGCAGCCATACTTCATCGGCAACCCGATCTACGCCTTCCTGCTGATGGTGTTGTTCCAGTACGGCGTCGCGCTGCACGAGCTGGAAACAGAGCGCATTCGCTCCGGTGAGATCCGGCTGGAGGACAAGCTCGACGTCTTGCGGGCCATCTGGAAAAAGACCCGCCGGCAGACTCTCAAGGATTACGTCGCCTTCCCGCTGCTGGCCGGGCCCTTCGCGCCGTTCGTGTTCACCGGCAACCTCACCGCCAACCTGATGCGCAACGTGTGGTCATACATGATCATCTTCTGCGGCCACTTCCCGGACGGGACACAGGAATTCACCGTCGAAGAGACCAAGGACGAGTCACGCGGCATGTGGTATTTCCGCCAGGTCCTCGGCTCGGCAAACCTTACCGGCGGCCGGCTCTTTCACCTGTTATCCGGCAACCTGTCGCACCAGATCGAACACCACCTGTTCCCCGACATGCCGGCCCGCCGCTACTCCGAGATCGCGTCCGAGGTGCAGGAGATTTGCGAACGCTACGGCATCCCGTACAACCGCGGTCCGCTGCTGCGTCAATTCGGCACCGTCGTCCGCAAGATCGTCCGGCTCACCTTCCCAGACTCGTGGGTGCACAAAGCCAGTGCCGACACGTCCACCGAGCCCGAGCCGGTCGCCGCGTAAAGCCGCGCGGGTCCGGCCGTTGCCGCGCGCCGGGACAGGGGGACAATGAGGTCCGTGGAATGGACCGGTGCGCGCTATGCGGATACCCCGACCGTGGAAGCCTCGACGTGGATTGCCGCCGACCCGGACCGGGTCTGGAGCCTGGTCTCCGATATCGAGCTGATGCCGGCGTTCAGCAGCGAGCTGAAGGACGTGGAATGGGCCGAAGGATCGGCCGGCCCGCGGGTGGGCGCTCGCTTCGTCGGACACAACGAGCACGATGCGTTTGGGCAGTGGAGCACCACCTCGCAGATCGTGGCCTGTGATCAGCCGCACGAATTCACCTGGGCCGTCGGCGAACCCGACAATCCCGCGGCGATGTGGCGATTCCGGCTGGCGCCCCGCGACGGCGGCACCGTCCTGAACTACTGGATGCAGATGGGGCCGGGACGCTCGGGTCTGTCGGTGGCCATCGAGTCGATGCCCGATAAGGAACAGAAGATTGTGTTCGTACGGCTGCGCGAGTTCGAGGGCGCGATCGAAAAGACCCTGGCGGCGATCAAACGGCTGGCCGAACAGGGAGTGCATTGATGCGTACCGCCACGACAGTCGAGTTTTCCGGTGCCGGGAGCGAGGCCGCTGAGGTCGTGGCGTTGGTCGTCGAGGCGGAGAAGCTGGGTCTCGATGTCTGCTGGGTGGCCGAGGCGTGGGGCGCGGATGCGCCGTCGGCGCTGGGCTACCTGGCGGCGCGGACCGAGCGGATGCTGCTGGGTTCCGGTGTCCTGCAGGTAGGCACCCGGTCACCGGTCATGGTCGCCCAGACCGCGGTCACGCTGTCCAATCTGTCGAATGGGCGATTTCTACTCGGTTTGGGCGCCTCGGGCCCGCAGGTGATCGAGGGCCTGCACGGTGTCTCGTTCAATCGACCGCTGGCGCGCATCTCCGAAACGATCGACGTCGTGCGCCAGGTGTTCGATGGCGGCAAAATCTCCTATGCGGGGAAGGAATTCGAGATCCCCAAGCCTGGCGGTGAGGCGGTGCCGATGCGTTTGTCGACCCGCGCCGAGCACGCCATTCCGGTTTACCTGGCCGCCCTGGCACCGGCGATGCTGCGACTGACCGGACGGGTCGCCGACGGGTGGCTGGGCACCAGCTTTGTTCCCGAAGGCGCCGGTGATGCCTACTTCTCCCATCTCGATGACGGGCTCGCGGCCGCAAACCGTACTCGCGCCGATATCGATATCTGTCAGGGCGCCGAAGTCGCTTTCGCCGCAGACGAAGGCGAGTTGCGGGGCATGATCGCGGGCCGCAAAAAACAGCTGGCCTTCAGTCTCGGTGGCATGGGATCGTCGAGCACAAACTTCTACAACCGGGCCTACAGCCGGCAGGGTTGGGCAGATGTTGCCGCCGAGGTGCGCGAGCGCTGGCAGCGCGGCGACCGGGACGGGGCGGCCGGCTTGGTGACCGACGAGATGGTGCTGGCCACTACGCTTATCGGGACCGAGGAGATGGTGACCGCGCGCCTTGCGGTGTGGCGCGAGGCCGGCGTGAACACCGTGCGGCTGTATCCCGCGGGCGACACGCAGGACGCCAAGCTGGAAACGCTGGGCCGGGCGATCGAGCTGGTGCAGCAGGCCGGGTGACTCAGCTCGCCGTCGTGGGGGCGTCGGCCGCCTTGACGAGTTTCACCTCGGGCCGTTGCGGCACACCGTCGGCAAGGAACCACCGAAATGCCAGGTTCCCGCGCGGATAGCCCAGCGTGGTAAGCGAATTCGGGTGCGCCGTCTTACTGGGGGACAAGACCACCGTCACGGAGCCGTCGCTGTTGACGGCGGCGCTGTGGCCGTTGACGGAGCACCGGGCATCCCGCGCGCCGAAGGTGGCCATGAATTGGTTCCACACCACCAGGTTCCAGAATCTGCACGGCGGAGGTCGGTGCGTGATGACCAGCGCCTCGTCGTCGTCGAGCACGAAGCTGCCGTAGGAGTAGCAGGCGTCGCGCGCCGACCAGCCGAAGTTGGCGTCCGGCACCTGATAGGGATCGGCGAATGCGTTGGCGGCATGTGCGGTTTCGTGCCCCAGCGCGTGCGGCACGTCGTCCTTCTCGCGGACCCTTTCCGCGACGGCCAGCGGCACGATGGCGAACATGGTCCGCAACCACGTGGCGGCGGCGCGCAGACTCGCCGCGGTCTCGGCGTCACCGTGCCGTATAGGGTCGGGCTCGTCGAGCGCCTCGATGTGCCACGTCACCGGGCGCCCGGTCAGGGGATCGGCCTGGTAGTCGCGGGTCATCAGCACGGCCGCGTCGGGCGTGGCGGGAAATTCAAACGAGAAGTTGCCGTCGGCGTCGATATCGAGATCGGTGTCGCGGACGATCGCGACGACCCGGTCGGACCAGGCGCCAGGTGATGGCTCGTTGTAGGCCGTCACCGAAAAATACACGCTGTCACCCTTATTCCCGCTGATGCGGTACCGGCGATCGGGATCGACCGGGCACATGTTGTAGTAGGCGTCGGTGTTGTCCCCGCCCCAGCGGCGGTCGCGGCGCAACGGCGTGTTCACCGCGACGAACTGCGGCCGACCCGGTTCGGGAAACAGGTACGTGTCCAGGGCCACGCCCAAGGTGGCGGCGAGCATGCGATAGCCATCGGCGACGTGCCGGTCGTCGGTGACGGCACGGGCACCCTCGAGGAACGAGTTACCCAGTTCGCCAAGCGTTTTCAGTAATTCCTGCCAGGCGTCCGTCGACTGGTGCGTCATGCGCTGATTCCTTTCAGGAGTAACCTGGTGGTGCGATCGACCCACGCATCGTCGAGTTCGGTGGCGCGGGTGAGCAGAGCTACCAGGGTGATGCCGGCGATCGTCTCGGCGAGTTCCCCGGCGGTCACGTCCGACCGCACCTCGCCACGCGCCGAGGCGGCCGCGAGCCAGTCGGCAAGTCCGCCGCCGATGACGCCGGCGAACCGCTCCAGCAGCGCCGAATGCAGAGTCGGATCCGCGGCCAGCTCACCGATCAGCCCCGGCAGCGCCGCCCTGGCGGCCGGTGTGGTGAGGAAAACCGTTGTGCGGCGCACCATCTCGCGCAGGCCCTCGGGCGTCGATTCGGTATCGGGGATGGCGGTGCCTGCCCCGATGGGGAACACCGCCTCGTGCACCAGGTGCGCCTTGCTGGGCCAGCGGCGATAGATGGCGGGCTTGCTGGTGCCCGCGCGCTCGGCAATGGCGGAGACCAGCAGTCCGGGATAACCGGTTTCGGCCAGCAGCTCAACCGTCGCGCGAAGCACCGCGGCGTCGATCCGGGGGTCACGGGGTCTGCCAAAATCCACTACCATTACGGAACTCAAAGTAACATAAGTCGCCGTGAACGTACGCCTCGACGACCTTGCCTCGCCCCGATTCAGCGCCGAGGGCCAGCAGATCCTGGACATGATGGCCGCGATGGCCCCGGAGTGCCCGTTGGACGCAGCCGCGCTGCATGCCAGGGCCAGCGCCGACACCGGCCTGCACGATTTCGGGCCCGACGACTATCGGGAACGCCTCGATGTCTACCTCGCCGCGCTACGCGAGATCGACGGACTGCACGACGCCGGGGTGGTGAACTTCTACGGCCAGCTACTGCAGGTTCTCAAGAACCGGCTGCTGTTGACCGACTTGCTGAATCGCGATCCCGAGATCAACGACATCGAACTGCACTCACCGGTGGTCATTGCCGGGCTGCCCCGTACCGGCACCACGCATCTGCACAACCTGCTGGCCACGCCGCCGACCTTCCGCACCATGCCGTATTGGGAAAGCAATGAGCCGTTCCCGATGCCGAATGAAGTTGGCGTCGAACCGGATCCGCGGCGAACCCGGATGGATGTCGCGGTCGGGGTGATCAACATGGTGATGCCGCATTTCGCGCTCATGCACGAGATGACCACCGATCACGTCCACGAAGAGATCCAGCTGCTGGCCAATGACGTGTCCACGATGTTGCTCGAGACGCTCGCCGACGTGCCCCGCTGGCGCGACTACTACCACGCTCACGACCAGACGCCGCACTACGAATACCTGGCCACTCAACTCCGGGCGATGCAGTACCTGCGCGGCGGGCGGCGCTGGCTCCTCAAATCGCCCCAGCATCTCGAGCAGGTGCCGGTCCTGGATCGGGTATTTCCCGACAGCATCGTCGTGTTCACCCACCGCGACCCCGTACCGGTGGCGCTGTCGATGATCGCGATGATCACGTACTCCGCACGCATGCACCGCTCGCCGGTACCGGTGGAGCAGATCGCCAACTCCTGGATCGACCGCCTCGATCAGATGCTCACCGCCCTGATCCGTGACCGCGACACCATCGGGCCGGACCGCTCGATCGACATCCGGTTCGACGACTTCATGGCCGACGAACTCGGCGTTGGCGAGCGGGTATACGCACTCGCCGGTGAACCGTTCACCGACGAGGCGCGCAAGGCCATCGTCGGCTACCTGACAGGCCACCGGCGCGGCCGGCTGGGCAACGTCGAAACGTCATACGAGATGTTCGGGCTGAACGAGGACAGCCTGCGAGAGCGCTTCGCGCCGTATGCCGAGCGGTTCCTGGCGTAGGCCTGGTCGGCTACCTTCTCATCATGGTCACTATGCCCGCCCTGGACGGCGTCGAACACAGGTATGTCGATGTAGGCGAAGGCGTGACGATTCACGTCGCGGACGCGGGTCCGGCGAACGGGCCGGCCGTGATGCTGGTGCACGGCTTCCCGCAGAACTGGTGGGAATGGCACGAGCTGATCGGGCCGCTGGCCGCCGACGGCTACCGGGTGTTGTGCCCGGACTTGCGCGGCTCGGGCTGGAGCTCGGCGCCGCGATCCAGCTACACCAAGGACGAGATGGCCGACGATCTGGCCGGTGTGCTGGATCGCTTGGGCATCGCCTCCGTCAATCTGGTGGCCCACGATTGGGGCGGTCCGGTCGCGTTCATCATGATGCTGCGCCATCCGGAAAGGGTGACCGGCTTTTTCGGGGTGAATACCGTTGCGCCATGGGTAAAGCGGAGCCTGTCGACGCTCCGCAACATCTGGCGCTTCTGGTATCAGATCCCCATCTCGTTGCCGATCATCGGGCCGCGCGTGATCAGCGATCCCAATTCCCGGTTCGTCCGCCTGCTGGGCTCATGGGTCGGTGGGGGCTTCACCCTTGCCGAGGAAGATACCCGCATGTACATCGAATGCATGCAACAGCCCGGACACGCGGAGGCCGGGTCGCGGTGGTATCGCAGTTTCCAGACCAAAGAGATGCTGCGCTGGATGCGCGGAGAGTACGACGACGCTCGCGTCGACGTGCCCGTCCGTTGGCTCACGGGCACAAAAGATCCGGTGATCACGCCGGATCTGACCGACGGATATGCCGATCGTGTACGGGATTTCGAGGTCGAGCTCGTCGAGGGTGTCGGACACTGGATCGTCGATCAGCGGCCCGAGCTGGTCCTGGACCGGGTCCGGGCGTTCCTCAGAACCGTAACGTGATCTGCGACAGTGCTTTTGGGACGCGCGACGCTAATCGACGCCGATGGTGACTTCGGTAGACTTGATGAACACGGTTGCCTTCTGACCCACCTCGAGTCCGAGGTCGGCCGCGGCATCCTTGGTGACCGACGACGTGACGACTTGGTCGCCGCCGTCCAGCGTCACCTTGACCACCGCCATCACCGTGCCGAGTTCGACCTCGGTGATGGTCCCTTTGAGCTGATTTCGGGTTGAGAGCCGCATCGCTAGGTCCTCCATTTCGTCAAAAGCCATTCCGGCGATGAGCCTAGGCCCCGAAAACCGCTCGCGCGACGGGTTTCTCCGCCGTCAGTGCCGAGGTCCAAGCAGGGCTACGGACGCATCCACGGCGGGTTCCACGATCTCGCGGATGGCCCGACCGTCTTCGACCGCAAGTGCGGTGAGCTCACGCAGACCGCCCAACAGGACTACGGCCAGCGGCGCGGTCAACGGAGGCAACTCGGCTCGCCGAAAACCCGGGCTGGCGCTGAGGTCGATCAGCAGGCTGGCCAACACGGACAGACCACGGCGCTGGACCGGACGAGCGGCATCGCCGAGTGACGGCAATTCGCGGATCAAGCTCAGGGTGATGGCCGGCCGCGATTCGATGTGGGCGACGTAGGCCTCGACGGCCTGGCGTATCTGGTGGTGCCAGTCGGCCTCGGGATCGACCGCGGACTCGATGCGTTGGCCGAGTATCTCGATGTCGACGCCGAGCAGTTCCATAAAGCACTCTTGTTTGCCGGCGAAATGATCGTAGAAGGTGCGCTTGGACGTGCGTGCGTAGCGGACGACGTCGGCGACCGTGCTGGCGCGGTAGCCGCGCTCGCCGATCGAGGCGGCGAGGCCGTCGAGCAGCCGTTGCCGAAACGGATCGGGATCGCCGGGGGCGGCATCATCGGCCGTTGCGGCCACCGCTGATGTCACGCAGGGGGCCCCTTTCGGTGAGTGCGACACCTTGTCAGGCTTGGTACTTCAGAGTACCGTACCGGGAAAGAGTTGCGGTACACCGTCGTACCACCCCCAGTGCCGGGGCAGATGTTGGGAGCGATCACGAATATGAGCCAACCGGTCACCGCCCCTCCGGCTGCGGTCAAGTTGCCTCCAACGGCCCGGATTCCCAAGGTGTTTCAGGGCATTGGTTTCGCGATGTCGCGACGCCGGATGTTCCAAGGGCTGGCCCGCCGCTATGGCAGCGTTTTCACGCTGAACCTGCCGATGTACGGCCGCGTCGTCGCCGTTGGTGATCCGCAGTTGGCGAAGCAGATCTTCACCACCAGCCCCGATGAGCTCGGCAACATCCAGCCCAACCTCAGCAGGCTGTTCGGCACCGGGTCGGTCTTCGCGCTCGAGGGCGAGGAACATCGCCAGCGGCGGCGCCTGTTAGCCCCGCCGTTCCACGGCAAGAGCATGAAGAAGTACGAGAACATCATCGAAGAAGAGACACTGCGCGAGATCGCCGAGTGGCCCGAAGGCAGCCCATTTCCCACGCTGCCGCCGATGATGCGGATCACGCTGAACGCCATTCTGCGTGCGGTTTTCGGCGCGGAAGGCGCCGAGCTCGATGAACTGCGCCGGTTGATTCCGCCTTGGGTCACCCTGGGCTCGCGACTGGCGGCGGTGCCGAAACCCAAACGCGACTACGGCCGGTACAGCCCGTGGGGCCGGTTGGCCGAATGGCGGCGCCAGTACGACCGAGTCATCGACAAGTTGATCGACGACGAGCGGGCCGACGCTGACTTCGCCGAACGGACCGACGTGCTCGCGATGCTGCTGCGCACCACCTACGAAGACGGTTCGACCATGTCGCGCAAGGACATCGGTGATGAGCTGCTCACCCTGCTGGCCGCCGGACACGAAACCACCGCGGCCACGCTGGGCTGGGCATTCGAGCGGATAAGCCGGCACCCGGACCTGCTGAGGGCCCTCGTCGAGGAGGCCGACGACGGCGGCAGCGAACTGCGTCAGGCCACGATCTTGGAAGTCCAGCGGGCCAGAACGGTGATCGACCTCGCCGGTCGCCACGTCTACCCCGAGGTTTTCCGTCTCGGCGAGTGGGCCATTCCGCGCGGCGACTCGATCATCGTCGGCATCGGCCAGATCCACGGTAACCCCGACGTCTTCCCCGATCCGGACCGTTTCGACCCGCAGCGCTACATCGGCACCAAGCCGTCGGCGCTGTCGTGGATCCCGTTCGGTGGCGGGACTCGCCGTTGTGTAGGTGCGGCATTTGCCAACATGGAAATGGATGTCGTGCTTCGGACGGTGTTGCGCCGCTTGACCATTGAGACGACAGATGCGCCCGGTGAACGATGGCACTGTCGCGGGGTCGCATTCACCCCGAAGGACGGCGGCCGGATTGTGGTGCGCCGCCGCTGAACTCGGTGACGCACAGTCCCCGGATTTGTGGCGGGACTCCCTACCGGTCGCTACTGGTCCCTACTGGTTCAAGGTGGCGCGGCGCGGCAGTTTCCAGCCGGGGCGGATGAAGTGGCAGGTGTACCCGCTGGGATAGTGCTGCAGATAATCCTGGTGCTCGGGTTCGGCTTCCCAGAAGTCGCCGGCCGGACTGACCTCGGTCACCACCTTGCCCGGCCACAACCCGGACGCCTCGACATCGGCGATGGTGTCCAGCGCGATCCGCTTCTGGTCCTCGTCGAGATAGAAGATGGCCGACCGGTAACTGGTTCCCCGGTCGTTTCCCTGCCGGTCTTTCGTTGTCGGATCGTGGATCTGGAAGAAGAACTCCAACATCGTGCGGTAATCGGTGACCGTTGGGTCGTAGACGATCTCGATGGCTTCGGCGTGCGTGCCGTGGTTGCGGTACGTCGCATTGGGAACGTCACCGCCGGTGTAACCGACCCGCGTCGAAACCACGCCCGGCTGCTTGCGGATCAGTTCCTGCATCCCCCAAAAGCAGCCGCCGGCGAGAATCGCTTTCTGACTGGTCATCGTTCGTCCTCCCAACCGGCAACAATGACGCCAGGCTACACTCCGCCGATGAGCTGCAACGGCGCGCTGATATCCACTGGGAGACCGGGAACCGACGCACGATGACCGCCCCGCGATTCTCCCGCAGCGAGCTGGCCGTCGCATTCGCGAAGTTCGAGGACACGGTTGCCCGGGCGGCCGAAAGCCGTGACTGGGATGCGTGGGTGGAGCACTACACCCCTGACGTCGAATACATCGAGCACGCGGCGGGCACCATGCACGGCCGCGATGAGGTGCGCCAGTGGATCACGCGAACGATGACGACCTACCCGGGCAGCCACATGGTCGCGTTCCCGTCGTTGTGGTCGGTCATCGACGAGTCCACCGGTCGGATCATCTGCGAATTGGACAACCCGATGAAAGACCCGGGGGACGGCAGCGTCATCACCGCGACCAACATCTCGATCATCACCTACTCCGGTGATGGGCTGTGGTGTCGCCAGGAGGACATCTACAACCCGTTGCGGTTCCTGCGGGCCGGGATGAAGTGGTGCCGCAGGGCGCAGGCACTGGGCACGCTCGACGACGACGCGGCGCGCTGGATGCAGGAGAACGGCGGCGCCGGACAGCCAGGGAAGAGGGAGCAGTGAGCACGAAACCGAAGCTGGTCATCGGCGCGAACGGCTTTCTGGGTTCGCATGTGACCCGCCAGCTCGTCGCCGACGGTGCGGAAGTGCGGGCGATGGTCCGGGCGAACGCCAACACCCGCGGCATCGACGACCTTGCGCTGACCCGGTTCCACGGTGACGTGTTCGATACCGCCGTGCTGCAGGAGGCGATGGACGGTGTCGATGACGTCTACTACTGCGTCGTCGACACCCGTGCCTGGCTGCGTGATACCTCGCCGCTGTTTCGCACCAACGTCGAAGGGCTGCGCAACGTGCTCGATGTGGCCGTCGCGCAACCCGACCTACGCCGCTTCATCTTCACCAGCACCTACGCGACCGTCGGCCGGCGGCCCGGACACGTCGCGACCGAAGAGGACACCGTCGGCAGCCGCGGGTTGTCGGACTACGTCCAATCCCGGGTCCAGGCGGAGAACCTGGTGATGCGCTACGTGGCCGAGTCCGGGCTGCCCGCGGTGGCGATGTGCGTGTCGACGACATACGGCGACGGCGACTGGGGTCGTACCCCGCACGGCGCGTTCATCGCCGGCGCGGTCTTCGGCAAGCTGCCCTTCACGATGGAGGGCATCCAGCTGGAAGTCGTCGGCGTCACGGACGCCGCCCGGGCCATGATCCTGGCCGCCGAACACGGGAGCATCGGCGAGCGATACCTGATCTCCGAGCGGATGATCGCGTTGAAAGAGGTGGTCCAGATCGCCGCCGACGAGGCCGGAGTGCCCGCGCCGCGGCGTTCGATCTCCGTCCCGATGCTGTACGCACTGGGTGCGCTGGGCAGCCTACGAGCCCGCCTCACCGGCAAGGACGCCGAACTCAGCCTCGCGTCGGTGCGCATGATGCGCGCCGAAGCGCCCGTCGACCACAGCAAGGCCGTCCGCGAATTGGGCTGGCAACCACGCCCGGTCGAGGAATCCATCCGCGAGGCGGCCCGCTTCTGGGCGGCGATGCGAAATGCCAAAGGCAGGAGCACGACCCCCGGCTGAACACCATGCCGACCGCTGTTCAGGATGCGGCGCGGCGGTTGGTGTGGGACTAGCCTCGGGCGGTGTGACTACCGCACGGGTGCCTGTCGACCTCAGCGGGGCGCCCCAGACCATGCTGGCGACGTTCTACGCGAAGGCGCTGGACGCCGACTTCCCGAAACCGATCCTGGGCGATCGGTACGCGAAGGAGATCGTCGAGCGCATCGACTACGACTGGAAGAAAACGACCATCACCCCGCGGCGGGCGCCGTCGGTGACTACCCGGTCGGCGCACTTCGACCAGTGGGCGCGCAAATTCCTTGCTGCGCACCCGCGTTCGGTCGTGCTGCACCTGGGCTGCGGGCTGGACAGCCGATTTTTCCGCTTACAGCCGGGCCCGGACGTTCAGTGGTACGACGTCGACTACCCCGAGGTCGCAGCGCTGCGCGCCCAGCTCTACCCGAGCCGCGATCACTATCGCGTCATTGGTGCCTCGGTGACCGATCCGGCATGGCTGGCGGAAATCCCCGCCGACCGTCCCGCACTGATGATCGGGGAGGGGTTGACCATGTACCTCACCGAGCAGGACGGCACCGCGCTACTGCGCCGGGTGGTCGGCCGATTCGGTTCGGGTGAGCTACAGTTCGACGCGTTCAATTGGCTTGGGATCAAGTCGCAATGGCTCAACACGGTGGTGCGACGGTCGGGATCCACCCTGCACTGGGCGATCAACGGGCCCGACGACATCATCGAAGCCGTGCCGGCGGTGCGGCTGCTGGCCTGGGAACGATGGTTCGAGTCGTACACCTTCGCGCAGTTGCCCCGCTCATCCCGAGTCCTGGGTAAGGTCATGTCGCAGGTTGAGGCGGTTGCGAACATGGCGCAATACCACCGCTACGCATTCGGTCAGCCGGACGGGAAGCCTTGACCACGGACGCGCGTTGAAAAACTGATAGGCGTCTAAAGGAGGAACCACCATGGCCCACCCAGAAATCAAAGAACCCAGCGCGGGGCACCCGATCACCATCGAGCCGATCAAGGGGCGGGTGCAGGTGCGCGTGAATGGCGAGCTCGTCGCCGACACTACCGCCGCACTGGAATTACGCGAAGCCACTTTGCCTGCGGTGCAATACATTCCGATCGCCGATGTGGTACAGGATCGGCTCACCCGCACGGACACCAGCACGTATTGCCCCTTCAAGGGCGACGCCGGCTACTACAGCGTGACCACTTCGGCCGGTGACACCGTCGACGACGTGATCTGGACGTACGAGCAGCCGTATCCGGCGGTCGCGGCGATTGCCGGGCATGTGGCGTTCTACCCCAACAAGGCCGACATCAGCGTCTCGGCTCAGTAGGGGATCCACCCGGGAAGTGCGGTCGCCACCGCACGGGTGTCGCCGTATAGGCGCATCGAGACGATCAGCCCATCGCGGGTGTCGAAGATGCACACGAACGGGCTGTCGTAGTCGACGCCGTCCGTCGTGGTGCCGGTGGCCTGCGCCTCCACCACCACCGTCTCTCCCTCGTTGACGCAGCGCACCAAGTCGATGGTCAGCTCGAGGTCTTGTTTGCGCCGTTCGATCCCACGCCGAAAAGCGTCCTTATCGCAGGGTGTGCGCGTGTAGAGGGTCCAGTAGGTGAAGTCGTCACTGAGCAGGGCGAAGCCCTCGTCCAGATCGCCGTCGTCGCTGGTGCTCTGTAGAAACATCCAGGCCAGTTCGCCCTGGGGGTCATCGAACGGCGTCATCACACCGCAATACTGACCTGGGACGCAGTTCAGGGTCAATCAGATCAGTCGGAGAATCATCAGGTGAAGAGCACGCGCACGGTCGTGTTTCCCGGAGCCGTCAGCTTCGGACACACCTTGGCGCCCCTTCGCCGCGGCCTCGGGGATCCGTGCTTCCGGGCTCCCGGTGACGGCTCGATCTGGCGCACCAGCCTGCTGCCCACCGGGCCCGTGACGGCCCGGATCAGCCGCGTCGCGCCCAACGCCGCGCACGCTGTTGCGTGGGGTAGCGGCGCGCAGGAGTTCGTCGAAAGGTTGCCCGCGATGCTCGGTCTCGAGGACGACGACTCGGACTTCGTGCCGCGGCATCCGACGGTTGCCGCCGCGTATCAACGGGTTCCACACCTGCGCTTAGGTCGAACCGGGCTGGTGCTGGAGGCTCTGATCCCGGCGATCATCGAGCAGCGGGTGCCGGGAGCCGACGCCTTTCGCTCCTGGCGGGTGCTGGTGTCGAAGTACGGGACCCCGGCACCGGGACCGGCGCCGGATGGGATGCGCGTCATGCCGTCGGCGGAGGCATGGCGACACATTCCGTCGTGGGAGTTTCATCGCGCCAACGTCGACCCGAGACGGGCGCAGACGGTGGTTACCTGTGCGCGGCGGGCCACCTCGCTGGAACGGTTGGTGTCACGGTCGACCGTGCAGGCGCGTGAGGCGCTGATGTCGCTGCCCGGCGTGGGGGAGTGGACCGTCGCCGAGACGGCACAACGCGCCTTCGGCGACGCCGACGCCCTATCGGTGGGCGACTACCACATTCCCAAAATGATCGGCTGGACATTGCTGGGGCGGCCGGTCGACGACGCGGGCATGCTCGAACTGCTCGAGCCGATGCGACCGCACCGCCAGCGCGTGGTCCGGCTGCTCGAAGCCAGCCGATTGGCGTACGAACCCCGCCGTGGGCCGCGGCTGCCAGTGCAGCAAATCCACTCGCTTTGATCCGCCGTGGTTTTCGCACTCGGCCATCGGGTACCCAACGGGGCAGTAACCGTGTGTGAACCCCATGGAAGGAAGCTAGGAAAAAAGCAATGACTCAGTTCACAATCCCGGGATTGACCGATAAGCAGGCGGCGCGGCTCACCGAACTGCTGCAAAAGCAACTGAGCACCTACAACGATCTTCATCTGACGCTGAAGCACATTCACTGGAACGTGGTTGGGCCGAATTTCATCGGCGTGCACGAGATGATCGACCCGCAAGTGGACGCGGTGCGCGGGTTTGCCGACGATGTTGCCGAACGCATTGCGGCCCTTGGTGCTTCGCCGCAAGGGACGCCGGGCGCCATTATCAAGGACCGGTCGTGGGACGACTACTCGGTCGGCCGAGACACGGTACAGGCGCACTTGGCCGCGCTGGACCTCGTCTACACCGGCGTCATCGAGGACATCCGCCAATACATCGAGGAGACAGACGAACTCGACCAGGTGACCCAGGACCTGCTGATCGGCCAGGCGGGGCAGTTGGAGAAGTTCCAATGGTTCGTCCGGGCGCACCTGGAAAGCGCCGGCGGGGAGCTGGCGCACAAGGGCAAGAGCACTGAGAAGGATGCCGCCAGCAGCGCTCGTGGCAAATCCTGACGTCTCCGTGTCTTACTGACCGGGCTCCGTCTCGGTGCTGCGTGAGCCATTCTTGGGCACCAGGACATTGATCCGGTCGCCTGCTGCGAGTCTCACCCCAGGCTGGGCATCGATGAGTCGTCGGTTGTGCACCACGGATACCGGGTGGTGGCCGGTCGGCCAATCGAGGTCGTGGAGCTTGCGCCCGACCGCGACTGAATCGGCTGTCAGGGTGTGCTCGACGATGCAGTACCCGTCGAGCTGACTTCGCGGATCGTGTTCGGTATCGGCCGCTTTCGGGTCGGCGGACTCGTCGCCCCGGCGGTCGGCGGGGACGCCTGGCTCGAGATCTGTGACGTAGGCGCCGACCGCCCGCAGCACGTTCTGATTGGTCAGCCACCCGCGAACGTGCCGTGCGTCGGTGTCGATCACCGGCAGGCCATCGCGGCCGTAGAGGACGAGCTGACGCAAGGCTTGGGCAAGGCTGTCGTTGGCAAACAGCGCCTGCGGTTCGCGGATCCGGGTCACGGGGCCGAGCAGTGTGGTCCAGTCGTGCGCGGTATCACCCGCCGGATGGGTCAAGTCGAGTGGTGCGGTGAATGGGTGCATGGCCTCAGCGACCGTGAGGCCGGCGAAAGCATGCGTGGGTGCGGGGCGATCGATGTCGATGCCCCGGCGTAGCAGTTTGGTGGTGTAGATGGTGCCGTAGGAAAGCCCGCGCGACACGGTGGTTCCGACGGCGACCGCCAACATGACCGGCAAGGTAAGGGTGAAATCGCCGGTCATCTCGACGGTGCTGGCCAGTGCCGTGAGCGGGGCCCGCGCAGCGGACGCGAACACCGCACCCATGCCGACGATGGCGTACAGCGCCGGATGCCCGACCGCCGTGCCGATGACTTGCTGCACGATGAGCCCGAAGGCCATGCCCGAGGTTGCCCCGACGAACAGCGAGGGAGCAAACACGCCGCCCGAGCCGCCGATCCCGATGGTCAAGCTGCACGCCAGCATCTTGCCGGCGGCGAGGATCACCAAAAACCACAGCGCGTAATGGCCGGCGAAGGCGGCGTACATGACCGGGTAGCCGACCCCGTACAGCTGGGGCACGGCGAGCAGCAGTAGGCCGAGCACGATTCCACCGACGGCCGGCCGGGCCCAGTCCGGTCGCCGTCCCCATAGTCGGTCGCACACGTCCTCGGTCTTGTACAGCACGGTCTTGAAGACGATCCCAAGCACCCCGGCGATCGCCGCGAGAAGCGCCACCAACAAATAGTTGGCGATGTGATTGAGTTCGATCCCTGCTGGGAGCTGGGTGAGGAAGGGGGCGGAGCCGAAGAACACGCGGGCGATCACGTCGGCAACCATCGCCGAAAGCATGATGGTGAAGATCGCTTCGACGGAGAGTTCGCGCAGGATCAGTTCGACGGCGAAGAACACACCGGTGATGGGGGCGTTGAAGGTTGCTGAGATGCCGCCGGCGGCGCCGCAGGCCACCAGCACCCTCAGCCGGTTCTCCGGCATCCGCACCCATTGACCGAAGCCTGAAGCCAGCGCGGCGCCAATTTGCACGATCGGCCCTTCCCGACCGACCGAGCCACCGGTGCCGATGCACATCGCCGAGGCCAGCGCCTTCACGACCGTCACCTGCGGCCGGATGCGACCGCCGTTCTCTGCGACCGCGATCATGACTTCCGGCACGCCGTGGCCCCGCGCCTCTCGCGCGAACCGGCTGATCAGCGGCCCATAGAGCAGCCCCCCGATGACGGGGATGACCGCATAAAACCCGACGCCCAGCCACCGTAGATGATCGCTGGCGACCCAACCCTGTTGGCCGAACTCGTCGTGCCCTGTTGCCAGCCAGGTGAAGCCAAAGACCAGGTAGCGGAATGCCACCGCCCCGAGGCCTGCGCCGACCCCCACCACGAGCGCCACGCAAAACAATCCCAGGCGGTTCGCCCGCAGATAGCGGGCGACCTGTCCTACGAGACCGGACACCGTTCGGCGCGTCCGAACCGGATCGGTGGCCGATCTGTCCTGCTCCATCCCCCGTCACCCTTCTCCAGCGGCCTTCTCGCATCGCTGTTTCGAAAACATGTGCAGCCACATCGAACGTCCACGAACCCGACGCCCGCGACGACCGTTTGTCTCAGCAAATATTGCCCTACCGAACTATCGTCCGCCTGCCGGCATCGCAGCGGAATAAGTGGACCTCAGTCCGGTTATATAGGGCGATCACTATATGAGGAGGCCAGATGCCTGCAATTACGGCTGACACGCTGACATTGCCGCGAGTCAGCGGCCCCGGACCCGCCGACACCGAGCGGGCGGTCCGATCGATCACCACCGGCCCGCGCGGCTACGAAGGCGAGGGCTTTCCGGTCGTGCGTGCTTTCGCGGGGGTAAGTACGGCCGCGCTGGACCCCTTTGTGCACATGGACCAGATGGGCGAGGTTGACTACCAGCCCGGGGAGCCCCGGGGGACCGACTGGCATCCGCACCGCGGCTTCGAAACCGTGACCTACATGCTCGACGGGAAATTCGCGCACCAGGACTCGCACGGTGGTGGCGGCCTGATCGCCGACGGCGCGACGCAATGGATGACGGCCGGTGCGGGCATCCTGCACATCGAGACGCCGCCGGCCGAACTGGTCGACAGCGGCGGGCTGTTCCACGGCATCCAACTTTGGGTGAATCTGCCGAAGAAGGACAAATTCGCACCCCCGCGGTATCAGGCCATCGAAGGCGGCGACGCCACCCTGCTCGCCTCCGATGACGGCGGGGCGCTGATCCGCATCATCGCAGGCGAGATCGACGGCCACCGCGGCCCCGGCATCACCCACACCCCGATCACTCTCGCGCACGCGACGATCGAGAACGGGGCCCGACTCAACATTCCATGGCGCCGCGACTTCAATGCGCTGGTGTACGTGTTGTCCGGCAGTGGATACGTCGGCCCGGTCGCCCATCCGATCCACCAGGGGCAGTTAGCGGTCCTGGGACCCGGCGATCGGATCACCGTCGGCGCCCAGCGGCTCCAGGAATCGAGCGGCGCGCCAGTCCATGGAGCCATTGATGTGCTGCTTCTGGGCGGTCGGCCGATTCGCGAACCAGTATTTCACTACGGGCCTTTCGTGATGAACACTCGCGTGGAATTGATCGAGGCGCTAGAGGACTACCAAGCCGGAAAATTTGGCACCATTCCGCCAAATGCGCTAATGCCGCACCACGGGGGTGGCACACTCTAGCAATGCTTCCACGGGGGAACCGCCGGCCAGGGCGTCCGCCTGCCGCGAAGGCCGACGAGACGCGGCAGCGGATCATCCAAGCTGCTCGTATGGTGTTCAGCGAACGCGGCTACGATGGCGCGACGTTCCAGGCCATCGCGGCCCGCGCTGACCTTACCCGACCGGCGATCAACCATTATTTCTCGAGCAAGCGCGCGCTATATCGGGAAGTTATGGACGAGACCAATGAATTCATCCTCGGGGTTGGTATTAAACAAGCGCAAGGCGAGACCTCGCTGGTGGCGCAGCTGACGGCGTTCATCGACGCGGCAGTGAAAGCAAATTCGGAGAATCCAGCCGGATCGGCTTTCATTATCGGCGGCGTACTTGAATCGCAGCGGCACCCGGAATGGAGCGGGACCGAAAATGATTCCATACGGATTGCTCGAGAATTCTTGATGCGCGTCGTCAACGACGCGATCGAGCGCGGTGAGGTCGTCGCCGGCGTCGATGCCTCGGCATTGGTTGAAACCCTGCTGGTGGTGATCTCCGGCGTGGGTCTCTACGCGGGCTACATCAAGAGCTACAAAGATATGCTGGCCGTCGTGGGAATGCTGCGCCAGGTCCTGGAAGGCGCGCTCTGGCGCCCGGAGGCCTAGCGCGTTTCGGCGCAGTGAAGTTGCGCACAAAGCGCATAGGCTAACTAACTTATCCCGGTATCATGGACGGGATATGACTGATCTGGATGCCTCACTACCGCCTTCCGTCCGATCTTCCGGCGACAGCTGGACCATCACCGAACTCGTCGGCGCCACCGCGCTGGGTGTCGCCGCGTCGCGGGCGGCCGAAACCGCCGGACCCGACCCTCTGATTCGCGACGAATTTGCGCGCCTGCTGGTGTCGTCGGCCGGTCCAGAGTGGGCCCGGCTGGCCGACCCGGAGCTCGCCTGGCTCGAGGGTGATGAGCACGGACAGCGCTCGCACCGGTGCGGCATCGACTACCAGGCCGTGCGCACCCACTTCTTCGATGAGTACTTCGCGGACGCCGTCGGCGCCGGGATCCGGCAGGTGGTGATTTTGGCCGCCGGGCTCGACTCGCGGGCTTACCGGCTGGATTGGCCGACCGGCACCACGGTCTACGAGATCGACCAGCCCCAGGTGCTGGAGTACAAGGCCGGCATCCTGCACCAGCACGGTGCCGTGCCCTCCGCCATCCGGCACCCCGTCCCGGTGGACCTGCGGGACGATTGGCCCGCGGCCCTGACGGCCGCCGGATTCGACCGCACCCGACCCACCGCGTGGCTGGCCGAAGGCCTGCTCCCGTACCTGCCCAGCGACGCTCAGGACCGGCTGTTCGAGATGTTCACCGCGCTCAGCGCCCCCGACAGTCAGGTCGCGATCGAAATGTTCGGCATGAACGCCCGGAGCAACTCGCAGCGTTGGCTGCGGATGCGGGAACGGCTCGGTCTGGATGTCAACGTCCAGGCGCTGACCTACCACGAGCCGGACCGTTCGGACGCCGCGGCGTGGCTGGCCGACCACGGCTGGCAGGTGCACAGCGTGAGCAACCGCGACGAGATGGCCCGACTGGGCCGTCCGGTCCCCGACGACCTGAACGACGAGGCGGTCCGCAGCACCCTGGTGCGGGCGCGTCTTGGCAAGCCCACCGCCTGACCAAGGATCGATCCAAGGAGCAACGACATGAGTTCACTGCGCACCCACGACGACACCTGGGACATCAAGAGCAGCGTCGGCACCACCGCGGTGATGGTGGCCGCCGCGCGCGCCGTCGAGACCGAAGGGCCTGACCCGCTGATCCGTGATCCGTACGCCCGGCTGCTGGTCAGCAACGCCGGCGCCGGCGTCCTGTGGGAGGCCATGCTCGACCCGGAGGTCGCGGCAAAGGTCGAAGCCCTCGACGAAGACTCCGCGGCGCACCTGCACCACATGCGCGGCTACCAAGCGGTTCGGACGCACTTCTTCGACACCTTCTTCACCGACGCCGTCGCCGCCGGGATCCGCCAGATCGTGATCCTGGCGTCCGGGCTGGACTCCCGCGCCTACCGGCTGGACTGGCCCGCCGGCACCACGGTCTATGAGATCGATCAGCCCGAGGTGCTGGCCTACAAATCGACCACGCTGGCCGAGAACGGGGTGACGCCGTCGGCCGATCGCCGCGAAGTCGCCATCGACCTGCGTCAGGACTGGCCGGCCGCGCTGCGTGCCGCGGGCTTCGACCCGACGCAGCGCACCGCGTGGCTGGCCGAGGGCTTACTGATGTACCTGCCGGCTGAGGCTCAGGACCGGTTGTTCACGCTGATCGGCGAGCTGAGCCCGGCCGGGAGCCGCGTCTCGGCGGAAACCGCACCCAATCACGCCGAAGAGCGGCGTCAGCAGATGCGGGAGCGGTTCAAGAAGGTGGCCGACGAGATCGGCATGGAGCAGACCGTCGACGTCGGCGAGCTGATGTACCGCGACGACCACCGCGCCGACGTCACCGACTGGCTCAACGAACACGGCTGGCGCGCCACGGCCGAGCACTCCACCGCCGCGATGCGCCGGTTGGGCCGCTGGATCGAGAACGTCCCGCTGGCCGACGACAAGGACGCATTCTCCGACTTCGTCGTCGCCGAACGGTTGTAATGGCACGCACCACGGACGACTCCTGGGATATCGCCACCAGTGTCGGGGCGACCGCGGTGATGGTCGCGCTGGCCCGTGCCGCCGAAACAGCCAGCGCCGATCCGCTCATCCGGGATCAGTTCGCCGAGCCGCTGGTGTCCACGCCCGCACTCGAGGGGGTCCGTGAGCAGGTCGCCGCGTGGTGGGCGGGCGAGCCGGACGACGACCCCGAGGATGACGCCCCCGACGCCCGTCACATGATCAACTACCAGGCGGTGCGCACCCACTTTTTCGATGCGTACTTCACCGACGCCGCGGGCGCGGGTATCCGCCAGGCCGTGATCGTGGCCGCCGGCCTCGATTCACGTGCCTACCGCCTGGACTGGCCGGCGGGCACCGTCGTGTACGAGATCGATCTGCCGAAGGTGCTCGAGTACAAGGGCGAGACACTCACCAACCACGGCGCCACACCCAACGCCGATCGGCGTCCGGTGCCCGTCGACCTGCGCCATGACTGGCCAAAGGCGTTGCGCGCCGCCGGTTTCGACGCCGGTCAGCCGACGGCGTGGCTCGCCGAGGGGCTGCTGCCGTTCCTGCCGGCCTCGGCGCAGGAAGCCCTGTTCGCCTCGATCGACGGGCTGAGCGGATCGGGCAGCAGGGTGGCCGTCGAGAACTTCGGGATCGACGCCCAGAAGCGCCGCGAGGCCGAGCAGAAGTGGCAGGAACGGCGGGCCAAGCGCGAAGCCCGTGGCCTGGACACTTCGTTCAACCCCTTTGACCTCTGGTTCGCTGATGAAGGCCGGCCGGACTGCGCCGAGTGGTTCACCGCGCATGGCTGGACCACCACGACGGTGAGTGCGCGTGACGAGGGACTGCGACTTGGCCGTGCCCCGGGACCGGAAGACCGGCCGTTCGCAAACAGCTTCGTGACGGCAAGCAAGCCCTGAGTACCCACGCCGCAGTACGCCCGGCGTCCTAGGCCCGTCGCACGTTCACCGTTGGCTCGCGGTTGCGGTTACCGGGAATTCGCCAGGTCATCGGGAACAATGAGCACTCATTATGGGCAGCGGTGGATCCGATCAATCGCACCGCTGGGTGTTGTTGAAAGGCCGATTGGTCGCCAGTATCGCTTCGGCGTTCGTCATGGCCATCACCGGTGTCGGATGGGCGGGCTACCACACCGCCCTGGGCAAGATCATCATTTCCCACGCACTACCGAATGCGTCGACGACGCTGGACGGCAACCAGAACATTCTGCTGATGGGCTTGGACAGCCGGTTGGACCAGAACGGTCAGCCCCTGCCGCAAGAGATCTATGAGGCGCTGCACGCCGGTGACGAAAGCTCGGGCGGCTACAACGCCAATGTCCTTATCGTCGTGCATATTTCGGACGGCGACGGACCGGTCACCGCGATATCGATCCCGCGCGACGACTACGCGGAGTTACCGGGGTGCCCGGGGTCGGTCTGCGCCGGCAAGATCAAACAGGCGTACGGGCTGGCGTATCAGCAGTCGCTGAATTCGCAGGCGGCCGGGAATTCGGGCGGGGCGGGCGCCACCAATTTGGTGGCCCGCGAGCAGGCTGCCCGCGAGGCCGGCCGCAAGGCCGAAATCAGCGCCGTCAACGACTTTCTGGGGATCTCGGTCGACCACTTCGTCGAGGTCACGCTGGGCGCGTTCTTCCAGATAGCCAAGGCCGTCGAGCCGATCACCGTGTGTCTCAATGCCGATACGCGGGACAGCTATTCGGGTGCCGACTTCCGCCAAGGGGTTCAGCGCATCGATGCCGCGGATGCGATGGCCTTCGTGCGGCAGCGGCGCGATGAAAACGATGGCTCCTTCACCGATTTCGACCGGACGCGACGACAGCAGGCGTTCCTGGTGGCCTTGGTCAAGGCGGCCCGCAACGGTGGTGTGCTGTCCAGCGTGAGCGGCCTGCGCAAACTGCTGCAGGTCGCCCGCGACAACGTCGCCGTCGACGACGGCCTGGACATCATGGAATTCGCCTCGCGGGCCTCGCAACTGAGCGAGCGGCCGCTGTCGCTGTACACCCTGCCGATCTCTGGCTTCGGCAAAGACGCCAACGGCTCCGACATCAACCAGGTCGACCTTCCGACCATCCGGCGCATCGTCAATCAGCGCTTCATGTCGGACACACCTGCCGCGCTCGAGGCCGCGTCACCGACCACGCAGCCACCGCCCCCACTGGCCGAACCCGCGATTCTCGACGTCGTCAACGCCACCTCGCGTGACGGACTCGCGGCCGCCCTGGAGGAGGCCTTCGCGGGCCGCGGCTTTACGCGCGGCAGCGCCACCACCGCGGCGGTCCCGGCCGACGACAGCATCATCGACTACGGCCCCGGGGCCGACCCGGGCGCGCAGGTGCTGGCCGATCAACTGCACGTGCCGGCGACGGCGAACGGCACCGTGGCCGCCGGCACGGTGCGACTGACCGTGGGAACGCGGTTTCCCGCAGCGGACTATCTCGCCCATCCCGGTGCAACGACCGACCCGTCCGGGTCCGGGCAGGTGAGTGCCGTCGCCGCCACCGGCACCGGCGACCGCGCTCCGGCGCCGACGGACCTCAGCCAGATGAGCGCGGCGAACGTCCCCTGCGTGAAGTAGCCACGCATCTACGCTTGGGTCCGCGGCGATCCGACGCGTCGAGACCGCAGTTGGCCGGATCCTTCCTACTGCTCCCCCAACCGGATGGTTAGTATCGCGGTTATCACCGATGAGCGGCCGCCATGCAGCGGGACTCTGCTCGGGAAGGACAATGATGACCACCGAATCGGTTGCATCGAAGACATCGCTCTCCAAGGACTCCACCAACGGGACCGCACCGGGCGACATCCCCGCCACCGTTGCCCGGCTTCGTCAGACCTTCGCCACCGGACGTACCCGCGACGTCGAATGGCGCAAGCGGCAGCTGCTGCAACTGGTGAAGCTGATGGAGGAGAACGAGGCCGCGATCGCCGCCGCCCTTGCCGAAGACCTGGATCGCAGCCCCTTTGAGGCCTATATCGCCGACATCGCCACCACCGCCGGTGAAGCCAAGTACGCGGCCAAGAAGGTGCGGAAGTGGACGCGGCGCAAGTATCAACTGCTAGAGATACCGCAACTACCCGGGCGCGGCTGGGTGCAGTACGAGCCCTACGGCACCGTGCTGATCATCGGCGCCTGGAATTACCCCTTCTACCTGACGCTGGGTCCCGCCGTCGGAGCGATCGCCGCGGGAAACGCCGTCATCCTCAAGCCCTCGGAAATCGCCGCGGCGTCCGCACACTTGATGGCCGAGCTGGTGCCGAAATATCTTGACAACGACGCCATTACGGTGGTCGAGGGTGACGGCGCGACAAGCCAGGAACTCATCGCGCAGGGTCTGGACCGCGTGCTGTTCACCGGCGGCACCGAGATCGGCCGCAAGGTCTACGAGGGTGCGGCACCGCACCTGACCCCCTGCACCCTGGAACTCGGCGGCAAAAGCCCGGTCATCGTTGCGGCCGACGCCGACGTGGAGGTGGCGGCCAAGCGGATCGCCTGGATGAAACTGCTCAACGCCGGGCAGACCTGCGTCGCACCCGATTACGTCCTGGCGGACGTCACGATCCGCGACGAGCTGGTCGACAAGATCGGTGCCGCCATCACGAAATTCGCCTCCGACAAGCCGAACGGCATGCGGGTGATCAATCAGCGCCAATTCGACCGGATCAGTGGTTACCTGTCCGGAGACGACGGCAAGGTCACCGTCGGCGGAGCCTGCGACGCCACGAACCTACGTATCCAGCCCGCCGTCGTGGTCGACCCCGACCCAAACGGCCCGCTGATGCAGAACGAGATCTTCGGTCCGGTCCTGCCGGTGGTCACCGTCAAAAACCTGGACGAGGCAATACGTTTCGTGAACTCGCGGCCCAAGCCCTTGTCGGCCTACCTGTTCACCAAGCGGCGTGAGACCCGCGAGCGGGTGATCAAGGAGGTGCCGGCCGGCGGCATGCTGGTCAACCACATCGCCTTCCAGGTGTCCACGGCCAAGCTGCCGTTCGGTGGGGTCGGCGCATCGGGAATGGGTGCCTACCACGGCAAATACGGATTCGAGGAGTTCAGCCACCGCAAGTCGGTGCTGACCAAACCCACTCGGCCCGACCTGTCGAGCTTCATCTACCCTCCGTACACCGAGCGGGCCTTCAAGATGGCCCGCAGGATGTTCTGACACCTGGCTTCACTGAAACCGTTGCCAGGCAAACTTTTTCACAGCAGAGAGGAAACTTATGCCCGGAGTGCAGGATCGCGTCATCATCGTCACCGGAGCCGGTGGAGGACTGGGCCGTGAGTACGCCCTGACCCTCGCCAAGGAGGGCGCCAGCGTCGTCGTCAACGACCTCGGCGGTTCGCGCGACGGCACCGGCGCCGGCCACAACATGGCCGACGAGGTGGTGAAGGAGATCAAGGACGCCGGCGGGCGGGCGGCCGCCAACTACGACAGCGTCGCCGAGCCCGAGGGCGCCGAGAACATCATCAAAACCGCACTCGACGAATTCGGCGCCGTGCACGGCGTGGTCAGCAACGCCGGCATTCTGCGCGACGGCACCTTCCACAAGATGTCCTTCGAGAACTGGGACGCCGTGCTCAAGGTGCACCTCTACGGCGGCTACAACGTCATCCGCGCGGCCTGGCCGCACTTCCGTGAGCAGAGCTACGGCCGTGTCGTGGTCGCCACCTCTACGAGCGGGCTGTTCGGCAACTTCGGCCAGACCAACTACGGCGCAGCCAAACTCGGCCTGGTCGGCCTGATCAACAGCCTGGCGCTGGAGGGTGCGAAGTACAACATCCACGCCAACGCGGTCGCCCCCATCGCGGCAACCCGGATGACCGAAGACATCCTGCCCAAGGAGGTGCTCGAGAAGCTGACGCCCGAATACGTCGCACCCGTGGTGGCCTACCTGTGCACCGAGGAAAACCCCAACAGCGCTTCGGTTTTCGTGGTCGGCGGCGGCAAGGTGCAGCGCGTCGCGCTGTTCCAGAACGAGGGCGTCAACTACGACACGCCGCCGACGGTGGAGGACATCGCCTCGCAGTGGGGCGAGATCACCGACCTGTCCGCGGCAAAGCAGGCCGATTTCAAGCTGGGGTAAGCCCGTGCGACCGGGTGGTCAGCGAGTCAGGCGAGCAACTCGCCGCGCAGGCGTTCCACGTCCGCCTCGCTGACACCCGCGTCGCGCAGGTAGGCGTCCAACGACCCGAATTCCTCGTCGATCGTTTGACGGGCGGTGGCCAGGTACTCCTCCCGGACCCCGAGCACGCCGTCGGATAGCCGCGCCTCGGTCCAGGTGACCACCTCTGGGGTCAATTCGGTGTCCTGACGCTGGGCGATCATCGCCGAGATCTGTGCCCGCAATTGCGGAGCGGCGTCATTGCTGCGCAGGAAGTCGGCGACGATGATGTCGCGATCGACACCGATCGCTTCGAGCACCGTCGCCACCACGAAGCCGGTGCGGTCCTTGCCCGCAAAGCAGTGCGTCAGCACCGGGCGCCCGGCGGCCAGCAGCGAGATGACCCGGTGCAGGGCCCGCTGCGCCCCGTTTCGTGTTGGGAATTGCCGGTATTCGTCGATCATGTAGCGGCTGGCGGCTGCGTTGACAGACTGCTCCGATTCGTCGGCACCCTCGCCGGTCAGCAGCCGCTGGAAGGCGTGCTCGTGTGGGGCCTGATCGTCGGTCCCGGCCTCCTGTTCGCCCAGATCCGGGAAGGGCAGCAGGTGCACCTCGACGCCGTCGGGAACCAATCCCGGGCCGCGCCGGGCAACCTCCCGGGTCGCGCGCAGGTCGGCGACGTCGGTGATGCCCAGCCGGGTCAAGGTCGCCCGGCCCTCGTCGTCGAGCCCGCTCAGTTCGCCGGAACGGAACAACCGCCCCGGCCGCAACCCGGATGCGCCGTCGGCGACATCACGAAAGTTCCACGCGCCGGACAGTTCTCGCAGAGCCTCAGTCATGCGCGGTGACCGCCGCGGCGAGCGCGGATTTCTCCTTGCCGAGCTCGGCGCGCGCGATGGTCCGCATGTGCACCTCGTCCGGGCCGTCGAAGATCCGCATGGCGCGATGCCAGCCGTAGAGACGGGCCAGCACCGTGTCGTCGCTGACACCGGCGGCGCCGTGCACCTGAATGGCACGGTCGATGACGTCGCACGCCACCCGCGGCGCCACCGCCTTGATTTGGGAGACCAGTAGATGCGCGGCTTTGTTGCCGTGTTGGTCGATGGTCCACGCCGCCTTCTCGCACAGCAGCCGCGCCTGGTCGATTTCGTTGCGAGACTTGGCGATTGACTCTCGCACCACACCCTGCTCGGCCAGCGGACGGCCGAACGCGATCCGCTTGGAGGCCCGGTCGGACATCAGGGCCAGCGCGCGTTCGGCACCACCGAGCGCGCGCATGCAGTGGTGGATGCGGCCCGGGCCCAGCCGGGCCTGCGCGATGGCGAAGCCGCCGCCCTCCTCGCCGAGCAGATTGGTGACCGGCACCCGCACGTTTTCGTAAGTGATCTCGCAGTGCCCGTGCTGGTCCTGCCAGCCGAACACCGGCGTGGAGCGCACCACCGTCACGCCCGGGGTGTCCATCGGCACCAGCACCATCGACTGCTGTTGGTGGCTGGCCGCGTCGGGGTTGGTGCGGCCCATCACGATCAGAATCTTGCAGCGCGGGTCGGCCGCCCCCGAAGTCCACCACTTGCGCCCGTTGATCACGTAGTCGCCGCCGTCGCGCACGATCGAGGTCTCGATGTTGCGCGCGTCGCTGCTGGCCACCGCGGGCTCGGTCATCGAAAAGGCGCTGCGGATCTCGCCATTGAGCAACGGCTCGAGCCATTGCTTGCGCTGCTCCTCGGTGGCGAACAGGTGCAGGGTCTCCATGTTGCCGGTGTCGGGCGCCGCGCAGTTGAGCGCCTCGGGGGCGATCTCCAGGCTCCAGCCGGTGATCTCGGCCAGCGGCGCGTATTCCAGATTGGTCAGGCCCGACTCGGCCGGCAGGAAGAGGTTCCACAGGCCCTGTTTTTTCGCCTGGGTTTTCAGCTCCTCGACAACCGGTGGCACGGTGTGGTCGTGCGGACCGGCTTCGTGACGGAACTTGTCGTAATCGGCCTCGGCCGCAAACACATACTCGGTCATGAATTCGGACAGCCGCTTGTGGTAGTCGCTGGCCTTGGCCGACATCGCGAAGTCCATGCCCGTCACCATAGGACACGTGTCGAGTCGGGCGAGTTTCCGGTCGCCGGCGCGACGCTGAATCGACGGTGAAGACACCCGGTGTGGGCTCAAGTTGCCGGCCGCGCTGCGCGCACCATGGACATCATGACCGACAGCTCGCAAGCCCGCCCCCCGTTCCCGCCGTTCACCCGGGAAACCGCGATCCAGAAGGTGCAGGCGGCCGAGGATGCCTGGAATACCTGCGATCCCCGACGCGTCAGCCTGGCTTACACGGTCGACTCGCAGTGGCGCAATCGCGGCGAACACGTCGTGGGCCGCGATGAGATCGTGGCGTTTTTGACCCGCAAGTGGCAGCGCGAACTCGATTACTCGCTGCGCAAGAGCCTTTGGGACTTCCACGACAACCGCATCGCGGTGCGGTTCCAGTACGAGTGCCGCGACCAGTCCGGCCAGTGGTACCGCAGCTACGGCAACGAGCTGTGGGAGTTCACCGAGTCGGGGCTGATGGCGCGCCGCGAGGCGAGCATCAACGACGTGCCGATCGAGCAATCGCAGCGGCGCTACTTCGGGCCCCGTCCGGAATCCGAACACGGCCACGACATCCCGTTGTGGTAGTCGCGCAATCGAACTTGGCGTGGTGACGATGCGGCCGGCGTAGCCGGGTGCGGAGGAGTCGCGCAATCGAACTTGGCGCAACAACGGTGTCTTGTGACGTCACAACGGCGCGGGCGCTACTGCATCGCCTCGCGGGGGCGAACCATCGACCGGGGTCGATCGACCGCGGCCGGGGTATCCCGGCCTCGGGCGGCCCAGAGCCGATCACACGTCCATGGTGAAACCTGGTTAAGGTAGCGAAGCGCGCGGCCGAGCCGGCGCCACGTCCATCGGCAGGGACAGTACGAGAAAGTACGGAAAGTAGATGTACGCGCCATGACAAATGCGCAGACGACGGTAGGAGTGGTCGCCGAATCCGGCGCCGACGAGCGGCGGGTCGCGCTGGTGCCGAAGGCGGTGGCGTCGCTGGTGGGCAGCGGCGTGGCGGTAGTGGTCGAGTCCGGTGCGGGCGAGCGGGCCCTGCTGCCCGACGCGCTCTACACCGAGGCCGGGGCCGGCATCGGGGACGCGTGGGCCGCCGATGTGGTGGTTAAGGTGGCGCCGCCGACGCAGGCCGAGGTCGCCAAGTTGCGCAGCGGTCAGACGCTGATCGGTTTCCTCGCGCCGCGCAACGCCGACAACTCGATCGACGCGTTGAAGCAGGCGGGTGTGCAGGCGTTCGCGCTGGAGGCCATTCCGCGGATCTCGCGGGCCCAGGCGATGGATGCGCTGTCGTCACAAGGCAACGTGGCCGGTTACAAGGCCGTGCTGCTGGCGGCTTCGGAGTCGACCCGGTTCTTCCCGATGCTGACGACGGCGGCCGGCACCGTGAAGCCGGCCACCGTGCTGGTGCTCGGCGTCGGGGTGGCCGGTCTGCAGGCGCTGGCCACCGCCAAGCGGCTGGGCGCACGCACCACGGGCTACGACGTCCGCCCCGAGGTGGCCGACCAGGTGCGCTCGGTGGGCGCCCAGTGGCTCGACATCGGCATCGACGCGTCCGGCGAGGGCGGCTACGCGCGTGAGCTCACCGACGAGGAGCGCGCCCAGCAACAGAAGTCCCTGGAAAAGGCGATCAGCGGATTCGACGTCGTGATCACCACGGCGTTGGTGCCGGGCCGCCCGGCGCCGCGTCTGGTCACCGCGGCGGCGGTGGAAGCGATGAAGCCCGGCAGCGTGGTGGTGGACCTGGCCGGAGAGACCGGGGGAAACTGCGAGCTCACCGAGCCCGGCCAGACGGTCGTCAAGCACGACGTCACCATCGCGTCGCCCCTGAACCTGCCGGCGACCATGCCCGAGCACGCCAGCGAGCTCTACAGCAAGAACATCACCGCACTGCTGGACTTGCTGCTCACCGACGGCAAGCTGGCCCCCGACTTCGACGACCAGGTCGTCGCCGAGTCATGCGTGACGCGCCAGACTCCCGGGAAGGATTCCTAGATGTACGACGAACTCTTGGCCAACCTGGCGATCCTGGTGCTCTCCGGATTCGTCGGGTTCGCAGTCATTTCCAAGGTGCCCAACACGCTGCACACCCCACTGATGTCGGGCACCAACGCCATCCACGGCATCGTGGTGCTGGGCGCGCTGGTGGTGTTCGGCTCGGTTGAGCACCCCTCGCTGGCGGTGCAGATCATCCTGTTCGTCGCGGTGGTGTTCGGCACGCTGAACGTCATCGGCGGCTTCATCGTCACCGACCGGATGCTGGGCATGTTCAAGGGCAAAAAGAAGCCCGTGCCCGCGAAGATTGAGGAGCCGGCGGCCAAATGAACTACTTGGTAATCGGCCTGTACATCATTTCCTTCGCCCTCTTCATCTATGGCTTGATGGGCCTGACCGGACCCAAGACGGCGGTGCGGGGCAACCTGATCGCCGCGGTGGGAATGGCGCTGGCGGTGGCTGCGACGCTGATCAAGATCCGCCACACCGACCAATGGATCCTGATCATCGCCGGCCTGGTGGTGGGCGTCGTGCTCGGTGTCCCGCCGGCCCGCTACACCAAAATGACCGCCATGCCGCAGTTGGTGGCGTTCTTCAACGGCGTGGGCGGTGGCACGGTCGCGCTGATCGCGCTTGCGGAATTCATGGATACCAAAGGCTTTTCGGCCTTCCAGCACGGTGAATCCCCGACCGTGCACATCGTGGTGGCCTCGTTGTTCGCCGCGATCATCGGGTCGATCTCGTTCTGGGGATCGATCATCGCGTTCGGCAAGTTGCAAGAGATCATCCCCGGCAAGCCGATCGGCTTAGGCAAGGCCCAGCAACTGATCAACTTGCTGCTGCTGGCGGCCGCCGTGGTCGCCGCGGTGGTCATCGGTCTGCACGCCCATCCCGGCCCTCCCGGCGGGACAGCCGGAGCATCACTGTGGTGGATGATCGGGCTGCTCGCCGCCGCGGGTGTGCTGGGTCTGATGGTGGTGCTGCCCATCGGCGGCGCCGACATGCCGGTGGTCATCTCGCTGCTGAACGCGATGACCGGGCTTTCGGCCGCGGCCGCGGGTCTGGCGCTGAACAACACCGCGATGATCGTGGCGGGCATGATCGTCGGCGCGTCGGGTTCGATCCTGACCAACCTGATGGCCAAGGCCATGAACCGTTCCATCCCGGCGATCGTTGCCGGCGGCTTCGGCGGTGGGGGGGTCGCCCCCAGCGGCGGTGACGGCGGTGACAAGACCGTCAAGGCCACCTCGGCCGCCGACGCCGCGATCCAGATGGCCTACGCCAACCAGGTGATCGTGGTGCCCGGCTACGGCCTGGCCGTCGCGCAGGCTCAGCACGCCGTCAAGGACATGGCGGCCCTGCTGGAGGACAAGGGCGTGGAGGTCAAGTACGCGATCCACCCGGTGGCGGGCCGGATGCCCGGGCACATGAACGTGTTGCTGGCCGAGGCCGAGGTCGACTACGACGCCATGAAGGACATGGACGACATCAACGACGAATTCGCCCGCACCGACGTTGCGATCGTCATCGGCGCCAACGATGTCACCAACCCGGCGGCCCGCAACGACGCGTCCAGCCCGATCTATGGCATGCCGATTCTCAACGTGGACAAGGCCAAGTCGGTAATTGTGCTCAAGCGGTCGATGAACTCCGGCTTCGCCGGCATCGACAACCCGTTGTTCTACGGCGAGGGCACCAGCATGCTGTTCGGTGACGCGAAGAAATCGGTGACCGAGGTCGCCGAGGAGCTCAAAGCGCTGTAGTCGAGCAATTCAGGTACGCCCAAAGGCGTCTTGTGCGCTGGGAGTTTAGACGGGCGGGTATGCCGGCGGCGGGTATCCGTTCCCGTCGGTGACCCCACGCAAGCCCCAGGTCAGGTATCGCATGAAGAACTCGATCTCGTCGCTTCCGTCGTAATCCGGACTCGGATCCATCGGCCCCACCTCTCGACTCATCTCGTTCAATGAGGAGTCTAGTCGCATACGCGCCACGTGACACCCGGCGTTTTGCATAAACTGTCCAACCAGTTGATTGATAGCTATTCTGGGCCGAACCGGCCCTGGCCTGGCCATACCGACGATAGTGAGAACAGATGCCCACCGACAGCATCACCCCGAATGGGCTGACCCGGCGCGAAGAGTTGCTGGCGGTTGCCACCAAGCTGTTTGCGGCGCGCGGCTATCACGGCACCCGGATGGACGATGTGGCCGACGTGATCGGTCTGAACAAGGCGACCGTCTATCACTATTACGCCAGCAAGTCGCTGATCCTGTTCGACATCTATCGGCAGGCCGCCGAGGGCACGCTGGCCGCCGTGCACGACGACCCGTCCTGGACGGCGCGCGAGGCGCTCTACCAGTACACCGTCCGGCTGCTCACGGGCATCGCCAGCGACCCGGAGCGTGCCGCGGTGTACTTCCAGGAGCAGCCGTACATCACCGAATGGTTCACCAGTGAGCAGGTCGCCGAGGTCCGCGAGAAGGAGGCTCAGGTCTACCACCACGTGCACGGCCTGATCGACCGCGGGATCGCCAACGGTGAGTTCTACCAGTGCGACTCACATGTGCTGGCGCTGGGCTACATCGGCATGACGCTGGGCAGCTACCGCTGGCTGCGGCCCAGCGGACGGCGCTCGGCCAAGGAGATCGCCGCCGAATTCAGCACCGCACTGCTGCGTGGGCTGATCCGCGACGAAGGCATCCGCACGACCTCACCGCTGGGACCCTAGGCGCGCGCACCTTTCAGGTGCTTATCGAGGAACGCGAGCTGGTCGGCGACCACACGGTCGAAGGCGTCGTCGACATAGATCGCGAAATGGCCCTCGGGATACAGCTTGACCTCGCCGCGGGGGGCTTTCGCCGCGTGGCGCAGCGTCGCCGCCGCGGGGGCCACCGAGTCGGCTTCGCACACGCAGAACAGGATCGGGCAGGCGATTTTGGGCGTGGCGCGACCTGGGCGATAGGTGAAGACCTGCAACGCGATTCGGGCGGCGACCTCATTGGGTAGTTCGACCCCCTCGGGCACCAGCCGCAGGTAGCCCGCATACGCGTCGGGCGTGTTCATCAACGCGACCTCGCCGGGCTTGCCGACGGTCGCGACCATCACCGGCGGCCTGCCCCGCCGGCGTGCAAGCAGGTCGCGCACCGCTCGGGCGGTGATGCGCGCGACGATCAACGGGTTGGTGATGGTGCGTGCCGACGCGAGGCCGTCGGTGAAGGGACACTGGGCGACGGCCGCGGCGATGCCCGGCAGCCGGGCCGCCGTGGCGATCACGTGGCCGCCGGCAAAAGAAGTGCCCCACAACCCGATTCGGTCGGGGTCGATCCCCGGGACGGTGCGGGCGTAGGCGACGGCCGCGGCCCAGTCGGCGAGCTGCATGCCGACGTCGAGGACTTGCCGCGGCCGGCCGTCGCTGTCGCCGAAGTTGCGGTAGTCGAACACCAGGCAGGCGTACCCGGCCGCGCTGAAACGCTCGGCATAGGCGTCCAGCCGCATAGTCCGCACCGCTCCCAGGCCGTGCGCCATCACCAGCAGCGGGGCGGGTCCACCGCCCGGGGGCCGGTAGAGCCAGGCGCTGATCAGGTCGTCGCCGGACGGGAACCGAAGGTCTTCGCGTTGCGTCATCAGCGATTGATTCTGCCCCGCGGACCGCTGCCCGTCCCGCAGGTATGCTCCCCAAAATTTATGGACTACTGTCTAGAAAAGTTGTCCAGGTTCGAGGGACGGAGACTCTCATGGCGATCCGAGTCGCGCACGTCGGTACCGGAAATGTCGGAGGGCTGGCCCTCGCCGAACTCATCACCAACCCGCAGTTCGAGCTGACCGGGGTCTGCGTCTCTACGCCCGAGAAAGTGGGCAGGGACGCGGGCGAGCTGTGCGGCGTCGGCCTTGACACGGGTGTGGTCACGGGCGTCGCGGCCGTCAACGACCTGGACGCCATCATCGCCGCCAAGCCCGAGTGCGTCGTCTACTGCGCGATGGGCGACACCCGGCTGCCCGAAGCGATGGCCGACGTCATGCGCATCCTGTCCGCCGGCATCAACGTCGTCGGGTCGTCGCCGGGGCTGCTGCAATATCCGTGGGGCGTGATGCCCGACAAGTACATCGACCGCGTGGAAGACGCTGCCAAGCAAGGCAATTCGAGCATCTTCATCAGCGGCGTCGACCCGGGATTCGCCAACGACCTGATCCCGTTCGCGCTCGCCGGCACCTGTCAGCGCATCGAGCAGGTGCGCTGCATGGAGATTCACGACTATGCCAGTTACGACGGCGCGGAAGTCATGCACTACATGGGATTCGCCAGGCCCATGGACGAAATCCCGATGCTGCTGCAACCCGGCATCCTCAGCATCGCCTGGGGCACGGCGATCCGTCAGCTGGCCGCCGGTCTCGGCCTCGAGGTCGACGAGATCACCGAGTCATACCAGCGCGAGCCCGCTCCCGAGGATTTCGACATCGCGGTCGGCCACGTGGCCAAGGGCACCGTGGCCGTGCTGCAGTTCGAGATTCGCGGCATGGTCAAGGGGCATCCCGCCATCGTCATCGAGCACGTCACCCGGTTGCGGCCGGACCTGCGCCCCGACCTGCCCCAGCCGGCCGCGGGCGACGGCTCGTACCGTGTCGAGATCACCGGCGAGCCATCGTATGCGGTCGACATCATTCCCAGCAGCCGCAAGGGCGACCACAACCACGCGGCGATCGCGGGCGCCGCGGGCCGCATCGTCAATGCCATCCCCGCGGTGATCGCGGCGCCGCCGGGCATTCGGAGCACGCTCGATTTACCGCTGGTAACCGGCAAAGGCCTTTACGCACCGAGCACTTTGGTGACCACCTATAACGAAAGGAGACCCGTGTGGGTCGGGTAGACGGCAAGGTAGCGATCATCAGTGGTGGCGCCGGCGGTATGGGAGCCGAAGACGCGCGCCTGCTGGTCGAGGAAGGCGCCAAGGTTGTTATCGGCGACATCCTGGACGACCAGGGCAAGGCGCTGGCCGACGAGATCGGCGACTCCGCGCGCTACGTGCACCTCGACGTCACCCAGCCCGACCAGTGGGACGCCGCCGTCGCCACCGCGATCGGCGAATTCGGCAAACTCAACGTGCTGGTCAACAACGCCGGCACCGTCGCGCTCGGCGCGCTGAAGAGTTTCGATCTGGCCAAGTGGCAAAAGGTGATTGACGTCAACCTGACCGGGACGTTCCTGGGCATGCGGGCGGCGGTCGAGCCGATGATGGCGGCCGGCGGCGGCTCGATCATCAATGTGTCGTCCATCGAGGGCCTGCGCGGTGCGCCCATGGTGCACCCCTACGTCGCGTCCAAGTGGGGCGTGCGCGGCCTGGCGAAGTCGGCGGCCTTGGAGCTGGCGCCGCACAACATCCGGGTCAACTCCGTGCACCCCGGTTTCATCCGCACCCCGATGACCGCCCACCTCCCCGAGGACATGGTGACCATTCCGCTCGGGCGTCCGGGAGAGGTTCGGGAAGTCGCGACCTTCATCCTGTTCCTGGCCAGCGACGAGTCGTCCTACTCCACCGGCAGCGAGTACGTGATGGACGGCGGCCTGGTCACCGACGTGAATCACAAGGAGTTCTAGGGCGGTGCTATAACCGCGAGCATGCTGCGCAGCCTGGCGAACCTGGTCGGATCGAACCACGTCGTCACCGACCCCGACGTGCTGGCGGCGCGCAGCGTCGACCACACCGGCCGCTACCGGGGCAAGGCGAGCGCGCTGGTGCGGCCCGGCACGGCCGAGCAGGTCGCCGAAGTGCTGCGGGTGTGCCGGGATGCCGGGGCGCACGTGACGGTGCAGGGCGGCCGGACCTCGCTGGTGGCCGGCACCGTCCCCGAACACGACGACGTGTTGTTGTCCACCGAGCGGCTGCACGCCATGGCTGACGTCGACACCGTCGAACGCCGCATCGAGGTCGGTGCCGGAACCACCCTGGCCGCGGTGCAGCGTGCCGCGGGCGCGGCCGGTTTGGTGTTCGGTGTGGATCTGGCTGCCCGCGACACCGCGACCGTCGGCGGCATGGCGTCGACGAATGCCGGCGGTCTGCGCACCGTCCGCTACGGCAACATGGGCGAGCAGGTGGTCGGCGTGCAGGTGGCCCTGCCCGACGGCGCGCTGTTGCGCCGGCACAGCCGGGTGCGCCGGGACAACACCGGATACGACCTTCCGGCGTTGTTCGTGGGGGCCGAGGGCACGCTGGGCGTCATCACCGAGCTGGACCTGCGGCTGCACGCCACCCCGTCGCACCGGGTGACGGCGATCTGCGGGTTCGCCGACCTCGACGCGCTGGTGGCCGCCGGGCGCACTTTCCGCGATGTGGACGGCATCGCGGCCCTGGAGTTGATCGACGGGCGGGCGGCCGCGCTGACCCAGGAGCATCGCGGCGTCGGCGCCCCGGTCGCCGGCGACTGGCTGCTGCTGGTGGAATTGGCCGCCGATCACGACCAGACCGAGCGACTCGCCGAGCTGCTCGACGACGTGCCGATGCGCGCCGATCCCGCAGTTGGCGTGGATGTTGCTGCGCAGCAACGGTTGTGGCAGGTCCGCGAATCACTGGCCGAGGTGCTGGGAGTGTACGGGCCGCCGCTGAAGTTCGATGTCTCGCTGCCGTTGTCGGCGATCAGCGAATTCGAAAGGCACGCAGTCGATTTGGTTCACACGCATGCCCCCGACGCGCTGCCGGTACTGTTCGGCCACATCGGCGAGGGGAACCTGCATCTGAATGTGTTGCGCTGCCCGGCCGATCGCGAACGCACACTCTACGAGCCGATGATGGACCTCATCGCGCGGTGCGGGGGCAACGTCAGCTCCGAACACGGTGTGGGCACCCGCAAACGGCCCTACCTCGCCATGTCACGCGAGCCCGCCGACATCGCCGCGATGCGGACCCTCAAAGAGGCGCTGGATCCGACCGGGTTCCTCAATGCCGCAGTGCTTTTCGATTAGGCGAGCACGAACCGAAACGCGGTGCAGTCACCGAATGCACCCCGATCTGGCCCCCCGTAAACGGCATTTGCTACGGCGATCGATGTCTCCTATGAAATTTCCTCCTATGCGGAGCCAGGTGTTTATGGCTCGGGAGTCGGCGAAGCCAGGGGGTTTCGGTCGGCTCCGTCGTCCGGCATCAGGCGCAACTGGGGCGGCGGTTTGGGCGGATCTACTGATAGCGCGTTGTTAGGTCCCCAAGCCGTCGCGAGATCCAGCAGGCTGCTTGTCAGGTTGTTGACCGCCGCGCGGTCACCGGGGGGATAGGATGGTAACGGAGCGGACGCATTAAGGCCGGCGAGATCTGCGTAAGGCAGTGCAGCTCCCGAAGCGGCTGCATGGTAGTTCTCGTTAAACTTCGCCAGCCATGTGTTCAGCCCGGCCGTGGACGTCCGGAATCGGATCCACCGCTGGTTGTTCCAGCCCCATCCCTCGGGCTTGTCTCCCACCGTACCTACGAACTTTTGGACGAGTTTGGCGGCGGCGGCCTGGCCGCGGTCGGCGAGCTCTGTGACGACTTCGGCAGGCATCGTCAGGTTCATGCCGCCCTCGGTGTTGTCGTGGTAGACCGTGACCACGCGGTCGCGGTAGCCGGGCGTCACCAGTTGCGCGGCGTCCAGCCAGCCGCGAGCGGTATTCACAATCTGAGACAGGAACGACCCAAGTGCCTTAATCCCGGCCACGGTTGTCGCGCTCGAGGTTTGGAGCCTCGTCCACGGTCGCAGTAAGCCCTCCCCATTGTTTGTGGGCAGATAGCAGTTGTCGGGCTCGTGTTTGCTCTTCGTACGGTCGGGTGGGAACTCCTCGAGGTCGATGGCGTATGTCGGGCGTCCGGGCAACGGAGTATCGAAGAAGTGCACTGGCAGGTTGGCGCAGATGCCGCCGTCGGAGAACCAGTTCCGGTCAAAGATAAGGGGAATATCGGATAAGTCGCGTGCGCCCTCAGCCGCGGGCCGGTTGGGGTTATCGCGCAGCCACTTTTGGGCAGCGGCCGACGCCTTCTGGTTGGCGACGAGTGAGTAGTCCACCGCGTAGAGGGCGACGGCGGTAATCAGCAGCGGAAAGCTGAGACTCATCCGGGTCGCCACGATCACCGGTACGTCGTCCGGCGCCGGCCAAGGCCGCTTGGACCCGGCTTGCGCTCGAAGCAGTTTCTGTGCGCGAGTGACTATGTCGGACGGCGGTTTTCCGTCCGGCCCCGGTGTGAGCGGGGGTGGATGGTCCTCCATCCACTGCACCACGTCCTCAGGAAATAGCGCGCGCATCTCGGCTGGCTCGAAGAAGTATTCCTTCGTTGCCCACGGCATCGGCATTGGCTGGCGACGAGTAAGGTTAGTGGTCATCACGCGCAGGTCGATGTCCTTGGCCCGAAGGTCACCGAACGTCAGCACTTTTCCGTTGGGCTGACCTGACATGGTTTGAAATTGTTGGTGCAGAAACGGTGCGAGCGCCACCGCACCCTTCGCGCCCACACCCGGCATCCCGGTGCACAAGCCGAATCCCGCGCTGGCGGCGCCGGCGAGCCGTGCGAGGGCCGCCCAGGCAACACACACGGCGGCGCCCACCACTGCCACCACCAAACCGCCCGCTCCCGCGGCCCACACCGCAGGTCCATGGCCAAAACGGCTGAGAAGGATAAGCAGGATCCCGGGGGACGCGCCGCCCAATGCCGGCAACCAGAATCCGACCAACAGTGCTCCAATGATGCGCGGCGCCTTGGCCCGTTTGCTCATTCCGGCGGTAAGGGCCCGGTACAAGGGATACGCGCGTTTCGTCGGTTGGAATAAGCGGAATAGGACCGAGTCGCCAGCCGGTGATTTCTCTGTTATCGCAGCCGGGAGCTCTTCAAGTATCTCGAATCCGCCTGTGATGCGGCCGAATTCAGCGGCAGCGGCGCCTGCGGCGGCGATGGCGCCTGCCGAGGACCCGCCGACCGAAGCCAGTCGGTAGCTCTTCGCGAGTTCGCAGATAGCGCGGGGATAGATCACACCGCTGGTGATTCCGCCCTTCATTACGATGTCGCATTTCAGCGGCGGATTCTCGGGATACTTCACGGCGCTCCTCAGACTATTTGTGACCGTCACTGCAGACGTCCCGGGATGCGCCCAGCATTGCCTCGGACATTTCCGGCGAGGCAGACGCTTGGTTGCAGCCTTCGGGGCCCGGTCCGGCTCGCAACTCACTCAAATTGTGCGCGGTCGAGCGGTACTCTGGACGCTTTATGAGCGAATCGGCTCGTCCTTCTTGTCCGGCAACTCCAGTGTCGATAGTGCAACTCGCACGATCACACGGGAATCCTGTCGAATGCGCTCCTGTGTGTTCTTTGGCCGCCTCCTGCAGCAGCTGCAGAGATGCTTATTTACGCTCGGCCGACCGCCACTCAGCAGGATCGACGAAATCGGGTCATCGCCGGCGTGCATGAGACTCAGCCCAAAAGCACCTCTGGCGTCACGATGTCGACATATGCGCCGATAGGCGCGTTGCGCACCGCATCGACGGCGCTCGCAGCATCGTGTGCAAACAGTACGATCGCCAGCGACTCCTTCGCTCGGGAGATACAGACGTATAACAGACGCCGGGTTCGTTCGATAGCCGAATCCTTGCCCTGAGATTGATTTTCGAGGTCGGTGGCGGAGAGAGGCTTGAGTCCGAACAGCTTGTCGTAGGAGTATTGACTGAATTTGCCCTCGTCGTCGTCGAGGACGACCACAACTCGATCGAATTCCGCGCCTTTAGAGCCATGCTGCGTCGAGTAGGGCGATTCCTGATCGATGTAGGTGTAGTAACCGGTGAGTTCTGAGAGGGTGCACTGGCTCATCACATCGAGCACTGTGCGTGTTTTCTCGTCGAGAACCACGTCGCTGTGCTCACCGTCGGGGTCCAGGTAAACGCTGTAGCGGGGATCGGGTTCGAAAAGTTGTTGCGCCACCGCGAGCCTGAGGAGCTGTCCAAGCGTCACCTGCGCTGGATCGCCAGCGAGGCTTTGCAGTTCGGCTACCGCCGATCGGGCTGTACTGAGCGCGGTCTGAAGCCCACCTGATGTCCGTGCTTCACGAATCGGTGGGCTCTCATTTCGGAGGGCGGCCAGCACGGTCGGGGATCCCGGTCCCGCGGCTAGGCAGAGCGGAAGGATGACGGTGCGAAATGGCGTAAGTGGCCACGCGGTGCCTTCGGTGAATGCCTCCGAGAGGCTGCCGGATCCGTGGTCGTTGAAGGCCGCGTACAGGCCGTCGAAACCGAGACGGCGAGCGGCCATCCGGTGGACAATCATGAGCACTTTCGCGCCGCCGTCACCGGCGGCGCGTGTCCAGGCCCCTGTGTGGCTGCGCTCGTCGAGCCAGCTGCGGACCCGATCGAGGTTTTCGCTGCGCTTGTCGTCGGCGGGCAGGATGAAGCAGTAAGCATGACCTTCGGATTGCTCATCCGGGCGACCGGGAACCTGCTGCAGTGCATCGCCCTCTGCGCGCACGGCATTGACGCAGGCAAGGACGCGTTTCGACGAGCGGAAATTCTCGGGCTTTTTGACTTCGCCCCAGCCCGGCTCGGGGCTGATGGCCCCCACACCCTGCGTATAGATCTGTTGCATCGGGTCGCCGAAGAACCCGAGGCACATCGTCCCGGACGCTAACGACGAGACATGTTTCAAACATTCGACGACTTCAGGAAAGGTGTCCTGGCTCTCGTCGACAAAGATGAATGGAAATTGTCGTAACGTCAGCTGAGCAAGAAGGTTTCGCGTGAGGATCATCTCTGGAACCATTTTGATGATGTCGGTGTGACCGAGAACGCCTCGCGTGTAATCACTTCCGATTCCGTATTGCCAGTGCGAGACGCCTGGGATTGCGCTCTGCTGGTGTCGTCGGCGTTCCAGGTCAGCCGCATCCTTCTCAATGGTCTGCGGGCGCGTGCGAGACGTGTAGTTCGCCTGTTTGTCTTGCAGGGCTGCGATTTCATCGTCGATTCGCTTCGAGACCCAGGCGCCGATGTCATCATGAAACGGCTTTACCAACGCCCACAGAAAGCTATGGATGGTGGAGACAGTGGCCAGCGGATCGTTGTCGAGGTCAGCGTGGATTTCTTGGGCGGCGACTTCGGTGTAGGTGATGCAGGCGACTCGTTGGGTCCGCTGCAGGAGTGTGGGGCCGCGTGTCTTGGTGATGTGCGCCAAGGCCTTGACGAGCGAAGTTGTTTTGCCCGAACCCGCACCGGCCGCGACGGTGAAGCCGGTTAGTTTGTCGAGATCGAGTATCTCTCGGATTCGCCGGTCGGCGGCGGTGTCCGGCGCGTCGATGCGCGAGCTCATTGGTCGGCCGCCGGTGGTTGCGTGTCGCTGTCGATGCCGTCGATGATCGGGAGCTCGAGTTTGGCCCGCAACCATTGCAGCCCGTCGATGATGTAGGCCGGCGCGACCCAGGTGGGTTCCAGTGTGGCGATGACGCTCAGGGCGAAGCGGGTTTTGTCGAAATGCCTCACGCGGCTGTACAGCTTGACGTGCAACTGTGCAATCGGCAGCTGATCAGCATTGGCGATCTTGAGGCCCAGGTCTTTGCCGGCGTCGCTTTGTGTCCACGCGAGGTTCTGCAGCGCGAATGCTTCTTCCAATGTTCGACCGGTCCGTTCCTCGGTCTCGCCCTGCCAGGACACTGATTCCGCAGTCTGATACGCGACTCGCACCAGGCCCGCCGAGCCGTCAGGATTGGGTGGCGATTTGGCGCCCTCATCGGCGTTTAGCAGCTGTGCGATCGTGTTCATCTTGGGAAGCCATTGCCGCAGTGTCTGATTTGATGTAACGGCACCCGGCGTGTCGACCATGCAGGCCGGGCCGTAATCGTCGCTGTCGTCGGTGAGGTCGGCTTGCTCGTCAGGGTCTTGGCCGGCTGCTGCCGGAGAGCAGCTGTCGAGGTCAGTGATCACCAGGGTTGGTAGCCCGAGGAAGTGCGCCAGCTTCTCGAAGCAGTGCGCGAAGGCTCCGCCGACTTCCAATATTGTCAGGTGGCACGAACGCAGGGCAGGCACGAATCGTCGGATTATGGCGGGAAGTAGAAGTCGCTCGACGTTGCCTTCAACCAGGGTGGCCGCATCGGCGAAGAAAAGGTCGCAGTGCGTGAGTTTGATGTACTGCTGGAGGAATTCGCGGGTTGGGATCTCTTCGTTGTCGTAGAAGATCGAGAGATCTTTGACGTCGGTGAGGTGGAGGCCGTGTGGTGCTGATCGGGCAAAGTAGCGGATTGGTGTGAAGTTGCTTTCGTAGATGATGTGGGGTGAGTGCGTGGTGACAACCAGCTGGGTGTGGAAGCCCGATTCAGGTTTTGGCAGGATGTCTAGGATCTTGCGGATGAAGACCTGCTGCAGCTGGGCATGCAGATGCACCTCTGGTTCTTCGATCATCACCAGATGTATTGGCGCGCGGTCTATCTCTTTGTCGGCCCACTCCTGATGGAAGTCGAGGACCTCGATGACCATGTAGATGAGGTTCTTGAAGCCCAGCCCGTTGTACTGATCGGGCAACGTTTCATCGATAGCCGGAAGGCCCTGTTCCACGGGCAGGGCGTAGTGGATCTTGGCGCTCGTGTTGAGGATGCCACGCGCGTCGAAGGATGCCTTGAGGACCAACCCGGGATTGCTAATTCCGGGATAGCCCAGCTCTCCGAGGCGGTCGAGGGTTGGGCTGAAGACCTTGGCGAAATGTGCGTTCAGCTTTGCTTCGGAGTCGGCGATTGTGGCTAGGGCGTCGAAATCGTTTTCCAGTTTTTGGAGGTTGCGGTTGTAGAAGCGGCTCAGCCGTTTCGACAGGTCTTCGCTTCGGCCGCGTGAATCGATGTCAGACAGATGGCGCTGAGCGTCGAGGAAGTCCACCCGGACAATAGAATTCATCACCTTCGCAGCACCGCTGGCCTGAGTGCCCATAGGAAACGGCTGGTAGCCGTCATCGGGCAGGAAGTCGGCGTTGCATCGGTTGGCGTCAAGTTTGAAGTATTTGATTTCGTATTCGTCGGCCAGCCGTCTTCGCATGTAGTCCAACATCGTCTGCGGCCAAGGCTTGTAAGCGCTGTCCTTGATGTCGGCGATTTCCTGCTCGGCTTTCGTTCGGGCCTCGACGTAGTTGGCGACTAGTCGCGACCCGTCGCGCGGCGCGTAGACCATCCGAACCCCGACCGGCTCGCCGGCCCAGTCCAGGTTCGGAAGGATGTCCAGCGCGCGATGGACGTTGTCGCTGTCGACGTCGAACCAGAGGTCGAACGTGATCTGTGGCAATTCGGTGTCGGCATTACCAGTAGCGGGACTGAAGGAACTGAATTGATCCCAGCAATCGGCGGAGAAGTCGTAGATTTGAAAAGGGGAGTGCTGACAGAGGAACATGTGGAACAGATGGGTCGCCGACGTCTTACCGCTGTTGTTCGCGCCGACGAAAATCGTTTGCCGCGGGTCAAGGTGGATTAGAACATCCTTGAGCCGTCGAAAATTCTGGACACGGAAGCATTTGATTCGCACGCAACGTCTCCTCGATGTGGCTCAGACCGCGCGGGTTCGTGCATTGCAGGCGCTGGTATATCTGACCGGTATGGACCGAATCCTATTGCACGCTCGCAGGAATCAACCAAGGTTGATCCTGGCGCTGGGATTGGCAGAGGTGACGTACCGTCAGTCGACCTGGCAGCAGAGCCCACGGATTGAGCGAAGATTAACTGGTCCACGTGGCGCGCCAGGTTCGCCGCACCAGCGCCCCGATTGGCGGCTCGTGAAAATCCCCCAAGAGCTTGGCCCGCGCGGACTCAGAACAGGCGGGGTTCTTGTCCAGGCGACTCGCGGGTATGCGAGGTCGGCGATCGCGCCCAACTCGGATGCGCTCGATCGCTTCGTCGACGTCAAGCTCTCTGAAGCTGGTGCGGGTAGCAGCGATGACGACCGGACCGGTTCGATCGGCGAGAAGTTCTATCCCAAGCCAGCACGGGTCGTCGGGTGTGCGGGATTGCGGGATTAGCAATCTTATCCGTCGAGTTCAGCCGAGTTGACAAGCGCAGCGAGTAATCAGTATCGAGATCGACAACTCGGTTACCGGCGGACGTTTGGTCGCCGCCAACACTGAGCGAGTCAGCTGGCCTTGATTCCCACCGCGTGCCGCAACTGCGCCAGGAACTGATCGGCGTCGTCGCTTCGCACGATGTAGTGCGAAATCGCAATCCGGATCACCGTCGCCGCCTTCACCGCCGCGTTGGGCCCGGGCATGTGCCGCTGCAGGCCTTCGCGCATCTGCGGGATGACCCAGGAGAACTGGGCGATGGTGTGCTCGGGCTCGACGTCGACCATGCGAACACCGGAGTACGAATGCTGGTACTCCACGATGAACCGCAGCACGGCGTCGAGCTTGTCCACGCCCTTCAGGCCGGCGGTGGCCTTCACCAGACCACTTTCGAAGATCTGGCGCTCATAGCTCGAAAACGCCGACAGCAGCTCCTCTTTGGACGCGAACCAGCGATACAGCGTCGGGCGGGAGACCCCGGCCTGGGTGGCGACGTCGGAGAGGCTGAGCTTGGTCTTGCCGTTGCGGCCGAGCACCTCGGCGGTGGCCGCCAGAATGCGCTGACGGGTCGAGGTGTCCGTTTCGGCGATCGTCGTCGCCCGGGCCGGCTGGCTCATGATTCAAACTTTTCGAAGTATCGCCGAGGTGTCATGGTCATTCGCTCTCACGTTAGGCCCGAGGCGGGCGCCGGCGCACCAGCACCGACTGCTGGATGGCGCCGACAGCGCCCTGCTCGTCGAACAAGGTGCCGATGGTCGTCCCGATGCCGTCCGGCCCGTAGCTGGTTTCCGCCCGGATGCCGATCCAGTCACCGTCGGGAACACGAAAGACATGCACCGCCAGATCGGTGTTGAGGAACGTCCATTTGGTGATGTCGAGCTTGCTGCCGATGCCATTGGCGCAGTCGGCCACCGCGAACAGCCGTTCCAGCTGCGTCATGGGCTCGCCGTTGACCAGGTCGACGGTCGGGTTGATCCAGGATTCGCCGGGGCCCTCACTCAGCGGCTCGGTCAGCCATAGCCACTCGAGGCTGTGCACGTAATTGCGGTCCCAGTCCCGTGCTTTCAGGTTGCGGTTGAAGGCCTCGGCCCGCGGCCGGGGCAGTGGGGCCGCGGCGTGCGCCAGGGGCTCCGTGTCCTGGTGCTGCAACCGCCATCCGCTGGCGCGCGCCACCGGCCGCGGTGCGCCGTCGGGGCCGGGGGCCAGCATCTCGGCGCTGAGCAGTTCGATCTGCTTGCCGGGGCGTTGCACCTGCGCGCGCACCCACAGATCGCCCTCGGACGGCACCCCGCCCAGCAGGTCGATGACGACGCGGGACAGGCGCGTGTCGTCGCGCTGCTCGCACCGCTCGAGCGCCCGGACCAGCAGGGCGGACACCGGGCCACCGTGCTGGATCGCCGCCGACCAGGTGCCGCGCGCCAGATCGGTCGCCCGGAACTTCTCGCCCAGGACGCCGGCGTCTCCGCCGGTCGGGTCGATCAGCTCGTAATAGGCGTCGGTCATCGTCAACCTCTCGGTCAGGGCAGGCCGGCGCCGGGAGTGGTCACCGTGACGGCATCCAGCCGGGAAAGCCGGGTGCCGACCAGGCGCTGAGGATAGGCCTCCGTGCTCGACAACAGAAACAGGGTGCGGCGCTGCGGGCCGCCGAGGGCGCAGGCGATGGCGACCCGCTCGCCCATGTCGATGCGGTCGGTCACGTGGCCGCCCGCCACGATCCGCTCGAACTGGTGGGCCAGCGTCATGGACGCCCACACGCCACCTTCGGCGTCCAGCGCGATGCCGTCGGGCGGCCCGTCCAGGCCGTCGGCGAAAATTCGGCGATCGGACAGTGCGCCGTCGGTGGCGATGGAAAACGCCGTCAGCCGCCGGCCCGTCGATTCGGCGACGATCAGCGTCCCGCGGTCCGGGGTGATCGCCATGCCGTTGGGGAAGTCGAGGTCTGTCGCCACGATAGTGGCGTTGGTAACGCCGTCGTCGGGGTCGAGACGAATGATGACGCCGCCGCGCAACGCCTGGCACCCGATGTAGGCGCGGCCCGCGTCGTCGATGACCATGTCGCCGAGGCTGGCCGGCGCCAGCTCGGCGAGATCAGCGATGGGGGCGACGGTTTCGCCGTCATAGCGCAGCACCTGCCGGTCCTCGGTCGAGACGATCAGCAGCGACCCGTCGGGCCGGAAGCCCAGCCCGGATGGCGAGTGCCCGGGCAACGGGAGCGTGGTCAGCGATCCACCCATGGTTGCGGTGTGCACCGCCTCGCCCAGCATGTCGGAGAACCACAGCAGGCCCTCGAACCAGCGCGGGCCCTCGCCGAAGCAGAATCCGTTGGCCAGCGGCTCGGGAATCATCCGTCCCTGCCTTCGGCGAACCGGTCCGCTTTACAAAACACCGAAAAAGTGTCATGCACCGCGGGTACCGGTGTCAATCTGCCGATCGGGCGAGCTCCCGCGCCACGGCCTCGTGGTACGCGTCGATCTTCGCAGGATTGGCCTGGACGAAGAGCTGATCGGGCAGCGGCGCGTGCTTGTACGCCTCGATCGTCATGGTCCGGGAGAACAGCGTGATGTCCTGCCCGGGCCTGGTGAAGCGGTAGGAGACGGTGATGCGGCCCTCCATTCCGCTCTTTAGACCGGTGGGATCGTCGCGGTCATGGCCCAGGCGGCCGATCGAGGTGAACACGAACAGCGACGGGCGCACCGCCGCGGCCAGCTGCCAGCTGAAGACGCGGTCGCCGTCCGGGCCGGCTTCCTCCCAGGTGTCACCGACCTTCATGGGCAGCTCCGGCAATTCGCCGATGTGCGCGCTGCCGGGGTAGGTCTTGGTCCAGTTCTGCGGATTGGTGACGAAGTCGTACACCGTCTCGGCCGACTGCGTGAACGCGGTCTCCGAAGTGGTGGTCACGATACCCAATTCTGTTGCCTCCCTAGGTGTTCGGTCGTCACATCGATCGGCTGGGCCACCGTCTTGTTAGCCAAGCTTTACAAATCCTACTCAAAGTGTCACGCTGAGCGCTGAGCTGCGAGCGCGAGAGGTGGACTGGATTGACCACGGAATCTGAGCAGACCGAGTGGACCGTGCAGGGCCTGCTGGATCTGTTTGACGTGCAGGCCGCCGACGGGGACGACCGGTTCACCGGTGACACCGGCATTGCCATGGGTGACGAACGCCAAGTGGTGGAAGGCACCCAGGTGCTCGCGCAGGCGATTGTCGCGGTGGCGAAGCGTTTTCCCGACAAGTCGGTGCGCTCGGCGCACGCGGTCTTCTCGCGCGCGGTCACCGTCGGCGCGCCCATCGAACTCGTTCTCGACGTCGTGGCCGAAGGCCGCTCCACCGCCACCGCCGTCGTCGCCGTGCATCAGAACGGCCGGCGCTGCCTGAGCATCACCGTGCTGGCCGACGTCCCGACCGCCGACGTCATCCGTCACCATCTTCCGCGCCCCGATGTCGCCGCCCCGGCCGATGCGCACCACTCGGCGATGCCGATGAAAGGTCGCGAGCTGCGCCTCGTCGACGTCGTCGACGTCAACAGCCCCGACGAGGTCGGGCCGCCGGAGCTCTACGCGTGGCTGCGCTACGACCCGATCCCGACCCGCGACGAATTGGCCAAGGCGCTGCTGGCGTACTTCACCGGCCATCTCGGAATTTCCACCACGATGCGCCCGCATGAGGGCATCGGCACCGCCCAGGCGCACTTGACCGTGTCCACCGCACCGATGAGCATCTCGGTTGCGTTCCACGAGCCGGTGGACTGGACGGGGTGGTTGCTCTACACCCACGAGAGCACCCAGGTGGGTGCGGGGATGTCGTATGTGCGCGGCACCGTGCACTCGGAAGAGGGCGAGCTGCTGGCCTCCTTCGCCCAGGAGGCGCTGATCCGTCCGCTGCGCACCAGCGACACGACGATCGACTCCCGCGCGCGGTTCTAACGGCCATGCGGTTCACCATCACCCACCCGATGCACAGTCATCCCTACAACCGGGAGCTGGTGAGCGGGGACGGTATCGGCAAGGTGGCCGCCGCGACGGAAGCGGCCGGGATCCACGGCTTTGGCTTCACCGACCACCCGGCACCCTCGCAGCGGTGGCTTGAGGCCGGCGGGCACGATGCGTTAGATCCTTTCGTCGCACTGGGTTTCGCCGCCGCCACGACGTCCACGCTGCGGCTGATCCCCAACATCGTGGTGCTGCCGTATCGAAACCCGTTCGTGGTGGCCAAGTCCGGTGCCACCCTGGACCTGCTGTCGGGTGGGCGATTCACCCTCGCGGTGGGCGTGGGTTACCTCAAGCGCGAGTTCGCGGCGCTGGGGGTCAGCTATGACGAGCGCGCCGAGCTGTTCGAGGAATCCCTACAGGTGATTCGGGCCATCTGGGCCGGCGATGACATTTCCTTTGAGGGCAAGCATTTCAGCGCGCGCGGCATCACCGCGCATCCCCGCCCGGTCAGTGATCCGCATCCGCCGATCTGGATCGGCGGCAATACGTCGTCGTCGCGGCGGCGGGTGGCGCAGTACGGCGACGGCTGGTGCCCGTTCCCCGCCCCGCCGCAACTGGCCCAGACGGCCGGCACGGCCGTCATCGACTCCGTGCGCGCGCTCGCTGACGGCATCGACGATCTGCGGCGCAGATGCGATGCGGCGGGCCGGGATTGGTCGACCATCGACATCACCTTCACCAACTTCGAGGGCGGCAGCCCCGCGAATGACGACTTCAACGCCGACGCTTACCTCCAGGGTCTGGACACGCTGGCGAAGCTCGGTGTGACGTGTTCGGCATCCACCTGCCCGGCAACAGCATGGCGCATGCGCTCGAGACTCTCGACCGGTTCCGCACCCTGGTCATCGACGCGGCCTAACGGGACATGGACTTCTCACGGGTCGAACTTTCGGCCGACGACGCCGCCTTCGAGGAACGCACCCGGGCGTTCATCGCCGAACACGTCACCGACGAGGTACTTCGCCGCGACCGCGAGACCGGCGAAAACTTCGACGAGGAAGTGCATTTGGCGCTGGGCGAGGCGGGATATCTGGCGTCGGACTGGAAGCTGGAGACCGAGGGCGGGTTCAGCCCGGTTCAACGCCGGATCTTCGAGCTCGAGATCGGCCGCGCCCACACGCCCTGGTATCACTGGGGCACCACGTCGGTGGTGGCGCGGCTGGTGCGGCAGTTCGGTGCACCGCAACTAAGCGACCGGGTGTTGCCGGGGGTGCTGTCCGGGGAGACCCGGCTCTGCCTGGGCTACACCGAACCCGAGGGCGGTTCGGACGTCGCCACCTGCAAGACCCGTGCGGTGCGTGACGGTGACGCGTGGATCATCAACGGCGCCAAGATGTTCACCTCGAACGCGCAGAACGCCACGTATGTCTTCCTGCTCACCAACACCGATCCGCAAGGCCCGAAACACAAGAACCTCACCATGTTTCTGGTGCCGCTGGATTCCCCGGGAGTCGAGATCCAGGGCATCCGCACCGTCGACGGCGACCGCACCAACATCGTCTACTACAGCGACGTTCGCGTCGACGACCTCTACCGCATCGGCGAGGTCAACGGCGGCTGGACGGTGATGCGTTCGGCGCTGGATTCCGAGCACGGCATCGTCGATCGAGAAGATCACGGCCTGCAGAACGTCGCGACCATGTCCGGCCACGGCGTGTTGATGGCCGAGGCGGTGGACGCGGTCGCGGCGGTGGTGGCGCGGCCCGGTCCGGACGGACAGCGCCGCGTGGACGACGAGTCGGTGAAATACCGGCTCGGGCGCGCGGCCGCCCGGATGGAGGCGGCGTTGCACACCCCCGGCATGTACGGCCGCGTGGCCATCGCCCAGACCATGCGCGACATCTCCCCGGACCTGATGGATGTCATGGGGACCGCCGCGGCGCTGCCCACCGACACCGAAGGCTCCGCGGCCGACGGCGCAGTGGAGTACCTGTTCCGGCTGGCCGTACCGACCGGAATCTACGGCGGCACCCTGGAGGTGTTCCGCAACATGATCGCCCAGCACGAGCTGGGCCTCGGGCGTCCTAGCTACGGCCGCTGACCGGCAGCTCGGCCGTCACCTCGACGCGGGTGTCGTCGAAACTGAGGAATCCCTTGATGGGCAGGCTTTCCGGCGGCGGGCCGGGGTAGCTCCAGGCGACGTCCTCGACGACATGCTCACCCGAGACGAACGACCAATACGTCGCAAAGCCCTTGTAATTGCAATAACTCGACGTCTCGGAACGCCGCAGCAGATCGGTGCGCACATGTGCCGGATCGACATACAGCCGCGGGGCGAGCGCGGTCTCGAAGACGATCACCGTGTCGTCGGTGTCCACCAACGTGGTACCGGCGACGCGGACGCGCAGGCGGCGTTGGGTCGGACGGCAATCGACACGGTGATAGGGATTCGGCGGGTAATGCACGAGCTCGCGCCCCTCTTCCAGCCAGGTGTCGACCGCGTCCCAGGGCACCCGGACGAAACCCGGCGCCTCGGGTTCCGGCTCGTTCGGTAGGTCGTCGACCTCGTCGGCCGCGAACACGTAGCTCAGCGGCCGGCCCCGGCGGTGCACCATCAGCGCCCGCTCGGTGTCGATCACCACGCGCCCGTCCTTGACGGCCTGCACGCGCCGGGGATGCGGTTCGACGTAAACGACGTCGTTGGGTATCGCGGGCGAGAAGCGCCCCGCGGGATCACTGCTGAGCGGACCCCGCCCGGCCACCAGCGTCATGCGTTTCCTCCCGGCTCCTAGGCCCCGAACTACCCAATCATGTGCGTCGCCGGGACGCGGCACCACGTTGGATCCGGATGTCGGACGATCTCTTGACCGGTGTGCCGGCATCGGTGGTCACACGCACCCCGACGGCGCGGCCCGTGTCGGCGTCGACGAACGACAGGGGGGCGGGGCGGTCCTGCAGATAGGCGTCTCCCCACTGCACCAGCGACATGAACACCGGCAGAAAATCCTCCCCGGCCTCGGTCAGCCGGTACTCGTCGCGGGCGCGCTTCCCCGGCTCCTGGTAGGGGACGCGGGCGACGATACCCGCCGCCTCGAGCTGCTTGAGCGCCCGTGACACCGCCGGTGCCGACGTCGCGATGCGCTCCACAAAATCCTCGAAACGTGTTGTACCAAAAAACAATTCGCGGACCACCTGAAAGGCGGTCTTGGTGCTCAGCAGCTCCAGGACCTTGGACATCGAACAGCCTTCGCCGATCGACCAGAGCTGGCGGTCCTGCAGCCGGTTCTCGAACTCCATCGCTCTCCCTTTGGATAACGCTTGCGTTATTCAGCCTACTCCACTTAGTATCTTACTAACGCAATCGTTACTCAGCAAGGGAGTCGGGAAATGTCATCGGATCAGCTGTTTCTCATCACCGGGGCCACCGGCAACACCGGCGCGCCCACCGTCGAAATGTTGCTCGACGCCGGGCACGCGGTGCGCGCGTTCGTGCACCGCCGCGACCAGCGCTCCGACGCGCTCGCCGGCCTCGGCGCCGAGATCGTCGTGGGCGATCTGCTCGACTTCCATGCGGTGAGCGCGGCGATGTCCGGCGTGCGCGCCGCCTACTTCTGCTACCCGATCGCCCCGGGTAGCCTGCTGCCCGCCACCGCCATCTTCGCCCAGGCCGCCAGCGAGGCCGGCGTGCGGGCGGTGGTCAACATGTCCCAGATCTCCGCGCGGCGCGAGGCGAAAAGCAATGCCGCGCAGCAGCATTGGATCGCCGAGCGACTGCTGGACCGATTCGCCTTCGGTACCACACACCTGCGCCCGACCTTCTTCGCCGAGTGGCTCAAATGGCAATGGGCACGCAACGGCGATGAGGGTGTGCTGCGGCTGCCGTTCGGCAACGGGCGCCACGCTCCCATCGCCGGGCGCGACCAGGCCGGCGTCATCGCCGCCATCCTGCAAAACCCGGCCCCCCACGACCGCCAAATCTATCCGCTGGTGGGTGCCGAAGAACTCGACCACCAACGCATCGCCGAACAGATGTCGGACGCGCTCGGCATCGGAGTCCGCTACGAGCCGATCGGCATCCCCACCTTCGCCGCGGCGCTGAGGGAGCAGGGCAGGCCGGAGTTCTTCGTCCAGCACATCAGCAGCGTCGCCCAGGACTACCAGGACGGCATTTTCGCGGGCGAGAACAACCTCGTGGAGGTGATCAGCGGGCACAAGCCCATGACCGTCGGCGAGTACGTCGACGCCAACCGCGCCGCCTTCGAGCGCGACGGCACCTTCGCGGTGCGCGACGACCAGATGGCGAGCTGACCGCGGAAACGGGGGGATGCGTGCGCCCCAGGGCGCCGACAGGGTAGGAACTTACCCATGGCGGGACCGGTGGCAGGCGTCAAAGTCGTCGAACTCGGGGTCTGGGTGGCCGGACCGGCCGCCGGCGGCATCCTGGCGGACTGGGGCGCCGACGTGATCAAGATCGAACCGCCGACCGGTGATCCGGCGCGCTTGTTCGGCCGGATGCTGGGCTGCGACATGGGCCTCAACCCGCCGTTCGAGATGGACAACCGGTCCAAACGCAGCGTCGTACTTGACCTCGGCACCGACGCGGGCCGCGACACCGCCTTCGAATTGCTCGCCGACGCAGACGTTTTCCTGACCAACGTGCGACCCGGCGCGCTGCAACGTCTCGGCCTGGACTTCGAGTCGGTGTCGGCCGCCAATCCTCGTCTGGTCTATGGGCTCATCACCGGGTACGGCGAAAGCGGTCCCGACGCCGACCGCGCCGCCTTCGACGTGGCCGCGTTCTGGTCCCGGGCCGGCGTGGCCCACCTGCTCACCCGGCCCGGCGACACGCCTCCGTTTCAGCGCGGCGGCATGGGCGACCACTCCGCCGGTATGACGCTGGCCGCGGCCGTGTGCGCGGCACTGCTCGCGCGCGAACGCACCGGGACGGGCCAACTGGTCACCACCTCCCTCTACCGGCAGGGCGCCTACACGGTGAGCTTCGATCTGAACACCTATCTGATGAGTGGGCAACCGATCGCGATCGGCCAGCGCGAAACGATGGGCAACCCGTGCATGAACAACTACACCGCCGAAGACGGGCGGCGGTTCTGGATCGTCGGCCTAGAGCCCGATCGGCATTGGCCGGCGCTGTGCCGTGCGGTGGGCCGGCCCGACTGGCGCGACGACCCCCGGTTCGCCGACGCCCGTGCCCGCGCCGCCAACTCGGCCGCGCTGATCGCCGCGCTGGATGAAATCTTCGCGACGCGGCCCCTCGACGAGTGGGCACAGGTTTTCGCCGGCGAACCGGATTTCTTCTGGTCACCGGTCAACACCCTGGAGGATGTCGTGGCTGACGAGCAGTTCCACGCCGCGGGCGGAATCGTCGACGTCCCCGACGGTGAAGCCGCCGTGCCCATGGTGGCCACACCGGCGGATTTCCATGGAACCCCGTGGGCACCACGTTCTGCGGCACCGGAACTCGGCCAGCACACCGCGGAAGTCCTGGCCGACCTGAAGGCCCGGCGCGGTTCCTGACGGGCCGGCGGGACCTTTACAAATTTCACCAGAAGTGTCACGCTGTCCGGTGAGTCGCGTCGCCCTGCGCGCGAAGCGGCTCCAGCCTTTTGAGAAAGCCCATGACAAGCGTGAGACCCGCCGGCGAACCGCTGGCGGGTGGTGGTGAGGAATGGATCGATGGTCGCTCCGACGTTCGACATCAGCAAGAGCAGCGCTGCGAAAGCAACTCGCGCAAACGGCGAGGGTCTGCGTTATCGACTCGACGTGGTCGCGGGCGGCGCCGTCGACGTCGTGCAATCGGCCGGCGGCTGGCTCTACGACCGCGCCATGGCCGGTTGGGAGGTAACCGTGCTGCTCCCGCGGGGCTGCGACACCCGGTCGCTGCGGATCCTGGGGGTGCGGGCCGCAGATCTCGAGCCGGAACTCGCCGGGCTGGGGGCGGGTTCGACGAGCCTGGCCGTCAGCGCCGAGGCGTTCACCGCCGACGCCCGGGTGCGTGAGGCCGTGCTCGCGTCGCTGGACAACCGCCTGACCGAGGTCGCCTTGTGGGGCGAGGGGTGGCCACTGGGCGTGCATCGCGCAACAACCCGAGCCCAGCATCTGCTCAGCGGAGCGGCCCGCATGTTCAAGGGCTATGCGCTTGCGGCGGCGGGCATTCCGGACACGACGGTCGGTGCCACCGAGTCGCTGCTCTGTGACGTGGGTTCGGGGAGCGACTCAGAGCTGATCCGGCTCGACTAGCCCATGAAGCAATACTTCCGACACACGCTGCTCTACCTACACGAGACGATCTCGCTGGGATCCGGGCGAAGCGACCGGTTCACCGAGATTTTCACCGACACCTATCAACCGATGATGGAGCAACTCGGCGCGCGGCTGTTCGCGATCTGGGAATCCACCCCGTACAACGGTCACTGGCCTCAGGCGACGGTCATCTGGGAGCTCGACGGTTTCGCCGATTACGCCAGGCTCGGCGCCGCGCAGGCCCGCGGCGGCAGCCACGCGGCCGCGTCCGGCAAGTGGTCGGCATTTCTGGCCGACATCGGCGCCTCGGGGGAGGGGCGCATCATGTATCCCGGGCCGAGCAACAAGACGCTCGCCCAGCTGCGCGACGCCAATTTCGCTGCGCCGCTGGTGATTCAAGAGATCATGCAGACCAAACCAGGCCGCCAGGACGACTACATCCGCGAACTGGAGCGGCTTTACGTTCCGTGGTCGGAACGTACCGGTAAGCACTGGCTCGGTTCGTTCACCACCACCTTCCGCTACAACGAAGTCATCCACTACTGGGCGCTGGACGGCGGCTGGGATTGCTTCGCCGAGCACTATCCGTCGTGGAAGGACAGTCCACCGGCCGAGATCGTCACCTGGATGAGCGTGGCCCCCGCATTGCGCGACGGCTGGGAGGATTCCATTCTGCAGGCCCTACCGCCCTCACCACTACAGTGACGGAGCAACCAAGCCCGTTGAACGCCGGCGACTTTCGCTACGACCCCTTCGACGCGGCGGTGATGGCAAACCCGCTGCCGTACTACCGGATCCTGCGTGATCACCACCCGGTGTATTACATGCCGCAGTGGGACACCTTCGCGCTGTCGCGTTTCGAGGACATCTGGAAGGTGCTGGAAGTCAACAACGGGACATTCGTCGCCTCGGAAGGCACGCTGCCGCCGGCATCGGTTCTGGCGCAACACAACAGCGGCCCGGTCGATGACCCGCCGCTGCACCCCTTGCCGTTTCATGCCATGTTCGACGCCGACCTGTACGGCGAGGTCCGGCGCACCCACTCCCGGCCGTTTCGGCCGCGGGCGGTCACGGACCTGGAGGGCCGGATCCGCACACTGGCCAACGAACGCCTCGATGCCCTGCTGCCGGGCGGTTCCTTCGATCTGACGCAGGACTACGGCGGCATCGTGGTGGCCGCCATCGTCTGCGAACTCCTGGGCATACCAACCGATCTCGCGGCGCAGGTCCTTGCCGCGGTCAACGCCGGCAGCCTCGCCCAGCCTGGCGTCGGGGTGGACACCGGGCAAGCGCGTCCTAACTACTTCGAATATCTGTTGCCCGCGGTGCAGCGCCGCCGCGCCGATTCCTCCGGGGGACCGCTCGACGTGATCGACGGCCTGCTCGGCTATCACCTGCCCGATGGCAGCGCGCTCGACGACATGGAAGTCGCGACCCAGATGCTGTGCATCTTCATCGGGGGGACCGAGACGGTGCCCAAAATCGTCGCCCACGGCCTCTGGGAGCTGAGCCGGCGGCCCGACCAGCTGGCCGCCGTGCGTGCCGACCTCGAGAACAACGTGCTCCTCGCGCGCGAGGAGATGATCCGGTTCTGTGCGCCGGCGCAGTGGTTCGCGCGGACCGTGCGCAAGCCCTTCGAGATTCGCGGCGAAACCCTGAACCCGGGCCAGCGCGTCATCACCCTGCTCGCGTCGGCCAACCGCGACGAGCGCGAGTATCCCGAGCCCGACGAATTCCTCTGGGACCGGCCCATCCGCCGCTCGCTGGCGTTCGGCCGTGGCCAGCACTTCTGTATCGGATACCACCTGGCACGGCTGGAAGTGGCTGTGCTGCTGGCCGAATGGCTTCGCCGGGTGCCCGACTACGCGATCCGCGGTGACGCCGCCACTCGGCTGCCGTCCAGCTTCCAATGGGGCTGGAACAACATTCCGGTGGAGGTCTGACGTGTGGTCCTACCGGATCATCGCCCCGTATCTGTTCGAGCGCACCACAATTGACGACAAGACACCGCAGTGCCTGGCCGACGGGCAGGTGCTGCTGCGGTTCCTGGCCGCGGGCGTCTGCGGCAGCGATCTGCCCGCCTTTCGCGGCGCCAAAGGACGCCTGCCGGGTGACGACGGCCGAAGCGGTCCCGAGAAAGACGGCTTTCCCATCCACGAGGTCGTCGGTGAGGTGCTCACCAGCCGGCATCCCGCACACCGTGCCGGAGACCAGGTGGTCGGCTGGGCGTCGGGGTTCGACGGCATGATGGAGCGCATTGTCAGCAACGGCGACGGACTTGCGCCCTACGATCCGGCGCTGACCCCGGCGCAGGCGGTCGGGCTGCAACCATTGGCCTGCGTCCTCTACGCCTGCGAGCAGCTCGGCGACCTGGCGGGCCGGCATGTCGCGATCATCGGCCAAGGGTCGATCGGTCTGTTGTTCTCCTACGTCGCCAAGGCGGCCGGCGCGCGGCGTGTCACCGGCGTCGACCCGATCGATCGTCGTGATCTGGCAAGGGCTTTCGGAGTCGACGACCCGGTGCGCGCGACCAGTGACCGTTGGGTCAGTCAGCTCCGGCCCGGAGACCGCGCCGATGTCGTCATCGAGGCCGTCGGCCACCAGGTCGCTACCCTGACTCACGCCGTCGACGCCGCCGCCCCGGGCGGCACCGTGTTCTATTTCGGCGTCGCCGACGACGAAATGTATCCGATCAGCATGCGGGTGATGCTGCGTAACAACCTGACGCTGAAATCCGGTGTGACGCTGGACCGGCGGCGAATGCTGGAGATGGCGAGCAAGTTCGCCGCCGAGCACCCCTGGCTCCTGGGGGCCTACCTCACTCATACGTTCGGCATCGACGAGGTGCAGGACGCCTTCGAGCTGGCCAGCCGGCCGGTCGCCGAACGCATCAAGATCGCGATCGCCGGATGAGTCGACGATGACAGACACTTCGCCGAGCAATCTGCAGCTGGCACTGAGCCGCAAGAACCCGGTTTTCGGTGGCTGGGTCACCGGCCCGACGACGCTGGGCCCGGAGGAATTCGCCTGCGCCGGCTATGATTACGTCGGATTCGACGCGCAGCACGGCTATCTCGACGACGCCGATATCGCCGGCATCTTGCGCCGCATCGAGCACGTGCCCGTCGGCACCGTGGTGCGCCTGCCCAACGCCGACGCGGCACCGATCGGACGGGTGCTGGACGCCGGCGCCGACGCCGTTGTCATCGCGATGATCGAGTCGGCGGACCAGGCCGCCGCGGCGGTGGCTGCCACCCGCTACCCACCGAGGGGCGTGCGCAGCTTCGGTCCGCTGCGGGCCAGCCTGGGGCACGATCCCGCCGCCCACGAGTCACGGGTCAGCGTGTTCGCGATGATCGAGACCGCGGCGGCGCTATCCGGCATCCATGAGATCTGTGCGGTCGAGGGTCTGACCGGAATCTACGTCGGTCCGGCCGATCTGGCGATTTCCCTGGGCGCCGGTGTCGTCGGAGCCACCCGACATCCAGAGGTGCGGGACGCGATCGTGCGCATCCATCGCGCGGCGTCGGACGCGGGCCTGGTCACCGGCATTCACGCCGGCGACGGCAAGACGGGTCATGCCATGGCCCAGCTGGGATTCGGCATGATCACCCTGGCCGCCGAGTCGCAGGCGCTGCGACGCGGAGCCGCCGAGCACCTGCGCGAGGCGACGCAATGACGGATGACGCCTGCGATGATCGGAGGGCGATCCGCGCGCTGCTTGCCGCTTACGCCCTGGCACTTGACGCAGGCGACTTCGACGAGTGCGTCCAGTTGTTCGCGCCCGACGGTGAATTCCTGGTCTACGGCAAGACCTTTGCCGGTCACGACGGGATCGCGGGCATGTTCCGCCACGCGGCCCGCGGTCTGCACCTGACCGGAAGCGCGCGGATCGAGGTGGAGGGGGAGCGCGCCGTGGCCAGATCACAGGTGCTGTTCGTCCGCGCGGGCGATCTGCAACTGCGGCCCGCGATCTACGACGACGAGCTGACCCGGATCGCGGGTCGGTGGCGCTTTACGCGGCGCCGCTGCCGCTTCATCACCAGCGCCGGATTGGCCGATAGCCCCGAGGTGGATTCAGCATGAACCAACGCGTCGCATTGGTGACCGGCGCCGCCGGGGGGCAGGGCTGGGCCATCGCCGAACGCCTTCGGCATGACGGCTTTTCGGTCGCCGCGTGCGATCGGCGGATCGACGAACTCGTCACCATGGTCGGCGAAGCGGGTGACGATGGTGTGATCGCCGTCGAGCTCGACATCACCTCGCCACAGCAGTGGGACTCTGCCGTCGCTGAGGTCGTCGGGCGCTTCGGATCGCTGAGCACGCTGGTCAACTGCGCCGGTGTTTTACACCGGGCATCGCTGACCGACGAAACGGCCGAAGGCTTCGAAAGTTCCTGGCGGGTCAACTGCCTGGGTCCGTTCCTCGGGATCCGCGCGGCGCTGGACCAGTTACGGCAGGCGCCGCACGCGTCCATCGTCAACATCTGCAGCACCGGGGCCATCCGACCCTTCCCACAGCACAGCGCCTACGGCTCGTCGAAGTGGGCGCTGCGCGGGCTGACCCAGACCGTCGCGGCCGAACTCGCCCCCGCCGGCATCCGCGTCAACGCCGTCTTCCCGGGGCCGATCGCCACCTCGATGCTCGACGAGACCACCCAGACCCGGCTGGCCGAGGCGTCGATGTTCGGGCGAATCGGCGAGGCCGGTGAAGTCGCCGACGCCGTAGCCTTCTTGGTGTCCGAACAGGCGTCGTTCATCACCGGTTCCGAACTCGTCATCGACGGTGGGCAATGCCTGCAGATCCGATGAGCGAGATTTCGGTCGGCATCATCGGTGCCGGTCCCGGCGGCCTGGCATTGGGAATCATGCTGTCACGCGCCGGTTTTGACAGGTTCACCATCTTCGATCGTGAGGACGGCGTCGGGGGCACCTGGCGGATCAACACCTATCCGGGGCTGGCGTGCGACGTCAAATCACACCTCTACTCGTACTCGTTCGACCTGAACGCGAACTGGTCACGACTGTGGTCGGGGCAGGCCGAGATCCTGGACTACTTCCAGCGATGCGCCGACAAATACGGTTTGCGACCACACCTGAGGCTGCGCACCGAAATCCGATCCGCACACTGGGACGCGGACACCCAGCTGTGGCGCCTGACCACGGCGTCGGGCGAGCAGCACCACTTCAATGTGGTCGTATCGGCCGTCGGCCTGTTCACCCGTCCGCTGCTGCCCGAGCTCATCGAAGAAGAGCCGTTCACCGGAACCGTGTTGCACTCGGCGCGCTGGGACCACTCGATCCCTTTGGAAGGCAAGCGGATCGCCGTGTTGGGCACCGGTTCGACGGCCTCGCAGCTGATCCCGGAGCTGGCCAAGGTGTCCGACAGAGTGTATTCGGTGCAACGATCGCCCACCTGGATCCTGCCGAAGCCGGACCGGCACTACACGCAATGGGAGCGCTGGCTCTTCGCGCACCTTCCCTTCGCCAAAAAGCTCTACCGCGCCCGGCTGTGGCTCCGCAGCGAATCCAACATCGCGGTCATCGAGCACGGCAGCGAGAAGACCGAGCAATTCAAGGCCCTCGCGCTGGGGCTGCTGGAGAAGACCGTCGAAGACCAGGAATTGCGCCGCAAGCTCACTCCGGATCACCCGATGGGTTGCAAGCGGCTGGTGTTCTCCTCGGACTACCTGCCCGCGCTGAGCCAGCCCAACGTCGAGGTGGTCACCAGCCCGGCGCGCTTCCTGCGGACCCGATCCCTGGTGACCGAAGACGGCACCGAACGCGAGGTCGACCTGGTGGTCTGCGCCACCGGGTACGCCGCGGCCGACTATCTCGCCGAGCTGGATGTGGCCGGCGAACACGGAGTCACCCTGCGGGAGGTGTGGCGCGACGGGGCGTACGCCTACCTCGGGATGGCCGTGCCGGGCTTCCCCAACTTCTTCATGCTGTACGGACCGAACACCAATGTCGGCTCCAACAGCGTCATCTTCATCCTGGAGGCGCAGGCCCGCTACATCGTGCGGGCGTTGAAATACCTGCGGCGCAATCACAAGCGCTACGTCGCGGTGCGTCCCGCGGCGCTGGCTGACTTCGTCGCCAAAATCGATCGATGGATGGCGGGCACCGTCTGGACCACCCAGTGCAGCAACTACTTTCGCGCCCCCAACGGACGCGTGGTCACCCAGTGGCCACGCAGCGCGCGTACCTTCTGGGGCATGACACGCCGGTTCAGGCCGGCCGACTTCCGCTTCACCGCGCCGGCCACGTCCGCACCCGAGGCGTTCACCGTGCCCGAGTGGGGCGCCCAATGACGCAGCTGGACGGCGCCGATCGCCTGGACCCCGCGCTGCGTGCCGTCGCGACGACGCGGACCGACTTTACCCCGGCCGCAATCGAACTCATCCGCGAACCGTTCAACGAACGCCGGCGGCTGGCCGCCGAACACACCGATGCCCAAGGGGTGCGCATCGCCGAGGACATCGTGCCGGGCGAATCCGGCGGCGTGAGGGTGCGCATCTATCGCGGCGGACCCGCGCAACGGGCACCGGCGGTGGTGTACTGCCACGCCGGTGGTTTCGCGCTGGGCAACCTCGACACCGATCACCGCCAGTGCGTGGAGCTCGCGCGCCGCGGGCGCTGCACGGTGATCTCGGTGGACTACCGGCTGGCCCCCGAACACCCGTATCCGGCCGCACTCGAGGACGCCAGCACCGTGCTGCGATGGGTGGCCACCGACGCGGGGAAACTCGGGGTCGATCCGGCACGGCGGGCCGTGGCCGGCAGCAGCGCCGGCGCCGCCCTGGCCGCATGCCTGGCGCAGCGGGCCGCCGACGGGTCACTGCCGCCGGTGGCGTTCCAGTTGCTGCACCAACCGGTGCTCGACGATCGGGTCACCGCGTCGAAGGCGGAATTCCGCACCAGTCCGGCATTCGATGGCGAGGCCGCCGATCTGATGTGGCGCCACTACCTGGGACCGGCGGCCGCATCGGAATGCACGGTGCCCGCGCGACGAGCCGGATTCGCCGGACTGCCAACGGCTTTGATCACGTGCGCCGAGATCGACCCGTTCCGCGACGAGGCAATCGACTACGCGTTGCTGCTACTGCGCGCCGGGGTCTCGGCCGAGCTGCACGTCTTCGCACGCACCTGTCATGGGTTCGATTCGCTGCTGCCCGATTGGCCGGGCTCGCAACGATTGTTCGCGCTGCAAGGCCACGCCCTGTCCAGCGCGCTACACGGCGACTAACCGTCGAATCTGATCAGCTGTCGCACGGCGATGCCGTCGGCCAGATTGTCCATCGCCTCGTTGATGTCCTCCAGCGGAATCGTCGACGACACCAGCGATTCCACCGGTAACCGGCCCGACTGCCACAGCTCGACGAACCGGGGGATGTCTCGGCTGGGCACCGCCGAGCCGAGGTAACTGCCGATCAACGATCGGCCTTCGGCCACAAAACCCAACGGCGACACGCTGATTCGTGCGGCCGGCGGTGGCAGACCCACGGTGATGGTGCGCCCTCCGGGTGCGGTCAAGCCGATCGCGGTCTCCAGTGCGGCCGGATGGCCGACGGCCTCGACGACCACCGCGGCCTTCACCCGGGCCTCGGCGGCCTGCTGCGGTGTGTAGGCGTCGTGGGCGCCGAGACGACGCGCGGCGGCCAACTTCTCGGGCAACTGATCGACGGCGACAACGCGGACATCGTCATAGGTCAGCGCGGTCAGCAGCGCTGCCATCCCGACACCTCCCAGCCCGACGACGGCGACCGTCTGGCCCGGTTGCGGATGCCCCACGTTGAGCACCGCCCCGCCCCCGGTGAGCACGGCGCAGCCCAGCAGCGCCGCGACGTCGGGTGGCACGTCGGGCGGCACCGCGACCGCGCTGGCCCGGTTGACGACCGCGTGCGTGGCGAAACCCGAGACCCCGAGGTGGTGGTACACGGGATGGCCGGCCCGGCTGAGCCGAATGTCGCCGCCGAGCAAGGTACCGGCGCCGTTCGCCGCGCTGCCCGGTTCGCACGGCGTCAGGCCTTCGGTCGCGCACGCCGCGCAATGACCGCACCGCGGCAGGAATACCAGCACCACCCGCTGACCGACGGTCAGGCCGGTCCCGTTTGACTGCGAGCCCTCGGCGACGCGCTCGACGATCCCGGCGGCCTCGTGGCCCAGCAGCATGGGCACCGGCCGCACCCGGTTGCCGTCGACCACCGACAGGTCGGAGTGGCAGATGCCGGCCGCCTCGATGCGGACCAGGACTTCATCTCGGCCCGGGGGTGCGAGGTCGAGTTCGGTGATGGCGATCGGCCGCGACTGTGCGTAGGGCCGAGGTGACCCGATGTGCTCCAGTACCGCGCCCCGTATTCCAGACATGTTGGAATACAACCATGGCGTCGGCTTCGGTAGTTCCGCCCGCACCGGACGGGCTGAGCAGCAACGACTTCCCGGTGTTGTGGCCGGTCGGCACCCGGTGGGCCGACAACGACATGTTCGGCCACCTCAACAATGCGGTGTACTACCAGTTGTTCGACACGGCGATCAACGCCTGGATCAACACCAGCACCGGGCTGGACCCGATCACCACGCCCGCGCTGGGCATCGTCGCCGAATCGGGTTGCCGCTACTTCTCCGAACTGCAATTCCCCCAGAACCTCATGGTGGGTCTGGCCGTCACGCGGCTGGGCCGCAGCAGCGTCACCTACCGACTGGGCGTGTTCCGGGCCCAGGATGAGCGCACGACGAACCAGCCGCGACCGATCACCGCGCTGGGGCACTGGGTGCACGTCTATGTCGACCGGGTCACCCGCAAGTCCGTCCCGATTCCCGACGCCGTCCGCGCGCTGCTGGCGACGGCCGCCGTGGACCAATAAGGGCTGAGATTCGGCCTGCGACCAGGGTTTTCGTCACCAGGCGCGGCACCGCACGGACGCATCGCCGACCCCGCTATGCTTCGCGCATGCCAGTCATGAGCAAGACCGTCGAGGTGGACGCCGACGCCGCTTTGATCATGAAGATCGTCGGCGACTTCGAGGCCTACCCGCAGTGGAACGAGGAGATCAAGGGCCTCTGGGTGCTCGCCCGCTACGACGACGGACGCCCCAGCCAGCTGCGGCTCGACACCGACTACCAAGGCATGCAAAGCATGTTCATCCAGGCCGTGTACTACCCCGGGGAAAACCAGATCCAGACCGTGCTGCAGCAGGGCGACCTTTTCACCAAGCAGGAACAGCTGTTTTCCGTGGTGTCGATGGGGGCGTCGAGCCTGCTGACCGTCGATCTGGACGTCGAAACCTCGATGCCGGTGCCGGCGCCGATGGTCAAGCAACTCCTCAACAACGTCCTCGACCATCTGGCCGAGAGCCTCAAGCAGCGCGCCGAGCAGCTGGCCGCGAGCTAGAAGATTCCGGTGCGGTCGCGCATTTCGATCAGCCGGGCCGCCGCGTCGGTGAACTGCCACACGGTGTGCTCGATCACCGCGGCGGTGTCGCGCCGGCGCAGCGCGTCGATCAGCTGGTGATGGTTCTCCACGGCGGCCTTACCCCAATGAGGGTCGGCGGCGTAGACGAGCACCGGCATGTAGCGCGCGGCGTTGAGCAGGAACCAGGCCAATTTGATCCGGCCACTCGCCTGGTTGAAGACGCGGTGAAACGCGAACTCGACGCCCGCGATGGTCTCGGCGTCGCCGGACCCGACGGCCGCGGCGAGCGATTCGTTGATCCGGTTCAGCTCGTCGATCTCGGCGTCGGTGATGTGGTCGGTGGCCGCGGCCGCCAGCTCTCGGGCGATCGACGCCTGCAGCCAGAAGATGTCCTCGATGTCCTGCCGGGTCAGCGGCAACACGACGTGGCCGCGGTGCGGTTCGAGCTGCACCATGCCCTCACCGCGCAGCTTCAGCAGGGCTTCACGCACCGGAGTGACGCTGACCCCGAGCTCGGCCGCCGTCTCGTCCAGCCGGATGAACGTCCCCGGGCGCAACGTGCCGGACATGATCGCCGCCCGCAGACGACCCGCGACTGCGTCGGACAGTTGCGCCCGGCGCAGCGGCCGCCGATTCCTCGGCTGCATTGACATTGGTGCGTTCACGGGGGCTGCCAGGGCTTTCATTGGCTTTGGCGGGACAGGGTTGAAGTTTTGACGGGCGTTGACGGGGACTTGTCAGTAGACCGCCAACGCCATAGTGTGACCCACACAACACTAAGTTTTATCAAATATCAACTTGGCGCAAGCGGTGCGCGAGTGAAGGGAAGTGCGAGTTTGACCGCGCAATTGGCGAGCCATCTGACACAGGCGAACGAGCAGCCATACCTGGCCCGGCGGCAGAACTGGGTGAACCAACTCGAACGGCACGCGTTGATGCAGCCGAAGGCGACGGCGCTGAGGTTCTTGGGCAAAACCCTGACTTGGGGTGACCTGCGCAGCCGGGTGGCGGCGCTTTCCGATGCGTTGAGCCGCCGGGGTGTCGGCTTTGGCGACCGGGTGATGATCCTGATGCTCAACCGCACCGAGTTCGTCGAATCGGTGCTGGCCGCCAACATGCTCGGCGCCATCGCCGTTCCGTTGAACTTCCGGCTCACCCCGGCCGAAATCGCCTTCCTGGTTCAGGATTGTGAAGCGCGGGTGATCATCACCGAACCGGTGCTGGCCCCGGTGGCCACCGGGGTGCGCGACATCGAGCCGTTGCTGAACACCATCGTGGTGGCCGGCGGCTCGACGGACGACAGCGTGCTCGGCTACGAAGATCTGATCGACGAGCCCGGGGACGCACACCAACCCGTCGACATCCCGAATGACTCGCCGGCCCTGATCATGTACACCTCGGGCACGACCGGCAGGCCGAAGGGCGCCGTACTCACCCACACCAATCTGACCGGCCAGACGATGACCGGCCTGTACACCAACGGCGCCGACATCAACAATGACGTCGGGTTCATCGGTGTGCCGTTCTTCCACATCGCCGGCATCGGCAACCTGCTGACCGGGGTGCTGCTCGGCATCCCGACGGTGATCTACCCGCTGGGCGCATTCGAGCCCGGGCAACTGCTCGACGTGCTCGCCGCGGAGAAGGTCACCGGAATCTTTCTGGTCCCCGCCCAGTGGCAGGCGGTCTGCGCCGAACAACACGCTCGCCCGCGGGACCTGAAATTGCGCGTGATGTCGTGGGGCGCCGCCCCCGCCCCCGACGCGCTGCTGCGGGAGATGTCCTCGACGTTCCCCGGCACCCAGATTCTGGCCGCGTTCGGCCAGACCGAGATGTCGCCGGTCACGTGCATGTTGCTGGGTGACGACGCCATTCGTAAACGTGGCTCGGTCGGCAAGGTGATCCCCACCGTGGCCGCCCGCGTCGTCGACGAAAACATGAACGACGTGCCGATCGGTGAGGTCGGTGAAATCGTTTACCGCGCACCAACTTTGATGAGTGGCTACTGGAACAACCCGGAAGCCACGGCCGAAGCGTTCGCCGGCGGCTGGTTCCACTCCGGCGACCTCGTCCGCATGGACTCCGACGGCTACGTGTGGGTGGTCGACCGCAAGAAGGACATGATCATTTCCGGTGGTGAGAACATCTACTGCGCCGAGGTGGAAAACGTCCTCGCCAGCCACCCCAGCATCGTGGAAGTCGCCGTCATCGGCCGGGCCCACGACAAGTGGGGTGAGGTGCCCATCGCGGTCGCCGCTGTCGCGGGCGGCAATTTACGGCTCGATGAGCTGGACGAGTTTTTGACCGAGCGACTGGCGCGGTACAAGCACCCCAAGGCGCTCGAGATCGTCGACGCGCTGCCGCGCAACCCGGCCGGGAAGGTGCTCAAGACTGAACTGCGGGTCCGCTACGGCGTCGGAGAAATCGACTAAATCCATTCTAGGGCAAGAGGTTTTAGGAGCAGAAAGGAAAGTTGACGGGTGCTGTAACGTTTGCCAGCTGTTGGCGAAGGGTTAATTGTGCGGATGCGGTTCACACGTGGTTTGCCATCGGGTACATTCCTGTGGTCTCCGTTACTACTTGCCAGTAGGGAGCCGATGGTCACACATGTTGAGTCGGGGCGAGGAGGAGGCGTGCTACACGATCCGCCGCGACGCCGGGAGGCGCGCGGTGACGGCGCGAGGGGGCAGCGGTGACTTCAACGTCGACAAGTCGGCGGGGTCCCTACTTGGTCGGCTACGTACGCGACCAACTGGAGACGCCCCTGACGCTCGTCGGGGGATTCTTCCGCATGTGCGTGCTCACCGGAAGGGCGCTGTTCCGCTGGCCGTTCCAGTATCGCGAATTCATCCAGCAGTGCTGGTTCATCATGCGGGTGGCATTCCTGCCGACCATCATGGTGTCGATCCCGCTGACCGTTCTGCTGATCTTCACGCTCAACGTCCTGCTCGCCCAGTTCGGGGCCGCTGACCTGTCCGGCGCCGGCGCGGCAATCGGCGCCGTCACCCAGCTCGGTCCGCTGACCACGGTGCTGGTGGTCGCCGGCGCCGGCTCGACCGCGATCTGCGCGGACCTGGGTGCCCGCACCATCCGCGAAGAGATCGACGCGATGGAGGTGCTCGGCATCGACCCGATCCACCGGCTGGTGGTGCCCCGGGTGATCGCCGCGACCCTGGTCGCGACCCTGCTCAACGGCCTGGTGATCACCGTCGGCCTGGTCGGCGGCTACCTGTTCGGCGTCTACCTGCAGAACGTGTCGGGTGGCGCGTACCTGGCCACCCTGACCACCATCACCGGCTTGCCCGAGGTCATCATCGCGACGATCAAGGCCGCCGTCTTCGGGCTCATCGCCGGCCTGGTCGGTTGCTACCGCGGCCTGACGGTGCGCGGCGGCTCCAAAGGCCTGGGCACCGCGGTCAACGAGACCGTCGTGCTCTGCGTCGTCGCGCTGTACGCCGTCAACGTGGTGCTGACCACCATCGGCGTGCGGTTCGGGACGGGGCACTGACATGTCAACTTCCGCCGTCTTTCGCGCCCGCTTCCCGCGGGCTGCAGAGAACCTCAATCGCTACGGCCTCGCCGCGGCTCGCGGTCTCGACGACATCGGCCAGATGGCCTGGTTCGGCACGACCGCCGTCGGGCACATTCCGCACGCGATACGCAATTACCGCAAGGAGACCCTGCGACTGATAGCCCAGATCGGTATGGGCACCGGCGCGATGGCGGTCATCGGTGGCACCGTCGCCATCGTCGGCTTCGTGACGTTGTCCGGTAGTTCGCTGGTCGCCATCCAGGGCTTCGCCTCGCTGGGCAACATCGGCGTCGAGGCGTTCACCGGCTTCTTCGCCGCGCTGATCAACGTGCGCATCGCCGCGCCCGTCGTCACCGGGATCGCAATGGCCGCCACGGTCGGCGCCGGCGCCACCGCGGAGCTGGGTGCCATGCGCATCAGCGAGGAGGTCGACGCCCTGGAAGTGATGGGCATCAAATCGATCTCGTTCCTGGCGTCCACCCGCATCATGGCCGGGCTGGTCGTGATCATCCCGATCTACGCCATGGCGATCATCATGTGCTTCCTGTCCCCGCAGATCACCACCACGGTGCTGTACGGACAGTCGAACGGCACCTACGAGCACTACTTCCGGACGTTCCTGCGCCCCGACGACGTGTTCTGGTCGTTCCTGGAGGCCATCATCATCACCGCGGTCGTGATGATCACCCACTGCTTCTACGGGTACAACGCCGGCGGCGGTCCGGTCGGCGTGGGTGAGGCGGTCGGTCGATCGATGCGTTTCTCACTGGTCTCGGTACAGGTTGTCGTGTTGGCCGCCGCGTTGGCGCTCTATGGCGTCAACCCCAACTTCGCGCTCACGGTGTAACCGCCATGGCCCGACCCATCCAGACCAACGCCCCGCGCACCCCGCCGTACAAGCTGGCCGGCGTGGCGATCCTGGTCGTCGGCGCGCTGGCGCTGGCCCTTGTCTACGGGCAGTTCCGGGGCGACTTCACCCCCAAGACGCAGCTGACCATGCTCGCGGCGCGTGCCGGTCTGGTGATGGATCCGGGTTCGAAGGTGACCTACAACGGGGTGGAGATCGGCCGGGTGGGGTCGATTTCGGAGACGGTGCGTGATGGGAAGCCGGCGGCGAAGTTCATGTT
>NZ_LZTA01000123.1 GCF_001665875.1 Mycobacterium sp. 852002-40037_SCH5390672
TCGGCACGGCCCAAGTACTCCAACGCACCGGCCGAAGTCCAGCGCACCAGATCACCGGTCCGATACATCCGCGCCCCGACCGGCCCCACTGCGGCCGCAAAAGGATTCGCCACGAACCGCTCCGCGGTCAACGCGACGCGGCCCAGATATCCGTGCGCCAGGGCCGGCCCGCTCAGATACAACTCGCCCGCCACCCCGATCGGCGCGGGGTTGAGCCGTGCATCGAGCACCAACGCGCACATCCCGGGAATCGGGGTGCCGATGGTCACCGGCTGCCCCGCCGACAGCGGTGCGGTGGAGGTGGCACAGATGGTGGTCTCGGAGGGGCCGTAGCCATTGAACATCCGCCGGCCCGGCGCCCAGGCGGCCACCAACTCCGCCGGGCACGCCTCCCCCGTGGTAACCAGCGTGTCCACCCCGTCCAGGCGGGCCCGATCCAGCGACGCCAGCACCGTGGGAGTCACTACCGCCGCGCTGACCCGCTGAGTCTGCAGCAACTCGGTCAGCGCCTCGCCGCCATAGGCCTGCGGCGGGGCCACCACCAGGGTCGCCCCCGACCCGACCGCCCACAACAAATCGAAGATCGACGCGTCAAAGGTCGGCGCGGCCACCATCAGCACCCGCGACTGCGCGCCCAACCCGTACACCTTGCATTGGGCCGCGGCCAGTCCCACCAGACCTGCGTGGCTGACCACGACGCCCTTGGGCGTACCGGTGGATCCCGACGTGAACATGACGTAGGCGGTGTTACCCACCTCCAGCGCCGCGCGCCGGTCGGCATCGGTGATCCGCTGCGTGCAGCGCCCGGACAGGTCTAGACCGTCGACGCGCAGCACCGGGCGCGTCCCCGCCCCGCCAACCGTGTCGACACCACAGGTCAACACACACACCGCGTCCACCGCATCAAGCACCGTGGCGACCC
>NZ_LZTA01000124.1 GCF_001665875.1 Mycobacterium sp. 852002-40037_SCH5390672
CTGCGACCGCTGATGCAGTGTTGTCGCGACGAGCAGACCGCTGCGTGCCAGCCGAGTTCCGTCGGTGAACACGATTGCCACCAATTCGCCATTGCTTGACGCGAGTTCGGCGACGGGTCGCTCGTCGACCACGACGCGTGCAGCGGCCAACCGGGATCGGTCGTCACCATCGAGCTCGGCAGGCCCTCCAGTCAGGAGCACAACGTCGTCGCTCCATCCCCTCAGCAACAACGACGATTGCACTGCCCGCTCACCGTTCGCCAATACCGCCAACGGTTGATCGCGAACCTCCCAGCCGTGGCAGAACGGGCAGTGGAACACCGACCGCCCCCACAACTGCGCGAGCCCGGGCAGCGCAGGCGGCCGGTACTCCATACCAGCGGCCAGCAGCACCCGACGCGTGCGTTCACGCCGACCGTCGGACAGTTCCAGTTCGAACATATCTCCGGCACGCTCACCCGCCACCACCTCACCGGTCCGCACTTCGACGGACGGATAGGCGGCAATCTCACGCCGCCCGGCCTCGTACAGCTCGCCCGGCGGGCGGCCGTCGTGACCCAACAACCCACCGATGCCGTGGGCGGCCAGGTTGCTCTGCTGACCCGCGTCGACCAGCAGCGTTCGCCGCCGCGCCCGGCC
>NZ_LZTA01000125.1 GCF_001665875.1 Mycobacterium sp. 852002-40037_SCH5390672
GCCGCCGCCCGGACCTCCGCCGGATGCCACCGCGACGGCCGTCGTTCACCCGCTGCCCGATGGCACCCGGGTGATCCTGGTCGCCGACACCACACAGACCACGCAGGTCGCTCATCAGCTGCGCGGCTTGATGATCGGGGCGGGCCTGGTGACCTTGCTGCTCGCGGCGCTGCTGCTTGTTGCGGTCAGCCGGGCGGCGCTGCGCCCGCTGGATCGGCTCACCGCACTGGCCAACGCCATCACCACCGGGGACCGTGGCCGGCGGCTGCACCCCGATCGCACCGGTACCGAATTAGGCCGTGCCGCAAGCGCTTTCGACGGTATGCTGGACGCACTCGAGATGTCGGAGAAGCGCGCCCGCCACGCCGCTGACACCGCGCAGCGCGCTGAGTCGGCAACCCGGCGATTTCTTGTCGACGCGGCCCACGAATTGCGCACCCCGATCGCCGGCATGCAGGTCGCGGCCGAGCAACTCGCTCACGGCGCGTCCGAACACCACGACGACGGGCAATACCGCCGGGCGAGCCTGTTGCTCTCCGACGCCCGTCGCGCCGGGCGACTCGTCTCCGACATGCTGGACCTGAGCCGCATCGACGCCGGGCTTGCGCTCGAGCGGGACGACGTCGACGTGGCCGCCGTGCTCGATCGCGAAGCCGACCGAGCCGCGATGCTGGCACCACAGGTCAGCGTCAGCCGCACCGGTTTGACCACGCTGAACCTCAACGCCGACGCGACCCGCGTGTCGCAGATCGTGTCCAACCTGCTTGACAACGCCCGCCGGTACACGCCCGCCGGTGGGGCTATCACGGTTGACCTTCGCGCACGCGATGGCCTTGCGGAGGTCGTCATCACCGACACCGGCCCGGGCATCCCAGATGACCAGCGGGACAACATCTTCGAACGGCTGGTGCGCCTGGACTCCGGGCGCGCCCGCGACCACGGCGGCGCCGGTCTGGGCCTGGCCATCGCGCGGGCGTTGGCGCGTGCCCACGGCGGCGAGCTGGCATGCGTGCCCCACGAGGGTGGCGCGCAATTCCGGCTCACGCTGCCGATCAACACCGGGCGATCCGGGTAGCTAATTGTGGTTGATGCTGGGGATTTGGGTCTGACTACGTGAGGGCTGGGGCGGTCGCGTTGATGAGGTCGAAGGCGCAGCCCTGATTGGGTGTGGACGAGGAGCCAGGTTCAAACAGCGCCATCCGTGCTGGATTCACCTCTGGCCCAAGGTGTTTGGCGGCTAGCCTGGTATCGATCGTGTCTTGGCAACAATCGGCCGTCCCGCTCGGACGGTCATGGTTGCTCCTCCACGTCTGCGGTCATGGCTACCAGCACGCGCCGGAACCGCTCGACCAACTTGTCGATTTTGGCCGCGCTAAACACTTCAGTGTCGAACTCGACGCGAAGACCTATTTCGTGGCCCGGCACGGCTTGCACCGAGAGCGGGTAATGGTTGTATTCGCGGTTGGTGAACCCGCTGATGGCCAACTCGTCGACGGCCAATAATGCGGCGGTATCGATCGGATAGTTCTCGTACACGAACATTGTGTCGAATAAATGGTCGTGCCCCGTCACGCGGTGGATCTCACTCAGGGCGAGGTGCTGGTGGTCAAGAGTCTTGGTGTAGGCGCTTTGCAGCTGGTCAAGCAGGTCGGCGATGGTGGTTTCCGCACCGATTGTCGCCCGCACCGGGACGGTGTTGATCAACAGCCCGACCATCGATTCCGCCCCGGCCAGCTCGGTCGGCCGACCCGAGACCGCCGTGCCGAATGCCACATCGTGCTGGCCGGTCAGCCACATCAGCAGCTGCGCCCATGCGGCCTGCAAGACGGTGCTGACCGTGGTGCTGCACGAACGCGCCAGCTCGCCCAACGCCTTCGTGGTCTCCGCGGACACCTGGAACGACTCCATACCGCGCAGACCGAGCGCCAGGCGCCCCGAGGGTCCCACCAGGCTGGGACTGTCGAACCCGTCGAACACCTCATGCCACACTGCCTGAGCGGCGCTTCGATCCTGTTTGGACAGCCACGTGACAAAGCTGCGATACGACGGGGCCGCGGGCAGCCGCACGCCGCAATAGCTGGCGAAGATTTCCTGCAGCAGGATCGGCTTCGACCAACCGTCCAGCACGATGTGGTGGTTGGTGAGCACGAACCTATACAGATCGTCCGCGGTGCGGATCAAGGCAGCCCGGAAGGGCGGCTGGCCGGCAAGATCGCAGACCGCGACGCGTTCGGCGGTACACAGCTGCTGCACCTGTTCCTCGACATCAGCATCTGCAGAGCTCAGCTCGACGTACTGCCACGCCAGCGCCGGATCGGCGGGCATGACTTGCACCGGCTCACCGAAGTCCTCGCAGAAGCCGGCCACCACGTTCGGGTGGCGGGTGACGACGGCGTGCACCGCCTCGCGCAAGCGCTGGGGGTCAAGGGCACCGCTCACGGTGATATCGAGCTGCACCGCGTACAGTTCGTCACTGCCCTGCGCGCTGCCGGTGTAGTACAGCAGGCCCTGCTGCAGGGGGGTCAGCGGCAACACATCGCCGATACGGTACCGCTGCGCCAGCTCGTCGATGTCCTGCTGGGCGAGACGGGCTGGAACGATGTCGGACGGGGTCAACCCGCCCCCACCGCCACGCACGTGCGCGCAGATGCCGGCCAGCGCGTCGAACCACAGCTCGCTGAGCCGGCTGAGCTGCTTGTCATCGAGCGCGGAGCGCGCCCAGGTCCAGTTGGCCTGCAGGTGCGGGCCGGCCTCGGTGTCCATGGTGCCGGCATTGAGCCCCACGGTGTGCGCCAGCGGCATCTCCACTGCACCCGCGGCACCGGCCAGCGAGAAACTGTTCTCGCTGAGCCGCCACAACTCACTGGAGGGCTCGGCCGCGCCACCCAGACGACCCAGGTAGTTGAAGCCGATCACGGGGTCGGGCCCGCCCAGATCGAACTCAGGGGTGAGGTAACGCAGCAGTCCGTAGGTCAGACCGTCGGGCAGGGCGCGCAGCTGCTCCTTGGCGTTTTTGATCACCGCGCCCAGGGCGTCCTCACCCGCCACCACCTGTCCCCAGGACAGGCCGCCGACCGGCCCTCCGAAGTTCAAGGCCACCGGGTACTTGGTGGTGAACCAGCCCACCGTGCGCGACAAGTCGACGTGCGGAGCCAGCTCCTCCTGGCGGCCGTGGCCCTCCACATCGATGCCGATCGGGGCGCCGGTGCCCAAGAAATGCGTCCACGCCAAGCCGAACGCGATCAGCAAAATGTCTTGAACCCCGGCATGAAATGCCGCCGGGGCCTCGCCAAGCAGTAGGCGGGTCGTCTCGACATCCAGCGACACCGACAATTGGCCGGCGCTGACGTAGGTGTCCTCCGGCTGGACCGGCGGCAGCGCGGCCGGGAATGCCGCCACCTGACGCCACGCCTCGGCCTGGGCCATCACGTCTGCGCTCTGCGCGTGATCGGCCAGCAGCGACGACCACCGGGCAAACGACGTCCCGGGCGCCGGCAGCGCCACCGGCTGCTCGTTGTGAAGCTGCGCCCAGGCAATATTGAGGTCTTCCAACAGGATTCGCCACGACACGCCATCGACGGCCAGGTGGTGAATGATCAACGCCAACTGGTTCGTCGACTCGGCCCACACCGCACGCAGCATTGCCCCGGTGTCCGGGTCCAGACGTGATCGGGCCGCCACCAACGCCTCAGCCGACAGCTCGTCGACGGTGTCCACGCAGCCGCCGGCATCTACCGTCCCGGCTTCGGGCACCCACAACAACCAACCCCCGGCGCCGTCGTCTTCGGCGCGCATCCGCAGCGTGGCATGCCGATCCAGCAACGCCTGCAGGACCACCACCGCGTCGACCTGTGTGACGCCAGCGGGCGCTTGCACCACCATCGTCTGGTTGAACTGCTCGACCGGGCCCTCGACGCTCCGCAGCCAGCGCATGATCGGAATGGCCACCACCGACCCGGTGCCCTCGTCGACCACGCCGGCCTCGCCGTCGGCAAACACCGTGGCGACCTGTGCGAGCCGCGCCACCGTCTGTTCGACGAAAATGTCACGCGGACGGCACATTACGCCGGCCGCCCGAGCCCGGGCCACGACTTGCATCGACAAGATGCTGTCACCGCCCAGATCGAAGAACGAGTCATCGACACCGACCCGCTCCACACCCAAAACCTGGGCATAGATGCCGGCCAGGATTCCCTCGACCGCGCTGGATGGAGCGCGGTAATGGTCGACATCGGAGTATTCGGGTGCCGGCAGGGCGCGGACGTCGAGTTTGCCGTTGACCGTCAATGGCAGCGCCTCGAGCACGACGACCGCGGCCGGCACCATGTAGGTCGGCAACCGTTCACCCAATTGGGTACGGATCTCCGCCGGGTCGGCGGTCCCGGTGATGTAGCCCACCAGCCGCTTGTGGCCGGGACGGTCCTCGCGCGCGATCACCGCCGCATGATCGACGCCGTCCAGCCCGCTAATGGCCGCCTGGATCTCGCCGAGCTCGATGCGATACCCGCGGATCTTGACCTGCTCATCAGCACGCCCGACATAACGCAGCTGACCATCGGCACCCCACGACACCAGGTCACCGGTGCGATACATGCGCGCACCCGGTTGTCCGAACGAGCACGCCACAAACCGCGTCGAGCTCAACCCGGGCCTGCCCACATACCCGGCGGCCAGCCCGGCACCGGCCACATACAGCTCGCCGACCACCCCGGCGGGCACCTGACGCAACCACCCGTCGAGTACGAAGAAGGCAAGGTGGGCCAACGGCACCCCGATGGGGCTGGCATTGCTGTCGACGTCGCCGTCGACGATCTCGCGGAACGACGCGTGGACTGTCGTCTCCGTGATGCCATACATATTCATCAGACGCGGCAGTCCGGGGTGGTGGTTCAGCCAGGTCTCCAGACGGTTGGGTTCGAGCGCCTCGCCACCGAACACCACCGACTGCAACTTCAGCTGCTGCCCAAGTTCCGGGGAGAGTCCATCAGCGGTCTGCAGCGCATAAAACGCCGACGGTGTCTGACTCAACACACTGACCTGTTCACGAACCAGCAAGGCGTGCAACTCTTCTGGCGAATGCACCACCGAGTCGGGCACCATCACCAACCGCCCGCCATACAACAGCGAACCGAAGATCTCCCACACGGAGAAGTCAAACGCCAACGAATGACACTGCGTCCACACTTGCCCCAGCGCCAGCTGGGCGTCCAGCGATTCTAGCAGCTGGGTGACGTTGTGATGAGGCACTGCAACACCTTTGGGTGTCCCGGTCGTGCCCGAGGTGTAAATGATGTAGGCGACGTTCTCGGCCCCCACCGCCGGCAACGCGGTCTCGGGCTGGGTCGTCGCCACAGGGTCGTCGATGTCGATGAGCGGCAGGCCAGACCCCTCCAGCCGTGACCGCAAGTCCGCGTTGGTGACCACAGCGATAGGCGCAGCGTCGCCCAACATGAACTCCATCCGCGCCGCGGGCACCGTCGGATCGATCGGCACATACGCGGCACCGGACTTGAGCACCGCCAGGATCGCCACGACCGCCTCGGGCAAACGCGGAAGCAACAGGGCCACACGCGCACCCGGGCCCGCACCCTGAGGAATCAGCAAGTGCGCCAACCGATTAGCGGACTCCTCCACCTCGCGGTAAGTCCACGACCGATCCCCATAGCTGATCGCCACCGCCTCCGGCGCGCGGAACGCCTGAGCGGCGAACAAGTCGGGGATCGAGCGCGCGGACATCTCCGGCTCGGCCAGCATCGCCCGGTTGCCCCACGCGTCGAGGCGGTCGTGCTCGCCTCGGTCGAGCAGATCGATCGACGACAACCGCCGGGCGGGATCGGCGATCATTTCCTCCAGGACCTGCTGCAGCCGGTCGATCAGCGTGTCGATGGCTGCACGGTCAAACGCGTCTGTGTCGAATTCGACGCGAAGGCTCATTTCGTGGCCCGGCGTCGCCACCACCGACAGCGGATAGTGGTTGAATTCGCGGCTGTCGAACTCGGTAACCGCCAGGTCGTGGGCGCCCAACAGGGCGCCGGCGTCGATCGGATAGTTCTCGTACAGGAAGAGTGTGTCGAACAGCTGATCGTGACCAGTGGCGCGGTGGATCTCGGGCAGCGCCAGATACTCGTACTCGAGGGTGTCGTTGTGGACGCGCTGCAGCTGATCCAGCAGATCGGCGACTGTGGTCCCTGTGGTGGCGTTGGCCCGCACCGGCACCGTGTTGATCATCAGGCCCACAATGGATTCCGAGCCGATCAGCTCGGTCGGCCTACCCGAGACCGCGGTGCCGAACGCCACATCATGTTGACCGGTCAGCCACATCAGCAGCTGCGCCCATGCGCCCTGCAGGACGGTGCTCACGGTGGTGTGGCACGAGCGGGCCAGCTCGGTGAGGGCAGCTGTGGTCTCGGCGGACACCCGAACAGATGCGACGTCACGGCGCCCTATCTGTCCGGGCGTGCCCACCAACGTCGGAGTCTCGAAACCCGCCATCACGTCGCGCCAAGCCCCTTGTGCGGCACCGCGATCCTGACTGGCCAGCCAGGTGACAAAGCTGCGGTACGACGGAGCCGCGGGCAGCCGTTCGCCGTAGTAGCTGCCGAAGACCTCCTGCATCAGGATTGGCAGCGACCAGCCATCCGCCACGATGTGGTGAATGGTGAGCACCAAGCGGTATTGGTCTTCTGCGGCGCGGATCAGCGCCGCCCGAAACGTCGGCTTGTCGGCCAGGTCGCAGACCGCGGCGCGCTCAGCAGCACACAGTCGCTCAATCTGCTGATCGGCGTCGCCGCCCACGGGGTTCAGTTCAACGTCCTGCCACGCGATCACCGGCTTGGCCGGGATAACCTGCATCGGCTCACCGAAGTCTTCGCAGAACCGGGCCACCAGGTTGGGATGCCGGTTGACGACCGTCTGCACGGCCTCGCGCAGGCGGTGCGCATCGAGGGCGCCGTTGACCGTGATACCGAGCTGCACGGTGTACAGGTCGTCCAGACCGGGCGCGAAGCTGGTGTGGAACAGCAGACCCTGCTGCACCGGGGTCAGCGGCAGCACGTCCAAGACGTCGCCCTGCGAGCAGAGTTGGTCGATCTGTTGCTGGCTGAGGCGGGCCGGAGCGAGATCGGACGGGGTGAGTCCGCCCCCACCGGCTTTGACGTGCGCGCAGATACCGGCCAGAGCCTCGAACCACAACTGGCTCAGCCGGCTGACCTGCTCGGCATTCAGCGCCGAGGGCGCCCACGTCCAGTTCGCCTGTAGGTGCGGCCCACCCTCGGTGTCCATGGTTCCGGCATTGAGCTCCACCGTGTGCGCCAACCGAAGGGGCACCGCCGTAGCCACACCCGCAAACGACAGGCCGTCCTCGTGGATCCGCCACAATTCGCCGGGCAGGTCGGTACCCGCACCGAGCCGGCCTAGGTAGTTGAACCCGATCGTCGGGTCGGGCCCGCCGAGATCGACCTCGGGGTTCAGGTAGCGCAGCAGACCATAGGTCAGCGGATCGGGTAGGGCGCGCAGCTGCTCCTTGGCGTCCTTGATCAGAGCGCCCAGCGCGGCCTCACCGGCGACCACCTGCGCCCAGGACAGGCCACCGACCGTCAACGCGACCGGATACTTGGCGGTGAACCAGCCCACCGTGCGAGACAGGTCCACAGAGGGAGCCAGCTCCTCGTGGCGCCCGTGACCCTCGACGTCGACACCGATCGGCACACCCGCGCCGGTGCCGAGAAACTCCGCGAACGCCAGCCCGAAGGCGATCAGCACTATGTCACCGACACCGGCGTGGAACGCCGCCGGCACCTCACCCAGCAGCCGACGGGTGGTCTCGACATCCAGCGACACCGACAGCTGGCCGGCGGTCTGGTAGGTATCCACCGCGGGCTGCACCGCCGGCAGCGCGGCCGGTATTGCCGCCACGTGTCGCCATGTCTCGGCCTGCGCCACTACCTCGGCGCGGCGCGCATGCCCGGCAAGCAGCGATGACCAACGCGCAAACGACGTCCCGCCCATGGGCAACGCCACTGGCTGCCCGCTGTGATGCTGCGCCCAGGCGATGTTGAGGTCCTCCAACAGGATTCGCCACGACACCCCGTCGACGGCCAGGTGATGAATGATCAATGCCAGCTGACCGGTGGAAGTCGCCCACACCGCGCTGAGCATCAGTCCCGCCGCCGGGTTCAACCGCGACCGTGCCACTACCAGCGCTTTATCCGACAACACATCGGCGGTATGCAGGCATCCGCGCGCGTCCACCGAACCAGCTTCGGGAGCCTCCAGCGACCAGCCGTCGGCTCCGCCGTCGTCGATGCGCAGCCGCAACATGGCATGCCGATCGAGCAACGCCTGCAGGACGACTGACACGTCGGCCTCGGTCACCCCCGCCGGAGCGGCGACCACCATGGTCTGGTTGAACTCGTCGATCGGGCCCTCGGCGCTGTGCAGCGAGTGCATGATCGGGGTGGCCACCACCGGGCCGATGCCCTCGTCGACGACGCCGGCCCCGCCATCGGCCACCATCGCGACCCGCGCCACTCGCGCGACGGTCTGTTCGACGAAAATGTCACGCGGCCGGCACATCACCCCGGCCGCCCGCGCGCGGGCCACGACCTGCATCGACAGGATGCTGTCGCCGCCGAGGTCGAAGAACGAGTCATCGACCCCCACCCGCTCCATCCCGAGGACTTGGGCGTAGATGTCGGCCAGGATTCCCTCGACCGCGTCGGCCGGGGCCCGGTACTTACCGGCAGCGAATTCGGGTGCGGGCAAGGCGCGCTTGTCGAGTTTTCCGTTGACCGTCAACGGGATTGCCGGCAACACCACCACCGCGGCGGGGACCATGTAGGCCGGGAGCCGATCAGCCAATGCCGTGCGGATCTCGGTCGGGTCGGCGGTGCCGGTGATGTAACCCACCAGCCGCTTGTTACCGGGCCGATCCTCGCGGGCGATGACCGCCGCCTGGTGCACCCCATCCAGGGCGGCCAGGGCTACCTGGACTTCACCGAGTTCGATGCGGTACCCGCGGATCTTGACCTGCTCGTCGGCGCGGCCCAGGTGTCGCAGCTGCCCGTCCTCACCCCAGGACACCAGGTCGCCGGTTCGATACATGCGTGCCCCGGGGGCCCCGAACGGGCACGCCACAAACCGCGACGCGGTCAAACCAGCACGCCGCACATATCCAAGGCCCACGCCGCGCCCGGCCAGGTACAGCTCACCGACCACCCCGGCCGGCACCGGCTGCAGCCACTTGTCCAGCACGAACATTGCCGCCCCGGGTATCGGCGACCCGATCGGCACCAAGCCCTGCCCCGGCGTCAGCGGCGTACTCATCGACGCGCACACCGTCGCCTCGGTCGGGCCGTAGGCATTGATCATCACCCGCCCGGGTGCCGCCCACCGATCCACTACGTCGGTCGGGCACGCCTCACCGCCCACCACCAACGCCGTCGACTCCAACCTCTCCGGTGACAGCAGCGCCACAGACGACGGAATCTGAGTCAGCACGCTGACCTTCTCCGCGACCAGCAACGCGTGGAGATCTTCCGGGGAGCCCGCAACGGACTCGGGCACCACCAGCAGTCGTCTGCCCCGCAGCAGCGCACCCCAGATATCCCACACCGATAAGTCGAAGGCCGAGGAGTAGCACTGCGCCCACACCCCTCCGCGCGGTAGGCGCTCGTCGAGCGCCTCGATCAGCCAAGTGACGTTGTGGTGCGTGATGGCCACGCCTTTGGGTGTGCCCGTAGTCCCGGAGGTGTAGATGATGTAGGCGACGTTTTCGGGTGCGGGCATTGGAAGTGGGGTGGCGGGTTGAGCCTTGATGGCGGGGTCGTGGGCATCGACGACCAGCAGACCGGATCCGTGCAGCCGTGAGCGCAGCTCGGCCGTGGTGATCAGCGCGGCCGGTGCGGCATCGGCAAGCACGAACTCCATCCGCGCCGACGCATGCCCCGGGTCCACCGGCACATACGCTGCCCCGGTCTTGAGCACCGCCAGCATCGCCACGACCGCGTCAGCGCACCGGGGGAAAAGCAGCGCCACACACTGCCCGGGGCCAACCCCATGACCGGCCAGAAGGTGTGCCAACCGGTTTGCGGCCTCGTCGAGTCCCCGATACGTCATGGAGCGGCCGTCGAAGGTCACCGCTACCGCGTCGGGGGTGCGCTCGGCGTGCTCGGTGAACACCACCGGAATCGACACCGGCGCGGTTACCGGCTGGGTTAACGCGGCGCCATGCGACCACCCATTGAGCCGGGCGTTCTCATCCTCATCGAGGATGTCGATCGAGGAGATCGGCCGCTCGGGATCGGCAGTCATTTCCATCAGCACCTGCTGCAGACGTGCCGCCAGGTAGGAGACGTCAAAGCTCGCAAACGGCTGTCCGCGGCCTGCCGTGCTGAGGAACAGCCGGTCACTCGATCCAATGAAGAAAAGCCCGAAGTGATTGGCGGGGCCGTTATCGGTGTATGTCGCGGTTGCCGGAGCGCCACCAAGATCCAGGGTCAATCGGGACGGGATGAAATTGATACCTACCCTGTTCGCTGCCTGTCTCGGGTTGAGAAAGCTGCCTTCGTCGTGCTGGTGCACCGGAAACCGCTGATGCTTCAGCAATTCCCGTATCTGTGTGTCCACGTGCTGACAGAAATCGGCGACCGTTGTTTCCGGTGACGTCTGCAAGACCAGTGGCACAACTCCGGCGAGCATCCCCGGGAGTGTCTTCGACTCCGGACGTACCCGTCGGCTGACCGGGAAATCCAGCGCCACCTCCGAACCGCTTCCCGACCATGCATGCACCAAGAGAGCGCATGCCGCTGTGGTGACCGAATGGCGGCGGATGCGCAGCTTTTTGGACAGTTCCTGCATGCGGCTGACAGCGACAGCATCCAACTGAACTGACCCCGACGGCCCACAGGGGTCCCGGTCGACCGTGGTGTGGGGCAGCTGATAATCCTGTCCGCCTTCCGGCGGAAGGTTCTTGCTCCAGTACGCTTCGTCTTCCAGATAATCGGTGGATGCTTCGTATCCCGACTCGAGATCAACCAGGTCCTGCAGCGAGCCGAAATAGGCGTCAGGAACAGGCAATCCAGCGACCATTGCCGAATAGATGGTTGCAACGCGACGGCACATCAGCGCCATGCTCAATCCGTCTAAGACGATGTGGTGGCAGCAGCCGAACAAATAAAATTCCTCGGCCTGCGTCTGGAACAGAGCGAATTTGAGTAACTGGCCGTTCAACGCCATCGGGGTGCGCTGGATGCAGGAAGCCCGCCGGCAGGCTTCCTGCACGGGATCGGGCGTGCCGATCAGGTCATGAAACTTGAGCTCGACATGCGGGTCATCGATCGGCCTTTGGACCACGTGGCCATCGGTCTCGAAGAATGCAACCCTGCTCGGTTCGGCCTCCGCCACCGTTTGGCGGATCGCCTGCTCGAGGACATCACGCTGTATCCCGCCCTCGATCTTTATCAACAGGCCGAGCTGCCACTCCGTACCGGCATAGCCCGATTCCTGCGAGAGCCAGATATCTAGTTGTCCGCGTGTCAGCGGCAGCGCCAAATCTTCACGGTTCATCGACTCCCCCAAAGCTTTACCCGCTTGCCCCCATACCCCGGGGTGTGGTTACTGATCGAAATCCTGCCCGGCCCCGGTCCGTCGCGCAGAGATTTCGGCCGAATGTCCGCCACTTCTGCGCCATGTGGTCTAGGCAGCGGCGAGGTCGGCTTCCCCATAGACCACCCGCCGCTCCCGATGGCTGCAGCACCTGCCGGCACGGGCGAGTTGGGACGCTGATGCTGTCATGAGCCTGGACGCCGGGGGCCGATCTGGAATGGGCACGCACTCTTGCTTCGAGCACGCCGGTCAGAATTTCGGTTCCCTTGACCGAGGCCGTCAGGCGATCCCCGGGGGTGTGAACCCGATTGGGGGCAAGCGAATTGAAATCGAGACCGACGCACCGACCGGTTCCGGAGGAGGTTCCTGACGCCGAACATGAGCTGGTGATCGAACGGGTCTGCGCCGTCGATGTGGCCAAGGTATCGGGTTGTTGTGGCCCTCGTTCGCGCCGCCCGCGCCGAGTCGACGGCCGCGCGACGCAAACCCGGCTGTGCTGATAGCCGGCGAGTGTCAGCCGGTCCGCCGCGCCGACCTGGCTCGGAGCCGGACGAAAACAAAGCGATCGGCGCTGATCACGCCGCTCGACGGCCACTTCGACGGCCCCCATGGCGAACCGGCCCGAACGCTGCTCGATTAGATCGACACTTTATTGGTGCAAATCGGCAACCCTCCCGCCCGTATCGGGGTTAAACTCGTTTCGATTTGGAGGGGTTCACCGCCAGCGATGCACCTGATCTCGGGCGATCAACGCAAGCGCAGGCGCCGGTAGGACGCAGGTGTCGAGTTTTGCCGTTGGGGAGGGGCGTCAATGAATCGACGATCGGACTATGTGTTCACGGAACTCAGCAATCACACGGACGATTGTGTGGCGGTAATTCAACAGTACCTTGATTTTCTTGTCCAAGGCGACGGCCACAAAGCTCATTGTCCGTTTACCAAGGCGATGCTGGAAAAGCGCCAGTTTTATTACGATACCAGCGATTTGCTCCTGGATATGGAGGAATTTTTCCGAACTATAGCAGAGCTGCGTGCCTTTCACACTGGACATGCTGACCGTTATTTGGTTGTTGGGGTCGCATATCAGAATGAGGAAAACTTCGTAGAAGCGATCGCAGCCGAAGGCGAAGTGTGGCGACAGAAAATGAGACTTGAACTTATAGCCGCCGGCCTGACGATTGCTTGGACTCATCCGAAAAACCCAATCGGCACCCACACGGATCGCGACAAACCTGCGGAACCTCTATGGGTAAGCGATATTCCGCTTCTTATGCTCCGAAATCTCGACAAGGGTGACGAGCCGTTCATGCTGAGCGCCGATTCCAAGAGGGCGTTCGTGCTGGGCATGAGGTATCACGAAACGATACCTATCGACATACGTCCTGCTGCGATAAGTCCGCAGGTAGAGCCACACTACAAGCTGATCGCCCTGGCGAATCTCATGAATCATGTTCGGCTTTCCTCCGTCAGATCGGTATCAGCCGATTTGGGCGGAAAGCTTATGACGGTATTGAAAAACGGAAAAACCTGCGTGCATCCGTGGATGCCCGAACTTGCGGTATAGGAGGTAGCGCAAAATGCCTGATATTTCAAGTCCCCGGAACTGTCAACTGCCGGGAACGCGAAGTTCATCCGAAGCGACTATCTTTTGGCGAGGGGGAAGGCTTAACAACTCCAACTCCAACTCCAGCGGCCACACCGGCGAGCAACGATGTAGAAATCAACAGTGGACGCTGCATTCCAGCGAGCAACAACGCTGCTTTCCGGCGAGTAAGTCACCGATGCTTACCCTGATGAAAATTTTGGTTCAATCCAGGCGACTCCCAGAGCTAGCGTAGAGGGGGATTCGACTAAGTCTGCGCTGCAAGCAGGTTGAGAGCGTCCCACGGGAAGCACCTTTGCGATCACCTTCAGTCGACGGATCACCCCGACCGGAAACTAACCGATGCCGAGGTCAGATCCGCCATTATCGGACAACCCCGGCCCATGCTTAACCACGTCAATTCGCACGCATGGGCTTGTGTGCAAAACCGCACTTATCGTGTGCGCCTACACGACGAGACGGCAAATAGTTCATTACGCAAATACGTATTACGAGCAACGTTGAAGCAAGGTGGTGCCACATGGATTTCTACGCAGTACGTCAGCGTCGTGTTCCTCGCTGGGAGTCGTGGTGACAAGCGTCGACATGGCTGCCCCCGCCGAGCAAAGGTCACGGCGCGCCGGCGAGGTGCCCGCAATCCGGCGAGGCTTCCCAACTCCCAGGTTCGCGCGCCGGACCATTGCGGTGCCGACCGTGCTGGTCTGGCTTGGTTCGTTCGTTGCGTGGTCGGCGGCGACAGCAGCGGTTCTCTACGGAGTGGGTCCTTGGTGGCTGGTGGTCACCATCGTCGTTCAGGGTCTCGTAACCTTTTCTATGTTCACCGTGCTGCACGAATCGATTCACCACACCGTCGGCCGGCCAGAGTGGATTAACCAGATCTTCGGCCGCTTGTCTATGCCGTTCGTCTCGTTGTTCGGAACATTTCCAGTACTCGCCTATATCCATATCGCCCACCACCGCAACACCAACGAAGATTTCCATGACGATCCGGACGCGTGGAGTATCACCGGCCCGCGTTGGCAGCTGCCGTTGCGCTGGTTGACGATCGATGCCTGGTATTTCCGCTTTTACCTAGCGCGCCTGCGCCGGCAGCCGCGCAAGTACGCCCTCGGATTTGCCATACAACTCGTTCTGGCCGTTGCCCTCGTAACCACCATCCTGATTCTCGGCTACGGGCGAGAGCTGGTGCTCATCTATTTCATCCCGCAGCGGATCGGCATGGGCATCCTCGCGTGGTGGTTTGACTGGCTGCCCCATCACGGGCTCGGCGGCACGGCGAAGACCGACCGATTCCGGGTCGCCCGGGTTCGGGTGGGCCGGGAGCGTGTTCTGTGTCTGTTGTTGATGTATCAGAACTATCACTTAGTCCATCACATCCATCCTGCGATCCCGTTTTACCTGTACGTCAAGGCATGGAGGGCAGCAGAAGCCGACTATCTGGACCGAAACGTGCCGATCACCACCGGGTGGGGACAGGAAATGACTCCTTCGGAGTACCGCACATGGAGGTCACGTCGCCGCACCGTCGGTGTGGATAGCGGTGATCGCATCGCGGAGATCGATGGGTAGCGGGTCGGCGGCGGTCAGGGTGTGGTTGCCGGCCTTAATCTTGACGGTGCGGTGTCGGTGGGCGGTTCACACGAATGTCGTAATGTTCCAAGCGGTTTGGGTCTCGAGGTAGTGGCGGTGAAAACAGTGGTGGCCGCCTCAATCGCGGTGATTGAGACGGCCACCTACGGACGCGGCTATCGCATGGCCGGTATCAGAACCCCGGCGGCGGTGGCGGCCTGAACGGTCCACCGGGGGGCGGCGGCCCGCCTGGTCCACCCGGCGGGGGCGGCGGCCCGCCCGGTCCACCCGGGCCCGGTCCCCACGGTTGCCCTGGACCTGGTGGCGGTGGCGGGGGTGGATCCGCACTCGCCACCGCGGCACCAAAGCCCGCCGCGGCGACCCCAAGGGCGCCCGCAAGCAACGAACCAGCGATTACTTGTCTGACCTTCACTCGACCCATTCATCCTCTCTGTCGGCGGTTCCTGCACCGGGCCGGCACGAAATCGACGTACTCGCACCGCATTTCCCGGTCACCGTGCCCCACTCGTCGCCGAGTCGGAGGCGGTACCGCGACGGTAGGAAGTCAGCCTGAAGCCGACCTGAAGATCGCAGGGGAAGCCGTGCTTCGAGGCGCTAGTGATCGCCCGTCAGCGCGGCGGAAGACGGTGCGGTCACGGCGGTCAGATGCCACTTGTCCAGCCAGGGCCGCACCAATTCGGCGACGGAGAATTTGGCCCGGGCCGCGCACCCGGCTTTCGGGGTGTAGGGGTCGCCGCCCCGGATGAGGATGCCGACGGCGCTGACGGTGCCGTCCTTCTCATACATATAGACCGGGCCGCCCGAGTCGCCGCACTGGCCGCTCGCCAGGAATACGACCTTGCTGCCGGTGACCTCCACGATCTGTCCGCAGGCATCGGCGCCGGAGCCCATGCCGAACTTGCACAACTGCTTGCCGATTTGCAGGTTGGTGGCGACACCGGTGACCGGCAACGACGAGGCGATCGCCGAAGACTGGGGAATGTTGTCGCCGTCCAGCGTGATCAGCCCTATGTCGTGCTGTTCGTTGTGGACTCCCTCGCTGATCGTCTCGCTGAACGTGCCCAGCGTCGCATAGGGAATGACGCCGCCCAGGTTCATGGTCACCCTGCTCGGTTCCCCGGGACGGTTGCAATGCCCGGCGGTGAGAATCCCGGACTTGCCGGTGCTGGTGTGCACCAGAAATCCTGCGGTACAACCCATTCCGCCGGAGCCGTCGGCATAGTCGACGTAAATTCCGGTACCCGGGCCCACGGCGCTGGCGGCGGGCAGATCGATCGGCGCCAGGACGGGCGGCGGCGGCGTCGGCTGCTGCGCCGGTGTGGCGGTACTGGGGAACAGGCAGACGGCCGCGACGAGGGCGGCGATGCTGCACACGACCGCGAGGGTGAGCAACGAGGTGTGAATCTTGACCCGGTGTGCCTGCACGTTCGTTCCGGCGAACACGCTTCTCTTCGACTTGCGACGCCGCTCGCCGCGGCTGGGCAGGAAGCCCATCACGGCCAGCACCGCTAACACCAGGGCGCCAAGGGGCATCGCGAAGGTCCGAGCCGGCGAGTACGGCGTCCCCCAGCTCGCGACCTCCAGCGCGTACACCCTCACTATTAGATCGATCTTTGCCGCACCGCGGGGCGGACTGAACGAAGTTGGTGATCAGCCGACGGTGGCGGGCTCGGGGGAGGGCTCGTCGTCGACGGGACGCGCACGGCGGTGGTGCCGACGGAAGTGGCGGATCTCGATGATCAGCCCCGTCAATCCCAGCGCACTCGTGACCGCCGACACCAGATACAGCAGCGCGCTGATGTGACCGGCGAGCGCATCGCCGAGAACCACCACGGCGGTGGTGCCGGGAAGCAAACCGGCCAGAGTCGCCACCGCGTAGGGCAGCACCCGCACGCTCGACGCGCCCGCGGCGTAGTTGAGCGCCGAGAACGGCACCGCGGGAATCAGGCGAAGTGACAAGACGGCCAGCCAGCCCCGTTGTCGCAGGCGCTCTTCCACCGTGTCGATCGAGCGGTGGCGCACCAGGCGATTCAACCGCCACCCCGCCGCGCGCACCAGCAGCATCGCGATCATCGCGCTCGCGGTACTGGCGACCACCGCGATGCCGACGCCGAGCAGCGGGCCGAACAACAGTCCGGCCGCCAGGGTGAACGCGGTGCGCGGAATGGGCACCACCGTCACGACGATGTGGGCGATCAGGAACGCCAGCGGGAACCACGGTCCGACGGACTGCGCCCAGTCGCGCATCAGCACCGGCGAGGGCAGCGGAAGCCGGGATGCCAGCACCACCAGCGCTGTGATGCCCACCACTGTCCAGGCGATCCGCGACCGGGACACGCTTCGCGCGGCCACGCCGATCGCGCAGCCGAGATCGCGCAGCGTTTCGGTGATTTTGCTGGTGGCGGAACCCGTCACGTCTACCTAGGTTACGGGTCCTCGATGGATACGGCGTTTCGCGCGGCTGGCGTTTCCTCGGGAATCGGTCCCGCGCTGCGCGCCTGGCGGTTTTCAGCGACGAGCGGTCATCAATTAGCCTCAGTAGCTAAGTGGTATCCCCAGAGCAGTAGCCCAAATGCTGGGAAAAGGGAGCAATCGGTGTCCATTGATGTACCCGAGCTCGCCGACCTGGAACAGGTTCGCGGGCGTTGGCGCAGTGCGGTTGCCGGTGTGCTGGCTAAAAGCACCCGGAAGGACCCCGAGCAGTTGGGGGACGCGCCGGAACGGCTGCTGGAAACCCCGACGTACGACGGGATTGCGATCCGCGCGCTGTATACCGCGCTCGATGAACTGCCGGAACCGCCGCTGCCGGGTGAGTGGCCCTACGTCCGCGGCGGCGATGCGCTGCGGGATGTCAAGTCCGGCTGGGCGGTCGCCGAGGCTTTCCCGGCCACCCCGGTGCCCGGTGTAGCGGCAAAGGACGTCAACTCCGCGGTGCTGGACGCGCTCGGCAACGGGGCCAGCGCGCTGGTCTTGGGGATCGGTGAATCGGGCGTGGCGCCCGACCAGCTGGGCGAGACGCTCGCGGGTGTCTACCTGAGCATGGCGCCGCTGATCCTGGAAGCCGGCGCCGACTACCCGGCGGCCAGCGACGTGGCGTTGGCGCTGGTGGACGGGGTGGAACCCGACCAGCGCGCCACCTTGTCGATCGACCTGGGCGCCGACCCGCTGAGTGCGGCGCAAAGTGGCCGGCCCGCGCCGAAGATCGAGGACGTGGTTGCCGTGGCCAAGCGGGCCGCCGGTCATGCCGGCGTGCGCGCCATCACCGTCGACGGGCCGGCTTTCCATAATCTCGGTGCCAACGCGACGTGGGAGCTCGCCGCCGGTGTCGCGGCCGCGGTGAGTTACCTGCGGGTGCTTACCGAATCGGGGTTGTCAATCGGCGAGGCGTTGCGGCAGATCAGCTTCCGGTTCGCCGCCGATGACGACCAGTTCATGACGATCGCCAAGTTCCGCGCGGCACGTAATTTGTGGGCGCGGGTCGCCGAAGTTCTCGGTGAGCCCGATGCCGGCGCGGCCGTCCTCCACGCCGAGACGTCGCTGCCGATGATGACCCAGCGCGACCCGTGGGTGAACATGCTGCGCTGCACCCTGGCCGCGTTCGGGGCCGGTGTCGGTGGCGCCGACTCCGTGCTGGTGTTTCCGTTCGACGTAGCGATCGACGGCGGATTCCCAGACATCGCAACGAGTTTCGCGCGTCGCATCGCGCGTAACACGCAGCTGCTGCTTCTCGAAGAGTCACATGTGGGGCGCGTCCTGGACCCGGCCGGTGGTTCGTGGTTCGTGGAGGACCTCACCCGCCGCCTGGCCGAGCAGGCCTGGGCGCATTTCCAGGCCATCGAGGCGCACGGCGGGTTCCCGGAAGCCGGCGACTTCATCGCCGGTCAGATCGCCGAGGTAGCAGCCCGCCGCAGCGACGACATCGCTCACCGCCGGACCGCGATCACCGGTGTCAACGAGTTTCCGAACCTCACCGAACCGCCTCTGCCGCAAAGCGACTCGAGGTATTCACCGCTCGCCGCCGGAAAGCTGGTGCGTTACGCCGTGGAGTTCGAAGCGTTGCGGGACCGCTCCGACGCCTACCTGGCCCGGACCGGATCACGCCCGCAAGCGCTGTTGCTGCCCCTGGGGCCGTTGGCCGAGAACAATATCCGCGCAACATTCGCCTCGAACCTGTTGGCATCCGGCGGCATCGAGGCCATCAACCCGGGAACGGTCGACGCCGACGGTATTGCGTCGGCGGTGGCCGCAGCGGGTGCGCCGACGGCGGCGGTCATCTGCGGCACCGACAAGCGCTACCAGGATGAGGCTTCAGACGTCGTGCGCGCGGCCCGAAACGCCGGCATTGCGCGGGTCTATCTGGCCGGGCCCGAAAAGGCCGTTGCCGATGCCGAGCACCAACCGGACCAATTCCTGACCGCGAAAATCAATGCGGTCGAAGCTCTGTCGGATCTGCTCACGAGGCTGGGGGCGTAGTAACGATGACGACCACCGCACCTGCTGTCGGCAGCTTCGCCGATGTCCCGCTGCACAGCGAGCGGACTGTTACGCCGGCGACCGAAGCCGCCGTCGAAGAACACGTGGCCGCCGCCGCGGCCGCGCACTCGTACACACCCGACCAACTGCAATGGCAGACGCCGGAAGACATCGACGTCAAACCGGTCTACATCGGGGCAGACCGTGCCGCCGTCGAAGCCGACGGGTATCCGCTGCACAGTTTCCCCGGCGAACCGCCGTTTCTGCGTGGGCCGTACCCGACGATGTACGTCAACCAGCCGTGGACGATTCGGCAGTACGCCGGTTTCTCCACCGCCGCGGAGTCCAACGCGTTCTACCGGCGCAACCTGGCCGCAGGCCAGAAGGGTCTGTCGGTGGCCTTCGACCTGGCCACCCACCGCGGGTATGACTCCGACCACCCACGCGTGCAGGGTGACGTCGGAATGGCCGGTGTGGCAATCGATTCCATTCTCGACATGCGTCAGCTGTTCGACGGCATCGACCTGTCGACGGTGTCGGTGTCGATGACCATGAACGGCGCGGTGCTGCCGATCCTGGCGCTGTACGTGGTGGCCGCCGAGGAGCAGGGCGTACCGCCGGAGAAGCTTGCCGGCACCATCCAGAACGACATCCTCAAAGAGTTCATGGTGCGCAACACCTACATCTATCCGCCCAAGCCGTCGATGCGCATCATCTCCGACATCTTCGCCTACACCAGTGCGAAGATGCCGAAGTTCAACTCCATCTCGATCTCCGGCTATCACATCCAGGAAGCCGGCGCCACAGCCGATTTGGAGCTGGCCTACACGCTGGCCGACGGGGTCGACTACATCAAGGCCGGCCTGGATGCCGAGCTGGACATCGACAAGTTCGCGCCCCGGCTGTCCTTCTTCTGGGGCATCGGAATGAACTTCTTCATGGAGGTCGCCAAGCTGCGGGCGGGCCGGCTGTTGTGGAGTGAGCTGGTCTCGCAGTTCGACCCGAAGAACGCCAAATCGTTGTCGCTGCGCACACATTCGCAGACCTCGGGCTGGTCGCTGACCGCACAGGACGCCTTCAACAACGTCGCCCGCACCTGCATCGAGGCGATGGCCGCAACGCAGGGGCACACGCAGTCGCTGCACACCAACGCGCTCGACGAGGCGCTGGCATTGCCCACCGACTTCTCGGCCCGCATCGCCCGCAACACTCAGCTGGTGCTGCAGCAGGAGTCTGGCACCACGCGGCCGATCGACCCGTGGGCAGGCTCCTATTACGTCGAATGGCTGACTCATCAGCTCGCACAGCGGGCCCGCGCCCACATCGCCGAGGTCACCGAGCACGGCGGGATGGCGCAGGCCATCAGCGACGGCATCCCCAAGCTGCGCATCGAGGAGGCCGCCGCCCGCACCCAGGCCCGCATCGACTCCGGTATCCAACCGGTGATCGGGATCAACAAGTACCAGGTCGAAGAGGACCACGAGGTCGAGGTCCTCAAGGTCGAGAACAGCCGGGTGCGCGCCGAGCAGCTGGCCAAGCTCCAGGAGCTGCGGGAGAGCCGTGACCAGTCGGCGGTGGAAGCGGCGCTGGCGGAACTGTCGCGTGCCGCGGCCGCCCACGGCCGCGCCGGTGAGGACGGGCTGGGCAACAACCTGCTCGCCCTGGCCATCGACGCGGCCCGCCACAAGGCCACCGTCGGCGAAATCTCCGATGCGCTGGAGAAGGTGTATGGCCGCCACCAGGCGGAGATCCGTACTATCGCCGGGGTCTACCGCGACGAAGCACGGGGAGGTGGAAACATGACTTCCTTCTCCGACGCGACCGAACTCGTCGAGAAGTTCGCGGAAGCCGACGGTCGCCGGCCCAGGATTCTGGTCGCCAAGATGGGCCAGGACGGCCACGACCGCGGTCAGAAGGTGATCGCGACGGCGTTCGCGGACATCGGATTCGACGTTGACGTCGGGTCGCTGTTCTCCACGCCCGAGGAGGTGGCCCGCCAGGCCGCCGACAACGACGTGCACGTGGTCGGGGTGTCCTCGCTGGCGGCCGGTCATCTGACGCTGGTGCCCGCGCTGCGCGAGGCGATGGCCGCGGCGGGGCGGCCCGACATCATGATCGTGGTCGGCGGCGTCATTCCGCCGGGCGACTTCGACGAGCTGTACGAGGCCGGGGCCGCCGCCATCTTCCCGCCCGGGACGGTGATCGCCGACGCCGCAATCGGCTTGCTGCACAAGCTCGCCGGGCGGCTGGGTTACACGCTCGACTAGATGGCTTCGCAACGGAACGACTCCGTGGATCGGTTGGCCGAGGCGGTCCGCAACGGTGACCGCGCGGCGTTGCCGCGGGCCATCACGCTGCTGGAGTCCACCCGCGCCGACCATCGCGAGAAGGCGCAGCAGCTGCTGCTGCAGCTGACGCCGGACGCCGGTGATGCGTATCGGGTCGGCATCACCGGAATCCCCGGGGTGGGAAAGTCCACTGGCATCGAGGCCCTCGGCATGCATCTGATCGAACTGGGCCATCGAGTGGCGGTGTTGGCCGTCGACCCGTCGTCGACACGAACCGGCGGCTCCATCCTCGGCGACAAAACCAGGATGGCGCGCCTGGCAATGCATCCGGATGCATACATTCGGCCGTCGCCCACGTCGGGCACCCTCGGCGGAGTGGCCAAGGCCACCCGCGAAACGGCGGTCCTGCTGGAGGCCGCTGGCTTCGACGTGATCCTCATCGAAACCGTCGGGGTCGGTCAGTCCGAGGTGACGGTGGCCAACATGGTCGATACCTTCGTGCTGTTGACCCTGGCGCGCGGCGGCGATCAACTGCAGGGCATCAAAAAGGGAGTGCTGGAACTCGCCGACATCGTCGTGGTGAACAAGGCCGACGGGGATCACGTCGCCGAGGCCCGGTCGGCCGCGCGCGAGCTGTCAGGGGCGATCAGGTTGATACATCCGCGTGAAACGCTCTGGCGGCCGCCCGTTCTCACGATGAGCGCGGCCGAGGGGACCGGCCTCAAAGAATTGTGGGACACCGTCGAACATCATCGGCAGGTCCTGCGCGACGCGGGGGAGTTCGAGGCGCGCCGCCGGGCCCAGCTGGTCGACTGGACCTGGCAGATGGTGCGCGACACGGTCCTGGACCGGCTGGTATCCAGCCCGGCGGTGCGCAAGATCCGCGCGGACGTGGAGCGAAAGGTCAAGGCGGGGGAGCTAACTCCCGCGCTGGCGGCCCAGCAAATATTGACGGCCGCGTCGACCTAACGGATAGATAAACAATGTGGATTTCGCTCCTACGGGGTGTGTAATCCAAGTAAATTCAAAAGTGTGACGGTGGATATCAGAGTCGATCGCCGCGCGGTCCGTGTCCACGATGACCTTGACGCAGGTCATCGTGTGTCCGGCGCGGCGGACTCACACTTCGGTTGCGTCGTTCGTAGCTTCGCTGGCATGTTCCCGGCCCGCCGGTTCGGCGGTGGGGCGCTAGCCGTGTATGTCGACGGCCAGCCTGTCGTGGACGTCTGGACGGGTTGGGCCGACCGGGGCGGCCAGCGCCCGTGGACGGAGAACACCGCCCCGATGGTTTTCTCGGCGACCAAGGGCATGGCCGCCACCGTCATCCATCGGCTCGCTGACCGGGGGTTGATCGACTACGAGGCTCCCGTCGCCGAATACTGGCGCGAGTTCGCGGCCAACGGCAAGGCCGACCTGACCGTGCGCCAGGTGATGCAACACCAGGCCGGCCTGTCGGGCCTGCGGGGCGCCACCCAGGAAGAACTGCTCGATCACGTCGTGATGGAGGAGAAGCTGGCCGCGGCGGCTCCCGGACGGCTGCTGGGCAAATCGGCGTACCACGCGCTGACGTTCGGCTGGCTAATGTCGGGCCTGGGCCGGGCCGTAACGGGTAAGGGCATGGGCACGCTGATCCGCGAGGAACTCGCCGAGCCGTTGGGCACCGACGGCCTGCACCTCGGCCGGCCGCCGGCTGAGGCGCCGACGCGGGTCGCCGAGATCATCGGCCCGCAAAATATGATCAGAAACCCGGTCGTCAGCTATGTGACGCGCAAGGTCGCCAACGAGATGTCCGGGGCATACCGGTCGATGTACTTCAAGGGCCTGATCGCCGCCGTCCAGGGCGACACCCCCTTGCTGGATGCTGAGATCCCCGCGGCCAATGGCGTAGCCACGGCGCGCGGGCTGGCCCGGATGTATGGCGCCATCGCCAATGGTGGCGAGGTTGACGGCATCCGGTTCCTTTCCCGCGAGCTGGTCGCGGGTCTGACGGGAGAGCGGAGCCTGCGACCGGACCGAAACATCTACGTGCCGTTGGCTTTCCACTTGGGTTATCACAGCTTGCCGCTCGGCAGCGTGATGCCAGGCTTCGGTCACGTCGGGCTGGGCGGTTCGGTCGGCTGGGCCGATCCCGCCTCGGGGGTGGCCTTCTCGCTGGTACATAACCGGCTGTTGACGCCCCTGGTGATGACCGATCACGCGGCGTTCGTCGGAATCTATGCGTTGATCCGCAGGGCTGCGGACAAGGTGCGCAACCGCGGATTCCGTCCGGTCACCGAGTTCGGGGCGCCGTTCTACGAGCAAGCCGTCGCCGGCTGACGACGTCGGGCCATGGGGTGACAAATGTCACAACCCCATTTCGAGGTCCATCGAAAGATGGAACGTGACTCCGGTTGGCGTTCAAGGGCTTTCACGACCAAATCCATAGCATCGTTCGCAAGTCTTCCGGCCGTTCGTCGTGACGCAGCTTTTGCCACAATCCTCACTACCTAGAGGGCGCGGGCGACGCGCGGTGACACGTCACTGCATCGCGGAGTGATCGCGGTGCAGTGACGTGCTCGCACGCCGATGGGATCAAAGGTCGCCCGAAGCGGTGAAGAACCGGCAATAATGGCCGTTGCCCTGATGTCGCCTGTGCGCCCACAACATCCGAAAGGTTTGGATCCGCCATGAAATCTGACCTGGCGCTACACCCATGATTGAAGCGCTTGGGATCGCGATGGTGAAGAACGAGGCCGACGTCATCGAGGCTTTTGTTCGACATAACTTGGGCTACATGGATGCGCTGGTCATAGTCGATAACGACTCGGTTGATGACACCCGCAACATTCTCGTGCGGTTGCAGCGGGAGGGATTACCCATAATCTTGTTCGATGATCCGGTAGTGGGTTACTTTCAAGCCGAGATCATGACTGCCGTGTATCGGAAGGTTGTGCCTAACTTCAAGCCGCGTTATGTGTTTTTACTGGATGCTGATGAGTTTGTCGTCGCGCCCTCGCGGGAGGCGTTGTGCGCTCAATTACAATCGATGCGTCCGGGTACCCAAGCCCAGTATTGCTGGCGCACCTACATCCCCGCTCCAACGGGACTCGAAGGGGATGCTTCAGATCCCTTACGAAGCATCACCCACCGGAAGGCGGAGGAGCGCTCCTGGTGGAAACCGATCATCGTCACCAAGCCGAAGATCGATATGAAACTGCGGATCAAGCAAGGCAACCATGACGTCACGTACGCCGGCCGGCCACTTCGCAAAAGGAAGCTGAGGGACGTGACGATAGCCCACTTTCCGGTCCGAAGCGTCGACCAGTTCACCAGCAAAATCGTGGTTGGCTGGATCGCCAATTTGGAGCGGAATCGCTACCGGCTCGACCTAGCACACGCGATTCACTGGAAGGTGGTTTACGAGCGGATTATTCGCGGACCTTCGTTTACCGCGGAGGACTTGACCCGCGAAGCGCTCAAATATGCGGACTCCTCCGGGACGGAACTAACGTGGCCACGCGACGTGGTCCCTGACCCCGTTGCGCCGGGTTATGAGAGGTTGACCGCGCAACCGGCTGTCAGCTGCACTCCGCTCCAAAAAGTCGTGAGGTCCATCGACAGGATATTCAATCCTGAGGCCGACGTCTCCGGTCTGGAGTCTGACATCCGATCCCTGAAGAATTCGCGCGGGAAGATTGCGGCATGGCGACATGTAAAGGGGCAGTTCGGGAAGGGCGGAGGATCGGAGACGGTTTTACACGCGGATTTACCACCCTTTCGCTATCTTGCGGAGCGCCATTGTCCTGCATCCGTCTTGGCGATCGGCCGGGGCTCGGGGGCGTACCTGAAGTTTTTCGCTTCTTATGGAGCGACGCGGATAACCGGCGTCGACAGCTGCGACCGACGACCAACCTACCTTGGAGCCGACGAATACGTGCAGGCCGATCTCGTGGAACCCGTGGACCTCGCCGAAACCTTTGATCTGGTGATGTGTGTGGACCCGCCGCAACGTATCCCCGCGGAGTCGGAACCCACTCTTGTCGAGAGCATCGTGCGCCATGCGCGTGAGCGCATCGTCCTTTCTGGCGCGCCGACGGGGCGGTCCGGAGGAAGCAATTTCAACGGGCGGCCGATGTCACACTGGCTCGACTTGTTTGCGTCGGCTGGATGGCATCCTTGCCTATTCGATTCATCTACGCTGCAATCGCTTTCGACCTTTCCATGGTTTCGTAGCGGCCTCGTGGTGCTCACGCGCGACAGTGCGGACGCCGGGATTGCGCGCGAACGCTTGATGGACTCCGAACATCGGTCGATCAAACGGAACAAGCAGCGGCAGGCCGTTATCACTCACTCGTTTGCCGACGAAGAGGCTAAACTGTTGGCTCATCGGGATTCTCGGGTCGTGGCTGCCGCGAACGTATGGCTGCGCGCACTAATATCGCATGCTTGGAAATGACTTGACCGTCTATTGCTCACCGTGGGGCGTGATTCCTGGCGTGCCGCCGTCGGCGGATACCGCCTGGGACCACCCATACCGTCAACGCGCAGCCATTCACCATGAAATACTTCGACGGTGAGCCCACTGGCGATCGAGGTTGTCGGCCTCACGAAGACATTTGGCGGATCCACGCCTGCGCTAAACGGCGTTAGCTTTTCGGTTCCGGCCGGGACGGTATGCGGCCTGCTCGGCCACAATGGCGCGGGCAAAACGACCACTGTCAACGTCCTGTCCACGCTGATCCGCCCCACAGCAGGCCATGCCGTCATCAGCGGATTCGACATCGTTCGTCAGGCCGGCCAAGTGAGGGCGAGCATCGGGATGGCCGGCCAGTTCACCGGGATGGACCCTTTCCTCACCGGGCGGGAGAACCTGGTGCTATTCGGCAGGCTGCGTGGCCTGCGCCGCCAGAAGGCGAAGGCTCGTGCGGACGAGCTTCTCGAACAGTTCGACCTCGTCGGGGCGGCCGATCGGCGGGTGTCCACCTACTCCGGCGGCATGCGGCGTCGCGTCGACTTGGCTAGCGCCCTAGTGGTGCTGCCGAGGGTGCTTTTCCTCGATGAGCCGACGACCGGGCTGGACCCACGGAGCCGCCGTGCCATGTGGTCGCTGGTGAGCTCGTTGGCCCTGCAGGGAGTCACCGTGTTGCTGACCACGCAGTACCTGGAAGAGGCTGACGTGCTGAGCGATTCGATCGTGGTCATCGACCACGGCCAGGTGATCGCCAGCGGCACGGCCGAGGACCTCAAGCGCAGGGTGGGCTCTAGCTATTGTCAGGTGACCCCGGCTAATCCGGCCGACCTGCCTCAGATCGCGGCGGCGCTGAGTGGGCTCGAAGGAACCGATATCGACACCGAAATGAATTTCGTGTCGGTGCCCGCCCCCGACGGGGTGACCACACTGGGTGAGGTGTTTAGACGGGTCGATGCACTCGGCATCGAACTCATCGACATCTCGCTGCGCAAACCCTCGCTCGACGAGGCATTCCTGCATCTCACCGAGCGGACCGCTGTACGACCATGACCGCCCTAGGCGCCCTGACCGAACGTGCGCTTCGCGCCGCTGCGCGTGACGGCGGGCTGATGTTCGAGATTTTCTCGCCCGTCGGATATCTGGTCGGCTTTTCCCTGGCGCTGCACGGCCTAGTCGACACCGGACATATCAGCTATTCGCAGTACTTGGTCCCTGCGGTCGCCATCCAGGCAGTGGTTATGGTCGCAATGCTCACCGCGGACCGCGCAGCACGCGATCACCTGCATGGGCTGGGGGAACGGTTGAGGACGCTGCCGATCGCCGCGGCAGTCCCGGTGAGTGCTCGAATAGTGGCGACCCTGGTCCGGGCTGCGCTGGCCCTGGCGGTGGCGATCGCCGCTGGCTACGCATTCGGATTCCGGATGACCGGCGGAGTGGCCTACGCATTGGCCTTTGTCCTCATCGCGTTGCTGCTGGGCCTAGCCGTGGCGCTGGGCGCCGACGCGCTGGGTTCGAGTACCAGCAGTCCCCAAGGGACCAGCCACGTACTGTTCGTACCCCAGCTGTTGCTATTCATGCTGTCGACCGGCATCGCCCCTGAGAGCACCTTTCCCGGATGGTTGCGCCCGTACGTACGTAACCAACCGCTGTCATTGGTCGCCGAAACACTGCGCGGATTGGGCTCCGGTCATGTGGCGCTCGGCAATTTGGCGGCCAGCCTGGCGTGGTGCGTGGGGATGGTGCTGGTATTCGGCGCGATCACGCTGTGGCTGCAGAGGCGAAGCTAGTGGTACACCAGGCCCCGTCGCGAGGCTCGCTGTTAATCCAGAGCTGGGTGCAAGCCGGCCGACTGCTTACCGAGTGGCGGCGCGAGCGAACGGTGCTGGTGGGATCCCTGATCGTCCCTGTCTGCCTCTTGCTCGTTTACGTCGTGGTACTGGACGAGCGGGTGCATAAGCTCACCGGCGTGGAGAGCGTTTACGGTCTGGTCCCGGTGTGTGCGGTGCTGTCGGGAGTGTTTGGCTCCCTCAGCACTTCGCTCGGCATCGCGATGGAGCGCGATTCCGGACTGCTAAGCCGGATGTGGGTGCTGCCCGTACACCGGGCAAGCGCGCTAACCGGCCGGTTGACCGCGGAGGCCGTGCGCGCTCTCATCGGAACGATCCTGATCACCGCGATCGGACTCGGGATGGGCCTGCGCTTCACGCATGGCTGGGCCACGATAGTGGTGTATGTCCTGATCCCTCCGGTCGTGGTCGTCGGTTTCACGGCATTGGTCATGGCAATCGCCATCCGTACCAATGGTGTCGCCCTCATGACCTGGCTGGCGGCCGGGACCGTTGCCCTTGCATTCCTCAATCCCGGCACTACGCCGATCAACATGTTTCCCGATCGGCTTCGGCCGTTCGTTCGTACACAACCGATGTCTGCACCCATTGAGGCGATGTGGGGACTGGCCCACGGTGGGCCGTTGTCGTGGCCCCTGGCACTAACTCTCCTCTGGACGCTCGTGCTGTTCGCGGTATCAATCCCCATCGCCGTCCGGGGCTACCGGAGCGCCGCAGAGTCCAGCGCGTGAGCCGTCTTCGGCACACCGTCCCTGCTCAGCTGTTCGGCCGCAAGATCCTGCGTTGACGCGGATTGCCTTGCGGCGGCCCGTTTTTGCGTGATTGCGCTGACCACTGTCGGTGTAACTCTTCGTCGAGTCTCTGCCGGGTAGAACGCACGGAGTCCAGCGGTTCGAACGAGACGATGCGTGTTCGCGATGAAAGACCTTTTCGTTGTCGTGTTGGGCGGCTTCCTGCACGTAACCTGCCACAGCCGTATGGCGCCAGGCATAACTCTCGCGGCGCTGGACCAGTCTCGATCATCAGTCTGATTTGAACGCCGCGCGCGGGGCGCGTGTTTATCTACGTTCGCGTAAACTCCCCGTGTCAGACAAAGCTGCGGTGACTTACACGGTCTACGGGGGCCGATGATTGAAAGGGCTCAGATTCGGATGAATCTTGACCGTGGAGCTAGATCCGACAAGATCGTTGGCAACTTTCGAGGCGTCGTGGATAACACCGCCGGCTCTAGGGATGCTAACCGCCCGGTAGTCCTATTCGTATTGGGTACGCAGCGTTCCGGAACCTCGGCGATCACCCGGGTTCTCTCACTTTGCGGTGGCACGCTCCCCCCTGGCATGTTGGGTGCCGATGCTGGCAACCCACGTGGCAACTGGGAGCCGCGCAAAGCCATCGGCATCAACGAAGCAATTTTGCATCGTCATGGCAGCGCCTGGTTCGACCCTTCAGTGGCCTTGCTGGAGGACGGGGCATTGGGCCCCGACGAAAAAGCGGCTTGCGTCGCCGACATCAGCGCTTATCTCAAGACGATGCCGCCTGCACCGCTCGTGGTCATCAAGGATCCCCGGATAACGACCCTTTCTGACCTGTGGTTCGAAGCCGCGAGTCTGGCCGGACTCGATGTCGCGGCCCTGATTGCGGTGCGCCACCCACAGGAGGTTATAGCGTCGGTCGCGGCATCTTGGAAAATCTCGCCGGAACTCTCGAGTGCTCTGTGGCTCAAATACAACCTGCTGGCAGAGCGAAACACACGCGGTGTGCCACGCGTGTTCGTTGAGTACACCAACCTTCTCGATGACTGGCGCAGAGAGATGAAGCGGATTTCCACGGCGCTTCCCATCGATCTCGAGACCCGGGAAGAGGACGCGATCGACGAGTTCCTCACACCCGACCTTCGGCGCCAGCGAAACTACGGACCGGTGATAGAGCGTTTCGGCACGGACTGGATCTCCGCCTCCTACGGTGCACTGTGTACGGCCGCGCGAGACGATTCGCCTGACGTGGCCACACTGGATCGCGTTTTCGACGCGTATCAGGCGAGTGAACACGATTTTCGGGCAGCGTTCGAGGATTACCACAGCCGCTCGAAGAGCGTGCAGTCGCGAATCTTCCGGCCGGCTATCGTGAAGCCCGCCATCGAGCTTGTGGCGATGATTCACCGGCGCAGGGGAACGTGGGCTTAGGTCATCCGGGTTCTCGCCGCCGCGGCGGCGTCCTTGTTTCCCGAAGTTGTATGCGCGAGTTCGGTTCAAGCAGCGCGCTTTACGTGTTAGGGCGCAACGACTTTCATCCGGCAGCCAAGCCGACGCCGAGTATCAGAGGCCGCCGGAGCGCCACCGACACCGATCACACGCAGTCGCCGGTCAGGAAAATCGCCTCGAGCGGGCGAAGTTTTCAACCAGATCGGCAGTGTTGGAAATGGTTTCGGCAGGCTTGGTCATCCGGCCGGCGAGCTCTCGGGCGCGGATCGCGTAGTCGGGTGCGAGAATCTGGCGCAGGTCTGCGACGAGCGACTCGCGGGTAGTCGTTGAAAAGCGCCGGGACGTGCCGACCTTCAACCGTTTGAACTGAGCCCCCCAGATTGGTTGATCGGGCATCGTCCAGAGAATCAGCGTGGGAACCCCCGCGCGCAGGCTTGCGGCTGTGGTGCCCGCCCCGCCGTGGTGAACCACCGCGCGGCAGGCGGGGAAAGTTGCCGCGTAGTTCACTGCGCCTACCACCTTGACGTGCTCGAAATGGGGGACGTCACGGAAGTCGGTCCAGCCGGAGCAAATCAATGCCCGTTCGCCTAATTCCGCGCATGCGCTAGCGATCATTTCAACTGTCGCGGAGGGGGATTCGACCGCGAAGCTGCCAAAGCCGAAGCAGATCGGCGGTTTGTCCGCGGCGATCCAGGACGCGACCTCGTCGTCGGCTCCCGTGGTCAACTCCATTGTGAGCGGTCCGACGAAGGGCCGTTGACCATTCCATTTCGCCCACTCGGCTGCCAGGCCGGGGAAGCAAATCTCGTCGTACGCTTGGATTTCCAGCGCTCCGCTTTCTGCGAGGCGTCGCCAAGAGGTGCCTTTCGCCTTCGGCAGGCCTAGTTCGCGGCGCTGAAGATCATCGAGTTTCTTGGTCAGGAGATGCCAAGTCGCCAAGCCCATCGCCGTCATTCCGAAGCGGATTAACGGCGGAGGTAGTGTCCCAATGAGTTGCCCGTTGGGTCTGATCGGGAAGAAGTGCAGCGTGGCAAACGGGATGTCGTAGTATTCCGCGACGTTGGCGGCGGCTTGTTCGAAATTGAGGCCGGTCAGCAGCAGGTCGGCGTCTTGCGCCAACGACTTCAAAGTCGTGTTCATATGCACCCACAGTTCGGCGACCGGGTCCCACAGCCCGTGCCACGCTGCCCGCAGTTCGTCGAGCTTCCAGAACTTGTGGAAGATCAACGTCCAGAATTCGCGGTTCGCTTCGAGGCCCTCTTGGAGGCCGTCCGGCGTGTCGAGCCCATAGGCGACCGCCGTAAGGCCAGTGGACTCGACAAAGCTCACCAGGTTGGGCGGGACGGCAATGCGCACATCGTGCCCTCTACGCAGCAGTTCGCGACCGACAGCGACCGAGGGCTCGATGTCTCCGCGAGTGCCAAAGCTTGCCAGAGCAAACTTCATGAGAATCCCACCCTTTTCACTCCATACCGCCGAAGTTCTGCGCCATCATGACATCCGAGGCATCTTCGGCGCAGCTTATTGAGCAGTGTCGTAGGTCGTTTCGGCACGGGTCCTGGGAAGCGGCCCTGTCAAACTAGTGCGGTTTCGCGAGATGCTGTTCGTTAGGCAGAGCTGTTTGGACCTTGTGGCTGTGTTGATTGGGTTACGTTACTGATATGGATAGGTCCGACGGTCATCGGGTTACCTGTGATGGCGGAGCTAGGGTCGAGGTTTGGTATGCCCGCCAGACATCGACGCGATACGCGCAGACGAGACGGATCTTCTGCACGCAGGCGTGCTTTCTGTTAGATTCGCTCGTTTCGGAAAGGGTTGTCAGATGAACCGGATCAAGGCCGTGAGGCGGGCGCTCGACGATCGGTCGAGCCGCGTCTATCTGGAGATCGGCGTCTCACGCGGGACGGCGTTCCGGCGCATCGCGGCCGAGGAGAAGATCGCCGTTGACCCGGCGTTCAAGCTCTCGGCGCGTACGCGGCGGCGCGCTGACGCGAAAGCTAGCGCGACCCACTATTTCGAGACGACTAGCGACGCCTTTTTCGCGAACGAGACAGCTTTCCTCAAGCAACGTCGCATCGACGTCGCGCTGATCGACGGCCTGCACACCTACGGGCAGGTCGTTCTCGACGTCGAAAACACTTTGCGGTATTTGCGCGACGACGGGGTTATTTTTCTGCACGACTGCAACCCCACGCGGGCATCGGTCGCGTGTCCGGCAGACTCGTACGCCGACTTTCGTAGGCAGAACCGCTGGTGGGAGATCGACTGGAGTGGTGACGTCTGGAAGGCGATCGTCTACCTGCGCAGCACTCGGCAGGATCTGCGGATTGCGGTGCTCGACTGTGACTGGGGCGTGGGCATCGTACAAAAGGGAACTCCGGAATCACGACTGTCCTACTCGCCGGCGGAGATAGAAGCGCTCAGTTACGCGGATCTGGCCGCCGAGCGTGAACGGCTGCTCAATCTAAAGCCGCCCGCATATCTTGACCAATTGCTGGCCTCAGAGCGCCGGATCTCCTCCAGTTCGTGAAGGCCAAGCTACGGATCGGCATTCTCGGCGCAGCCCGTATCGCTCCCTTGGCGCTCATCAACCCGGCCCAGGACAACGCCGAAGTCGTTGTTGCCGCAGTGGCCGCCCGCGATACGTCTCGCGCTCAAGCTTTCGCCGTCAAACATGACATCGGCCGAATTCACGACGGTTACGACGCGCTGATCGTCGATCCAGAAGTGGACGCCATCTACAACCCGCTTCCAAACGCTTTGCACGGCAAGTGGACCCAAGCTGCGCTTGCCGCGGGGAAACACGTGCTGTGTGAAAAGCCGTTCACTGCCAATGCCGTCGAGGCCCGCGAAATCGCCGACCTGGCCGCGAAGTCAGACCGGGTCGTGATGGAGGCACTCCATTATCGCTACCACCCATTGACTTTGGGCGTCGAGGAGATCATCGCCTCGGGGGAGTTGGGCAAGTTGAAGCGGGTGGAGGCGACCCTGTGCTTTCCGCTGCCGAAGTTCTCCGACATCCGCTACGACTACTCATTAGCCGGCGGGGCGACAATGGATGCCGGATGTTATGCCGTCGATATGGTTCGTACATTCGGCGGTTCAACGCCGGAAGTCGTTTCGGCACAGGCGAAATTGCGTGACCGTCAGGTGGACCGGGCTATGACGGCCGAGCTGCAATTCGACGCCGGGCATACGGGGCTGGTCCGCTGCTCGATGTGGTCCACCAATCTGTTGCAGATGAGCGCCAAGGTGATCGGCGATCGTGGTGAGCTGCGTGTGCTTAATCCGGTAATGCCGCAGTCTTTCCATCGGCTGTCAGTTCGGTCTGCCTACGGCAAACGAGCGGAACGCTTCCCACGCCGCCCTTCGTACGCATATCAACTCGATGCTTTTGTCGCCGCGGTGCTGCGGGGTGAACCGGTGAAGACAACACCGGAAGCCGCGATCGAGAACATGACCGTCATCGATGCGATCTATCGCGCTGCCGGACTTCCGCTCCGCCAGCCGGCTTAAGGCTGATCGCTTCGGCTAGTGGCGGCTTCCGACCACGGGCGTTGGCGGGTGTCAGGTAGCGAAGTGCGCCTGACTCACGTGCGCGGCCACTCGTAAGGCGTTGGCCGCGATCGTAAGGCTGGGGTTCAAGCCGGCGCTCGACGGGAAGAACGAGCTGTCCACCACATACAGGTTGTCGAGTTCGTGCGCCCGATTGTGCGGGTCCAGAACGCTCGATGTGGGATCGGTACCGAAGCGACATGTGCCGCAGACGTGAGCCACGGCCTTATTGTCTTCCGCACCTCGCAGGGTGATCTTGCGGAAGGGTTCCAACACCTCTTTCAGTTGCTGCAAGAAGACCGCCCGGCGTTCGCTCTCGTTGGCGTGAAGACGATATTGAAGTCGCAGGCGCTGACGGCCGTCCGTGCTCGGCTGATCGGTTGGCAGGACGCGGTTGTCCAGATAAGGGAGGTCTTCCATGATCGTCGCGAGCACCAGCCCGCCATTGAAGAACCGCTCATAGACCCGGCGTACCGCCGGGTTCATCAGACGTAGCGCCCTGGCCCGCCACCCGGGGGTGCTGGTCAGAATTTCCATAGGCGCCATGGAGCCGAATGACTGCACGGTGCCGTATTTCTGGCCTTCCCAGAAATAGAAATCGTTCAGCCCGATCTCCTTATTGGCCCCTGTCATCCTCCGGCCGGGTTGCGGCCAGATCTCGACCAAGTCAACAAGATGACGCATCAGGTTGCGGCCCACCCAATCTGAGCCATTGGCCAGTCCGCGCGGCCAATCTGCCGAACGGGAATTGAGCAATAGCACGGGTGTGACCAGCGCACCGGCGGCTAACACCACCACCTTGGCCTTCAGAGCCAGCGTCCCAACGCGACTCTCGCAGATCACGTGTCGGACTTGTGTGCGGTCCGCCTCCAGGCGCACGACCTGACATTCTGGAAGCAGGTGTGCGCCGTGCTCAGTGACGGCGGGCAACACGCAGTTGCGGGCGGCGTCGTTTTTACACGATTGGTGGCAAAGGTAGCTCTGACAGGTAGAGCAACCTTCCGTGTAGTCACAGGCCATGGGCAGGTGGTAGGGATGCAAACCACGACCTGCCAGATAGTCGACCAACGGCTGGTTCTCTACCGAAAATGGCGGTGGCGCAGGCAAGCCCGCCTCGGCGGCGCCCGGGCGCAGCGGGTCGGGCTGGCCCCGAACTCCCAGCAGCCGCTCGGCCGCGGCGTACCAGGTCCGCATCTCGTCGTAATTGATTGGCCACGCGTCTGGCACAGTGGAATCGCCGGGGTTGCGGAAGTGCTGGCGGGGAGTGAAGTCCTGAGGGAAAAACCGCTCGCAGACCATGCCATAGAGGGATGATGAACCGCCCGTCCCGCTGCCCAAGAATGGCACAAACCGGTGTGGGGAGCGCCCGCTTATGTCTTCGACCTCGTCGGTTGAGCGTCCAGAGCGGGCCAACACGTCGTAGTACGTCTCCGGGGAACGGCACGCCTTGGGTTCGGCCACTTCGGGCATCAATGAGCGGATCGTTCCAGGTGCCCCAGGAAGGGTTGAGCGACCCTTCTCGACGAACAGCACGCTTCGCCCCGAACGGGCCAGCGAGTAGCCGAACATCCCGCCGCCCATCCCGGTGCCAACGACGATCACGTCCCACACACGGCGTTCCGCCTCGCGCGCGTTCAGCTCACCGTCAGCCAAAATCGAATTCCTCAGCGGATGATTGCCCAAGCTATGCCCCGTCTGGGCGAATCCCGACAGTACCATCTGCCATCGGCGTACAGGTGGAAGTTTCTGTCCCCGGCCAGATTTGCTACGAGCGGTCACCCGACTGTTGGCCGCTTTAGTGGCGCCGAGTCGAGCGCTGCCGGGCGACGACCCGTCGGTGAGTTGTGTAACGTGACGCCTGCACCACTGCGGACAGACCTCTTTTGCAGAACCGGTACGCGAGGCCCCCATGACTGCGCAACACTGGACGGGCAATCGGCGATAGGTGGAGACGCGTGAAACTCGGGCAGACATTCGATCCGCGAAGAAATGCACTCAATGCGTGGCGCCTGGTGATGGCCAGTGCAGTCGTCCTGCAACACTGCTGGCCGCTCACCGGTCACACGGCTCCGGGACTCGGAGGCCTTTACGACGTGTCAGTCGATGGGTTCTTTGTTCTTTCCGGATTCCTGATCACCGCCAGCTGGCTCCGCAACCCGCGTCCTCGCGAGTACTTCGTCGCGCGCGCCCTTCGCATCTTTCCTGGGTTGTGGGTCTGCCTTATCGTCGTCGCGTTCGTTATAGCGCCGATCGGCGTGGCAGTTCAGGGCGGCTCGGCGAAAAAGCTGCTGATGTCCACCGCGCCAATCGAATACGTCCTGAACAATGCGGTACTCAACGTGTATCACACCAGCATCGCGGGAACACCGAACGGAGTCCCGTGGCCGCACGTCTGGGATGGAACTCTTTGGACTCTCATCTTTGAATTGTTCTGCTATATCGGAGTCGCCGCAGCCGGCATGACCGGGCTGCTCGGTCGCCGTTGGGCCGTGCCTGTGGCTTTCCTACTGGCCGTTTCCTTGGCAGCGGTCGTGTCCTACCCGGCTTTCGCGGTGCAAACGATCCCGCAGATGATCGGGCGCTTCGCTGTCGTGTTCCTCGCCGGAATGCTCATACATCAATTCCGAGACGTACTTCCCGCACGGTGGTCGCTCGTCGCCCTGAGCATGGTCATCGTTTTGGCGTCCGCTCTGCTCATGGTCAATTACCGGGTGGTGGCTGCCATTCCGTTGGCTTACGCCGTCATTGTTTCAGGCGCCCTGATTCGCAATCCGCGCTTCAGGCTGCGCACCGACTTGTCCTATGGCGTATATATTTACGGATGGCCGACGCAACAGTTGCTGGTCATCTGTGGGCTTGGGTTTTTGAATCCGTTCGCGTTCGCGGTCGTTGCTGGCACCGCGACCGTGTCGCTCGCCGGCGGGAGTTGGTTCCTGGTTGAAAAGCGAGCGATTGCGTTGAAATCTCGTTTTACCCAAAAGAGGCTTGGTGTGCCCGCCGCCACCGTCCAGCAGGAGGCGACTTCTGGCTGACTAGGCTCGCGGGCGATAGGGACTGCGACGATGCCTCTACCAGGTCATCAACCAAGGGAGCGCTTGCAGGCTGCTTACGACGCGACCCGCGCCCGAAGTACGTCAGGCGGACTTTACAACGAACCCACGGCGCGCCTAGCCCAGCAATTGTTGCTGAATTTGTTGCGACTGGCTTGCTTTAGTCGTCGAATCTGAAATCGCATCAGGAGCCGTAGGCAGTTTTACCCAATCTGCAATGCGATCATCAAACAGTATCTTTTTCTGCAAAATGATTTGATACTGAGCATGCAAAACTTTGTATTCGCCGGTGTGGTATTTCAAAAATTGGTTGATTGCCCATGCCGTGTTGGCTCGCGCCCGAGGATAAGCGGGCCACATAACGTCATCGAAGATCATGATTCCGCCTTGACTTAACAGGCGCCAGGCATTGAGTCCATCGACGATGGCGTCATCGGAGAAGTGCGATCCATCCACATAAATGACGTCAAATTTCTGCTGTTCATCGATCAGCTGCGGCAACACACTTAGTGATGATCCCTTGCGTTTCGTTACGCGATCCGCCCCCGATGCAGTGTTATTGTCAAAACGGACTTCAAGATCTTGCAATTCCGGCGTGGCATGGTAGTGCCATTCGTCACTGCCAGCCCAGGTGTCAACCGCTGTCAACTGACCATGCGTGAAGTAGGTCAGAAGAAACAGGCTCGAGCGCCCTTCCCATGACCCGATTTCGAGAATGCGTACCGGGTCCGAACGATCGAAGACTTTCGGGAAGGTGACAGACCACGGCACGATATTCATGTCGAACCAGCGCTCTTTGAATTGCCCCTGCGCCGCATGTCCTTCAAACTCCGCACGAACCTCGGCAAGATGCTTTGCCGTGTGCGATGGAATTCCCAACTTGACCAGATGATAGCGCAACGCGTCGGTAAGATAATGCCTTATTACGGCAGGGCGCATTGCGCCGAGCCACCAAAAAAACAGAAATGTAAGGCTTCGGGGCGTCCAACGAAATTTCAGTTTAGGCGTCAGGCTGGTCATGTTTTCCTTGGTCTTGTTTGAAAAGGTCGGTGCTGTCCGTCTCGCAGCTCGAATGGCACCCAATGATGCCGTTTCGGCGCGATCATGGCCGGCGTCGATGGATACTAACAGGCGGCCGCCGAGTTGCGCGGCACTTTGGCCCGTCGCCGGGGTCCTCGACGGTTGAGGTCACCGAGGTCCCTGCCGCCGCGAGAGTGCGAACCAGCACGACAGCGTGAGAGAAGCCGACGGTCCGCCACCGCCTGTCAGGCAAGATGCCTCGAATGCGCAAAGCTTTCCACTAGATCGGCGGCGTTGGCGACGCTTTCGGCTGGCGTCGTCATACGGGTGGCGAGCTCGCGGGCTCGGATCGCGTACTCCGGGGCGAGGATTCGCCGCAGGTCCGTAACCAGCGATTCGCAGGTGGTACTCGAAAAACGCCGGGCGGTACCCACTTTCAATCGCTTGACCGCGGCGCCCCACAACCTCTGGTTGACGTCCATCGAGAGGATCAGGGTGGGAACTCCGGCGCGCAGGCTTGCGGCCGTGGTGCCTGAGCCGCCGTGGTGGACGACCGCCCGGCAGGCAGGAAAGACCGCTGCGTAATTGACGCCTCCCACCACCTTGACGTGGTCGCCGTGTCGAACGTCCCTGAAGTCACTCCAGCCAGCGCAAATCAACGCGCGCTCGCCCAACTGCGCACAGGCAGAGCCGATCATTTGGATCGCCTCGGCGGGGGATTCCACGGGCATGCTGCCGAATCCGAAACAAATCGGCGGGGTTCCCGCGGCGATCCACGAGGAGACTTCGTCGTCGGCCCGCGTCGTCAGCTCCATTGTCAACGAGCCGACGAAGGGCCGCTGGCCGTTCCACTTGGCCCATTCCGCCGCCAGCCCTGGGAAGCACACCTCGTCGTAGGCTTGGATTTCCAGCGCTCCGCTTTCAACGATGCGCCGCGCGGCGGGACTGTTGGCTTTGGGCAATCCCAGTTCGTGGCGCTGCGCCCGCTCAACTTTGTTATTCAGGAACCAGCCCAGCCAGTCGAATGCCGTCATCGCGAAACGCGCCAGCGGCGGCGGCAGAATCGGCACAAGCTGGCCGTTGGCCCGTACCGGGACATGATGCAAAGTAGCCAACGGAATCTTCAGGTACTCCGCGACGCTAATCGCGGCCTCCTGATAGCTCAACCCGACGAACAGCAGGTCGGCCCCCTCCGCCACCGCCGTCAGAGTCTTGCTCATCTGCGTCCAGATCTCGTCGCTGAGCTCCCACATCTCGTGCCACAGCCTGCGCAGTTCGCTGATCTTCCAGAAGGCACCGAAAAAAGACGTCCAGAAGTTGCGGTAGACGTCCAACCACGTCTGCGTATCCAGCCCGTACGCGACGGCCGAGACGCCCGCGGCCTCGACAAAACCGACTGAATCGGGCGGCACGGCCATCCGTACCTCGTGCCCCCTGCGCACCAGCTCACGGCCGACAACCAGGGAAGGCTCGATATCGCCTCGGGTTCCGTAACTTGCCAGCACAAATTTCATCGCGAGTCCCGAAGCCCTATCAGTTCTGTCCGTCTTGGCGTGACCCCCCCGCATCCCGACGAATGCTGTACCGGTAGCACTTTCAGCATGGATGCATGCCGGCGCCGAAGACGGCAAGCGCAACGGTGAAAAGCGTCCCGGCGGTTTTCATTACTTACTTGCGCCAGAACACACCACATTGGTCGATCGTCACGATCTCGGACGAAATGCCATGTTTCGCCCGGTAGTCCGTGACGGCTTGCCGACAGCCGGCAAGGTTGTAGTCATCGATGATGCAGAAGCCTCCTGGGGACAATCGCGGGTACAGCGCGTCGAGCGCTTGAATTGTCGATTCGTAGAGGTCACCGTCCAACCTCAACACCGCGATTTGCTCGATCGGGGCGTCCTGGAGCGTGTCCTTGAACCATCCCGGAAGGAAGCGGACCTGATCGTCTAACAGTCCGTAGCGCTCGAAATTCGCGCGGACGTCCGCTTCTGACACCGCCAGCACAGGTGCCGCGTGGTGCAGTCCGAGCGCAAACCGCGGCAGCTTGTCCGCTTCGTAATTCGCGGTGTCCGGGGGTGGCACGCCCTCGAAAGAATCACATAGCCAAACCTGGCGCGTCTTATCCCCGTAGGCCGCCAGAACGGCGCGCATCAAGATGGACGCCCCGCCCCGCCACACTCCACACTCGACTAAATCACCGGGGATGGCCTCGGTCAGTACCGTCTCGACGCATTGCTGCAGGCTAGTAAGCCGCTTCATTCCGATCATGGTCTCGGCGTCCACCGGCCAGTCCATGCCCAGGTCGCGCGCGCGCTGATCAAATGGGCGTTTACGAACCAGCATCACGTTGCGGTTTTTGAGAAATGGAAGCCACGTTAACCAGCCCACGCTGGCGCGCATCCCCACCGGCCACCCGACGGGCACTAGCTGGTCCATGCCGTACCTAGTAAGGTCGCGCCGGATCTGATCGAGGTAGAGAGATCGGACGTCGCTATCGGTCACGGTCAAAATCGCCCCTGTCTCGCATGCCAGTAGTGCCGGAGGTGAGCCTAGACGCCTATCGAAGTCGTCAATGTGCGTTTGGAGTTTTTTCGGTCGCGCCGCCGGCGTTCGATTCGTCACACCGGCGGGTTCGCGCCGTTAGCAGGCATTCAGGTCAGTGACCGCGTTCTGCACGCGGCAACTCCGACGCGAGCCGGGCGCGTGCACAGATTACCCTAGCGCTCGCATGGCGCGAGAAAACGGGAGCGGTTGCCCAGTCAGTGACGCCCTGAAGGCTGTATCGAAGGACTCTGTGCATGTGTGTGATCACGTGCCGCCGAACGTATTTCGGGCTGTTGGTCAATCCATTCGAGCAGGGCTCGCAGCCCGTCGTCGAGCTTCCACTTGGGATGCCAGTGGAGCTCCTCACTTGCCGATTCGATGTTGCAGCTCGCGGCGCGTATGTCGCCGTCGCGGAACTTGGGTATGACGACCGGTTCGGGTGCGCCGAAAATGGCAGCGATCTTCCGAGCAAGCTCGTGGATGGTAATGCCGTTGCCCGAGCCGATGTCCAGGCAGCGGGATTCGGCGGCAGGTCTTTGTACTGTGGCGAACAGCGCGTCGACGACATCATCGATATAGACGAGATCGCGGACGATCCGGCCGTCCTCGTACACCTCCGACGGGAGTTTCTCGCGCGACAAGCGCGCGAAGAACGGGACCACCCCCGTGTACGGATTGGTCAGGGACTGGCCCGGCCCGTAAGCATTCTGCAGTCGCAGCACACTGAGCCTGGTGTCATGCGCGGAGCACCAGGCGGCCAACAGGTGCTCCTGAGCGAGTTTGGTGGCGCCGTATATGTTGGTCGGTCGCGGCTCGGTTTCGCCGGCGCGGTTCGGCAGCGGCATCGCCGGTTCGCCCGTAGGCCCTACCGGATCCCAGACCCCGGCGAGCAGCTGTGCATGGCTGCGGGGTCGCGGATAGAAAATATCTGTGCCGGATTGCCAAGCGCCTTCGCCATAGACGGCACGCGAGGACGCCAACACGAGCTGGTCGGGCACCAATTGACAGCGGCCCAGCGCGTCGAGGAGCTGGGTGGTGCCTACCACGTTCACCGATCCGTGGCGGGTCGCTTGGGACAGCGATTGCGCTGTTCCCGTCTCGGCCGCCAAATGGACGATCTGTGCGGGGCGGAACAGTCGAAGCACAGCATCCCAGTCGGGCGCGTGGGTGACGTCGCCGGTGAAAAGCCGCACCGACGGCGCAAGCTTTAGGGTTGGACGCTCCCCGTGTACCTGCGGAAGCAGGACATCCATGATGGCGACGTCGTAACCGGCCTCGACGAGACGGCGCGAAAGCAGGGAGCCGATAAATCCTGCCCCACCAGTGATGAGCACGGACGCTGACAAGAGCCGACGCCTCCTGTTCGGATACACGGGAAATGAGTGAGCAAAACGCGTGGAGGAGATTGGAATCCGGGTCGATCATATCGGCGACTCCTGCGGGTTAGTGATATCGCCCGGTGATTGTGCACAGGCTTCGGGGAACCCTGCGTTACACGAGGTGAACCTTCGGCGCGTACAAAATCCAGCGGCCACCGTTCTCGCGGAACCGATGTTCTTTGGCCATTATCTCCTCGGCGTGGTTCCAGGCGAACAGCAGTGCGTAGTCAGGGTACGGGTCGGAGAAGCATTCGGGCGGACGCACCGGAATTTTCGTGCCTGGTGTGACACGGCCCTGCTTCTCCGGAGTCGAATCGCAGACCATGGGGAGCAGCTCGGGGCCGATATTGCAATAGTTCATCACCGTGGCGCTCCTTGAGGTGGCCCCATAGCCCACCACGCGTCGACCGTCGGAACGCAGCTTGCGGAGAAGGGAGACGAGGTCCGTCCGGATGCGATCGACGGCGACGGAGAAGTTGCCAAAGGTCGCCGCCTCGGCAAGCCCGTCGGCTTTCTCGCGCGCTAGAAATTCTGCGACGGTGGCGGCCGGCTTCGCAGTACCCGGGCGGGCGACCGTGTAGCGGATGGAGCCCCCGTGCAAAGGAAGGTGCTCGGCATCGATTAGCTCGAAGCCGAACTGATCGGCCAGCGCCTGCACCGATCGAACCGCGAACAGGTAAATGTGTTCGTCATAAATTTGGTCGAAATAGACACAGCCCAGGATGTCGCCGAGATAGCGATCCTCGAACACGAAAAGCCCGTCCGGCGCAAGCAGGATGTCGACACCCAGGAAAATCGAATCGAGGTAGGAAATGTGGCTAATCGCGTTCGCGGAATAGATCAGCTGTGCCGACCCGTGCTCGTCGCGAATCTTGGTAGCCGTCGATGCGTTGAAGAAGTCTTTCAACACGCTGACGCCGTAGGTCGCCGCCACGTCGGCTGCGACTGCGGCCGGGTCCACTCCCAAATGTCGGATTCCGGCCTGGCTCAGCGCCTTTAGCATGACACCGTCGTTGCT
>NZ_LZTA01000126.1 GCF_001665875.1 Mycobacterium sp. 852002-40037_SCH5390672
GATAGGAACCGCCGGCGGGGGCCTGGGGAGGCGGCGGGGTTTCCTGCCCGCCCGGCGGCGGCTGGTGCCCACCCGAGGACCCGGGCGCCGAGGGAGGTGGCGGGTAAGCGCCACCGGGCGGCGGTTGATCGGTCATTGGCAACCTTCCACTCGGGTCCAGCCGAACTAGGCCGAAACAGTACCTGAGCGCGTCGCGGCCGGGCGAGACGCGTGGCGCGCGTCAATGGTCACGCGCGGCACCGGGAACTACCGGCGCCCGGACAGCCCCCGAGGTCCGTCGGAGAGGAAACCAAGCAGGTCATAGCGGGTGATCACGCCCACCGGTTTGCCCTCCTCGACAACCATCAGCGCATCCCAATCGCGCAGCGCCTTGCCGGCCGCGCTGACCAATTCCCCCGCGCCGATCATCGGCAGCGGCGGGCTCATGTGCAGCGCGACCGCGTCGGCCAGTTTCGCCCGGCCCTCGAAGACGGCCGACAGCAGTTCGCGTTCGGACACGCTGCCGGCGACCTCCCCGGCCATCACGGGCGGCTCGGCGCCTACCACCGGCATCTGGGACACGCCGTACTCACGCAGGATGCCAATCGCGTCGCGCACCGTCTCGGACGGGTGGGTGTGCACCAGGTCGGGCAGCTCACCGGATTTACGGCGTAGCACGTCGCCGACCCTGGACTGTTCGATTGAACCGTCGAGGCGACTGCGCAGGAATCCGTACGACGACATCCAGGCGTCGTTGAAGATCTTCGACATGTAGCCCCGCCCGCCGTCGGGCAGTAGCACCACCACGATCGAATCGGGGCCGGCCCGCTCGGCGACCTTGAGCGCGGCGACCACCGCCATCCCGCACGACCCGCCGACGAGCATCGCTTCCTCGCGGGCCAGCCGCCGCGTCATGTCGAATGAGTCGGAGTCGGAAACCGCGATGATCTCGTCGGGCACTCCTGGGTCGTATGCCTGCGGCCAGAAATCCTCGCCGACTCCCTCCACCAGGTAGGGCCGGCCGCTACCGCCCGAATACACCGACCCCTCAGGGTCGGCGCCGACGATGCGGACCGCGCCGCCCGATACCTCTTTGAGGTAGCGGCCCGCGCCGGTGATCGTTCCGCCGGTGCCGATGCCGGCGACGAAATGGGTCACCTTGCCGTCGGTGTCGGCCCAGATCTCCGGGCCGGTGGTCGCATAGTGGCTGGCCGGGCCTTCCGGGTTGGCGTATTGGTCGGGCTTCCACGCGCCGTCGATTTCGGTGACCAACCGGTCGGAGACGCTGTAGTAGCTGTCGGGGTGCTCGGGCGGTACCGCGGTCGGGCATACGACGACCTCGGCGCCGTAGGCCATCAGCACGTTGCGCTTGTCCTCGCTGACCTTGTCGGGGCAGACGAACACGCACTTGTAGCCGCGGTGCTGGGCGACGAGGGCGAGCCCGACGCCGGTGTTGCCCGAGGTGGGTTCGACGATGGTGCCGCCGGGCCGCAGCTGTCCGCTCGCTTCGGCGGCGTCGATCATCTTCACCGCGATCCGGTCCTTCGAGCTGCCACCGGGATTGAGGTATTCGACCTTGGCCGCCACGATGCCGGCACCATCGGGAACGACGGAGTTCAGCCGCACCAGCGGTGTGCCGCCGATGAGGTCACTGATGTGCTGCGCGATCCGCATGCGTTCATCGTCTCAGGCGGTTTCGCGCGGCGCACAACTACTGTCCGCGCAGCGGGCATGCGTGCCGCTAACCGGTGGCCTCGCGGATGTAGTCGCCGATCTGCCGCAGCGAGCGGATGGCCTCGGGCACCATCGGTGCGGCCAGCTGGAAGTCGTGGACCTGCCCGGGCCACACCCGTACCTCGGCCGGCACGCCCACGGCGGCCAGCCTGCTCGCCGCCAACCGCGCATCGTGCAACAGCACCTCGGAGCCCGACACGTGGATCAGCGTGCGCGGCAAGCCCGGCTTGATGTGCTCCAGCGGCTCGTAAATCTCTTCGGGCTTCCCGTCGACTGTGTTCTTCTCGGCCGCGCCGGCAACCAGCTGGCCTAGAGCATCGAACGCTCCGGCCGAAAACATCGCATCGGTCGCGATGTTGGGATGGGCCTGCTTGGGTTCCTTGGCCAGCTGCAGCAGGGGCGAGATCGCCACCAGCGCCGCGGGATCCTCGCCCTCCTCCTGCAGGCGTTGGGCCAGCGTGAGCGCCAGGTAGCCGCCCGCGGAGTCACCGGCCAGCACGATCTGGTCGGGTTGATATCCGCGCCGCCGCAGCCATTGGTACGCGTCATGGCAGTCGTCCAGCGCCATCCCGACCGAATTCTTCGGCAGCAGACGGTAATTGACCACCAGGACGGGCGAATCGGCGAACTTGGAGAGGGCTTCGACGAGCCTGCCGTGGGAGTTCGCCCCACAGGTCAAAAACGCACCGCCGTGGAGGTAGACGATCACGCGGCGGGTGCCGTCGGCGGGCAGCACGCCGGGCGCCCGCACCAGCTGCGCCGACGCATGGGCCAGCTGCACGGTCTCGCGGACGGTGGCCGACGCCGGGATCAACACCCGGGCGGTGAGGTCGATGAGACCCCAGGGCCATGGCAGGTTGGGGACGTGGCTGCCGACGGACAGGATCGGCCGGATGGTCAGCCGCGAGGTGAGGTTGGCTAGTCGCGCGGCGACGCTGGGCCCGGATTCCAGGACCTCGACCGGTGCGCCGTCGCTGATCGCGAATTTGCGCGCCTGGGCTCGACGGGCTCTGAGGACGTCATGTGGCCGAACGGTATTTGCCGACGACCCCGATTCCTTGCTAGGTGCGGTCATGCTCAACACTTCCTACGCCGTTGTAGTGCGATACAGCATGTGACGAGGCGGCCAAGTGTCTGGTTCAGCCGTTTGCCAAAGCGCTCAGCCATCCCTTGACTTCAGCTTGACAGCCGTTGCTTAGTGCAACGTAGGAAATAGCTGATTTGATACCAGTTTTGCTTCGCACCGTGATCAGTTCGTTTTCCAGCCGCCCGCGCGAACAGCGAAGCCGCTCTAAACTTGACTGCGTGACCATGCGGGTGCCACGTCGTTCGGCAATCGCCCTGGCCACAGCGGGCGCGCTGGCCTCAACAGGAACCGCCTACCTGGGGGCACGCAGTCTGCTGGTCGGCCAGGCGTCCCACGCGCGCACGATCATTCCCAAGTCATGGGAGATCCCGCCCCGCGCGGACGGCGTCTACGTGCGCGGCGGCGGCCCGGTGGAACGGTGGCATCGCGGCATGGCGGTCGATCTGCACCTGATGATCTTCGGTGACTCGACCGCCGCCGGATACGGCTGCATGAGCGCCGAGGAAGTGCCCGGGGTACGGATCACCAGGGGCCTGGCGGAGCAGACCGGCAAACGAATCCGGTTGAGCACCAAGGCGATCGTGGGCGCCACGTCCAAAGGCGTGTGCGGTCAGGTCGATGCGATGTTCGTGGCCGGTCCACCGCCGGACGTCGCGGTGGTCATGGTCGGCGCCAACGACGTGACCGCCCTCAACGGCATCAGCCAGTCCGCGCAACGGCTGGCGTTGACCGTCCGCAAGTTACGCGCCCGCGGCGCCGTGGTGGTCGTCGGCACGTGCCCCGACCTGGGGTTCATCAGCGCCATTCCGCAGCCACTGCGGTCGCTGGCGCACGAGCGTTGCCTGCAGCTTGCCCGGGCGCAGACCGCGGTGGTCCGCTCGGCCGGTGGTGTGCCGGTGCCGTTGGCGCGGCTGATGGCGCCCCAATTCCGTGCGACACCCGACGTCATGTTCTCCGCCGACGGCTTCCACCCCTCGGCGCCCGCTTATGCGCTCGCGGCGGACGCGCTGCTGCTCGCCGTCTGCGACGCGCTGGGCGAGGAGGCGGAGCGTCCACCGCTGAGCCCGCCGGTCCCGGCCGCGGCGCCGGTGCTCGGTCAGCGGCACACCCGCAGCAGCGTGATGTCGCGGCTATGGCGGCGTCCGGCACCCGGACCTGCCCCGTCGTCGTGCCCCGAGGTCGGCAGCGACTAGATTTGTTCTCGCGCATCGGGTGGACGTGGCGCCCGATGGTGAAGCGAGCCAGCCCCGTCTGTGGGATCTGAATGGATCTGAAGGGATCTGCAGGGAGC
>NZ_LZTA01000127.1 GCF_001665875.1 Mycobacterium sp. 852002-40037_SCH5390672
GCCGTCGCCGCAGCAAGTTGACCAAGCCTGGGACAAGCACCCCGATGCCGCCGGGGCGCTGGTCGTCAGTCCCAGCCCATATGGCACCTGTGCGGACATTGCCGGCATCGCCGACGTGTGCCATCGACGCGGAAAGCCGCTGATCATCGACGAGGCATGGGGGGCGCACCTGCCGTTCCATGAGGACCTGCCGACCTGGGCGATGGATGCGGGCGCGGACGTCTGTGTTGTCAGCGTGCACAAGATGGGCGCCGGTTTCGAACAGGGCTCGGTGTTCCATGTGCAGGGCGACCTGATCGATCAGGACCGCCTTTCTGGCTGCGCGGATCTGCTGATGACCACCAGTCCCAGCGTCCTGCTGTATGCGGGCATGGACGGTTGGCGCCGGCAGATGGTGGAGCACGGTCACGAATTGCTCGGCTCCGCACTGGATTTGGCACGTCAGGTGCGCGAGGAGATCGAACTGATTCCCGACGTGCAGGTGCTCGACGACGAACTGCTCGGCGCGCAGGCCTCTCATGACCTGGACCGGATGCAAGTGCTGATCGATGTGTCGGCCACGGGCACATCGGGTTACCAGGCCGCCGACTGGCTACGCGCGCATGCGCACATCGATACGGGCATGAGCGATCACCGTCGCATTCTTGCCACCTTGTCCATGGCCGACGACAAGGAGACCTTGGGGCGTCTCACCGATGCGCTGCGGGCATGGCGAAGCTCGACCGACGACTTCGAGCGGCCCCCGCGCATCGCGCTTCCTTCTCCGGCGGACCTGCAATTGGAGACCGTCGAGCTGCCACGCGACGCGTTTTTCGGGCGGGTCGAGACGGTATCCCCCCAGGATGCCGCCGGCCGGATCGCCGCCGAACAGATCACGCCCTATCCCCCGGGCATTCCCGCCGTCGTTCCCGGCGAGCGTCTCAATGATGCTGTGCTGGATTACCTTTGCTCGGGCGTCAAGGCCGGCATGAATCTCCCCGACGCCGCGGATCCGTCGTTGCAGTCCATCCGGGTACTCGCCTGAGCACGCTGACTGGCCGCCGGTGACCGCGATGCGGGCGTGGGTTGTTTTTGGAGTGCGCTAGCACCGGCGCTAGCACACCAGGAACTCACCTATTGGTCGCCAGCGCGGGCGGGCGTGCGCGGTCCGGCGGATGTGACCGCTAAAAGCCCAGCCGGCCAAGCTGTTTGGGGTCGCTCTGCCAGTTTTTGGCGACCTTGACGCGCAGCTCCAGGTAAACCTTTGTGCCCAGCAGCTTTTCGATCTGGGCGCGCGCGGCGGTGCCTACCTCCCGCAGCCGGGCGCCACCCTTGCCGATGACGATCCCCTTCTGGCTGTCGCGTTCGACGTAGAGCAGGGCGTGCACATCGATCAGATCGTCGCGATCCTGGCGCGGGTTGACTTCGTCGATGACCACCGCCAACGAATGCGGCAGCTCGTCGCGGACACCCTCGAGGGCGGCCTCCCGGATGAGCTCGGCCATCAGGACCTCTTCGGGTTCGTCGGTCAGCTCACCGTCGGGGTAGTACGCCGGGCCGGGCGGCAGCGCCCCGGCCAGCACGTCGATCAAGATGTCGACCTGCTCCCCGGTCACCGCCGACACCGGGACGATTTCGCCCGAGTCGCCGATCAGCTCGCTGACCGCCACCAACTGCGCGGCTACCCGATCTCTGGGCGTCTTGTCGATCTTGGTGACGATGGCGACCAGGGTCGTCTTCGGCGCGGTCGCGCGAATCTGCTCGACGATCCACCGGTCTCCCGGACCGACCGCTTCATCGGCCGGGATGCACAACCCGATCACGTCGACTTCGGAATAGGTATCGCGCACAAGGTCGTTGAGCCGCTTACCCAGCAGGGTGCGCGGCCTGTGCAGGCCCGGCGTGTCGACCAGGATGATCTGGAAGTCTTCCCGGTGCACGATGCCGCGGATGGTGTGCCGGGTGGTCTGTGGCCGCATCGAGGTGATCGCGACCTTGCTCCCGACCAGCGCGTTCGTCAGCGTTGATTTGCCGGTGTTCGGGCGCCCGACCAAACATACGAAACCGGAACGGAATTCAGTCATGTTGCTCGGATTCCTCGCCATCGGATGAACGGTCGGAGTCGACCGGGCTGAGCAGGACGGTGCCGATCCGTACCCGGCCCCGGTGATCGGTGCCGCCTTCGGCCTGCAGCCGCAGACCGTGTGAGACCACCTCGGCGCCCGGCAGCGGTACCCGGCCCAGTTCCAGGGCGAGCAGGCCGCCCACGGTGTCGACGTCGAGATCGTCGTCGAACTCCACGCCGTACAGCTCGCCCAGGTCTTCGATGGGCAGCCGCGCCGAAACGCGGAAATGCTTGTCGCCCAGGTCTTCGATCGGTGCCGTCTCCGCCTGGTCGTACTCGTCGGCGATCTCGCCGACAATTTCTTCCAGCACGTCTTCGATGCTGACCAGGCCCGCGATCGCGCCGTACTCGTCGACGAGAAGGGCCATGTGGTTGCGGTCGCGCTGCATTTCCCGCAGCAGCGAGTCCAACGGCTTGGAGTCCGGCACGAACACCGCCGGCCGCATCACCTTGGACACCGGAGGGGTTCGGCCACCGTCACCGGACAAAACAGTCTGCTGGACAAGGTCTTTCAAGTACACGACGCCGACGATGTCGTCGACGTTTTCGCCGATCACCGGGATGCGGGAATGCCCGCTGCGTACCGCCAGGTTGATGGCCTGGCTGGCGAACTTGTCGCTTTCGATCCAGATCATCTCGGTGCGCGGCACCATCACCTCGCGGGCCGGGGTGTCACCGAGTTCGAAGACCGACTGGATCATCCGGCGCTCTTCGGCGGCGACCACGCCGCGCTGCTGAGCCAGGTCGACAACTTCGCGCAACTCGATCTCGGAGGCGAACGGCCCGTTCCGCAGCCCTCGGCCGGGCGTCACCGCATTACCCAGCACCACCAGCAATCGGCTGATCGGCATCAACAGCCACGAGATCACTTGCAGCGGAAGAACTGTCGTCAACGCAATGGAGTAGGCGTTCTGACGGCCGAGGGTACGTGGCCCCACCCCCATGACGACGAAGCTGGTTACCACCATGATGGCCGCGGCGCCGAACAATCCCCACCTCAGCCCGAAGTTGTCATAGAGGAACACCACCAGCAGCACGGTTGCCGTGATCTCGCAGGTGATCCGCAGCAGCACCACGAGGTTGATGTAGCGGGGCCGTTCCGACATGACCTTGGACAACGCCACCGCACCGGGCCGCTCGTCGCGCACCAACTCCTGAACCCGGGCCAGCGACACCGTGCTGATGGCGGCATCGATCGCGGCGAACAATCCGCCCAGGGCGATCAGCGCGACCGCACCGAGCAGCTCAGACCAGCCGGTCAATTGTCGACATACCTTGACTTGGTCACTGACTCCCCTATGGCTTTGACCTGCAGCTTAGCGGCTACCACGGAACCGAGATGCGGGGGCCGCTAGGAGTCAGCGTTCTGCTCCGCGGTCCGGCTCCGGCGAGCGAGCAGCCAGGCGACCAGCCCCACGACCACCGCAAACCCCCCGAACCGCAGCGCCAAGGTCCACCCGGATTGGTTGGGTTGACCGGGCTCCTGGTGATGGACGGCCAGTAGCACCAAGAAGCTTCCATCGTCGGTTGGCCCGGCACCCGGCGTCGGCTGGGTCTTGATCACCATGAGCTGGGCGGGGGCGCTGGTGGAGTTGTCGATCTGTCCCCAGGCCAGGGTGGAGTCGTCGAGCAGGAAGGTGTCCTGGCCGCCTGCGGGTTGGCTGCCGTCGTGACCCACCACCGCCACGTGGCCCACTTCCACGGTCTCGCCTTTGGCGGGGACGAACAGCGTGACGTTCTCGTACAGCTTCGGGGGTGCCGGGGGCTTGTAATCGGGCGGCGGCGGCCCGTTGTACCCGTTCAACGGTATTGAACCCCCGCCGTAGAAGCTGCCCGCCGCCACATAGCTGTCGCCCACCGCGGTGAAGGGGACGACGCCGACGCTCGTGGCATCGAGCACCATCCGGGCCCCGCGCGGCAGGTATGCCTCCTGGTAGGCGCCGTTGTAGAAGTAGCGGAACGTCACCGGCTGATTGAGCGGGTTGTAGATGGTCGGACGGCGATAGATGTCGTCGTAGTCGATGTAATCCCAGTGGCGCGGCCTGACGAACTTCTGATCGTCGACCTTGAGGATGTCGACGTTCTCCCGGTGGGAATTCACGACCTTCTGCACCTGTTGGTTGAAGTCGATTTGGGTCGGTGGCTTCGGTGGATTGGCGGGGTCGACGCGGGTCACTGGCGCGGCCTTGGCCGCCGCGATCGCCAGCGACGGCGCGTCCAGCCCTCGCGGCGGCGCCACCACCGGGGCGTTGCGTGGCGCGTCGGGCCCCGGCGGATTGATCTCCAGCACCGGGACGTTCTGACCCGAATTGGGCGGCGGGAGGACCAGTGGGTTCTGCACCGACGG
>NZ_LZTA01000128.1 GCF_001665875.1 Mycobacterium sp. 852002-40037_SCH5390672
GGTGAACGCCGTCGCCGGTGACACCGGGGGCGGGCGGGTCACCGAACTGGTGGCCCGGCCGCTGCTCGCCGCGCTGCGGCCCGAGCTGGGTTCCATGCTGCAGCCGCTCGGCGGCGAGTACGCGGCCACCCGGGAACTGCTGACTTCGGTGCCGTTCGCTCCGGGCTACGGTGTGGAGATCGGCCTGTTAGTGGACACGTTCGACCGGCTGGGTCTGGACGCGATCGCGCAGGTCAACTTGGGTGTTCGCGCGCACCGCAACCGCCCGCTGGCCGAGTTGGGCGCGATGAGCCGGCAGGTCATCGCCACCCTGCTGTCGCGCTGCGGGATCCCCGACTCCGGGGTCGGTTTGACCCAGTTCGTGGCCGACGGCCCCGGCGGCTCCGATGTTGAGGGCTACACCCAGCACACCTCGCCGGTGTCGCTGGCGGACCGGCCGCCAATGCAGATGATCAGGCCCCGGTAGGCCCGGGCGCGGTCACGCTGACCGTCGCCGTGTCGGCGGCATAGGGCAGTATCGATCACGTGGCGTTGGTGTTGCTGTACCTGGTGGTTCTGGTGCTGGTGGCGATCGTCCTGTTCGGCGCGGCCAGCCTGTTGTTCGGTCGCGGCGAGCAGCTGCCGCCCCTGCCCCGGGGGACGACGGCCACGGTGCTGCCCGCGTTCGGGGTGACCGGCTCCGACGTCGACGCGGTCAAGTTCACCCAGGTGCTGCGCGGTTACAAAACCAGTGAAGTGGACTGGGTGCTGGATCGGCTTGCGCGCGAGCTCGAGGCGCTGCGCGGCCAGCTGGCCGCCGTGCACGCCGCTCCGGGCGTGGGGCAGCAGACCGAGGGCGAATCCGGGGAACCCGACGACGGCGAGGATCGTCAGGACTCAGTGTGAGTGAAGACGAGCTGGTTCGCTGCAGTTGGGCGACCGTGCGGCCCGGACCCGATTTCGAGCTCTACCGCGACTACCACGATCGCGAATGGGGCCAACCGGTGCGCGACGGGGTCGCGTTGTTCGAGCGGATGAGTCTGGAGGCCTTTCAAAGTGGCCTGTCGTGGCTGATCATCCTGCGGAAACGGGAGAATTTTCGGCGCGCGTTCGACCGATTCGACATCGCCAAGGTCGCCGGATACACCGATGCCGACGTGCAGCGGCTGATGGCGGATCAGGCAATCGTCCGCAACCGCGCCAAGATTGAGGCGACGATCGCCAACGCGCGTGCCGCCGCTGAACTGGGAACTTCGGCGGACCTGGCGGACCTGTTGTGGTCATTTGCGCCGTCGCCGCGCGCCCGCCCGTCTGACCCATCCCAAATCCCCTCGGCCACTGATGAATCGAAGGCCATGGCGCGTGAACTCAAGCGGCGCGGATTCCGGTTCGTGGGGCCGACGACCGCCTATGCGCTGATGCAGGCGACCGGCATGGTCGACGACCACATTCGCGGTTGCTGGGTGCCCGCAACAGCCTGCTGAGAACACAGATGTGGGTCTTTGTTCAAGTGGTGACCTGGATAGGGAACAATGGAGGGGTGATTACGCAGTTCGATGCCGGGCATGGCTTGAAGTTCGCTGGCCGGGCATGCTCGGTGCCGACCGGGTCCGCACGGGCGGGCCGGCTCGAACCTGGAGGGAGCACTCGATGGCGGCGATGAAGCCCCGGACCGGAGACGGTCCTCTGGAAGCAACAAAGGAGGGGCGCGGCATCGTGATGCGGGTACCACTTGAAGGAGGCGGTCGACTGGTCGTCGAGCTGACTCCCGACGAAGCCGCTGCCCTCGGTGACGAACTCAAGGGCGTCACGAGTTCCAGCTAGGGCTTGCCGCCGAACGGATGTCGGCGGCGCTACGCACACACCTTCCGATAGATCTCCAGGGTCTGCTCGGCGACGTGGGCCCAAGAGAACTCCTCGACGCAACGCTGGCGTCCTGCCTTGCCGTAGCGCTGCGCTTTTTCGCGGTCGGCGATCAGCTCGTTGACCGCATCGGCCAATCCGGCCTGATACCCGCTCACATCGTCGGGCTCATAATGCACCAGTGTCCCGGTGATCCCGTCAGCGACCACCTCCGGGATTCCGCCGACATCGGAGGCCACCACCGCAGTCGAGCAGGCCATCGCCTCCAAATTCACGATCCCCAACGGTTCGTACACCGAGGGGCATACGAAAACTGATGCCGCCGACAAGATTTCGCGTAACTCCCCGATGGGCAGCATTTCCCGGATCCAGAACACGCCCGTGCGACTGCGGGCCAGGGCGGCTACGGCGTCGCGAATCTCCTCGGCTATCTCCGGGGTATCGGGGGCGCCGGCGCACAACACCACCTGCGCCTCAGGGCTGAACCGGTGGGCGGCCGCCACCAGGTGCGCCAGCCCCTTCTGCCGCGTGATCCGACCCACGAACACCACGATGGGCCGGGCCGGATCGACGCCGAGTCCGGTCAGCATCGAACCGGTTTGCAACGGCCCCGCCGGGTACCAGACGTCGGCGTCGACCCCGTTACGAATGACGTGCACGGCGCTGGGATCCAGTGCGGGATAGACGCGCAGGACGTCCTCGCGCATCGCGGAGCTGACCGCAATAACGGCATCGGCGGCCAGCACCGCGGTCTGCTCGACCCAGCTTGAGATCCGGTAGCCGCCACCGAGTTGCTCGGCCTTCCACGGGCGCAGCGGCTCGAGCGAATGCGCGGTCAAGACGTGCGGGATGCCGTAAAGCAGCGCGGCCAGATGCCCGGCCATGCCGGCGTACCAGGTGTGTGAATGCACCACGGCGGCCCCCGATGCCGCATTGGCCATCATCAGGTCGGCCGACAGGGTCGACATCGCCGCGTTCGCGCCCTGCAGCCGCGGGTCGGGCTGGTGCGCCTGCACTCCCTGGGCACCCGGACGCGGTGCGCCCATGCAATGCACATCGACCGCGCACAGCCGGCGCAGCTGGGCGACGAGTTCGGTGACGTGTACTCCCGCTCCGCCGTAGACCTCCGGTGGGTACTCCCGCGTCATCATCGCCACCCGCATACCCGAACGGTAGTTCGCCGGTCGGGTCCCCCGCGAGTCGGGTTGGCCACCCAGTGCGGACGATGTTTGCGACGTGCGCGGCCAAATACCTTGACAGACAGCCCCACAGAACTTCGCCAATCGACCCTGCCCCCTGGCAGCCCTTCGCAACGGCCGATAGGTTTGACACCATGAGGGAAGCGCCACACGTGCTGGGTATCGTCCTGGCCGGCGGTGAGGGCAAGCGGCTGTATCCGCTGACCGCGGACCGCGCCAAGCCCGCGGTTCCCTTCGGTGGCGCCTATCGACTGATCGACTTCGTCCTGTCCAACCTCGTCAATGCCCGGTATCTGCGCATCTGCGTTCTGACCCAGTACAAGTCGCATTCCCTGGACCGTCACATCTCGCAGAATTGGCGGTTGTCCGGCCTGGCCGGTGAGTACATCACCCCGGTGCCCGCGCAGCAGCGCCTCGGCCCCCGCTGGTACACGGGCTCGGCCGACGCGATCTACCAATCGCTCAACCTGATCTATGACGAAGACCCCGACTACATAGTGGTTTTCGGTGCCGACCACGTGTACCGGATGGACCCCGAACAGATGGTCCGATTCCACATCGACAGCGGCGCCGGCGCGACGGTCGCGGGCATCCGGGTACCGCGCGGCGAAGCCACCGCGTTCGGCTGCATCGACTCCGACGAATCGGGCCGCATCCGCAACTTCGTGGAGAAGCCCCTGGATCCGCCGGGAACCCCGGATGACCCCGAGGCGACGTTCGTGTCGATGGGCAATTACATCTTCACCACCAAGGTGCTCATCGACGCGATCCGCGCGGACGCCGACGATGACCATTCCGATCACGACATGGGCGGTGACATCATCCCGCGACTGGTCGATGACGGGATGGCCGCGGTGTACGACTTCAGCGACAACGAGGTCCCCGGCGCCACCGATCGGGACCGGGCCTACTGGCGCGATGTGGGAACGCTGGACGCGTTCTACGACGCGCACATGGACCTGGTGTCGGTGCACCCGGTGTTCAACCTGTACAACAAGCGCTGGCCGATCCGCGGGGAGTCGGAGAACCTGGCGCCGGCCAAGTTCGTCAACGGCGGTTCCGCGCAGGAGTCGGTGGTGGGTGCCGGCAGCATCATCTCGGCGGCTTCGGTGCGCAACTCGGTGCTGTCGTCCAATGTGGTGGTCGACGACGGCGCGATCGTGGAGGGCAGCGTGATCATGCCCGGCGCCCGGGTCGGCCGCGGCGCGGTGGTGCGCCACGCGATCCTGGACAAGAACGTCGTCGTCGGTCCGGGCGAGATGGTGGGCGTGGATCTGGAAAAGGACCGGGAGCGCTTCGCGATCAGCGCCGGCGGCGTGGTCGCGGTGGGCAAGGGCGTCTGGATCTAGCGCTGCGACGACGCGGTCCGGTCAGGCGGGACACCCCGAGCATGACCACATCGCCGTCGCTGCACCGCTGTCCGGCGATCCACTGCGCCAGGTCGTAGGTGTCCTCGGCTTCTTGGGAGACAGTAAGTTTTCCGGTGCCGTCGGAATGGCCGCAGCCGCGGGAGTCGGCGTTCACCACGACGAAGCCGTGCACGGTCCACCCTGCCGGATCCGGTGCCTCCCAACCAGTCCGGGTGGAAAAGGCGACCGGTTGCGGCTGGCGTATCACGCGGTACTGCGTGGAGAACGTCGTCTTGTTGCCGCGCCGGGTCGGCAGGTCGTCCTTGCCGTAGGGGTGAATGCTCAGGATGACCGGTTGGGGTACGGCCCGGTCGCCACCTGCGTGAAAAACGTTGATCCGCAACATCATTCGTCCCGCGCGGCGATGGCCACGTCTCGCTCGACATGCAGACCGTTGGGTGGTCGGTGACGGTGACGGGGGGCGGGCGATGCCGCGACCTGTTCAAGGCGTAGCCCAGCACGTCGGGGCGCCACGGACGGTCAAGGGCCGGTGGCCGATTGGGCAGCACGCGAATACCCTGAGCGGCCGGCCCGGTGGCTACCAGACGTAGGGCACCATCCGGTAGCCCACGCGTTGGGCGTATTCGCGGTATCCGGGTAGTTCCCGGGTCAGCAGCTGTTCTTCGTCGAGGATGCGCAGCGTGAGCACCAGGGTGCCCGGGATGAGGAAGAGTAGTCCCCAGTAAGAGCCGAGCGCCAGGGGGATACCGACCATCATGATCACATTTCCGACGTACATCGGGTGACGCACGAACTTATACAGGCCGTCGGAAACAACTGTCTGCCCGGTTTCCACGGTGACCGTGGCCGCGGCATAACTGTTCTGGACGATCACCAACATGGCGATGCCGAGCCCCGTCGTCACCAGCGCGTCGCCGAGCACCGACAGCCAGGGCGGCACCGACGACCAGCCGAACCGATGATCGAGCGCACTGAACACCATCGTCGCGAACAGACCCAGAAACGAGCCGGTGATGATGAACTTCTGAGCCTTTCGGGGTTCCGCCCGCGGGCCCGCGCGCATGCGGCGCTGCAGGGCCGCGGGATTGGTCCGGCCCAGGTAGACGGTGGGGACGATGGTGGCCACCGTGAACACGGCGATGAAGAGCCACGCCTGCCAGTAGTGCAGCGTGCCGGCCGGCAGGAGCAGGATCAAGATCCACGAGAGGATGCCCCAGACGGATGTCGCCGTTATCCGGATTCCGGTCTTCATCGCGCTCCTAGCAGCGTAGATCGCGGCGCCGAAGAGCCATGGCACCGAGAATCATCAACCCTACGTCGATGGCCAGTAGCCACAACAGTGGTACGACGGTGAAATCTGCGCCGATCCGCGGGATGTGTGCGAAGGGTTCCAGGTCGAGCAACCACTGCGAGAACCCGGCCAACGACCCGATCAGGTACAGGGCGACGAAGCCGATCAGCACACCCCAGGCCACCGGCGTCAGGCGCGGCGCGACGCCGAACACACAGACCGTCACGGCCGACAACAACCACACCGCGGGCAGTTGAACGGCCGCGCTTGCCACGACCATCGGCAATTTGGCGCCGACATCGCCGACCGCGACGCCGTAGACAACACCGGCGGTCAGCCCGCTGGCCAGCATCGCCACCGCGGATCCGGCCAGCGCGGTCGCCAAATGGCTTGCCAGCCAACGGGTTCGCGACACCGCACCGGCCAGCACCGTTTCGGCTCGCTGGCTCGACTCTTCCTGGTGTAACCGCAACGTGAGCGAGACGGCGAATGCCGCGGCAACCATGCCCATCATGGCGAACGCGACGGCGATGAACGCCTCCTCGAGGGCGCTGGTGCCGCCCATCCGCGCGACGATGTCGCGCGCCACGCCGCTGCCGCCCAGCTCATCGCCGATGCCGTGCACCACGCTGCCGATCAGCAGGCCATACAAGCACAACCCCACCGTCCACAGCAGCAGCGCGGCGCGGTCCAGCCGCCACGTCAGCCCGAACACGTTGCCCAGCGCCGGCCCGGCGCTGGCCGGGCCGGGCCGCTCCGCGATCAGCCCGGCGCCGACGTCGCGGCCGGCCAGCAACCGATACGCCAGCACGGTCAACACGGCCGTCGTCACCAGGTGCAGCACCAGCACCCACCACCGGTCGCCCGCATACGGTTTGACCTGCAGCGACCACCCCAGCGGGGAGAGCCACGAGAGCGTGCCGTCACCGGCGTCGCCGACGGCGCGCAGGGTGAACGCGGCGCCCAATACGGCGAATGCGGCGCCGCGGGCGAACCGGGCGCTCGGCGACAGCTGCGCGGTCACCGCGGCGACGGCGGTGAATACCAGGCCGGAGCAGGCCAGCGCCGCCCCGAAGGCCAGCGACCCGCCGGCCGGGACGTCGGTGCCCAACAGCCCGGCCGCACCGATCGCGCCGGTGGCAATCGATGCTCCGAACGACAGCAGCAGCGCCGCGCTCAGTCCGGCGTAGCGACCGATCGCGGTCGAGTCCACCAACTCGGTCCGACCGTTCTCCTCGTCGGCGCGGGTATGCCGGATCACCGTGAGGATGACGGCCACCGCGATCAACACATGGAACATGCCGGCTTTCCAAATCCCCACGGCACCAAGGCTGTTGTTGTAGATCTGGCCGTAGAGGGCGCGCTGGGCCGGGCTGGCCATGATGGAGGCCGCGAAACCGGCGCGGCCGGCCTCGGTGGGGTAGATCTTTTCGATGCTGCCGACGTATACCGTAGCCAACGGTACCGACAGCAGCAGCACCCACAACGGCATCGAGACCCGGTCGCGGCGCAGGTAGAGGCGCAGCATCGCGAGCGTCCCGGCGAAATTCGAACTATGAAGCGGCGCAGGCGATGCCGACGCGAACGATCGGTCCAGTGTTGTGGTGCTCATGACAGCGAGACCCTTGCCGCATCGCGTCCGTGCCGACCGTCGCCGCCCGAGGTGTCGTAGTGGCGCAGGAACAGCTCTTCGAGAGTCGGCGGCTGGCTGACAAGACTGCGCACCCCGGCATCGCCGAGCACGCGGATGAGCTCACCCAGGCTTTCGCTGTCGACCTGGGCGCGCAGCGTATTGCCCTCGACGCTGACGTCCTCCACCCCTTTGATGCGCCTGAGATCACCTGGATCACCGGTCATTTCGGCCTTGATCGAGGTGCGGCTCAGGTGTCGCATCGAGTTCAGCGAACCGCTTTCGATGGTCTTGCCGTCCCGAATGATCGTCACCCTTTCGCACAACGCTTCCGTTTCGGCCAGGATGTGGCTGGACAACAACACCGTCGTGCCCCGGTCGCGGGCTTGTGCCACGCATTGTTGAAACACGTTCTCCATCAACGGGTCCAGGCCGCTGCTCGGCTCATCCAGGAGCAGCAGCCTGGCGTGCGACGAGAACGCCGAAATCAGGGAGACCTTCTGGCGGTTGCCCTTGGAATACGTGCGCGCCTTCTTGTGCGGGTCCAGATCGAAGCGTTCGATCAGCTCGGCGCGGCGCTTCTTGTCGATGCCGCCTCGCATGCGGGCCAGTAAATCGATGGTTTCGCCGCCGGTCAGCGAGGGCCACAACGTCACGTCGCCTGGAACGTAGGCGATTTGGCGATGCAGGGCGACGGCCTGAGTCCACGGGTCGCCGCCGAGCAGTCGTACAGTGCCCCCGTCGGCCTTCACCAGACCCAGCAGGACGCGGATGGTCGTCGACTTCCCCGCGCCGTTGGGCCCGAGGAACCCGTGGACTTCGCCTTCCTGCACCGTGAGGTCCAGGCCGTCCAGCGCCCGCACCGAACCGAAATTCTTGGTGAGACCTCGGATCTCGATGGGGGCGTTTTCAGTTGGCATCAGATTCTCCTTGATCTTCGGCGGCCAGGAATGCGTCGTACATGGTCCGGTCGGTCAGCAGTCCCTCGGTGTAGACCTCGAGCGCGGGCAATACCATGTCGCGCGAGTAATCGCGCAGCACCGCCCGCAGATCAGTGGGGGTCTCATGCATTTGGATGTAGAGAAGGAAGCCGCCCCCGCCGGTGATCGCCAGATATCTGGCCCTGGCCTGGGGGTCGCGGCTGGGCTTGACCGTCCCGGCGCGCACGCCCTCTTCCATGTATTCCTCGGCGTTGTCAATCATCTTGCGCCACAGCATGTTTGCCAGGGCTCCGCCGGCTTGCATGCTGCGCACCAGATACGCCATCAGTGGCGCGTACTCCTCGATCTCGGCCATCTGGGCGAACCACGTGGCTGGGTCGTTGGATTGCAGCGCGTCGGACTTGGTGCCACGGATCGTCTCGGCGATGTAGTCCTCGCAGGCCTTGCGCAGGCCTTCCTTGGAGCCGAAGTGATGGATGACCAGCGCGGCACTCACGCCGGCCGCTTCGGCGATGGCGCGAAGTCCGACGCCGAACCCGTGCTCGCCGAATTGCTCGATCGCCGCATCTCGGATCCGGGCGGCGGCCGTCAGGTCGGCTGAACGCATGTTCAGTAGGCTAAACGCATGTTCAGTGCGCGGTCAAGGCCGGTGCGCGTCAAGAATTCATAAAGGGCGCGGCCCACCCCCGAAAAAGCGTGGTCAGGGCAGAAGTGGCTAGCGGCGAATAGGAGGCCTGCCGCGAATCAGTCGCGAACGGCGGCCAGAATGCCGTCGCCGAGCGGCACCAGCGCCGGGGTGAGCCGCTCATCCTCGGCGATCAGGCGGGCCGCCTCCCGCACCGCGACCACCTCGGCATCGCGGGCGGCCGGATCGCCGGCCCGGCCCCCCAGCGCGGCGCGATGCACCACGATCACGCCACCGGGACGCAGCAGCCGCACGCCCTCGACGACGTAGTCCGGCTGGTCGATCGGGTCGGCATCGACGAACACCAGGTCGTAGGACGCGTCGGCGAGCCGGGTGAGCACCTCTTGGGCGCGGCCACCGATCAGCCGGGTGCGCGACGGACCGATGCCGGCTTCGGTGAACGCCTGCTTGGCCAGCCGCAGATACTCGGGCTCGATGTCGATCGTCGTCAAGACCCCGTCGTCGCTCATGCCGGACAACAACCACAGCCCACTGACGCCCGCGCCGGTGCCCACCTCGGCGATGGCCTTGCCGCCACTCAGCTTGGTCAACAGGCTCAGCAACGCACCGACCGCGGGCGTCACCGCACCCGCACCGATGTCCACAGCACGCTCACGGGCGGCCGCCAGCAGCGCGTCTTCCGATATCGAGCTTTCGGCGTGCGCGAAGAGCGATTCGGCCCGACTGGGCACTGTCTGGCCGGGAGCTTCTGCGTCGGTGCCGTCCATGCCCGCAGCGTATTCCACTTCGGCGCGCAGTCCGACAGGCGCGCCTGAATGCGATTCGGGTGACACGCCCAACAGGCCGGACGCGTTTAAGGTCACTCCGCGATGGATATCTCCTGCACAGCGCAGGTAACAGTACGGTTTCTCAGGGTCAGCTCAGACTGTTCATATACCGCACATACTCCGGTACGCGACGGTAGCCCTATGGATCGCGGAGGGCGTTGGACCGGGAATACCGACTGGGAACTACCTGTTGCCGCAAATGACGAAATGTCACTGCATGGCACGCCGAATTCGGAGGATTCGATCATCACCACGCTTCTCAACCCGTCCAGCATGTCTCACGCGCAGGGGCTCCCTGCCGACGAGTGGGTGGAGCCGGCCGACGCGCCGCAAGGGACCGCGGTTTTCGATGCGACCGGAGACAAGGCGGCCATGCCGTCGTGGGACGAGTTGGTGCGGCAGCACGCCGACCGGGTGTACCGGCTCGCTTACCGGCTTTCCGGCAATCAGCACGATGCCGAGGACCTCACTCAGGAGACCTTCATCCGGGTCTTCCGGTCGGTGCAGAACTACCAGCCGGGGACGTTCGAGGGGTGGTTGCACCGCATCACCACCAACCTCTTTCTCGACATGGTGCGCCGGCGCTCGCGCATCCGCATGGAGGCGTTGCCCGAGGATTACGAGCGGGTGCCCGCCGACGAGCCCAACCCCGAGCAGATCTACCACGATTCGCGGCTGGGACCCGACCTGCAGGCCGCGCTGGATTCGCTGCCGCCCGAGTTTCGTGCCGCCGTCGTGCTGTGCGACATCGAAGGCCTGTCTTACGAGGAGATCGGCGCCACCCTGGGCGTCAAGCTCGGCACCGTGCGCAGCCGCATCCACCGCGGGCGCCAGGCGTTGCGGGACTATCTGGCCGCGCACCCCGATCACGATGCATTGCGCGCCCGATCGGCCTAACAGACAACCGGACCGCCTAACGTTCGGGCAGCTATTCAGCGGCTTTGCGGCCTTAGCCTCGGTACTGCGCCCCCGCTCGCGCTACATTCGAGATGAGGCGGCAATAACTAATGAGTGGCGAGGAGTTGGTGATGCCCGATCGAGGACATGTGTTCCGCCGCGCGTTCTCCTGGCTCCCCGCTCAGTTCGCCTCCCAAAGCGACGCGCCCATCGGTGCGCCGCGCCAGTTCGGTTCCACCGAGCACCTGTCCGTCGAAGCGATCGCGGCGTTCGTCGACGGTGAGCTGAGGATGAACGCGCACCTGCGGGCCGCGCATCATCTCTCGATGTGCGCCCAATGTGCGGCCGAGGTCGACGATCAGAGCCGGGCGCGTGCGGCGCTGCGCGATTCGCGCCCGATCCGCATCCCCAGCACGCTGCTCGGCATGCTGGCTGACATTCCCTACGATTCGCCCGATGACTCCTCGGCGCCGGCATCCGAGCATTTCGCGGACCGTGACGCGCGCGAGCGGCGCAGGCGCAGGTAGCGTGCCGCTTTTTCACCGATGCCCCCGCGATTGATCCGCGCCACGCGGCCCGCGGCCACCCCACACGCGCGTTCGTGCCGACCCACCGCGGGCCGTGGATACTAGGGTGGACACGGACAACGCCGGTGCCGCGTATTTCGCCCGGTAAAGGCCTGTCTCGAGCGCTCAAGTAGAGGATCCAAAAAGGGATAACGTGACCTCCGACCAAGGCTACGACCAAGCAAAAGACAGCGGCAACCGCTTAGCCCCGCGTCCCGTCTCGCGTCCGCCGGTCGACCCCGCATCGCGTCGGGAGTTCGGTCGTCCCGACGGGCTGCGCGGGTCGTTCGTGGCCGAACGGGTCCGTCCGCCGAAGTATCGGGACCAGGCCGAATTCCGGCCGAGCGACCGACCGGCCGACCCCGTCCTGCAGGAGGCATTCCACCGGCCGGACGGCAGCCCCGAGTCGCTGCAGCGCCACCCGGTGGACGCCAATGCGCTGGCTGCCGAGAAAGACGGTGTGGAGCCCGACGAGCTCGACGATCCCTGGCGAAACCCGGGGGCGGCGGCGGCCTTGGGCACACCGGCGGTGGCGCCGTCGCGATCCGGGACAGCGCTGGGTTACGGCGGAAAACTGGGCGTGCGCGACGTGTTGTTCGGCGGCAAGGTGTCCTACCTCGCGTTGCTGGTATTGCTGCTGATCGCGTTGGTCATCGGCATGCTCGGCGGTGTGATAGGCCGCAAGACGGCCGAGGTCGCCGAGGCGTTCACCACCTCGAAGGTGACGCTGTCGACCAGCGGCAACGGCGAAGGCCCGGCCGGCCGTTTCGCCAAGGTGGCTGCCGCGACGGCGGGCGCCGTGGTGACCATCGAGTCCAAGAGCGACCAAGAAGGCATGCAGGGCTCCGGCGTCGTCATCGACGGCCGCGGCTACATCGTCACCAACAACCACGTCATCTCCGAGGCGGCGAACAACCCGAGTCAGTTCAAGACCACGGTGGTGTTCAACGACGGCAAAGAGGTGCCGGCGAACCTGGTGGGCCGCGACCCCAAGACCGACCTGGCCGTGCTGAAGGTCGACAACGTCGACAATCTGTCGGTGGCGCGCCTCGGTGATTCCGACAAGGTGCGGGTGGGTGACGAGGTCCTGGCCGCGGGTGCGCCGCTGGGGCTGCGCAGCACCGTGACGCACGGCATCATCAGCGCGCTGCACCGACCGGTGCCGCTGTCGGGGGAGGGCTCGGACACCGACACGGTGATCGACGCGCTGCAGACCGACGCGTCGATCAACCACGGAAACTCCGGCGGTCCGCTGATCAACATGGATTCCCAAGTGATCGGCATCGACACCGCGGGGAAGTCGTTGTCCGACAGCGCAAGTGGGCTTGGCTTCGCGATCCCGATCAACGAGGCCAAGCAGGTCGCGCAGACGCTGATCAAGGACGGCAAGATCGTGCACCCGACGCTGGGGGTCAGCACCCGGTCGGTGAGCAACGCGATTGCATCCGGCGCTCAGGTGGCCAACGTGAAGGCGGGCAGCCCCGCGCAGAAGGGCGGAATCCTGGAGAACGACGTCGTCGTCAAGGTCGGCAACCGCAAGGTCGCCGACGCCGACGAGTTCGTCGTCGCCGTGCGGCAGCTGACCATCGGCCAGGATTCACCGATCGAGGTCGTCCGCGACGGACGGCACGTCACGCTGACCGTCAAACCAGACCCCGACAGCTGATGTTCGGCAGCCTGAGCTGGGAGCACATGCTCGTCCTCGTCGTGGTCGGGCTGGTGGTCCTTGGGCCGGAGCGGCTGCCGGGTGCCATCCGGTGGACGTCGAACGCTTTGCGTCAGGCGCGTGACTACCTCAGCGGTGTGACCAGTCAGCTGCGCGAGGACCTCGGACCCGAGTTCGACGATCTACGCGTTCCGTTGAGCGAACTGCAAAAGCTACGGGGCATGACGCCGCGTGCGGCGCTGACCAAGCATCTCCTGGATGGCGACGATTCCTTCTTGACCGGGAGCTTCGACAAACCGGTGAGTGGCGCGTCAGCGCAGACTCCGCAACCGGGCACTCCCGCGGCGAACGGGCAGACGTTGGCGGCCGAACAGCAGGCCGGCGGTCATACGCCATTCGACACCGACGCGACCTGAACGCCATCAAGGGCTTTGGGCCGCAGGGTCGTGAGTCCTCAGCGCCGGGTGGGATCGAGCCCGAGCGATACCCCGGCAAGTCCCCGCTTGCGCGACGACAAGCCGTCGGCCACCCCGCGCAGGGCCTTGCCCACCGGCGAATCGGGTGCGCTCAGCACCAGCGGCGTGCCGGAATCGCCCGCGGCCACCAGCTCGGGATCCAGCGGAATCTGACCCAGCAATGGCACATCGGCGCCGACCGCCCGGGTTAGCCGCTCGGCGACCTGATGGCCGCCGCCCTCACCGAACACCTGCAACGTGGAGCCGTCGGGCAGGGTGAGGCCCGACATGTTTTCCACGACGCCGACGACGCGCTGACGGGTCTGCAGCGCGATGCTGCCGGCCCGCTCGGCGACCTCGGCCGCGGCCAACTGCGGCGTCGTCACCACCAGGATCTCCGCGTTCGGGATCAGTTGCGCCACCGAGATGGCGATGTCGCCGGTGCCCGGCGGCAGATCGAGCAGCAGCACGTCCAGATCGCCCCAGTAGACGTCGGCCAGGAATTGCTGCAGCGCCCGGTGCAGCATCGGCCCGCGCCACACCACCGGGGTGTTGCCCTCGGTGAACTGAGCGATGGAGATGACACGCACCTCGTGAGCGATGGGCGGCAGGATCATCGATTCGACCTGGGTGGGCCGCTCGGTGGTGCCCATCATGCGGGGGATGGAATGGCCGTGGATATCGGCGTCCAGCACTCCGACCGACAGGCCGCGGGCCGCCATCGCCGCCGCCAGGTTGACCGTGACGGTGGACTTTCCGACGCCGCCCTTCCCGGACGCGACCGCGTAGACCCGGGTCAGCGAATTCGGTTGTGCGAACGGGATCACGGGCTCGCGGGCATCCCCACGCAACTGCTTGCGCAGCTCGGTGCGCTGCTCGTCGTTCATCACGTCCAAGGTGACTTTGACCGCGCCGGTGCCCGGCACGTCGGAGACCGCCTGGCTGACTCGGTCGCTGATCTCGGTTTTCTTCGGGCAGCTGGCGGTGGTCAGGTAGATCGCGACGTGCACCGCGCCGCCGGGCTCGGTGTCGATGCTCTTGACCATCCCGAGTTCGGTGATCGGACGTCGCAATTCGGGGTCGATCACCTTGCCCAGGGCGGTGCGGATAGCCGCGTTCAGGTCGGCTGCTGAATCAGAAGAGTCATGGCGGGACATCACCGCCGAGTGTAGGCGTGCGGGAAGGGGCCGTTTGGCGGGCCTGGATCAGCCGGCCGAACCGGGGCCGGGCTGCTTCGGTTTGGGCGCACCGGCCGCCGTGCTCGACGGGGCGGCGGGCTTGGGCGCCGGTACGACTTGCGAAGGTCCGGCGGCCGGGGGCGCCGGCACCGCGGCCGGGGGCGCCGGTGCGGGACCGGCCTCCGGCGGCGGCGCACCGAAGGGCGGTGGCGCGGTCGCCGGTGGCGCGAACGGCGGCGGGGGTGCGAACGGCGGCGGGGGTGCGAACGGCGGCGGCGGCCCGGCGGGCGGCGTCCCCTGCGAGCTGATGCAGATCACCGTGCAACCGACTTGGGTCGGCGCCTGCTGGGGGGTGGGCGTCATCCAGGGGAACATCGGCGGCGGACTGACCATCGCCGGGCTGCTCAAGTCGATCAACGGGACGCGCGCCAGCGGGTCGTCCAGTGGCAGACCGTTGATGTTCAAAGGCAGGTTGGGTCCGAGCCCCTCGGGGTGCTCGAGGTGCGCGTCGCCCAGTGGCGGCGGCGGTCCGGTCATCGGCGGCAGGTCGACCGGCACGACACCGGTGGCGTAGGCCGCCGCCCAGCCCAACACGTTCTGCGCGTAGGGCATCGAGTTGTTGTAGCGCAGGATCGCGGTCAAGACCTGCGACTGATCGCGCAGGTTGAGTCCGCCGCTGCACAGGTACCGCGCGGCCGCCAGGGTGGCGTCGAAGATGTTCTGCGGATCCGCCACGCCGTCGCCCTTGCCGTCGGAGGCGTAGCGCGCCCAGGTCCCCGGCAGGAACTGCATCGGTCCCATCGCGCGGGCGTAGGTGACGCGGTTGCCGGCGCTGCTCTGGATGATGGTCTCGTTGCCGGGCAGCGTGCCGTCCAGGGAGGGGCCGTAGATCGGGTTGATCGCGGTGCCGCGCGCGTCGACCGCACCGCCGCCCGCGTGCCCCGATTCGATGCGCCCGATTCCGGCCAACAGGTTCCAGCTGACGCCGCAGCCCGGGACGGCGACGGCCATCTTCTGCTCCGCGCTGCGGTACGCAGCCAGCGCGACACTTGGAATACCAAGTGCGCCACGCGCATTCACAATCATCGCCGGCGGCGGAGCGGACAACGCGGGCTCGGCGACGTGAAAGACGGTCGGGCCGCGGTCGATCGCGACGACGGCGGGCCCGGTGAGGTCGGGGAAGGTCGGGGAGACGGCGGCCACCGGGGTGACGGCGGCATGCACCGGCGGCATTCGCATGGGAAGCGAAGGAGCTGCGGCGCTGACCGCCCCCGCGAAGACCAATGGAGTAATCATTGCCACGCCGAAAATCGGCTTGCGCGTGTTCCGAAGTGCTCGCTGCCGCACAGTCGCGGCGGCGGGGCTCTCACCCCGGCTTCCCCCTATGCGCACTCGACCGTCCTAGATATGTGAGCTGGGTCCACTTTCTGTTAGCTCGGTGAACCAGATCACCATACATAACTCTTGTGACACGAGTGGCGCAATGGTCTAAACGGTTCTCACCTGGATTTCTTAGCTGTTCGCTCCAGGCCGTCGCCGACCTGAACCGGCTCGGCATCCGCGGTTTCCGGTCGCAAGTCGGCCAGTAGTTCACGCAGGTCATCGAGCTCGTGGCGCAGGTATTCACGCGTCACCACCTCGCCGACGGCCAGCCGCACGGCGGCCAGTTCGCGGGCCAGGTACTCGGTGTCGGCCTTGGTCTGCGCGGCACGACGGCGGTCGTCTTCGAGTGTGACGCGATCCCGGTTCTCCTGACGGTTCTGGGCCAGCAGGATCAGCGGCGCTGCGTAGGCGGCCTGGGTGGAGAAGGCCAGGTTCAGCAGGATGAACGGATAGGGATCCCAGCGCAGTCCCACGGCGAACAGGTTCAGCGCGATCCACACGATAACCACGATCGTCTGCAGTAGTAGGTATCGGCCGGTGCCGAAGAAGCGTGCGATCGACTCGGTGAACTGCCCGACCGTGTCGGGATCCAGCCGCAGCGAGTACCTGCGCGATGTCCGCGGGGTGTAGAGCCCCCGCGGAGCCGTGGACTTGCTCACGCGGATCCTCCCAGTCCTTCGAGCCGGCCGACGGTGTCGAGTTCCTGCATGTCCACCCGCCAGTCGTGCGGCAGTAGATGATCGAGCAGGTCGTCGACGGTGACCGCCCCCAACAGATGGTTCTGGTCATCGACCACGGGTCCGCACACCAGGTTGTACGCGGCAAGGTAGCGGGTCACCGAGACCAGCGGTGTCTCCGGCGTCAGCGTCAGCAGGTCGCTGTCGACGATCCCGCCGACCAGTTCGCCCGGTGCCTCCCGCAGCAGTCGCTGCAGCGCCACACAACCCAGGTAGCGTCCGGTGGGAGTGGCCGTGGGCGGCCGCACCACAAACACCATGGACGACAGCGCGGCGCTGACCTCGGGATCACGGACGCGGGCCAGCGCCTCGGCGACCGCGGTGTCCGGGGTCAGCACCACCGGGTCCGAGGTCATCAAGCCGCCCGCGGTGTCCGGCGAGTGGGTGAGCAGCCGGCGCACCGAGGCGGAATCTCCCGGGTCCATGCGGGTCAGCAGCATTTCGGCGTCGGTCGGATTCAGCACGCCCAGCAGGTCGGCCGCATCGTCGGGATCCATCTCCTCGAGCACGTCGGCGGATCGCTCCGTGCCCAGCTGCGACAGCACGTCGGCCTGATCCAACTCGGGCAGCTCCTGCAGGATGTCGGCCAGCCGGTCGTCGTTGAGCGCCTTGAGCACCTCGTAGCGGCGCTTGGCCGGCAGTCCGCGGATGGCGTCGGCCACGTCGACCGGTTTGCGGCCCTCGAACTGATCCAACAGCTGTGCCACGCCTTGACCGGGCAGCGCCAGGGCCGACGGGGTCAAGCCCTGCACGTTGCGCCAGTCGACGACGTGTACGGGACCCCGCCGTCCCAGCCGGCGTTGGCTGCGCACGGCGACCCGGCTCACCATCCAGTCCCGCGTCCGGGTCTGCTCGATACCCAGGTCGGTGACCACCACGTCGAGGCCGGCCAGCTCCGGCAGGTCGGGGTCGTTGACCTTGACGACCGTGTCGAGCACCTGGCCGATCGCCAGCACCTCGCCGGGCCGCTGCACGAAATGGCGTAAGGACACGTTGCCGGTGCTCAGCGTCACGGCGTTGGGCTCGATGGAGGCGACGCGCAAGATCGGGATGAAGATGCTGCGTCGTGTCGCGAGGTCGACGACCAACCCCAGCACGCGCGGTTGCTGGCGGACGATGCTGATGCTGATCACGACATCGCGCACGCGCCCGACGGATTCGCCGAGCGGACCCAACACCAACATCCGCGAAAGCCGCGCGACGTACACCCTGTTGACCGATCCCATGGAAGAGAGCCTAGGCAGCCGCGAGGCCGATGGCAGACAACCCGGGCCGATCGGCCGGGGTCTGATGCGTGGCGACCCGCTGCGCCCGGCTCCGCCGCGCTTGCGATCGCCCCGGTCTGATGCGTGGTGACCCGCTGCGCCCGGCTCCGCCGCGCTTGCGATCGCCCCGGGGGGAATGCGCTAATACACGTGCAGCTTAAAGAGCAGGAACACCAAAGCCACTACCAGAGTGGCGATTCCGATGACGATGCCGGCGACCGCCATGCCGAAGCCATCCTGGCGAGTCCGCTTGATCTGATCCAGGGCGATCACGCCCAGCACCAGGGCCACGATCGAGCCGATAAAGCACAGCAGCCCCGTGAAGGACGCGATGAGCGAGGCGATCGCCAGGGCGTTCGTCCCGGGCTGCGAATAGCCACCGTGGTAATCGGGCGTCGGGTAATAGCCGCCCGGATATGCGGGGGGCCCGTAAGTGGGCGGCCCACCGTACGGCGGAGGCGCCGGCGGGTAGGCCGGTCCGCCATAGCCGGGCGGCTGCTGCTCGTATCCGGGTGGGGGAGGAGGCACGGGCGGCGGGTACCCGGAGGCGTAGTCGGGGGAGTAACCCGGTGCGGGATACATCGGTGGCGCCGATTCGGCCGGCGGGGGCGCGGCGGGCGGTTCCCAGGGAGCGGCCGGATCCGGCGGCCCGGCGGCTCCGGCGCCGGCGGGGGGCGGGTCAGCCTCGTGGTCGTGGGCGCCCTCACCGAAGCCACCCCCGGGAGCTGTCATGGTGTTCAACCTAACCCATGCGCAGGTGGCGGGTGCCGCCGCGAATGGCCCGCAGGCAGACCAGCATGCCGCAACGGTCGGTGCGCGCGCTGGTGCGAAACCTCGGCTCGTCGTGGCACCCGGGGTTGGATCGGTGCCGCCGTGCCTATCGTGTTTTCGCAGGTGACGGGAGGTCAGTGGTTAGGGTGGAGAGGCCCTGAGATGAAACGACGGCCGAGGCGGAGGACAATGAGCGGCGATGACTAATCCTTTCCAGCCTGGGCAGGTTCCCGGCGCGACGCCTCCGGGTGCGGCGGGTCGCCGCGGAGCGCCCGGACTACCGACGCCGCCGCGAGGCTGGCCGGTCGGGTCGTATCCCACCTACGCCGAGGCGCAGCGCGCCGTCGACTACCTGTCCGACCAGCAGTTCCCGGTGCAGCAGGTGACCATTGTCGGTGTCGACCTGATGCAGGTGGAACGGGTCACCGGCAGGTTGACCTGGCCCAAGGTGCTTGGCGGCGGCGTTCTGAGCGGGGCGTGGCTGGGGTTATTCATCGGGCTGGTGTTGGGCTTCTTCAGCCCTAATCCGTGGGGGGCGTTGGTCACGGGTCTGGTCGCCGGTGTCTTCTTCGGGCTGATCACCTCCGCCGTTCCTTATTCGATGGCCCGTGGCACAAGGGATTTCAGCTCGACGATGCAATTGGTAGCCGGGCGCTACGACGTGCTATGTGATCCGCAAAACGCAGAAAAGGCGCGGGACCTTTTGGCGCGCTTGGCGATCTGAGCCGCGCACGAGAGGCGTGAACTAGTGGTGAGTCGGCGCGGGCGCATGCGCCGGGTAGGCGCAATCGCGCTGGCGACGGCGATCATCGCCGCGGCGGTATCGGCGTGCGGTTCCGGAAGCCACGGGTTGGTCATCAGCTTCTATACGACGGCCGCCGACGGTGCGACGTTCACCGCGGTCGCCCAGGACTGTACGAAGCAATTCGATGGTCGCTTCGCGATCCAGCAGATCAGTCTGCCCCGGGCCCCCGGCGAGCAGCGTTTGCAGTTGGCCCGCCGGCTGACCGGTCACGACCGCACGCTGGATGTGATGTCGCTGGACGTGGTCTGGACGGCCGAGTTCGCCGAAGCGGGCTGGGCGTTGCCGCTGTCCGACGATCCCGAGGGGCGCACCGAGACCGACGCCACCGTCGATACCTTGCCGGGCCCACTGTCGACAGCGCGCTGGAAAGGCAGGCTGTACGGTGCCCCCGTCACCACCAACACCGAATTGCTTTGGTATCGGCGCGATTTGGTGACACAGCCGCCGCGAACCTGGGACGGCATGGTGTCAGAGGCCACCAGATTGCACGCCGCGGGACAGCCCAGCTGGATCGGCGTGCAGGCCAACGAGGGCGAAGGTCTGGTGGTCTGGTTCAACACGCTGCTTGCGAGCGGGGGTGGTCAGGTGCTCTCCGAGGATGGCCGCCGTGTCACGCTGACCGATACGCCCGCGCACCGGGCGGCCACCGTCAAGGCGTTGCGCATCCTCAAGTCGGTGGCCGTCGCGCCCGGAGCGGATCCGTCGATCAGCCGGACCGATGAGAGCACGGCGCGATTGGCGCTCGAGCAAGGTCGGGCGGCGCTCGCGGTCAACTGGCCGTACGCGCTGGCGTCCATGCTGGAGAACGCGGTGAAGGGCGGGGTTCCCTTCTTGCCTCTCAACCGGAATCCGAAGATGGCCGGCAGTGTCAACGACGCCGGGACATTCGTGCCCAGCGACGAGCAATTCCGTATCGCGTATCAAGCCAGCCAGCGAGTTTTCGGCTTCGCGCCGTATCCCGGTGTGGCGCCGGGCCGTCCGGCCAAGGTGACGATTGGCGGGGCGAACCTGGCGGTGGCCAGCACCAGCCGTCACCGCGCCGAAGCGTTCGAAGCCATCCGCTGCCTGCGTAACCTGCAGCACCAGAAGTACGTTTCGCTCGAAGGCGGCCTGCCCCCGGTACGTACCTCGCTGTATTCCGACCCGCAATTCCAGACCAAATATCCGATGTACACCATCATTCGCCGCCAGCTCACCGATGCCGCAGTGCGCCCGGCAACGCCGGTCTACCAGGGTGTGGCTATCCGGCTCGCCGCGACACTGAGCCCCATCACCCAGATCGACCCCGAGCGGACCGCCGACGAGCTCAGCACCCAGGTGCAGAAGGCGATCGACGGGAAAGGGCTACTGCCGTGACGCGTGCCGGTGACGACGCAGAACGTAGCGATGCGGGGAAGCGGCGCCGATGACCGTAGCCGTTCCCGAAACCCGCACCGCGCGAGCACCTTTCGTGGCACCCCGGTTGCGCAGTCGGCCATCCGAACGGCGACTGGCATTTGTTCTGGTCGCCCCCGCCGCGATCCTGATGCTGGCGGTGACGGCGTATCCGATCGGCTATGCCGTGTGGTTGAGCCTGCAGCGCAACAACCTTGCCGTTCCCAACGACACCGCGTTCGTCGGACTGGACAACTACGTGACGATCCTCACCGACCGCTATTGGTGGACCGCGCTGGCGGTGACGCTGGGCATCACCGTGGTCTCGGTGTCCCTCGAGTTCGTCCTGGGCCTGGCGCTGGCGCTGGTGATGCACCGCACCCTGGTGGGCAGAGGCCTGGTGCGCACCGCGGTCCTGATCCCGTACGGCATCGTCACCGTGGTCGCCTCGTACAGCTGGTATTACGCCTGGACGCCCGGCACCGGTTATCTGGCCAACCTGTTACCGCAGGGCAGTGCGCCGCTGACCGAACAGATCCCGTCGCTGGCGATCGTCGTCGTCGCCGAGGTCTGGAAGACGACGCCGTTCATGTCGTTGCTGCTGCTGGCCGGATTGGCCCTGGTCCCAGAGGATCTGCTGAAAGCGGCCCAGGTCGACGGTGCCGGCGCGTGGCGGCGGCTGACCAGAGTCACCCTGCCGATCATCAAGCCGGCGGTGGTGGTCGCGTTGTTGTTCCGGACCCTGGACGCGTTCCGCATTTTCGACAACATCTACGTGATCACCAACGGCGCCAACAACACCGGATCGGTGTCGATCCTGGGCTACGACAACCTGTTCAAGGGCTTCAACGTCGGGCTCGGCTCGGCGATCAGCGTGCTGATCTTCGTCTGTGTGGGTCTGATCGCCTTGCTGTTCATCAAGGTGTTCGGCGTGGCGGCGCCCGGGGGTGACGTCGATGGCCGCTAACGGGGCGGGCTTATCGATGGGCGCGCGGCGCACTGCGGCGTGGGCCGTCATCGACACCCTGGTGGTGGTGTATGCGCTTCTTCCGGTGTTGTGGATCTTCAGTCTGTCCCTGAAGCCGAGCTCAACGGTCAAGGACGGCAAGCTGATTCCGTCGTCGGTATCCTGGGACAACTATCGCGGCATCTTTGGCGGTGACTTCTTCAGTTCGGCGCTGATCAACTCCATCGGGATCGCGTTGAGCACCACCGCGATCGCCGTGGTGCTCGGCGCGATGGCGGCATACGCGGTTGCCCGGCTGGACTTTCCGGGCAAGCGGTTGCTGGTCGGGGCCACCCTGTTGATCACCATGTTTCCCGCGATCTCGCTGGTGACGCCGCTGTTCAACATCGAACGCTTCATTGGTTTGTTCGACACCTGGCCGGGTTTGATCCTGCCCTACACTACGTTCGCGCTGCCGCTCGCGATCTACACGCTGTCCGCCTTTTTCCGGGAGATCCCTTGGGATCTGGAGAAGGCGGCGAAAATGGACGGTGCGACGCCGGCTCAGGCGTTCCGCAAGGTGATCGTGCCGCTGGCGGCGCCCGGTGTGGTGACGGCGGCGATCCTGGTGTTCATCTTCGCCTGGAACGATCTGCTGCTGGCGTTGACCCTGACCGCCACCAAAGCGGCCATCACCGCGCCCGTGGCGATCGTGAACTTCAGCGGCAGCTCCCAGTTCGAGGAGCCGACCGGGTCGATCGCGGCGGGCGCCGTCGTGATCACGGTCCCCATCATCATTTTTGTTTTAATCTTCCAACGACGAATCGTCGCCGGGTTGACCTCGGGCGCGGTGAAGGGATAACTCGATGACCGAGATTGTGCTGGACCATGTCAGCAAGAGTTATCCCGATGGCGCGACGGCGGTGCACGACCTGAACCTCACCATCGCCGATGGCGAATTCCTGATCCTGGTCGGCCCTTCGGGCTGCGGCAAGACCACGACCTTGAATATGATTGCCGGGCTTGAGGACATCTCATCCGGCGAGCTGCGCATCGGCGGTGAACGGGTGAACGAGAAAGCGCCCAAAGACCGCGATATCGCGATGGTGTTCCAGTCCTATGCGCTGTACCCGCACATGACGGTGCGGCAGAACATCGCCTTCCCGTTGACGCTGGCCAAGATGAAGAAGTCCGACATCGCCCAGAAGGTCGAAGAGACGGCGAAAACCCTCGACCTCACTGAACTTCTGGACCGCAAGCCATCGCAGTTGTCGGGCGGGCAGCGGCAGCGGGTGGCGATGGGCCGCGCAATCGTGCGGCATCCCAAGGCGTTTCTGATGGACGAGCCGCTGTCGAACCTGGACGCCAAACTGCGGGTACAGATGCGCGGCGAGATCGCCAGGCTGCAGAAGAGACTGGGCACCACGACGGTCTACGTCACCCACGACCAAACCGAGGCCATGACGCTGGGCGACCGCGTGGTGGTGATGCATTCCGGTGTTGCGCAACAGATCGCCACACCGGACGAGCTGTACGAGCACCCGGCCAACCTGTTCGTCGCCGGCTTCATCGGCTCGCCGGCGATGAATTTCTTTCCCGCCACGCTGACGCCCGTCGGGCTCAAACTGCCCTTCGGCGAGGTGATGCTGACACCGGAAGTCCAAGAAGTGATCGCCCAGCATCCCGAGCCCGCGAACGTCATCGTCGGCGTGCGGCCCGAGCATCTGTCCGACGCCGCGTTGATCGACGGTTACCAGCGAATCAGGGCCCTGACCTTCGAGGTGAAGGTCGACTTGGTCGAGTCGCTGGGCGCCGACAAGTACGTCTACTTCTCCACCGCGGCGTGGGCCGCGCACTCGGCCCAGTTGGACGAGTTGGCCGCCGAGTCGGACGCCCACGAAAACCAGTTCGTAGCAAGGGTTCCCGCCGAATCGAAGGCGGCCATCGGACAGTCGATCGAGTTGGCGTTCGACACCACCAAGCTGGTGGTTTTCGATGCGGATTCCGGGGCAAACCTGACCGTCGCGCCGGCCGGGGCATCGTGACACAGGATCGGGTGCGCGCGCATCTGCAGGCTCACTTCACCGACGCCGAGCCCGATGCGGCGAGCGTGACGTTTCTGGGCACCGAGACCATCGAAGTGCTGCGATTCCGCGAGCCGGACGCGACGGTGCACTACGCCACGTTGGGCTGCTCACGCCATCCCATGACCGAACCAACGCTGGATATTGCCGACCCGGTGCGCGGCCCGCGCGCCGAAATCGTGCTGCAATTGCGCGATCCCGGACCGGTCACCGGCATCGCGCGCAGCCTGGCGATACTGGCGGCGGCCCCGGCCGTCGACGGTGTGGTGCTGTGCGCCGACGCGCTGGTCGATCTCGGCTCGCCGTTGTGGGCGTCCCCGTCGGCGCGGGTGCCGTTCACCGCCGTGCTGTTGGGCCGCAGCGACATCGACGATCTGCCGCTGGATGCGCCCCGCGACCCCGTGCAGTTTCTGTCGGCGACGCCCATCACCGCAACCGAAGCGGCGTGGGTGCGGCTCAAGGGTGCCGAGGCGATGCGGCAAGCGTGGGACAACGACGGTGTCGATGTGCTGGATCCGAATCGCCCTGCCGCACAGCCTGGTTGACGCCAGGCGCCGATCCCTCGAGCGTGCTAGAGCCAGTTGTTGCGCCGGAACTGGAAATACAGTCCCACGCAGGCGACGGTCATCACGGCCATGATCCCCGGATAACCCCACGTCCAGTTCAGCTCGGGCATGAAGTGGAAGTTCATCCCGTAGATTGCCGCGACCATGGTGGGCACCGCCAAAATACCGGCCCAGGCCGCCATTTTGCGCATGTCGTTGTTCTGCTGCATCCCGACCCGGGCCAACGCCGCCTGGATCAACGAGTTGAGCATGTCGTCGTAGCTGGCGATCTGGTCCGCGGCCTCGGAGTGGTGGTCGGCGACGTCACGCAGATAGCGCCGCACTTCTTTGGAGATCACGTCCTTGTTGTCCATCTGGATGCGATGGAATGCGCCCGACAGCGGACTGACGCACCGGCGCAGTTCGACCACCTCGCGCTTGAGCAGATAGATCGGTTCGACGTCGATCTTGCTGCCCGGGGCGAACGCCAGCCCCTCGATGCCGTCGATGTCGGACAGCATCAAACTGCTCACCTCGAGGTAGTGGTCCACCACATGGTCGGCGATCGCGTGCATCACCGCGTAGGGGCCCAACTGCATCTGCTCGGGGTCGCCGTCCATCCGCTTACGCACGTTGGACAGTCCGCCGTGTTCGCCGTGGCGGACCGTGACCACGAAATCCCCGCCGACGAAAACCATGATCTCGCCGGTCTCGACGATCTCGCGGGCCAGCACCACCGATTCGTGCGGCACGTAGTTGACGGTCTTGAGGACAAGAAACAGGGTGTCGTCGTAGCGCTCCACCTTGGGCCGCTGATGGGCGCACACCGCGTCTTCCACCGCCAGCGGGTGCAGCCCGAACACGTCAGCCACTTCCTGCATCTCGGACTGGCTGGGTTCGCGGAGGCCGACCCAGACGAATGCCTGGTGCCCCAGCGATTCGATCTCGCGCACTTTGTCCAGTGCGGCCGCGTACCCGAGTTTGCCGGGCAACCGATGGCCATCGGCGTAGACGGCGCAGTCGACCAGCGTCTCCTTGCGCGGCTCTGGGGGCGGGCTCGGCTTGGGGTGCGGATCGTGCGCAAGGGGCCGAAGCGCTTCGGGCAATGCGTCGAATCCTTGGAACACATCCACCTCCCACTACGCGCAGATCCGACCAGGCGGTGCTCCATGCTACGCGTCCCGGCTGTTCAAAGCGCGACGATCAGGTGTCGAAAAGCCCTGGTAGTGGACCGGAGATCGTCGGCCGACGAGAGTGCGCTAGTTTCGAGCCGAAACCCGAATCTGCACGAACTTCTCCACAAGGAGTAAAACGACGTGAGCGCAAGTCCTCTCAAGGTCGCTGTCACCGGCGCCGCCGGCCAGATCGGCTACAGCCTGTTGTTCCGCCTGGCCAGTGGCTCGCTGCTGGGCCCCGACCGCCCGATCGAGCTGCGTCTCCTGGAGGTCGAGCCCGCGCTCAAGGCGCTGGAGGGCGTCGTGATGGAGCTCGACGACTGCGCGTTCCCGTTGCTGTCCGGCGTCGAGATCGGCGCGGACGCGAACAAGATCTTCGACGGCGTCAACCTGGCGCTGCTGGTCGGCGCGCGGCCGCGCGGCCCGGGCATGGAGCGCAGCGATCTGCTGGAGGCCAACGGCGCGATCTTCACCGCGCAGGGCAAGGCGCTGAACTCCGTCGCCGCCGATGACGTCCGTATCGGCGTGACCGGCAACCCGGCCAACACCAACGCGCTGATCGCGCTGAGCAACGCCCCCGACATTCCCAAGGAGCGGTTCTCCGCGCTGACCCGCCTGGACCACAACCGGGCGATCTCGCAGCTGGCCCGCAAGACCGGTGCCGCGGTGACCGACATCAAGAAGGTGACCATCTGGGGCAACCACTCGGCCACCCAATACCCCGACATCTTCCACGCCGAGGTCGGCGGCAAGAACGCGGCCGAGGTGGTCAACGACCAGAACTGGATCGAGAACGACTTCATCCCGACCGTCGCCAAGCGCGGCGCGGCGATCATCGACGCGCGCGGCGCCTCCTCGGCCGCTTCGGCGGCGTCGGCCACCGTCGACGCGGCCCGTTCCTGGCTGCTGGGCAGCCCGGACGGTGACTGGGTGTCGATGGCGGTCTACTCCGACGGCTCCTACGACGTGCCCGAGGGGATCGTGTCGTCGTTCCCGGTGACCACGAAGGACGGCAACTGGTCGATCGTGCAGGGGCTGGAGATCGACGAATTCTCGCGTGGCCGAATCGACAAGACCACCGCCGAGCTGGTCGACGAGCGCAGCGCGGTTACCGAGCTCAAGCTGATCTGAGACCCACGTCACCAATTAGGGCTACTAATGGGTAGTCAGTACCCTGAAGCGCGTGTCCGAATTGCTTGAATCGATACAGACGCGCGCAGAGCAGGGCGTGATCACCGACGCGGAGATCTTCGAGGCACACGTAGGCGGCAAGCTTTCGGTAGGCCTGACGTCGCCCCTGGACACCCAACGCGCATTGTCGATCGCCTATACCCCCGGCGTGGCGCAGGTCAGTCGTGCGATCGCCGCCGACCACGCCCAGGCCGCTCGCTACACGTGGGCGAACCGGCTGGTCGCGGTGGTCAGCGACGGCAGCGCGGTGCTGGGCCTCGGCGACATCGGGCCCGCGGCGTCGCTGCCGGTGATGGAGGGCAAGTGCGCCCTGTTCCAGGCGTACGGCGGACTGAACGCCATCCCGATCGTGCTGGCCACCAAAGATCCCGACGAGATCGTGGAAACCCTGGTGCGCCTGCGCCCGACGTTCGGCGCCGTCAACCTCGAGGACATCGCCGCACCGCGCTGCTTCGAGATCGAACGTCGCCTGATCGAGGCGCTGGACTGCCCGGTGATGCACGACGATCAGCACGGCACGGCGATCGTGGTGCTGGCCGCACTCATGGGTGCGAGCAAGGTGCTCGGCCGCGACATGACGTCGCTGAAAGTGGTGGTTTCCGGAGCCGGCGCGGCCGGTGTCGCGTGCACCAATCTCCTTATGGTGATGGGTGTTTCGGATATCACTGTGCTCGATTCGCGCGGGATTCTGCACCCTGGCCGCGACGACATGAACGACGTCAAGGTGGCTCTGGCGCGGCGCACCAATCCCGACGGCCTCACCGGCAGTCTGGCCGAAGCCGTCCAGGGCGCCGACGTTTTCCTGGGGTTGTCGGGGGGTGTGGTGCCCGAAGAGATGATCGCCACCATGGCGCCCAACGGGATCGTGTTCGCGCTGTCCAACCCCGATCCGGAAATCCACCCCCACGTCGCGGCCAAGTACGCCTCGGTGGTGGCCACCGGCCGCAGTGATTTCCCGAACCAGATCAACAACGTGCTGGCCTTCCCCGGGGTCTTCCGCGGTGCGCTGGAAGCCGGTGCCCGCCGGATCACCGAAAAGATGATGGTCGCCGCGGCCGAGGCGATCTTCTCGGCCGCCAGCGACGACCTTGCGCTCGACCGGATCGTCCCCAGCCCGCTGGACACCCGGGTCGGGGAAGCCGTCGCCACAGCGGTGGCGCTGGCCACAGAAGCCTCAGACACCTCCGTCGCCGGGGGGTGAGAATCGCCAGGCTGGCGGTGCCGCTGCTCGCCGCCGCACTCGTTGTGGCCGGTTGCGCAACCGACACCGGCGACCGTCGTGCCCGTGCCGAAGTGGTGGTCGGATCCCGGCCTGACGCCGATTCGGTGCTGCTGGCCGGCGTGTACGTCGCCGCCCTGCGGTCCTACGGGTTCGGTGCGCGGGCCGCAACCGCGGCCGACCCGAAGCAGCAACTGGATTCCGGCGCATTCACCGTCGTTCCCGCCTTCACCGGGCGCATGCTGCAAACCTTGCAGCCCGGCGCGACGGCAATGTCGGACAAAGACGTCTACCGCGCGATGATCGCCGCGCTGCCCGAAGGCGTCGTGGCGGGCGACTACACGACCGCCGCTGAGGACAAGCCCGTCTTGCTAGTAAGCCGGCCCACCGCCAAAGCGTGGGGCGGCAGCGATGTTAGCGCGGACTTGAGCACGCTGCCCCGACACTGCGACGGCCTTGTCGTCGGGGCCGCCGCCGGGCGCCAGGAACCGTCGACAGTTGGCTCGTGCCGACTTCCCGCGCCGCGTGAATTCCCCGACAGCGCAACGATGTTCGCGGCAATCCGGGGCGGCGAGCTGACGGCGGGATGGACCACTACCGCCGACCCGGGCACTCCCGGCGATCTGGTCGCGCTGGCCGACGGCAAACCCGCACTGATCCGCGCCGAGAACGTGGTGCCGCTTTATCGCCGCAACGCGCTCAGCGAACGGCAGTTGCTGGCGATCAACGAGGTGGCCGGCGTGCTGGACACCGCCGCCCTGGCCGAGATGCGCCGGCAGGTGCGCACCGGCGCCGACCCGCAGGCGGTGGCGGGAGGCTGGCTGGCCGAGCATCCGCTCGGCCGCTGACGGCTAGGGCTGACGTGCCCCGGCTCTCTTTCGCGCGTATCCACGCGCTCATCGACCGGGTCAGGGCTGACGTGCCCCGGCTCTCTTTCGCGCGTATCCACGCGCTCATCGACCGGGTCAGCGCTTCGGCATCAACCGGTGCACAACCTGCTGAAGCCGGCCCATGATGGGGCCGCCGAGCAGCCGCTCCGGTCTCGAGCCCGTCAGCCGTACGACCAGGTCCATCGCTTTGACGTCGGGACCGACCAGCACCCGCGCCTTGTTTTTGCGCACGCCTTCGAGGATGAGCTGGGCGGCTCGCTGCGGGGTGGTCTTGGCCTGCTGCTCCTCGAACATACTGGCCAGCTCGGCATGGTCGAGGCCCTCGACCCCGGTGGCGTTGCGGGCGAACGCGGTCTTGATGCCGCCCGGATGCACCGTCGTCACCCGCACCGGGTGACCGGCCGCCGCCATCTCCTGATGCAGCGCCTCGGTGAACCCCCGGACGGCGAACTTCGCCGAGACGTAGGCCGCCTGGCCGGGCGCCGAGAACAGCCCCAGCGCACTCGAGATGTTGATGACGTGCCCGTCGCCGGAGGCGATAAGGTACGGAAGGAATGCCTTGGTGCCGTTGACGACGCCCCAGTAGTCGACGTCGATCACCCGCTCGATGTCCTTGAACCGGCTGTCCTCGATGGATCCGATGAACGTGATGCCGGCGTTGTTGTAGATCTGGTTCACCGTGCCGAAGTGCTCGTTGACGGCGTCCGCGTAGGCCAGGAAGGCCCCACGCTCGGTCACGTCGAGCCGATCGGACTTGAACGCCGCGCCGATCGCCGTCAGCTGTTCGGCGGTCTGCGCCAGCCCCTCGGTGTCGACGTCGCTGATCGCCACCTTGGCACCCGCCCGGCTCAGCTCCACCGCCAACGCCTGGCCGATACCGGAACCCGCACCGGTGACGACGGCGACCTTGCCGGCGAACCTATCCATGCAACACTCCCTCGACCAGGGTTGACCGCTTGACGCTAATCGTTACCAGCGATGCTGGCTACAGCAGGCCGAAATGGTGAATCAACGGTCATCGACCCTGAGAGATCGGTCACTGCTTGGGCAGCAACCGGCCCATCACCGGCCCGAACAGCTGCTGATAACCCGAACCCGTCAGCCGCACCAAGAAGTCCAGGACCTTGGCGTCCGGTCCGACCAACACCCGCGCCTTCTTCTTGCGCACCGCGTCCAGGATGATCTGGGCGGCGCGGTGTGGGGTGGTCTTGGCCAGCCGCTTGTCGAACAGTTTGGCCAGCTCGGCCTGGTCGAGGCCCTCGGCGGCGGTGGCGTTGCGCGCGATCGCGGTCTTGATGCCGCCGGGGTGCACCGTGGTCACGGCCACCGGGTGGCCGGCGGCCGCCATCTCCTGGCGCAGCGCCTCGGTGAAGCCACGCACGGCGAACTTGGCCGAGTTGTAGGCAGCCTGCCCGGGCACCGAAAAGAGCCCGAACACGCTGGATACGTTGATGACGTGCCCGTCGCCGGAGGCGATCAGGTGCGGAAGGAACGCCTTGGTGCCATTGACGACGCCCCAGAAGTCGACGTCCATCACCCGTTCGATGTCCTTGAACTGGCTGACTTCCACGTCGCCGGTGAAGGCGATGCCGGCGTTGTTGTAGATCTGGTTGACCTTGCCGAAATGCTCCTTGACCCCGTCAGCGTAGGCCAGGAAGGCCTCGCGCTCGGTCACGTCGAGCCGATCGGACTTGAAGGCCGCGCCGATGGCTTTCAGCTGGTCCTCGGTGTGGGCCAGACCCTCGAGGTCGACGTCGCTGATCGCCACCTTGGCCCCCGATCGGGCCAACTCAAGGGCCAGCGCCTGCCCGATACCCGAACCCGCGCCCGTCACCACCGCGACCTTGCCGGCGAACCCTTGCATGAGCACCCTTCCTAATCGGCACGTTTGCGTCGAGGCTAGCCGGTACCAGCGGTCCCTGATACCTGCGGGTAGCCGATTGCGCCCTCGCCGGTCTAGCCGAAGGCCGTGTCGAGGATCTCCTGCTGCTCGACGGCGTGCACCTTCGACGAGCCCGACGAGGGGGCCGACATCGCCCGGCGCGAGATGCGCTTGATCCCGGTCAACTTGTCGGGCAGCAGCTCGGGCAGCTCCAGCCCGAATCGCGGCCATGCACCCTGGTTGGCCGGCTCCTCCTGGACCCAGAAGTACTGCTCGACGTTCGGGTAGCGATCCAGCGTTTCGCGCAGCCGGCGCTTCGGCAGCGGAGCGAGTTGCTCGATGCGCACGATCGCCACATCGTCGCGGTTGTCCTTGGCCTTGCGGGCCACCAACTCGTAGTAGATCTTGCCGCTGGTCAGCAGGACCCTGCTGACCTTGCTGCGATCACCGATGCCGTCCTCGTAGGTGGGCTCTTCGAGCACCGAGCGGAACTTGATCTCGGTGAAGTCCCTGACGTCGCTGACCGCGGCCTTGTTGCGCAGCATCGACTTCGGCGTGAACACGATGAGCGGACGCTGCACACCGTCGAGGGCGTGGCGCCGCAACAGGTGGAAGTAGTTCGACGGTGTCGAGGGCATCGCGATCGTCATCGAACCCTCGGCCCACAGCTGCAGGAAGCGCTCGACGCGACCCGAGGTGTGGTCGGGGCCCTGGCCCTCGTGGCCATGCGGCAGCAGCAGCACGACATTGGACAGCTGGCCCCACTTGGCCTCACCGGAGCTGATGAACTCGTCGATGATCGACTGCGCACCGTTGACGAAGTCCCCGAACTGCGCCTCCCACAACACCAGGGCGTCCGGGTTGCCCACCGTGTAGCCGTACTCGAAGCCGACGGCGGCGTACTCGGACAGCGGCGAGTCGTAGACCAAGAACTTGCCGCCGGTCGGGGTGCCGTCGGCGTTGGTCGCCAACAGCTTCAGCGGCGTGAACTCTTCGCCCGTGTGGCGGTCGAAGATCACCGAATGCCGCTGGGAGAAGGTGCCGCGCCGGGTGTCCTGCCCCGACAGCCGCACCAGCTTGCCCTCGGCCACCAGCGAACCCAGCGCCAGCAGCTCACCGAAAGCCCAGTCGATCTTGCCCTCGTAAGCCATCTCCCGGCGCTTCTCCAGCACCGGCTGCACGCGCGGGTGCGCGGTGAAGCCGTCCGGAATCGCCAGGAATGCGTCACCGATGCGGGCCAGCAGCGCCTTGTCCACCGCGGTGGCGAGGCCGGCGGGCAGCATCTGGTCGGCCTCGACCGATTCGCTGGGCAGCGCGCCGTGTTTCTCCAGCTCGCGAACCTCGTTGAACACCCGCTCCAGCTGGCCCTGGTAGTCGCGCAGCGCGTCCTCGGCTTCTTTCATCGAGATGTCGCCGCGGCCGATCAGGGCTTCGGTGTAGCTCTTGCGGACTCCCCGCTTGAGGTCGACGACGTCGTACATCGCGGGGTTGGTCATCGACGGGTCGTCGCCCTCGTTGTGGCCGCGCTTGCGGTAGCACAGCATGTCGATGACGACGTCCTTCTTGAACTCCTGCCGGAAGTCGACGGCCAGCTTGGCCACCCACGCGCACGCTTCCGGGTCGTCGCCGTTGACGTGAAAGATCGGCGCCCCGATCATCTTCGCGACGTCGGTGCAGTACTCGCTGGACCGCGAATACTCCGGCGCGGTGGTGAAGCCGATCTGGTTGTTGGCGATGATGTGGATGGTGCCGCCGACGCGATAACCGGGTAGGTGGGTCAGGTTCAGCGTCTCGGCGACCACGCCCTGGCCGGCGAACGCGGCGTCGCCGTGCAGCATCATCGGCACCACCGAGAAGGCTTTTTCGTCCCCGTGGTCTTCCGCACCGCGGTCAAGCAGGTCCTGTTTGGCGCGCACCAGACCCTCGAGCACCGGGTCGACGGCTTCCAGGTGCGACGGGTTGGCGGTCAGCGACACCTGAATGTCGTTGTCGCCGAACATCTGTAGGTACACACCGGTGGCGCCCAGGTGATACTTCACGTCCCCGGACCCGTGCGCCTGTGCCGGGTTGAGGTTGCCCTCGAACTCGCTGAAGATCTGGGAGTACGGCTTGCCGACGATGTTGGCCAGCACGTTGAGCCGGCCGCGGTGCGGCATGCCGATGACCACCTCGTCGAGTCCGTGCTCGGCGCACTGATCGATCGCGGCGTCCATCATCGGAATGATGCTTTCCGCACCCTCAAGTGAAAAACGTTTCTGGCCAACGTATTTGGTTTGCAAGAAGGTTTCGAATGCCTCGGCCGCGTTCAGCTTGCTCAGGATGAACTTCTGCTCGGCCACCGTCGGTTTGACGTGCTTGGTCTCGACGCGCTGCTGCAGCCATTCCTGCTGTGTCGGTTCGAGAATGTGGGTGTATTCCACGCCGATGTGGCGGCAGTAGGCGTCGCGCAGCAGACCCAGCACGTCGCGCAGTTTCTTGTACTGGCATCCGGCGAAGCCGTTGACCTTGAATACCCGGTCCAGATCCCACAGCGTCAGGCCGTGGTTGAGAATTTCGAGATCGGGGTGGCTGCGGAAGCGGCTGCCGTCCAACCGCAGCGGATCGATGTCGGCCATCAGGTGACCGCGATTGCGGTAGGCCGCGATCAACTCCATCACCCGGGCGTTCTTGTCGACGATCGAGTCCGGGTTGTCGGTGCTCCAGCGCACCGGCAGGTACGGGTTGCCCAGCTCGCGGAAGATCTCGTCCCAGAAGGCATCCGACAGCAGCATCTCGTGAATGGTGCGCAGGAAGTCGCCGGACTCCGCGCCCTGGATGATGCGGTGGTCGTAGGTCGAGGTCAGCGTGATCAGCTTGCCGATACCCAGCTCGGCAATGCGTTCCTCGCTGGCGCCCTGGAACTCCGCGGGGTACTCCATGGCGCCGACACCGATGATGGCGCCCTGGCCGCTCATCAGCCGCGGCACCGAGTGCACCGTGCCGATGGTGCCCGGGTTGGTCAGCGAAATAGTCACGCCGGCAAAGTCTTCGGCGGTCAGCTTGCCATCGCGGGCGCGTCGCACGATGTCTTCGTAGGCGGTGACGAACTGCGCGAACCGCATGGCTTCGCAGCCCTTGATCCCCGCGACCACCAGGGAACGCTTGCCGTCTTTGCCTTGTAGGTCGATGGCCAGGCCGAGGTTGGTGTGCGCGGGCGTCACCGCGGTGGGCTTGCCGTCGACCTCGGCGTAATGCCGATTCATGTTCGGGAACTTCTTGATCGCCTGCACCAGCGCGTAGCCCAGCAGGTGGGTGAACGAGATCTTGCCGCCGCGGGTGCGCTTGAGCTGGTTGTTGATGACGATCCGGTTGTCGATCAGCAGCTTGGCCGGGACGGCGCGGACACTGGTCGCGGTCGGCACGTCCAGCGACGCCGACATGTTTTTGACGACGGCCGCCGCGGCACCCCGCAGGGTCTGCAGCTCGTCGCCGTCCGCCGGCGGGGGAGCAGAGGCCTTGGCCGGCCGCGCCGCGCTCCCATTGCCGGCGGCAGTGCTGGCAGGCGGTGTGGGCCTGGCGGGCTCGGTGGTTTGCGGGGTCGCCGGAGCCGGTTTCGGCGGTGCCGCCGCGGTGGCCTGCGGGCCATCGCCGCTGGTCGAGGCGGCCGGCGCGAATTCACTGGTCGCTTCGGGGTTGTAGTCGACCAGAAACTCGTGCCAGCTCGGATCGACTGACGAGGGGTCGTCGCGGAACTTGCGGTACATCTCCTCGACCAGCCATTCGTTTTGCCCGAATGGTGAACTTATGTTGCTCACGACCGCAGTTCGCCTCAATCCTTCTGTTTCGCAGGCGCATTCCCGTGGCACCTGCACTCTTGTCGGCCCCGGATGACCGGACACCTCACACCCATGGCGGTACCCATTGTTCCGCCCTATAAGGCTAACCTTTCGCTGCCGATCCGCCAGGCTGACCGGGGTCACCAGGACCGCCGAGGGGCGGTCCCGATGGTGGCGACCCGCTGCGCCCGGCTACGCCGCGCTTGCGATCGCCACTAGCCGGCTTCGTGGACCGGGGGCACCAGATGCAGCGCGCGGGGCCAGCGCGCGGGCGGGGCGCCGAAAGCCCGGTTGGCATTGCGGATCATCTTCTTACCGGCAAGGTAGTTGCCGATGGCACCCACCACGACCCCGATCCCGACCGGCAGCAGTTTGCCGAACAACAGCGCGCCGCGCCGCAGGGTGTACTTCCTGACCCACGACTTGAGCAGCCGTGAGTTCAGCCGCGACATCGACGACAGCGGCAGGGCGGCCAGGCTCTCCGAGATCCAGCCGCCGTTGGTGCGCCTCGGACCGATCAGCTGGGCGACGGCGTGCTCGCTGTTGTCGCCGACGAGCACCGCCAGCACCAGCGCGCGACGTCGCTCCCGGTGATCGGCCGGAATGTCGTAGACCGCCGCCACCGCCAACACCAGGAACGCGGTGGCCTCCAAGAAGGTGACGGTTTCGGCGGCCGCCGCGGACAGGGCACTGATCGTGCCGATGCCGGGGATGGTCGCGGCGGCCCCCACCGCAACGCCGCCGGCGGTCACGATGGCCAGGTATCGCTTCTGCAGCTTGGCCAGGATCTCCGCCGGGCTGGCATCGGGGTGGGCGTTGCGCAGCCGGGTCACATAGGCCTCGGCGGCCGGGCCCTGCAACCGCGAGCTCCGCTCGATGACCTGCGCCAACGCCCGCGCGGACATTTTGGGCCGGCCGTTGTCGGCGCTCGGCGGCTGTCCCGCGTTGGACATGGTGAAAAACCGGTTCGGCGACTTCTTCCGTCGAGCCCGCATATTTGTCTCTCCTGCACCTGGCGTTCTTCCAGGCTAACGCGCCCGCGGCAAATCCTGACGCGATATGCTCCCCGGCCGGATCCTTGGCTGCCGGCCCCTTGCCTCACCGGGAATAATGCAGGCTGGATGTCCGCGACGGTCCGTGCCGTTTCTCGGTCCCCATGCTGGTATCGCTCCGCGCTCGGGTATATCAGCTGCGTGGGTTGGGCCGGTCGACCAAACGGGCCGATACGGCTGAACAGCATCGTCGGGAGTGAAACGAGGTGGGGTGGATGACCACGGCTACGCCCCGCACGCCCGGGGGAGCGCGGCGCGCGGGCTCGGGGCCGGCCCAGGCCGCCAACCGCTGGGACTTTCTCACCCGAAGCACGGCGGCGTCACAGAACCCCTGGAACCCGCTGTGGGCGATGATGATCGGCTTTTTCATGATCATGGTCGACTCGACCATCGTGGCCATCGCGAACCCGACCATCATGGCCAGTTTGCGCATCGGCTACGACACCGTGGTCTGGGTGACCAGCGCCTACCTGCTGGGCTATGCGGTCGTGTTGCTGGTGGCCGGGCGCCTGGGCGACCGGTTCGGCCCGAAGAACCTCTACCTGATCGGCCTGGTGGTGTTCACCGTCTCCTCGGTCTGGTGCGGGCTGGCCGGCAGCGCGGCCATGCTCATCGCGGCGCGCGTCGTGCAGGGCGTCGGCGCGGGGCTGCTCACCCCGCAGACCTTGTCGACCATCACCCGGATCTTCCCGGCGCAGCGACGTGGCGTCGCGGTGAGCCTGTGGGGCGCCACCGCCGGCGCCGCCAGTCTGGTGGGCCCGCTGGCCGGTGGTGTGCTGGTCGACGGGCTGGGATGGCAGTGGATCTTCTTCGTCAACGTCCCCATCGGCGTCCTCGGGCTGGGGCTGGCCTATTGGCTGATCCCGGTGCTGCCCACCCAGTCGCACCGCTTCGACCTGATCGGAGTCGCGCTGTCCGGCGTGGGCATCTTCCTGATCGTGTTCGGGCTGCAACAGGGCCAGGCCGCGCACTGGCAACCCTGGATTTGGGCATTGATCGTCGCGGGCGTCGGATTCATGACGGCCTTCGCGTTCTGGCAGTCGCTCAACGCCCACGAGCCGCTGATTCCGTTGGTGATCTTCGGCGACCGGGATTTCAGCCTGTGCAACGTCGGGGTGGCCATCATCTCGTTCACCGCGACGGCGATGATGCTGCCGCTGACGTTCTATGCGCAGGCCGTGTGCGGGCTCTCGCCGACGCGCTCGGCCTTGCTGATCGCGCCCATGGCGATCGCCAACGGTGTCTTCGCGCCGTTCGTCGGCAAGATCGTCGACAAATACCATCCGCAGCCGGTGCTCGGTTTCGGCTTCTCGGTGCTGGCGATCGCGCTGACCTGGCTCACCTTCGAGATGTCGCCGACGACGCCGATCTGGCGGCTGGTTTTGCCGTTCTTCGCGATGGGTGTCGGAATGGCGTTCGTGTGGTCACCGCTGACGGCCACCGCGACGCGCAACCTGCCGCCGCAGCTGGCCGGCGCGGGCTCTGCGGTGTACAACTCCGTGCGCCAGCTCGGCGCGGTGCTCGGCAGCGCCGGCATGGCGGCGTTCATGACATGGCGGATCACCGCCGAGATGCCGCGGCAGCCGTCCGGCGGGGCCGCCGGCGAGGATGCGCTCACCTTGCAGCTGCCCGGGTTCCTGCGCGAACCGTTCGCCGCCGCGATGTCGCAATCGGTGCTGTTGCCGGCGTTCGTCGCGTTGTTCGGAATCATCGCCGCACTGTTCTTGGTGGGGTTTGCGCCTCGGGCGGGCAAGGGGGATGGCATGGCGGGCGACGGACCGCTCGCATCCGACGGCGATGACATCGTCGACGACGACTACGACGACGACGAGTACGTCGAATTCGTCCTGGTGCGCGAGCCCGACGCCGAGCGGGGACGCAACCTTGAGCCACCCCGGCAGCGGCTCGATCGCCCGCGCCCGGCGCCTACCGCAGCGCCACGCCGCGGTCCCACCGATCCGTGGCAGACGGTGCTCGACGAACCTGCCGCGCAAGGTCAGCCGATCGGCCACGCCCACAATGGGTCTCATGTGGACAGCGGCAAACGGCTCCGCCAGGTGGCGGTGCGGCGTCCGCCTAAATCCATCCCACCGGGCGATCGGCTCACCCGGCCTCCGCGACGCCACCACAACGGCTCGGCGGGGCGGCATTTCACCGAGGGAGAGTCGCTGCGAGGTCAGCATCACCGTTCCGATCCGGACGACGACCCCACCGGTTCGGGCAGGCACTCGTCAACCGGTTAGCCGTCAGCGCAGATCGGGCTGCGTGAGCGCCAGGAAGGCGCCCAGGTCGATCAGGCCCGCGGGTGTGCCGGGCAGATATTCCGTCAGTGCCGCCGAGCGCACGATCACCGCCGCATACTGGGCCCGACTCACCGCGACGTTGAGCCGATTCCTGTTGAGCAGGAAAGAGATTCCGCGGGGCACCACATCCATGGACGACACCGTCATCGAGATGAAGACGACCGGGGCCTGTCCGCCCTGAAATTTGTCGACCGTCCCGACCCGCACCCCACCGAGCCCCGCGGCGGTCAACCGGCGGCGCAGCAACGCCACCTGGGCGTTGTAGGGCGCCAGCACCAGCACGTCACCGGCGGTCAACGCCCGGGTGCCGTGTTCGTCGGTCCAGGAAGCGCCGAGCAGTCGGTTGATCTCGGCGACGATCGCGCCGGCCTCCTCGGGACTCTCGGTCGAGTTGCCCTGGTGCTCAACCGAAACCAGCTGCACGCCAGGCCGGCACCCGTCGAGGCGGCGGGCGGCGGTGCATTCGTGGGAATGCAATCTGTCCTCGTAGGAGAGCGCCGAAACCGCGGCGCAGACGGCCGGATGCATTCGATACGAGAGATCCAAGAAGTAGCCGCGTTCGTCGGGCAGGGTGCGCTGACCGTCGACCAGCCACTCCAGCGCCGAGGTGTCCACGCGCTCGGGATGAGTGCCCTGGCTGACTTGCGGCAACTGCTGAGGGTCCCCGAGTAGCAGCAGGTTGGCGGCGGCCGGGGCCACGGCGATGGTGTTGGCCAAACAGAATTGGCCCGCTTCGTCGATCACCAGCAGGTCCAGGCTTCCCGGCGGTATCCGATTGGCATTGGCGAAATCCCATGCCGTCCCGCCGATCACACATCCCGGCGTGTCGGCGAGGAACGCGGCGTACGCGCCGCCGTCGATCTCCCGCCAGCGCGGGCCCTGGTGGTCGTAGCGTTTCTTCGCGACCCGTTGCGGATCCAGGCCGGCATCGATCACACAGTCCAGGACGTTCTCCACGGTGGCGTGCGATTGCGCGACGACACCAACGCGCCAGCCGTGTTTGGTGACCAGGTGGTGGATCACGCGGGCGGCGGTGTGCGTCTTGCCGGTACCGGGCGGTCCGTGCACCGCCAGGTACGACGAATCCAGGGCGACTAACGCGGCGGTGATGTCGGCGACGGTGTCATCGCCATGCGGGAGGCCAGCACCACCCCGCGTGCGGGGCGCGCGGCGCAGCAGCACGTCGACGATGGCGCTGCCGGGCAGTTGCGGCAGTCCGGCGGCCACCGCCGCCGCGGTTTCCTCGATCGACTCGCGCAGGGCCGTCGTTTGAATGGGCGGGCCGGGGGTCAGGGCGAACGGCAGCTGGTGAAAGGTCTTGCCGTCGCCGCCGACTCGCTCAAGCACCACCACTTCGGTGGGGACCGCCGGATCGTCGGCTTCGACGACCGAGGCCCGCCCGGCCGCGCGCCGGTCCGGGTTGTCGGTCATGCCGGGCGGCGCCGGCGGGTCGTAGAGCGCAAAAACGTCGCTCTTCAAGTCACCGCGCGCCAGCTCGCCGCGTAGCTGCAGCCGCCGCTGCGGTTTGCGCGCGCGGGGAGGCGTGTTCCAGTCGACACTGACCGACACGCGCTCGACGACGAACACGTCGGTGTTATCCGCCCACTCGTCGACGGGGAAGTTCAGCCGGTCGAAATGCGCCCACCAGAAGGGCTTGTCCTCGCGCCGGTGGTAGCCACGCGCCGCGGCCAGCAGCGCCACCGCTGTCTGCTGCGCGGTACGGTCGTCGATGCCGGCAGCTCCGGTGAACGCCGATAACGTCACCGCCAGCCGGTCGCGGTCATCGACGGTGTTGCCGTCGGCCACGGGCTGGACGCCGATCGGTACGACGCCAGATTCGTAGGCGCGCAGCATCAGCCAGTTACGCAATTCCTGAGTCGACCGGCAATCGTAGTGGTTGTAGTCCTCGATCTCCTTGAGCACCGACGCGGCCTCGTCGCCGCGGCCGTCCGCCTGGAGTTCGCAGTACCGTGCGTAGGAGGTGATCGAACCGGTGGCCGTGGTCACGTCGCCCGCGCGCAGTTGGGCCCCCATGTAGAGCGGTTCCAGCGCCTTGAGACTGAACGACTCCGCACCCACGCGAATGCTCCTGCGCACCAAGGGGTAAAGGTCGACCAGCGTGCCGCTGCGCAGCAGTTCGTCGACGTCGTCCTCGCCCACTCCGTAGCGACCTGCGAGTCGCAGCAATGCGGTTTTCTCGTAGGGCGCGTAATGGTAGATGTGCATGTTGGGTCGGCGCTTGCGGCGTTTGGCCACCAGCGCCAAGAAGTCGATCAGCGCCTTGCGTTCGTCGGCTCGGTTGTGCGCCCACAGCGGGCGGAACTTGCCCGTCGGCCCGGCTTCTAACACGCCGAACAGATATTCCAGGCCCCACTCGCGACCATCGGTGGTCCACAGCGGGTCGCCTTCGAAGTCGAAGAACAGGTCTCCCGGGTCGGGCTCAGGTAACAGGGCAAGCGGCTGAGGATCGATGACCTCGACCTGGGGAACGCCGGTTTCACGTTGGCGGACTTGCAGTTTCGCCTGGATGGTCAATTTGTTCAGGACGCCCGCGGCCAGGCCGGGCACGGGCCCGCGATGATCGGCCAGCTCGGCAACCGTACTGATGCCGGCGCCAAACAGCTTGTCGCGCTGGCTTACTCGCATGCCCGCGACCAGCAGCACGTCGTCGGCCGCCCGCAGCTGCTCGAGGCACAACGGGCAGCGAAAGCAGGCGGCCACGCCTTCGTCGTCCCAGCGCACCGCGGTACCGCCCGCATGGTGCTCATCGAGGAGGCGCTGCAAGCGGGCCCGCTGGGAGCGGTACACCGGGATGAGGTCGCAAAGGCGATGCCGCACCGCGGTTCCATCGCCCAGCCGCAGTTCGGCCTCCGGCGTGACCGGGACGCCCGAGGCGGCCAACGCGTCGGCGTAGGCGGCCAGCTGCAACAGCGCGGTCACCTTGGCTGAGCGGGCCAGTTTCGTGTCAACGACGCGATACCGCTCGCCGTCGCGGACCAGAAAATCGGCGAAGCCGGCGAAGCGGCCGTCGAACATTGCGGCTTGATACACCACGGGCGCGCGGTCGGCGACGGCACGCCGGGTGGCGTCCGCGGCTGCCGCCAGGCCCGCGGGCGTGTAGGCGGGGCGGCCGATGATCGCGACGGACTGTCCGAAGCGGTCGCGCAGCGAGGCGAGCTCGCGTCGCTCGTGTTCGCTACCGAGGGCGGCCGTCCGCGTGAGCAGATCGTCCTCGACGGTGACCGCTGGCCCGCGGCCCAGCCTCGCGTCGAAATCGCGCAGCAGGGCGAATTCACAGCGGGCGGCGGCGGCAAGATCCGATGCGCTGTAAACGATGCTGTCGCCGGAGACCAACACTGGAGCCACAGTAGGCCAGCGCTCCGACAGGAGGGTTGTGCCGGGCGGGCGTGCCCTCGATTAGTGGGCGGGGGTGTTGCCGATGAGTTCGACCGCGTTGCCGTTCCAGTGGAACTTCACATCGGTGTTCAAGCCGTTGATCCCGCTGGGATAGGTCAGCGCGACCGTGTCACCCGTGGTTTGCGCTGCGTCGACGCCGTTGAATCCGTAGGTGTCGGGCACACCCTGCGGGATGAATTGCCCGAGGTGGAACAGCACCGCACGGGTGGTCGGACTGACCGCGTTGGTGTTGGCCTTGATGATGACCACCGACAGCTGCGCGCACTGGTTGTAGTTGCCGGCCAGCGGTTCGGGGTTCCAGGGTTGCTGGCTGCGCGGGTCGCGGGGCAGCTCGGACACCACCTTCGCGATGGTGGGCGAGGCGAGGTTGACCGCGCAGGGGTCGGTCGGCGGCGCATTGCCGGGTTGGGCGGCCGGCGACGGTGTGGCCGGAGCGGTGATCGATGCGGTCTCCGAAGTCGTCCTGGGCGGGGGTGTCTTCGCGACGGTGGAGTCTCCCGAACCGCAGCCGGTCAACGTGAAGGCGATGAGAGCGACAGCGGCCGAGCCGCTCAGTGGCTCGGTACGACCCGGTAGCGACCACACATCTCCGCACCGTACCGTCATCGGGTCCGGGGCTGTGGCAGGCATGGCCGGGTGTGCTGATGATCACGCGCAGCGCTCAGCTCGGCCGAGCTCGCGAGCACCACTAGACTCCTTGGACGATGACCCTCCCGGACAGCTCGACTGAAGCTGCCTCACCGACGTTTGCCGACCTGCAGATCAATCCCTTGGTCTTGCGGGCTATCGCCGACGTCGGCTACGAATCGCCCACCGGCATTCAGGCCGCGACCATCCCGGCGCTGATGGCGGGCTCCGATGTCGTCGGGCTGGCCCAGACCGGCACCGGCAAGACCGCCGCGTTCGCGATCCCGATTCTGTCCAAGATCGACGTCACCAGCACCGCAACCCAGGCGCTGGTGCTCGCACCCACCCGGGAACTGGCCCTGCAGGTGGCCGAGGCGTTCAGCCGGTACGGGGCCCATCTGCCCAAGATCAACGTGCTGCCGGTCTATGGCGGCTCGTCCTACAGCGTGCAGCTGGCCGGACTGCGACGCGGTGCCCACGTGGTGGTCGGCACTCCGGGCCGAGTGATCGACCACCTCGAGCGGGGGACGCTGGACCTGTCACGCGTCGACTACCTGGTGCTCGATGAGGCCGACGAGATGCTCACCATGGGGTTCGCCGAAGAAGTCGATCGCATACTGTCCGAGACCCCGGAATACAAGCAGGTGGCGTTGTTCTCCGCGACCATGCCGGCCGCCATCCGCAAGCTCACCACTAAGTATCTGCACGATCCGCTCGAGGTCAGCACCAAAGCGAAAACCGCTACCGCCGAGAACATTTCGCAGCGCTACATCCAGGTCGCCGGCCCGCGCAAGATGGATGCGCTGACGCGGGTCCTGGAGGTCGAGGCGTTCGAGGCGATGATCATTTTCGTCCGAACCAAACAGGCCACCGAGGAAGTCGCCGAAAAGCTCAGGGCCCGAGGTTTTTCCGCGGCAGCCATCAACGGAGACATCCCGCAGAGCCAGCGCGAGCGGACCGTCGCCGCCCTGAAGGACGGCAGCATCGACATCCTGGTCGCCACCGACGTGGCCGCACGCGGGCTGGACGTCGAACGGATATCGCACGTGCTCAACTACGACATCCCGCATGACACCGAGTCCTACGTGCACCGGATCGGACGCACTGGCAGGGCCGGACGTTCGGGAACCGCGCTGCTGTTCGTCTCGCCGCGAGAGCGCCACCTGCTCAAGGCGATCGAAAAGGCCACGCGGCAAACGCTCACCGAAGCCGAATTGCCCACCGTCGAGGACGTCAACGCGCAGCGGGTGGCCAAGTTCGCCGATTCCATCACCACCGCGCTCAATGCTCCCGGGATCGAGCTGTTCCGCAAGTTGGTCCAGGACTATGAACGCGAGCACGACACCCCGATGGTCGATATCGCCGCGGCGCTGGCACTGCAATCGCGCGACGGCGGAGAGTTCCTGATGTCGCCCGAACCGCCGCCGGAGCGGCGCGAGCGGCGTACCGAACGTCGTGACCGCCCCGAAAGGCCAAGGGATGCACGGCCCTTCGCCACCTATCGCATCGCGGTGGGCAAGCGGCACAAGATCGGCCCGGGCGCGATCGTCGGCGCCATTGCCAACGAGGGAGGGTTGCATCGCAGCGATTTCGGCCATATCGCGATCGGGCCGGATTTCTCCCTGGTGGAACTGCCGGCCAAGTTGCCCAATTCGACGTTGAAAAGGCTTGAGAACACCCGTATTTCGGGAGTGCTGATCAACCTGCAACCGGAGCGGTCATCCGCCAATCCGCGCAGCCGAGATGGTGGGAAGCCGCGCAGGAAACACGGCGGATGACGCTGTCCGAAGAACAAGACGCCCAGGGCGGGCTCGAGCAGACCTCTCGCGTCGACCGGGTCGCCTCGCTGACCGGGATCCGCGCGGTCGCCGCGCTCCTGGTCGTGGGCACCCACGCGGCCTACACCACCGGCAAATACACGCACGGCTATTGGGGACTGGTCGGTTCCCGGATGGAGATCGGCGTGCCGATCTTCTTCGTGCTCTCCGGCTACCTGTTGTTCCGCCCGTGGGTCAAGTCGGCCGCGAAAGGCGGCCCACCGCCGTCGCTGAGTCGCTATGCGTGGCACCGGGTTCGGCGCATCATGCCCGCCTACGTCATCACGGTGTTGTTCGCCTACGTCCTGTACCACTTCCGCGATGCCGGGCCGAACCCCGGACACAGCTGGTTGGGGCTGGCGCGCAATCTGACGCTGACCCAGATCTACTGCAACGGCTACCTGGGCAAGTATCTGCATCAGGGGCTGACCCAGATGTGGAGCCTGGCGGTGGAGGGGTCGTTCTATGTCGTGCTGCCGCTGCTGGCCTACCTGCTGCTGGTGCTGATCTGCCGGCGGCAGTGGCAGCCGAAACTGGTGCTGGGCGCCCTGGCGGGGATGCTGTTGATCAGCCCGGCCTGGCTGGTGCTGGTGCACACCGACCACTGGTTTCCCGACGGCGCCCGGCTGTGGCTGCCCACCTATCTAGCCTGGTTCCTCGCCGGAATGATTCTTACCGTGCTCCAGGAGATGGGGGTGCGCGGCTACGGGTTCGTGGCCGTACCGCTGGCCGTCATCAGCTACTTCATCGTGTCCACGCCCATTGCCGGCGCTCCCACGACCTCCCCGGCGACGCTGAGCGAGGCGTTGTTCAAGACATGTTTCTATGCTGTGATCGCCGCACTCGCGGTGGCACCGCTGGCGCTGGGTGACCACGGCTGGTATTCGCGATTACTGGCCAGCCGCCCGATGTTGTGGCTGGGAGAGATCTCCTACGAGATCTTTTTGATCCACCTGATCACCATGGAATTCGCGATGGACTACGTGGTCGGCGCGCACGTCTACACCGGCTCAATGCTGTATCTGTACATCGCGACGGTGGTGGTGACGATCCCGCTGGCGTGGCTGCTGCACCGATTCACCCGCGTCCGCGACTGAGCCACCGCGCGCGCGATCACAACTAGCCGCGGGCGGACACCGGCGTCACGATCGGCACCAGGAATTCCTCGATCATCGCCCGCTCTTCGTCTTCGTCGCGGCCCGGGTACGTCAGCAGCGAGACGATCACCCGCACCGTCCAACGGGCCCGGCGTTCGACGACGGCGGGATCGTCGGGTCCCAGCGAATGCAGGAATGCCACTGCCAGGGCCACGATCACGTCGGATTGCCCGGCCAATTCGCCACCTACGGGCGGGCGGGTGGTGGCAAACCAGGACGCCAGCGCGGGGCTCTGGCGAACCATCCCCAGCGTGACGAGGATGCTCGCGATCAGCCGTTGCCGCGGGTCCTCGATGTCGCCGGTGCGCGCGATGATCTCGCGGCCCAGCCGATGGGTTTCGCGGTGGACGTAAGCGATTCGCAGCGCCTCGCGATTCTCGAAGTACCGGTACAGCGTCGCGCGGGAACAACCTGCAGCCCTGGCGATTTCGTGCATGCCGATCGAGTCCGAGTCGCGCTGTGTATAGAGCTGCTCGGCCGCGTCGAGTATCCGGTCGGCGGCCGCTTCGGTCCGATGCGTACCCAGCCAGTCGTTGCCGGGCATCAGGACTTCACTCGAATCGGCACCGACAGCGGACGCCGGACGTAACTGCCGCCGGCCCAGACGACGCCGGATTCGTCCACGTCGAAGTCCGGACAGCGGGCCAGCAGTTCGGTCAGTGCGACGCGCGATTGCATCCGGGCGGCGGCGGCACCCAGGCAGTGGTGTGCGCCGTGGCTGAACGTCAGGATGTTGCGGGGGCATCGGGTCAGATCGAGTTCGCCTGCGTCCGAACCGTATTGGCGTTCGTCGCGGTTGGCGGAGCCGTATAGCAACAGCACCCTGCGCCCGGCGGGGATGGTCGTCTCGCCGACGGTCACGTCGTGGGTGACGGTGCGGGCCAGTCCCTGCACCGGTGAGGTCATCCGCAGCAGCTCCTCGACCGCGTCGGTGATCAGGTCGGGGTTGTCCACCAGCAACTGACGTTGGTCGGGCCGTTCGTGCAACAGCGGCATCGAGCCGCCGAGCATGCCGGTGACGGTGTCGTTGCCGCCGGTGACCATGGTGAACGTGAACGCCAGGATCGACAGCGTGCCGGCGACGTCCCCGTCGGCGCCGACCCCGGCGGCCACGAGGTGCGAGATGGTGTCGTCCTCGGGTTCGATCCGGCGCCGTTCGATCAGCCCGGTGAAGTAGGCCATCATCGACCCGACCGCATCGCCCACGGTTTCCAGGGCGCCCGCGACGCCGCCTTCGGCGGTGTTGGCCGCGACGATCGCCTGGGTCCAGCCGTCGAATTGCGCCCAGTCTTCCTCGGGCACACCGAGATAGTGGGCGACCACCATCGACGGCAGCGGTTTGAACAACTCCGTGACGATGTCGCCGCCGCCGGCCGAGCGCAACCCCTCGATGCGCTCGACGACGAACTCCCGGACCTTGGGCTCCACGGCCTCGACCTGTCGCGGCGTGAACCCGCGTGACACCATTTTGCGGAACTCGGTGTGTACGGGTGGATCCTGCATCACAAACGGTGGATTATCCTGCAGTCCAATTAATTCCAGGTCGTCATAGTTGACGGTCAGACCCTGGGCGGAGGAGAAGGTCTCGTGGTCGCGGGCCGCGGCCCACACGTCGGCGTGCCGGGAGAGCACGTAGTAGTCATGCTCGGGATGGTTGGGCGGCACGACGTGGTGCACGGGGTCGTGGTCGCGCAACGCGTGGTACATCGACCACGGATTCGGCCACGTGTCGGCGGTGGCCAGCTGAAATGTGACCGGTGCGCTGTGAGACATAACGACAGCCATGTCTCATTCGTACGACAACAGCGGCGATATGTCAACCGTCTCGAGTGTGCGTTAATGGCGTTGGGTGTGCGCTCAGGGCAAAAAAAAGCGCCGAAATCCCGCCTTCAGCGCACACTCGACGTCAAGCGCGAAAAACTAAATGCCCGCGCCGGGGTTGAGGATGCCCTGCGGATCCAGGGCCTGTTTGATGCGCCGGTTGAGGTCCATCACGTCGGGTCCCAGGTAGCCGGCCAGCCAGGGCCGCTTCAACCGGCCGATGCCGTGCTCGCCGGTGATCGTGCCGCCGAGCCCGACGGCCAGATCCATGATCTCGCCGAACGCCAGGTGGGCGCGCTCGGTCATGTCGGCATCGGCGGGGTCGTAGACGATCAGCGGGTGGGTGTTGCCGTCGCCGGCGTGGGCGATCACCGAGATCATCAGGTCGCGTTCCGCGGCGATGCGTGCGATCCCGGTGACCAGCCGGCCCAGCGCCGGAAGCGGCACCCCGACATCCTCGAGCAGTAACGATCCCTTGGCTTCGACGGCCGGGATGCAGAACCGCCGAGCGACGACGAACGCCTCGCCCTCGTCGGGATCATCGGTCGAAAACACTTCCGTCGCAGCGTTTTCCGCGAACACCCTGGCCATGATGTCGGCGTCCTCGCTGCCGGCGCGGCCGCGCTCGTCGGAACCGGCCACCAGCATGGCCGCCGCCCCGCGGTCCAGATCCATCCGCAGGGTGTCCTCGACGGCGTTGATCGCCACCGAATCCATGAACTCCAGCATCGAGGGGCGAAGCCGCGCGGTGACGCCGAGCACCGCCTCGACCGCGTCCTCGACGGTGGCGAAGCTGGCTACCACGATGCTGGAGGCGTTCTGCTTGGGAACCAGCCGCAGCGTCACTTCCGTGACGACGCCCAGCGTGCCCTCGCTGCCGACGAACAGTTTCGTCAGCGAAAGCCCCGCGACGTCCTTGAGTCGTGGCCCGCCCAGCCGCACCGGGGTGCCGTCGGCCAGCACCACCTGCATGCCCAGCACGTAATCGGTGGTGACGCCGTACTTCACGCAGCACAGCCCGCCGGCGTTGGTGGCGATATTGCCGCCGATGCTGCAGATTTCGAACGACGACGGATCCGGCGGATACCACAGGCCGTGTTCGGCGGCGGCCATCTTGACCTCGGCGTTGAACAGCCCGGGCTGACATACCGCGGTCCGGGTCACCGGGTCGACGGCGATGTCGCGCATCTTCTCGGTGGACAGCACGATGCCGTTGTCCAGCGCGGTCGCCCCGCCGGACAGACCGCTGCCGGCGCCGCGGGTCACGACGGGCACCCGGTGTGCGGCAGCCCAGCGCAGCACGGTCTGCACCTCTTCGGTGCGCCGCGGGCGGACCACGGCCAGCGGCTTGCCGGCGCACGGGTCGAAGGCGCGGTCCTGGCGGTAGCCCTCGGTGACGGTTGGGTCGGTGACGACCATCCCGTCGGGCAGGTCGGCGATCAGGCTGGCCAGGGCGTCAGAGCTCACGGCCCGATACTAAGCCCGCTTTACGGACCCGGGTCCTCGGCGAACTCCGGAGCGTGGTCCAGTTCGCGCAGCGACGGCAGCCGGCTGGCGATGAGGCCGATCAGCAGGATCGGCACCGCCAACACCAGGAAGGTCACCTTCAGCCCGGCCACGTCTGTCAGCGGACCGGCTACCAGCAAGCCCAACGGGCCCGCCGCGTAGGTCAACCCGGTCATCACCCCGACGACGCGGCCGCGCAGCCGATGCGGGGCCCGAGTCTGCATCATGTAGTTGTAGATCGGCTGGATCGGTCCGTAGACCACGCCGGTCACCGCGCACAGCACCAGGATCACCGGCAAGGGCGGCAGGAACGCAACCCCGACCGTCGCCGCGCCGAAGGTGAGCGTCGCCGCCAGCACGGCCGTGCGCCGTCGCAGGTGGTTGGACAGGGCGGCATAGCCGATCGCTCCCGCCACGCCGCCGAACCCGATTGCCATCAACGCCCACCCCAGCTGCGCGGGTTGGTGTTGGTCGGAGAAGTACTTGGGAAACAGCACGCTTTCCATCGGCAGGTACAGCGCGGTGACGGCCAGATCGATCAAGCCGAGCGTCCGAAGCACCCGCAGGTTCCAGACGAACCGCAATCCTTCGGCGATGCCGGACAACCACGCGTCCGGCCGGGTCTCGCGCTCGGGCTTGCCGGTACCCGCGAGCCGCAGCGGCCCGATCGTCAGGATGGACAATCCGAACAGCCCCGCCGTCACCCACATCGTGTTGATGCCGCCGACCGTGGCGATCATCAGGCCGCCGATGCCCGGGCCCACGATGAACCCCAGGTTGAGAATCGCCTCGTAGATGCTGTTGGTGCGGGCCAGCGACCAGCCGGCGCGGGCCGCCGCCTCGGGGAGCATCGACGCCCGCGCGGTCGTCCCGGCCGGGTCGAACGCGGCCGCGAAGAAGGCCAGGACGGCCAGCACCACCAGGTTGAGCGCGTCCGCGCCGAGCCACCAGGCGATCAGCGGCACGGCGGTCACCGCCGCCCCGGAAAGCGAATCGGAGACCAGCGATACCCGGCGGCGCCCGAAGAAGTCGACCGCGGCGCCGGCGACAAGTGTGGACAACACCAGCGGCAGCGTCATGGCCAGGGCCACGGCCGACGCGTCGCGCGCGCTGTTGTGGTGCTGCAACGCCAGCCACGGGAACGCGACGATCGAGATGCCGCTACCCGCTGTCGCCATCAACGTGGCGAACAGGATCAGAAACGCTGGGCCGCCGCTTTTCATGGAATATCGCCGCTGAATTTATGTCAAAGCGGTATTTGCGGCGACCGAATTTTTCGACTCATGCAGGATGTTCATGTGCTTGCCCACCCCCGTACCGGCCAGGCGTTCGGCTCTCCGGTTGGTGCCGGCACCGGATGGCCGGGTGATCCGGCCACACCGCAAACCCCCGTGGCGGCCGACGCCGCCGCGGTCGCAGAGCTTGCCGAACACGCCGGCTCGATTCCCGAAATCGACGCTTTGGTGAGCGTCTGCCGGGCCTGCCCGCGGTTGGTCACCTGGCGCGAGGACGTGGCGAAAGTCAAACGTCGAGCCTTTGCCGACCAACCGTATTGGGGGCGGCCCGTGCCCAGTTGGGGCTCGGCGCGCCCCCGGCTGTTGATCGTCGGATTGGCGCCCGCCGCACACGGCGCCAACCGCACGGGGCGGATGTTCACCGGCGACCGCTCGGGCGACCAGTTGTACGCGGCGCTGTACCGGGCCGGGCTGGTGAACCAACCGACCAGCGTCGATGCCGCGGATGGATTGCAGACCAAGAAGATTCGCATCGTCGCGCCGGTGCGGTGTGCGCCTCCGGCCAACGCCCCGACGCCGGAGGAGCGCGACACCTGCTGGCCCTGGCTGCAGGCCGAATGGCGGTTGGTATCCGAGGATGTTCGTGTTGTCGTGGCCCTGGGCGGGTTCGGCTGGCAGATCGCGCTGCGGCTGCCCGGCACCGCCACCGGTCGTAAACCCCGGTTCGGTCACGGCGTCGTTGCTGACCTGGCGCCCGGTGTGCGACTGCTCGGCTGCTACCACCCGAGCCAGCAAAACATGTTCACCGGTAGGTTGACACCAGCAATGCTCGACGACGTCTTCCGCGACGCTAAAGAACTGGCAGGAATCAAGTGACTTCTCATGTCTAGGGTTCTGATATCCGGCGCCAGCGTGGCGGGAGCCGCGGCGGCGTTTTGGCTTGGGCGGCATGGCTTTACGGTGACGGTGGTCGAGCGCCACCGGGGACCGCGGCCGGGTGGTCAGGCGATCGACGTGCGGGGACCGGCGCTGACGGTGCTCGAGCGCATGGGGCTGTTGGGCGCCGCCCAGAAGCGCAAGACGCAAATCCAGGGTTCCTCCGTCGTCGACCGTGACGGCAACGAATTGTCCCGCGACACCGAATCGACTCCCACCGGCGGGCCCATCGACAGTCGCGACATCGAGCTGTTGCGCGACGACTTGGTCGAATTGCTTTACGGCGCAAGCCAATGGACGGCCGAATACCTCTTCGACGACACCATCACCGCCGTGCAGGACGAGGGCGCGGCCGTCCGCGTCACTTTCGAGCGCGCCGCGCCGCGTAGTTTCGACCTCGTCATCGGCGCCGACGGATTGCACTCCAATGTGCGGCGTTTGGTTTTCGGGCCGGAAGACAATTTCATCGAGAGGCTGGGCACACACGCGGCAATCTTCACCGTGCCCAACTTCCTGGGCCTGGACTACTGGCAGACGTGGCACTACGGCGACTCGACCATGGCGGGGGTTTACAGCGCGCGCAACAACGCCGAGGCGCGGGCCATGCTGGGCTTCATGGAAACCGATCTGCGGATCGACTACCGCGACACCGAAGCCCAATTCGCCGAGCTGGAACGGCGGATGGTCGGCGACGGCTGGGTCCGCCCGCAGCTGCTCGAATACATGCGCACCGCCCCGGACTTCTACTTCGACGAGATGTCGCAGATCAAAATGGATCGCTGGTCGCGTGGCAGGGTGGCGCTGGTCGGAGACGCCGGGTACTGCTGCTCGCCCCTGTCGGGCCAGGGAACCAGCGTTGCGCTGCTGGGCGCCTACATCCTGGCCGGCGAGCTCAAGGCGGCCTCCCAAGGCGAGACGGTCGACCATGAGGCCGGCTTCGGCAACTACCACCGCGAGTTCAGTGACTACGTCAAGCGCAACCAATGGCTGGTCGTGGACAACATCCCGGGCGGTGCCCCGATACCGCAAGAGGTGTTCGACCGTATCGTCGCCTCAATCACCCTCAAGGACTACTGAGCCGGGTCACGCCGAGCGGGAACGTTTGCGGGCCGGCGCGCGTTGACGCCATCGTGCGTCTTTCCGTCCTTGATCTCATCCCGGTGCGCACCGACCAGACGACCGGTGGCGCGCTGGCGGCCACCGTGCAACTGGCCCAGGCCGCGGATCGGCTGGGCTTTACCCGCTACTGGGTCGCCGAGCACCACAACATGCCGTCGGTGGGCGCCACCAGCCCACCGGTGGTGATCGCCTACCTGGCCGCACAGACCTCGCAGCTGCGGCTCGGCTCGGGTGGCGTGATGCTTCCCAATCACGCGCCGCTGGCGGTGGCCGAGCAGTTCGCGCTGCTGGAAGCCGCCGCCCCGGGCCGGATCGACCTCGGCATCGGCCGGGCGCCCGGCTCGGATCCGGTGACGTCGTATGCGCTGCGCGGCGGTCGCGACGACCGCGACATCGAGAACTTCCCCGAATATCTGGACGACGTGGCGGCGCTGATGAGCGCTCGGGGCGTGCGGGTTCCATTGCACTCGGGTGATTACACCCTCAAGGCCACCCCGGCCGCGGCGGGCGAACCACGCCTATGGCTGCTGGGCTCCTCGATGTACTCGGCGCACCTGGCCGCCGCCAAGGGGATGCCGTATGTGTTCGCACATCACTTCTCCGGCAATGGAACCGAAGAGGCGCTCGAGGTCTACCGCTCGCGATTCAAGCCCAGTGAGCTGACCGCCGAACCGCTGACATTTTTGACGGTGAACGCCGCGGTGGCCGAAACGCGGGAAGAGGCAACGGCATTGATGTTGCCGAACCTGCAGATGATGGCCCGGCTGCGGACCGGGCAGCCGCTCGGGCCGGTGCCGCTGGTCGAGGAGGCTGCGGCTGCCGAGTTGACCGGACAACAACAGCGGATCGTGGAGAGCGGACTGCAGCGCGCCGTCCTGGGGGCGCCGGCAGAGGCCGCCGAGCAGATCCGGGCACTGGCCGACCGGTTCGGGGTCGACGAGGTCATGGTGAACCCAGTGGCCTCGGCCCGCCGCGGCACCGATCCCGAGACCGGACCGGCCCGGGTCACGACGCTGGAACTGCTGGCCAAAGAGCTGTTCTGAATCCTGCTGCGATCACGCTCGTTCGTTGGACTGGCTCGGGTGGGGGTTCGGCGCGTGGCTGGTGATCCAGTCCCGCAGGTCATCCGGCGGCAGCGGCGGGGTGTGCACGAAACCCTGGGTGATCGTGCAGCCATACCGCCGCAGGGCGTTCAGGGTGGCCTCGTTCTCGACCCCCTCGGCGACCAGATCGGCACCCAGGTTCGACGCCAGCGCCACCGTCGACCGCACGATGGCCACCGACCGCGCGTCATTGGCCAAGCGCGCCACGAAAATCCGGTCGAGTTTGAGCTCGTCGACCGAAACCTCTTGCAGCCGAGCCAGTGACGACCATCCGGTGCCGTAATCGTCGAGTGAGATGCGGATTCCCAGGTCCTGCAGGGCGGCGACGGTGTTGCGGGAGCGCACCGAGTCCACCAGCGCACTCTCGGTGATCTCGAGAATGAGTGCCTCGGCGGGCAAGTCGTAATTCGCGAGGAGCCGCTCGACGGTACCGACAAGTTCGATATCCAGCAGGTTGGTCGTCGACAGGTTCACCGCGACGGTGAGCGGCATGTCTTGCTCACGCCACGAGCGGACCTGTGCGAGAGCCATGCTCAGCGTGCGGTTGGAGATCTTGCGCATCAGCCCGGCGCGTTCGGCGACAGACAGAAACTCTTCCGGCAGCAGCGTTCCGCGCCGAGGGTGCTGCCAGCGCAGCACCGCCTCGACACTGTGGACGCTGCCGTCACGTCCGTCGATCTTGGGCTGGTAGTACAGTTTCAGCTCGTCGGTATCGAACAACGCGGTGCGCAATTCCTCGATCAGGCTGGGGTCGTTGTCGCGATAAACCTCGAACGAGGAGTCATACACTGCGATCTTGCTACGGGCGGATTTCGCGTACGCCATGGTGATTTCGGCGCGGCTCAACAGCTCTTGCGGAGAGTCGCAGTGGTCCGGGCAGAGCGCGATGGCGATGCGGGCATCCACTTGTACGGTGATAGGGTCCAAAGCGATCGGCTCGCTCAAGGCCTCGAGCAGCCGGCCGGCCGAAGCGCTGGCCGCGGTGAGGTTGGCCCCTTCCGAAAGCAGCACGGCGAATTGGTCATCGCCCACCCGTGCGAGCAGATCGTCACGACGGACGCAGCCGGCCAGACGGTTTGCGATATGGCACAGCAGCTCGTCACCGAACTGGCTGCCGATCGAGTCGGTGATCTCGTGGAAATCGCTCAGGCTCAACAACAACAGCGCCTGACGTGCGTGTGCCCTGGTCGGCATCGACGGAGTTTCCGGTGGCGGCGAAGCAGGCAACCCCGTCAGGGCCGTCGCCAGTGAGCGCCGGTTCGGCAGCGCGGTCAACTCGTCGGTCATGGCGAGTTTGTCGTTAGTGTCCAGCAGGCTTTCGTCCCGAAAAGTCAGCGCGAACCGCCCGGCCGCCACGACCAGGCCCAGCGCTGCCAGCGTCGCGGCGAGCCTCGAATGATGCGCCAGGACAATCACGCCCAGCGCCACGATGGCGGACGCGACCGGAGTGACGTAGGGCTCGAATCGGCTTCGGGGTGGTGGCGTGAGCGATGACGATCTGGCCCAGCTCGCCATCGCGATCAGTAACGACGACGCGGCCCAGCAGGCATCCAGCAGGGAACCGGCCCGATACAGGCCGGCGGACGTCTCGAACAGATACGCCGCGTCCGCGACCGCAAACAAGACCAATCCGGCCACCAGCAGCGCCCAGCGAATTTCGTTGCGCCAGCCGAGAATTGGCAACATGCCGGCGGCCAGGGCCAGCAGCATCAGATCGCTCCACGGATAGGCCAGCCCCACCCATACGGTCGCCGGGGCGTGTACCGCCGCCGCCCGGATCGGACCCGCCGTCAACGCCGCGGCCACCGCCGCCAAGGTCAAGGCGCAGATCAACGAATCGAGCTGAATGGGGATCGGCAGTCGTTTGAGCCGTGCCCGCATGAGCAGCAGCAGCCCGGCGTAGACGAAGGGGTAGTACGCGAGGTACTCCGGGTCGGCCGCCGACGGGGATCGGCCGTTGGGCACCCACAACGCGTAGACGACGTCACCCACGGCGGAGGACGCCATGCCGGCAGCAATCAAGGCCCAGCCGAACCGATCAGCTGGGACACGGTACGCGCGAACGGCAATCAATCCGGCCGCGACCACGGTCAGCGCCGTATACAGCGCCGCGGCCGAGAGGATGCCGTGCCCGGCATTTGGGTGTACGACGCTGGACACGGTGAAGGCGACCACGCCGATCGCCAGCAGCACGATGGCAGCGCGGATGTCCCGCGGAGGCCAGCGGACAGCGTCGGGCGCATCCTCGGGCGGGGCCGGTGTCGCGGTCGCAACCTCGGAGACGGGTCGAGACTCCGGCGCCATCTCGACGCCACTGCCAAGTGCACGGGACGCGACCGAGGATCGGTTCGAACCCGGCGCTGGCGGAAACGCATACGGCAGCGGCAGGTCGGGCATGAAGCTGCGAATACATTGGCCGCCTTCACGTTTGGCGGCATACATAGCCAAGTCCGCGTGCCGCAGTAACTGATCGACCGTGCAGTTCGCCGCGCCGGTGGCCACCGTGAATCCGATGCTCGGCCGCACCGTGATCGGAATGCCCTCGATCAGAATGGCTCCGGTGAAGGCGTCGAGAATGCGATGCGCGGCCGACTGCGATTCTTCGACGGAAGCTTCGATGACGGCAGCGAATTCGTCGCCCCCGAGCCGGGCGATGGTGCCCTGGTCCCCGAGCGCCGCGGTGAGCCGGCCGGCCACCCGGACAAGGAGTTCGTCGCCGGCCGGATGGCCCAGGGCGTCGTTGACCGACTTGAAATTGTCGAGGTCCAGACACAACACCGCGATCGGCGTGCCGTCGGGACGCCGTCGCGCGATGGCCTGGTCGAGTCGGTGCAGGAACAGAGCCCGGTTGGCCAGACCGGTCAGGCTGTCGCGGAAGGCCTCCCGCGCGACCTCCGACAACAGGTTCTGGTTCTCGACGAGGACGACGAATTGCCGGGCCAATACGGCGGCCACGAGTATGCCCAGCGCGGCCAGCATCGGTTCGTGCATCGCATTGCCCGCCGCATGTCCCCAACCCACCGTGGCCGCCAGGATCAGTGGTAGGTAGGGCAGCCACAGCCGGGTCCGGAACTCGACCTCATCCGGCGAGGCCTGGACGGGACGCTCGTGCACGCCGGCCAGCGCGGCCAGCGCCAGCATCGCCAGCCCGGCCACTCGCATGACGTCACCGACATCGCCGGTGTGATAGCTGCCGATGCCGGTATAGAAGACGAGCATCATGTCAGCAACGCTGATCGTCGCGACACCTGCGGCGACCAGGCTCCGGCTGGGCCGAGCGCCGGGAAGTGCCCGGGACAACATCAGGATCGCCGTCGTCAGCAGGACGATGTCGTTGAAGATCTCCGCCAGCGTCGCCAACCGGGTACCCGTACGCTCCTGCAGCTGCGCTTCGACGACGAACACCCAGGAGATGACGAACAACGAGGTGGCCACGATGAGACCGTCGAGCAGCAGCCGCCGGGGACTGTTGCGGGACAGCTGGGACAACAGCGTCAGCGACACCATGGCGCCGAACGGCCACAACAGCAGCACGATCTCAGCCGCCGCCGGGTGGGCGGCGTGGTCGATCTCCGGTCGCACGTCATAGACCGCCCAGATGACCTCACCCACCGCCCAGCCGAGCAGGGCCGTCACCAGCGCCAGCCAGCCGTAACGCTGCCGTCCGGACGTGCAGCGGGCCGCGCGACCGGCGCACCCCGCCGCGATCACCAGACACACCGCAGTGACGAACTCGTTGACCGGTCGGCTTCCGTAGGGGCCGTGCCATCCTCGGAACGAGGACAGCAACAGCAGCAATTCGGCAACGCCGTATGCTGCGGCCAGCGTCCAGCCCACGCGCGCGGGCACCCCCGACCGCCGCCACGGATTTACCGCCCAGCGCTTCATAACCGCTCCAGCCGATCCCTGCTGTGTGGTGAAGAAACGAGCGACTTCACCACGAGTTACTGGGCATTAAACCGCTGCTGATGTTCGCGAAGTGTGGCTTTAGCCAGGTTGGTCGCGGCCGCGGCCGTGATCAGACGAGTCCGGTCGGGCAGACGGATGGTCGACGGACCCGATTGCCGCGGCGTTGGACGACCCGCCGATGGGCTCAATCCGTCTGACTCGCATCGATGCGGGCCAGCGCGTTGCGCAGAATCTGGCCGGTGGCGTCCCGGTCGGGATCGCGCCGCAGCAGCATCCCCTTGGCCACCGACAACTTGTCGCCGTTGCGCCGGGGCAGAACGTGCAAATGGATATGGAACACGGACTGGAAAGCGGCGCGACCGTCGTTGACGGCGATGTTGGTGGCGTCGGCCAATTCGGTGGTGCGCGCGGCCCGGGCGATGCGTTGGCCCAGGGTGACCATCCCGGCCAGTGTCTCGGGCGCGGTGTCGGTGAGATCGACGCTGTGCCGCTTGGGCAGCACCAGCGTGTGGCCGCGAGTGAACGGGCGGATGTCGAGGATGGCCAGGTAGTCGTTGTCTTCGTAGATCCGGATGGCCGGAGCTTCGCCGGCGACGACCGCACAGAACACGCAGGACATGTCGCCTACGGTACTTCTTAGTTCGCCACGGCCACGCCGAGACCAGCCGGGGCCTGCCACGATTCTCTCCGATACGCTGCCGCGGTGGACGATCTCGCGTTCGCCGGCGCGGCGGCACAAGCGCGCATGCTGGCCAACGGTGAACTGACCGCGCCGGAGTTGCTCGAGGTCTACCTGGAGCGGATTGCGCGGCTGGACACCCAGCTGCGTTGCTACCGCGTGGTGCTCGCCGATCAGGCTCGATACGAGGCCGCCGTGGCGCAGGAGCGCCTGGACGCCGGCGAACGGCTACCGCTGCTCGGCGTGCCGATCGCGATCAAAGACGATGTCGACGTCGCCGGGGAGGTGACGACTTTCGGCAGCGGCGGACACCGGCCCGCCGTCACCTCCGACGCGGAGGTGGTGCGCCGGTTGCGTGCCGCGGGTGCGGTGATCATCGGCAAAACCAATGTGCCCGAACTGATGATGCTGCCCTACACCGAGTCGATGACCTTCGGAGCCACCCGTAATCCGTGGAATCCCGCCCGTACCCCGGGCGGCAGTAGCGGCGGAAGTGCCGCCGCGGTCGCCGCGGGGTTGGCCGCCCTGGCATTGGGATCCGACGGGGGCGGTTCAATTCGCATCCCGGCGACCTGGTGTGGCCTGTTCGGCCTGAAGCCGCAACGCGATCGCGTCTCGTTGGAACCGCACGACGATGCCTGGTACGGGCTGAGCGTCAACGGCCCGATCGCGCGGTCGGTGCTGGACGCGGCCATGTTCCTGGATGCGACGTCGACGGTGCCCGGTCCCGAAGGGGAGTTCGTGACAGCTGCGGGACGCAGTCCCGGCCGGTTGCGAATTGCGTTGAGCACCAAGGTGCCTACCCCACTACCGGTCAGGGTCGGCAAGGCGGAGTTGACGGCGGTCGACCAGGCCGGCGCGTTGCTTCGCGACCTCGGCCATGACGTGATCGCGGCCGATCCCGAATATCCGGCCTCGGCGATGCTCGCCAACTATCTGCCCCGCTATTTGCGTGGTATCTGCGATGACGCGGACGCCCTTGCCCATCCCGAACGTCTGGAAGCGCGCACCCGCAACATCGCCCGCTTGGGTTCGTTCTTCTCCGACCGGCGGATGGAGGCCATCCGGGCGAACGAGGATGCCGTGATCTCACGGATCCAGGCGATTTTCGACGACGTCGACGTCGTCGTCACCCCCGGCACCGCGACGGGTCCCTCGCGTATCGGTGCCTATCAACGCCGCGGCGCCGTGTCAACGCTGCTGAGGGTGGGACAGTACGTTCCCTACCAACAGATTTGGAACCTGACCGGACAGCCCGCGGCGGTGGTGCCGTGGGACTTCGACGGGGATGGCCTGCCGTTGTCGGTCCAACTCGTCGGCAGGCCATATGACGAGGCGACCCTGTTGTCGCTGTCGGCGCAGATCGAAGCGGCCCGACCGTGGGCCCTGCGGCGACCGCCGGTGTCATAGCCGTCTAGGAGCGATCACCGCTGGATCTATCGGCGGTGACCCGCTTCGCCCGGCCGCGCCGCGCTCGCGATCACCGCCCAAGCCGCGAGCTTGGCGCCCGGCCGCATCACGTGTGCCGGGCTGGTCGATGGCAGCCGCTGATGCTGGATCCGATCGGGCGCGCTCGCCAGCCTGTGGAACAGATCGGCCGCCTTGGCGCCGTTGAAATACACCGCGTTGATCGTCGGGTAGTGCGCGAACAGCTCGCCAAAATTGTTGACCACCAGACTCTTTGGTTCGATCGCCGAGTCGGAGCTGCCGACGCGGCGGCACGCGTGGAGTACATCCCAAAGAGCTACACCGTGGGATTGCAGTGCCGCGAGCCGTCTGTCGTAGGGCGCGGCCGCATCGAAGCCGAACAGCTCACCGGTGATCGACCAGAACGCATTGCGTGGATTGGCGTAGTACTGGCCCGCCACCAGTGATTGTGCACTGGGAAACGAGCCCAGGATCAGCGTCCTGGCTCGTGGATCGACGACCGGCGGGAATCCCCGCAGCAGCGGTGTGCTCATCACCTCACATCATGGCTGGTCCGCGTTGTACGTTGACGACGTGCAGGACGGGGCCGACCGCAACATCGACGATTTGCTCGAGGGGCTCGAGGGAACCGCACGCGCGGAACGTGCCGAACTGGTGAAGTGGCTGCTCGAGGAGGGCATCACCGCCGAGGAGATCCGGGCGACCAATCCGCCCCTGTTGCTGGCCACCCGCCACCTCATGGGCGATGACGGCACGTACGTGTCCACCCGCGAGATCAGCGAGACCCATGGCATCGACCTGGGACTGTTGCAGCGGGTGCAGCGTGCGATCGGTCTGGTCCGGGTGGACGATCCCGACGCGGTCGTTCACATGCGGGCCGACGGTGAAGCCGCCGCATTCTCCCAGCGATTCGTTGAGCTGGGGTTGGATCCCGAACAGGTGGTTCTCGTGGTTCGGGTGCTTGCCGAAGGTTTGTCGCGGGCCGCCGAAGTCATGCGGTACACGGCGCTTTCGGCCATCATGCGACCGGCTGCCAGCGAGCTCGAAATCGCCCAGGGCTCAAAGGCTTTGGTGAGCAAAATCGCACCGATGCTCGGACCGATGATCGAGCACATGTTGTTCATGCAGCTGCGCCACATGGTGGAAACCGAAGCGGTCAACGCCGCGGAGCGGGCCGCCGGCAAGCCGCTGCCGGGAGCGCGTCGAATCACCGTTGCCTTCGCAGACCTGGTCGGCTTCACCCGGATCGGCGAGGCGGTGTCACCCGAGGAGTTGGGGCATCTGGCCAACCGGCTGGCCATCCTCGCCCGGGACATGACGGTGCCCCCGGTGCGATTCATCAAGACCATCGGCGACGCGGTGATGTTCGTCTGCCCCGATCCGCTGCCGTTGCTCGACGTCATCGTGAAGCTCGTCGAAGCCGTCGACACCGACAACGACTTTCCCCGGTTACGAGCGGGAGTGGCCTCCGGCATGGCGGTGAGCCGGGCCGGTGATTGGTTCGGCAGTCCGGTCAACGTGGCAAGCCGTGTCACGAACGTGGCGCGCCCGGGCACGGTCGTGGTCGCGGATTCGGTGTGGGACGTCATCGGCGACAGCGGTGAGTTCTCCGGATCATTCGCCGGCGCCCGTCGTCTCAAGGGCATCAAGAGCGAGGTGAAACTCTTCCGCATCCGGCGGGGCGACGGCGGCTGACGGCCACGCCGTCCCAGTGAAAGGCCGCTACGCATGGGCAGGCCCGGTGCGACTCTAGGGGGCGTCTGACAACGTCTTATGCGTGTCCTACGCGGCCGGATTCCTACCCCATGTTCCGGCGCTTCGAATTGGTCGCTTCCGGGCCTGCTTCGCTACCCAAAATACGCCGTAGAACAGCCCGGATCAACGGGTTTTTCGCAGTCGTTCCGCCCGTTTACAACGCCTCGGCGAGGGGGCCGCCGGCCCCGAAAGACAACGCGGCGGACGTCCGTCGTTTCGCTGCCGGTGAAAGGCAGTTCCGCAATTCCTGTAACGGTGTAATCATGTAATCATGAAACCCCATCACACACACGGGCGGCGGTACGGCCGCCCCGGGGGCTGGCAGCAAGCCCAGCAACCCGACGCCGGCGACGCCGCGGAGTGGTTCGCCGGACGTCTACCTGAGAACTGGTTCGACGGCGACCCCACGGTGATCGTCGACCGCGAAGAGATCACCGTTGTCGGCAAGCTTCCGGACTCGGCGGACGCGGAGACCGAAGCGAGCGAGGCCCGCGCGGCCGGGCGAGCCTCACGATTCCGCGAAGACACCCGGTCGGAGCGAATGCGCATCGCCGATGAAGCGCAGGATCGCTACGGGCGCAAGGTTTCCTGGGGCGTCGAGGTCGGGTCCAAGACGGGCACCGAGCGAATTCTGTTCACCCACATCGCAGTACCGGTCATGACACGGCTGAAGCAACCCGAACGCCAGGTGCTCGACACGTTGGTCGATGCCGGGGTCGCGCGCTCCCGCGCCGACGCTCTCGCCTGGTCGGTGAAGCTGGTCGGTGAACATGCCGAGGAGTGGCTGGCCAAATTGCGCGGCGCGATGTCGGCGGTCGACGACCTACGTGCGCAGGGCCCCGATCTTCAGTCGTGACAACGCCGTAGCGCCTTAGGCCGCGGGCTTCTCGGCGTCGATTTTGCCGACGATCTTGTCGGCGATCTGGCCGCCCTGATCGCTGATGTGGTATCCGCACGCGTTGATGTCGACGACCACGTTGTTGGCCACGCTCAGCGCGCGCTGGCACTCCCAGCCGTCGGCACCTTCCTGGGTGTCCATCAGCGTGATCTTTGGCGGACCGCCCTGAACCTGGGCGAACGTCCATCGATAGGTCTTGCTCTTGTTTGTGACGGTCACCGTCTTGCCGGCACAGCCTTTCCACTTCTCCGCGGAGGTCTGCAGGAAGCTCTTGGCCTTGTCGGCGGACGGAAACAGCACCACGGCCTGGTTGACCCAGTGGTCGTAGTTGTCGCCCGCCTCTGAGGACACCAATCCGTTGACTGCCGAGTAGCCGGTTCCCGCGTACACCGGGTCCTGGGTGGTGTAGAGCGCACCCTGGCAATCGGGTGCGGACACCATCACCGAGGAGCTGTCCGTCGACGTGATGGGTTTGCCCGGCTGCATCGACGACGAGCCCATCACCCCGTTGATGTCGGCCGGACCGAGCAGCAGGGCGCTGAGCCGTTCGGGGCCCAGCGGGGCGGCCTGCGGTGCTTCCGGCTTGGGCCGGACGACAAGCCAGATGCCTACCCCGCTCGCGATGACAACGAGCACCACGGCGACGGCCGCGATGATGGGCCAGACATTGCGGTGCGGTTTGGGCGGTGGGCCCCAGGGTGTTGAGCTGGTGAACTGTGGCGGGCCGCCCCAGTTGGCGCTGCCGCCTTGGTAATAGGGGGGCGCGGGTTGACCGGCCGCCGGGATCGGGCCGCTGGTGGGGGCCCACGCCTGAGCGCTCTGCGACGGTATCGGACCGGAACTGGGGGCCGGCGGTGGATCGAACGGCGACGGCGGCGGCGTGTTGAACGTGGGCCCGAACGGCTGCGGAGGCGCCGGGGCGGGGCTGGTCCGCGAGTTGTCGGCGGCGGGCAGTGCGGCTTCCTGGCTGCGGCGCAAGATGGTGGCGGCGCGGTCTTGGTCGGGGTTGCTCAGCGCTTCCTTGGCGGCCAGGGCCAGGTCGCCCGCGCTGGCGTAGCGGTCCTCGGGCTTTTTGGCCATGCCGCGGGCGATCACCGCATCGAACGCCTTGGGGACGCCCGGGCGCTGCGCGCTGGGCGCGGGAATGGGGTCCATCATGTGAGCGGAGACCAGCACGCCGGCGCTGTCGGCCCGATACGGCGGGGATCCGGTCAGGCACTCGAAAAGCACGCAGGCCAGCGCGTAGATGTCGGCGCGGTAGGTGACTTCGGCGTCGGAAAACCGTTCTGGCGCCATGTATTTCCAGGTGCCGACCGCGGTGCCGAGCTGCGTGAGCTTTTCGTCGGTGTTGGCGCTGGCGATGCCGAAGTCGACCAGGTAGGCGAAGTCGTCACGAGTGACCAGGATGTTCTGCGGTTTGATGTCGCGGTGCGTCACGCCGCCGGCGTGGGCGGCGTCGAGCGCGGAGGCGATCTGGGTGATGATGGCGACCGCGCGGGGCGGGGGCAGCGGGCCGAAACGTTTGAGCACGCTGTCCAGGTCGGTGCCCTCGACCAAGCGCATCTCCACGAACATCTGGCCGTCGATTTCGCCGTAGTCGTGCACCGGCACCACGTGCGGTTCCTGCAAACGACCGGCGGTGCGGGCTTCGCGTTTCAACCGCTCGCGAAACACCGGGTCTCTACTGAAGCTTTCGGAGAGAAGTTTGACCGCGACCGTCCACTCCTTGACGGTGTGTTCGGCCTCGTAGACCTCACCCATCCCACCGCGGCCCAGCAGCCGCTTTAGGTGATAGGGGCCAAACATCGACCCCGCCCGTGAGGACTGCTCGTCACTCATTCCTCATCCTTCCAACCCAACCCCTGGCCTGCCGGTCTCATTCAAGACTTTGCGGGCAGACACACGATCGCAACCCGTGACTGAGCAATCTTGACGGTAAGCGCCCACCCGTCCCACCGCACGATAACGGGAACGATTGCCGCGCGTGTCGGCGCGGGTCGGCTCGCCGAGGCCCTAGCCCTCGTTCTCGTTGTCAGCGGCGATCTGGAAGGTGAATTCGTGGTCGCAGATCCGGACGCGGTCGCCGTCTTGCAAGGTGGCGGCCGAACGGATTCGTTGGTTCTGCACGTGCACGCCGTTTGAGGAGCGCAGGTCGTCGATGATGTAGCCGGTTCCGGTCTCGACGATGACGGCGTGGTGCCGACTGACCTTGGGGGAGTCGAGAACGACGTCGTTGTCGCTAAGGCGCCCAATCGTTGTCGATCCTTGGAGTGGATAACTGCGTCCGGACACCTCGTGCAGATAGGCGACCGCCTTCTTGTCAGACACGGTGTATCGCTCGAGCACCGTGATCGCGACCGCCGCGGTCGTCATGGCGTTCTTCTTGGCGTCCAGCGGTTCCTGGCGAAGGATGCGGTCGTTGAGGGCGCGCAAATTCTGGCCTGGGTCGATCCCGAGGTCGTCGGCGAGCGATTTTTGCACGCGCCGGTAGGCCGCCAATGCGTCGGATTGGCGGTCGGTGAGGTAGTAGGCGGTCATCAACTGGGCCCACAGCTGCTCGCGGTAAGGATGTTCGGCCGTCAAAGCTTCCAGTTCGGTGATCACGCTATAGCCACGTCCGCGGGCGATTTCGGCCTCCGCCTGCGCAGTGTGAGCCAGGATCCTCTCCTCGACGAGCAAAGTGGCGAAGGCGTCGACAAACCGAAAGTCCTCGAGGTCCTCGAGCACCGGGCCCCGCCATTCGGCCAAGGCGGCCGACAGGTGCTGACTGGCCTGTTCGAACCGGCCCGCGGCCGCCGCGTGCACGCCGGCGGTCTTTTCGGCGATGAACCGGCCGAGATCGCAACTGTCATTGGCGATGTTGAGCCGGTAACCCGGTGGCGCCGCGACCAGCACCGTGTGCGGGTCGACGCCGGCGCCGGTCAGCAGCTTGCGCAGGTTGGACACGTAGGAGTGGATGCTGGCCCGTGCCCCCGACGGTGGCGACTCGTCCCACAGGGCGGTGATAAGCCGGTCGACGCCGACAGGGCTGTTGCGGTTCATCAGCAGCATGGCCAGCACCGCTCGCTGTTTGGGTGTGCCCAGCGGCACCAGGGCACCGTCAACGCTCATCTCCAACGGTCCGAGCAGACCGAATTCGAGACGTTTGTCCGCCATCCGCCTACCAGCCTTTCCACGTCCGCGGCGTCGGATGCCATGAGGTCACCATTGTGATTGTGACGCCAAGCCGGCGGATTCGTTACCAATCCCGACAAACCGTTGAGCTCCGACGGCATCTCGTCACGATCATCAGCCCGGCGGGGTACTGCCCCGTGCTAACGGGTGCCCGAAATGTGTTCGTACCCAGCGCGATAGTAGAGCCTCGTACGAATTGAATTGCATCGTCGCAACATACCTCGCGCCGCGCGCAACCCCCTGGGCGTTGCGCGCGGCGCGAGGCAAATCGCCGGCGCCGATTAAGTGGTGACGACCATCAACTCGTTGCTGGTCTCCCAGGACTCGACGAAGAGGCCGAGGGGGATTTGTTCGTCACGGCCTTCGGGTGTGCCGCTGTCGTTGAGGTGAACGATGCCGGCGGCGGTGTCTACACCGGTGACCACCACCGCGTGGTTGGACTCCGGGCGGCCGTCTTTGCCTTTGTCTTCGACGCGCTGGTGCCAGATGAGTTCGGCGTTCAGGCTGACGATCACCTTGTGACCGCCGCCCAGTGCCCGCTCGAGTCCCACGATTCCCGCCGGGGTTCCGGTCTGTGCGACGTCGTCCTTGTCGCTGAGGACGGCGCCGACCTTGTACTGGGCGAGCAGTGCGGGGATGTCGGCCGTGTTTGCTCCGTCGCCCGATTCCGGGTTGCTGGTGGCGGCGGGCTTGGTGTAGATCGGGCCGGGGTGCACGACGCTGGGCGTCGATTGCGCCTTTGCGATGATGTCGTGCTCCGAAGGCTGCACGCCGGTGATCTCACCGATGACGTCGGCACTCGACATCAGCACGCAGTCGTCGTACTGCTGCTGGCGCCAAAACTGGGCGGCGGCAGTCGGGTCGCCGTACGTGAGCTGGGAAGCCGCGGCGCCGGCCGGGGCTGCCAGGCCGAGCGCGAGTGCGCCGGCGGCCACCGCGAAGGTCAGAGTCTTGGCGATGTTGGCGATGTTCACGATTGGCCTCTTCTCATATCTCGCTGCGGGCGGGTGCTGAGAAGATCTTCGAATGTCCGCCTATTTGACTTCTCTACGAATCCTTGGAGTCGTCGGGTGCGTTCTTTCCAAAGCGGCCGAGGGGGGATTTCGATTTGCGAAATCCCCCCTCGTGCGCCGTCGGTTGCCTAGGCAGGCTGACCGGAAAATTGCGGGCAGTAGGCCTTGGTCGCCGCGGCGACCACGTTGGCCGCCTGCGGGGGAGTCAGGCTTGTGTGACGGAAGATTTGGACGGTGACGGCGATCGGTGTTTGGCCGGCGGCCAATTCGGTGCATACCTGGTGGCCCGCTTGAACGGCCGCTTGGGTCGACGGGAAAGAGACGCCGAGACTTTGCATCTGGCTCAGAAACGCCTCGTCGCCGGTCTGCACAGCCCTGGCTGCAGCGGTGCCGGCCAAGCTAACAGCGGCAATCCCGATAGCGGCGGTGGCGATGGCGGTGGTGGCCATTGTGGTGATGTGGCGCGAAAACATTGCTGCCACCCCTTTCAGGTGATCTGTCAGATTACGACGATCCCAGCGTCTCGTTTGTTCCTTGGTGTCTTCTCAATAACTTCTTGGTAGCGATCGCGGCCGCTTATCAATGCACCCGTCAGGCGCGCGGCGTTACGCCTGTGTCATCTCGTAATACGTGCCGCGCCGGGCGAGTAGTTCAGTGTGATTGCCCTGTTCGACGATCCGGCCGGCCTCGACCACCACAATGCGGTCCGCATCGCGGATGGTCGAAAGCCGGTGCGCGATAATGAAACTCGTGCGATCGCGGCGCAGTTCGCACATGGCCTGCTGGATAAGGGCTTCGGTGCGGGTATCCACCGAGCTGGTGGCCTCGTCCAGGATCAACAACTGTGGGCGGGCAAGAAATGCGCGCGCGATGGTGATGAGTTGCTTTTCGCCGGCACTGATGTTGCCGCCGTCGCCGCTGATCCGGGTCTGGTAGCCGGCCGGCAATGTCCTGACGAACCCGTCGACGTAGGCGGCCTTGGCGGCTTCGAGCACCTCGTCTTCGCCGGCCTCGGGACGTCCGTAGGCGATGTTCTCCGCGATCGTCCCTTCGAAAAGCCAGGTGTCCTGCAGCACCATGCCGATTCGCGAGCGCAGCGACTGGCGATCCATCGTGTTGATGTCCACGCCGTCGAGCAGGATCTGGCCGGCGTCGACGTCATAGAACCGCATCAGCAGATTCACCAGCGTGGTTTTGCCCGCTCCGGTGGGTCCGACGATCGCCACCGTGCTGCCCGGTTCGGCCACCATGGACAGGTCTTCGATCACCGGCGTGCCTGGGCGGTAGGAGAAGCTCACGTGGGCGAACTCGACGCGTCCAGCTGCCTGCGGGGTCGTGGCGGGGGGGCGGTGTTGGGTGGCGGGCACGGGATCCGGCGCTTCCTCGGGTTCGTCGAGCAGCGTGAAGACACGCTCGACGCTGGCCACCCCGGATTGCAGGGTGTTGTACATCCCTGCCAGCTGACTCAATGGTGAGTTGAACTGCCGCACATATTGAATGAACGCCTGGATATTGCCCAGGGTGATATGCCCGGTGGCCACCTGCAGGCCGCCGACCACGGCGACGGCGACGTAGCCGAGGTTGCCGATGAAGGTCGTTGCCGGTGCCACCAGCCCGGAGAAGAATTGAGCGCCGAAACTGGCCCGGTAGACGTTGTCGTTGAGCGTGCGGAACTGCTCGCGCGCCGCCGCCTGGTGGCCGAACGTGGTGACCACTGTGAAACCGCTGTAGGTCTCTTCGATGTGGGCGTTGAGGCGTCCGATGCTGGTCCATTGGGCGACGAACAGACGTTGGGAACGTCGCGCGATCGCCCGCGTCGCCAACAGCGACAGCGGCACCGTCAGCACGGTGATCACCACCAGCAGCGGTGAGATGGACAGCATCATCACCAGTACCGCCACCACGGTCAGAACCGATGTCAGCAGCTGGCTGATGGTCATCGACAGCGACGATTGGATGTTGTCGATGTCGTTGGTGACCCGGCTCAGCAGTTCACCCCGCTGGCGGCCATCGAAGTAGGACAACGGCAACCGGTGAATCTTGTCCTCGACATCGGAACGCAGCGCCACCATGGTGCGCTGCACGGTGACGTTGAGCAGCCGGGCCTGCGCCCAAATCAGCAGTGCGGAAACGAGATAGAGGGCCAGTGCCAGTGTGAGCGTTCGTGCCACCGCCTCGAAGTCCACGCCGTGGCCCGGCACCACGTGCATCCCGGAGAGCAAGTCGGCGAAGGTGTTGGCCCCTCGGCTGCGTGCCGCGGCGATGGCCTGCGCCTTGGTGATTCCGGCCGGGAGCTGGCGCCCGATGACACCGTTGAACAGTAAATCGGTGGCATGCCCCAGGATTCGCGGGACGATCACCCCGATGGCCGTGCCGGTGATACCTAACGCGATCACCGCGATGCACAGCCGTCGTTGCGGCGCAAGCTGTTTCACCAGGCGGGCCGCCGAACCCCAGAAGTCACGGGAACGGGTTACCGGGGCTGACCGGTAGGCTGCCGCGGTGGTCGCGCGGGTCACGGCGTGCCCCCGAGTTGACCCGATCGCACGGCGCCGACTGCCTGCGAGTCGGCGAATTCGGCGTAGGTGGTGCAATCGGCCAGCAGCGATTCGTGCGTGCCCGCGCCCACCAGACTCCCGTTGTCGATCACGATCACCTGGTCGGCCTTGGACGCGATCGAGATACGTTGTGTGACAACGATGACGGTGGCCTCGCCGGAAGTCTCCTGGAGCGAGGCGCGGACCCGCGCGTCGGTGCGCGCATCGAGCGCGGCGAACGAGTCGTCGAACAAATAGATGGCCGGCCGGCGGATGACCGCCCGGGCGATGGCGAGCCGTTGCCGCTGCCCGCCGGAGAAGTTGATACCGCCCTGGGCGACCCGCATCTGCAGCCCGTCATCGTGGGCGCGCACGAAATCGTCGGCGGCGGCCACCCGCAACGCTTCCCACATCTGTTCGTCGGTGACCATTTGGTGTGGCGCGGCGCCGTAACGCAGGTTGTCCGCGACCGTCCCGGAAAACAGGTAGCCGCGCTGGGGCACCAGCCCGATCGCCGACCACAGGCGTTCGGTCTGGTAATCGCGGACGTCGATGCCGTCGACCGAGACAGCGCCGCCGGTCACGTCGTAGAGCCGGCAGATCAGCGACACCAGCGTCGACTTGCCCGAACCGGTGCCGCCGACGATGGCGGTGGTGGTGCCGGGTTGTGCCGTCAGTGAAATGCCCTGCAGCACTGGGCGATCGGCGCCGGGGTAGGTGAACGTCGCGCCGTCCAAACGCACTGTTCCGGTGATCGCACCACGCGGGGATCGCGGATTCGCGGGGTCGGTGACGGCCGGGCGGGTGGAGAGCACCTCGGTGATCCGTTCGGCGCATACCGAGGCTCGCGGCAACACCACCAGCGTCATCGTCGCCATCAACACGGCCATCAGGATCTGGGTGAAGTAGGCCAGGAATGCGGTCAACGAGCCGACCTGCATCTGGCCGCGGTCGATGCGCAACCCGCCGAACCAGATCAGCGCGACGCTGGACACGTTGATGGTCAGCGTGGTCACCGGCAGCATCAACGCCTGCCAGTTGCCCGCGGTCAGCGCGGTATTCGACAGCGCGGTGTTGGCGCGGGCGAAGCGGTCACGCTCGAAACCTTCCCGGGTGAACGCCCGGACAACCCGGACGCCGGCCAGTTGGTCACGCGTCACCCGGTTGATGCCGTCGATCAAGGCCTGCATCCGGCGGAACAGGGGCAGCATGTGCGACATCACCCAGTAGTTGGCCACCGCCATGACCGGCACGCTGACCAACAGCAGCCACGTCAGCGCGGCCTCCTGGCGGATGGCCATGAAGATCCCGCCGACGCACATGATCGGGGCCGTCACCAGCACGGTGCCGGCTATCTGGACCAGGTACTGGATTTGCCGCACGTCGTTGGTGCTGCGCGTCAACAATGTCGGCGCTCCGAATCGGGCGGTCTCGCGCTCGGAAAATGTGGTGACGTGTTCGAACAGCGCCGCGCGCAGGTCGCGACCGAAGCCCATCCCGGTGCGCGAGCCGAAATAGATCGCCCCCACCGAGCACAGCACCTGCAGTGCGGTGACCCCGAGCATCACCATCCCGAGCCGGACGATCGTGGTGGTGTCGCCCTTGGCGACGCCCTCGTCGATGATGGCGGCGTTGACCGTCGGCAGATACAGCGACGCGAGATTGCTGACCAGCTGCAGCACCATCAGCACCGCCACCAGCCGTCGGTACGGCTGGATGTACTGGCGCAGCAGTGCCAGGAGCATTGGGTAACTGTCGCATACCGTCGACCCGGCCGTCCCGGCCAACCGCCGGACGGTCACGGTCCGCACCACACTCGTTGGCGGCCCCGAAATACCTGCTCAGGCGCGTCGGTGGTTGACCCGCTGGGCTGCCGCTACAGTGCATCGTGTGGACCAGCAGCGGGCGGAACGGAAGCAGGCTAGCGGTGCGACGTAACACGAGGGCGCTGGCTCTCGTGGCGTCAGCATTGACGATCCTGATCCCCGCGGTCGCGGCCTGCTCCGATTCCGGCGGCAACAAACCGGGAGCGACGGAGTCGTCGACGCCGCAGAACGGCCAGGGCAACCACGGTGCGATGTTCCCGCAGTGCGGCGGCATCAGCGACCAGACCGTAGCTGAGCTCACCAGGGTGACCGGGCTGATCAACACCGCCCGCAACTCCGTGGGGTGTCAGTGGCTCGCGGGCGGCGGCATCCTCGGACCGCACTTCTCGTTCTCCTGGTATCGCGGTAGCCCCATCGGACGCGAACGCAAGACCGAGGAGCTCTCCCGCTCCAGCGTCGACGACATCAACATCAATGGCCATGGCGGTTTCATCGCCATCGGCAACGAGCCCAACCTGGGTGACTCACTGTGCGAGGTGGGCATTCAGTTCCAGGACGACTTTATTGAGTGGTCAATCAGTTTTAGTCAGAAGCCGTTCCCGCCGCCATGCGACATAGCGAAAGAACTGGCTCGTCAGTCGATTGCGAACTCGAAATGATGGCCTCGATGCGTGCCGGATCGCGCGGCGGAAGGACTGCCCGCATCGCCGCAGCCGTGCTGGTCGCCGCGCTGTTGGTGCTGACGGGGTGTTCCCGCTCGATTGGGGGCAACGCGGTCAAGGCGGGCGGCAATGTGCCCCGCAACAACAACTCCCAGCAGCAGTACCCGAACCTGCTCAAGGAATGTGAGGTCTTGACCAGCGATATTCTGGCCAAGACCGTCGGCGCAGATCCGCTCGACATTCAGAGCACATTCGTCGGTGCGATCTGCCGCTGGCAGGCGGCCAACCCGGCCGGTCTGATCGACATCACCCGGTTCTGGTTCGAGCAGGGCAGTCTGTCCAACGAACGCAAGGTCGCGGAGTTCTTGAAGTACAAGATCGAGACGCGCTCGATCGCCGGCATCGACTCGATCGTGATGCGGCCCGACGACGCCAACGGCGCGTGCGGCGTGGCCAGCGATGCCGCCGGAGTGGTCGGATGGTGGATCAACCCGCAGGCGCCGGGCATCGATGCGTGCGGACAGGCCATCAAGCTGATGGAGCTGACGCTGGCCACCAACTCCTAGCCGGGTGCGGAGGAGTCGGGCAAGCCGAAACCTAGCGCGGCACCTCGAAGTCGATCAGCGTCGCCACCCCGAGTTCCAGCTGCTTCCACGCGCCCGGGACGGTGAGCACCGCGATCGCCGACGTCGGAAACTTGGCCGAAATACGTTTGGCGGCAGCGGTATTCGTATCTCCCGCGCGGCCGAGACCCAGCGCCAGGGTCGACATCGTCGGCTCATGTCCGATGACGAGCAGCGTGCTGACCTCGTCGTCCACCGTATTGATCTCGTCGATCATCGTGCCGGGGGTGCTGGCATAGAGGTGCTCGCTGTATCGCACGGGCGCATCGATGCGCGTGTTCAGCAGCGTCTCTCGGGTGCGCGTCGCTGTGGAGCACAGCACGCCGTCGATGGTCGGCGCGTGGGCGCGCAACCAGTCACCGGCGAGCCCGGCCTGTCTGATGCCGCGCGGCGCCAATGGCCGATCATGGTCGGCGACACCGGGCGGGTAATCGGACTTCGCATGCCGCATCAACAGCAAGGTGCGCTGGCTGGTCACGAGAAATGAGATTAATCAGTGCGGCAGCAGGAGTGCTACGCCGCGTGGTCGTCGCCATTGTCGTCATCACCGTCGCCGTCGAGCAGTTTTTCCGGATGGCGGAAGGTGTTGGTGCGCGACTGGCCTCTGTCCAGCCACGGGGGCGGAATCCATTCGGTATCGCCTCTGGCGCTTTTCTTGGTGCGCCAGCCGCTGGGTTTGAGCAGGCGGTGATGGGGGCCGCAGGCGAAGGTGAGTTGGTCGGCGTCGGTGGTATGGCAGGCGGCGTAGTCGATGACGTGGTGGACTTCGCAGTAGTAGCCGGGCACGGTGCAGCCGGGAGCTGAGCACCCACGGTCCTTGGCATACAAGATTATTCGCTGTCCCGGGGAGGCCAGCCGTTTGGTGTGATACAGCGCCAGCGGTTTGCCGTGGTCGAAGACGGCCAGATAGTGATGGGCGTGGCGCGCCAGGCGGATTACGTCGCTGATCGGCAAGATCGTGCCGCCACCGGTCAGGCCGCGCCCGGCGGCGGCCTCCAGCTCCTGCAGCGTCGTGGTGACGATGATCGATGCCGGTAACCCATTGTGTTGGCCCAACTCTCCGGAGGCCAACACGCTGCGCGTGGCCGCCAGCAGCCCGTCATGGTTGCGTTGGCTCGCTGAGCGCGGGTCATGCTCGATAGCTTCTTGGGTGGGTGCGCCGTCCAGGCACGGAACGTCGTCGAAGGGGTTGCACATGCCTGGGGCGGCCAATTTGGCCAGCACCGCCTCCAGGGTGGCGCGCGCTTCGGGGGTCAGCAGGCCGCGCAACTCCGACATGCCGTCGGCTTGTTGGTTACCCAAGGTCAGGCCTCGGCGGCGGGCGCGGTCCTCGTCACGGTAGGTGCCGTCGGGGTTGAGGCAATGGGCCAAGATGCTGGCCAGCTCGGCGATCTGTTCGGGGCGAAACTCGCAGCCCTGGTGCGCCAGCTCGGCTTCGGCCCGCGCACGCGTCGTGGCGTCGACCCAGCCCGGCAGCTGGTGGTAGAAGGTGCGGATCACGGCGACTTGTTCGGTGCCGAGTTTGCCGACGCGCTGGGCCGCGGCGGTGGCCGCCAGGACAGGCGGTAGCGGTTCACCGGTGAGCCCGCACCGCGCCCCCAAATCGGCGGCCGCGCGGATGCGCCGGGTCGCCTCGGCACGGCTGATCAGGCTCCGCTCGGCGATCGCGTGGGACAGCTTGCCACCGATTTCTTGCGGGGTGGCGTCGCGAGCAACTGCGTTGATCAGCGGATGCTCTATCGCCGGTATCCGCCGGCGCAGCTTCTCGCAACGCTCCAACAGCGCAAGTCGCTGCTGAGTATTCAACGCGTCAAACGACAACGCGCAGGCACGATCCAAGTCGGCATCAAGCGCGTCGAACACCGCATCGACATCCTGCTGGTTAGTTGGACTCACACCGCCAAACTAGCCGCACCCACCGACAAAATTCGGGGCTCAATCGCCATAGATGCACACTCGCGCAAATGATTTGGAATTTGCAACGGCTCCCACTCGGCGCTTCGGTCAAGAGCCGGCCGAGATCGCCGGAATTCTTGAATTAAGACCTGCCGATCGAGGTCCCGCGTCTTGTCGGTGCGCAGACCTAAACTCGCGATGCCCTGGTAAACACGCACTTCGAAAGGGGGTCGCGGGCATGCGATTCCTGCACACCGCCGACTGGCAGCTGGGCATGACCCGGCACTTCCTCGCCGGCGACGCGCAGCCGCGCTATTCAGCGGCCCGCCGCGATGCGGTTGCCGGACTGAGCGCGCTGGCGGCAGAAGTGGGCGCCGAGTTCGTCGTCGTCTCGGGCGATGTCTTCGAACACAATCAGCTTCCACCGAAGGTGATCGGGCAGTCCCTGGAAGCCATGCGCGCCATCGGAATTCCGGTGTACCTGCTGCCGGGCAACCACGATCCCCTGGACGCCTCATCGGTGTACACCAGCGTGCTGTTCACCTCCGAGTGTCCGGATAACGTGGTAGTGCTTGATCGGGCCGGTGTGCATCAGGTGCGTCCCGGACTCGAGATCGTTGCCGCGCCTTGGCGGTCGAAGGTGCCGACCACCGACCTGGTCGCCGACGTCCTCGACGACCTGCCTTCGGCCGCGGTCACCCGGATCCTCGTCGCGCACGGCGGGGTCGACGTCCTGGATCCCGATCGGGACAAGCCCTCGCTGATTCGGCTCGCCAAGGTTGACGCCGCGCTGGCCCGCGGCGCGGTGCACTATGTGGCGCTCGGCGATAAGCACTCGCTCACCCAGGTCGGCGGAAGCGGCCGGGTGTGGTACTCCGGCTCCCCGGAAGTCACCAACTTCGACGACGTGGAATCCGATCCCGGCCATGTCCTGATCGTCGACATCGACGAGTCCGACGCGCAACGCGCGGTGTCCGTGACGGCGCGGCACGTCGGAAGCTGGCGGTTTGTCACGCTGCACCGCCAGGTCGACAGCAGCCGCGACATCGCCGATCTCGACATGAACCTGGACCTGATGACCGAGAAGGACCGAACCGTGGTGCGCCTGGCGCTGACCGGTTCGTTGACGGTCACCGACCGTGCCGCGCTGGACGCCTGCCTGGACAAATACGCGCGATTGTTCGCGTGGCTGGGTCTGTGGGAACGTCACACCGACCTGGCGGTGATCCCGGCCGATGGCGAATTCAGCGATCTTGGCATCGGAGGGTTCGCCGCCGCGGCGGTCGAGGAGCTGGTGGCCACGGCGCGCGAGGAGGATTCCGCGACCGCCGTCGACGCGCAGGCGGCGCTGGCGCTTCTGCTACGCCTCACCGACCGGGGCGCGGCGTGAAGCTGCACCGGCTGATCCTGACCAACTACCGCGGAATCTCGCACCGCGACATCGAATTCCCCGACCACGGCGTCGTGGTGGTGTGCGGCGCCAACGAGATCGGCAAGTCGTCGATGATCGAAGCCCTGGACCTGCTCCTGGAGTCCCGGGACCGCTCGACGAAGAAAGAAGTCAAGCAGGTCAAGCCCACCCACAGTGACGTGGGTTCCGAGGTCTCCGCCGAAATCAGTTGTGGCCCCTATCGATTCGTGTATCGCAAGCGGTTTCACAAGAAGTGCGAGACGGAGCTGACGGTGGTCCAGCCATACCGCGAACAGCTGACCGGCGACGAAGCCCATGAGCGGGTCCGCGCGATGCTGGCCGAGACGGTGGACAGCGACCTGTGGCACGCCCAACGGGTGCTGCAGTCGGCGTCGACCGCCGCGGTGGATCTGTCCGGATGCGACGCGCTCTCGCGCGCGCTTGACGTCGCCGCCGGTGACAGCGGGGGCCTGTGTGGCACCGAGCCATTGCTCATCGAACGCATCGATGCCGAATACGGGCGTTACTTCACCCCGACCGGACGTCCGACCGGCGAGTGGGCCGCCGCGATCACCCGGCTGGACGATGCCGAGGCCGCGGTCGCCGAGTGTGCGGCGGCGGTCGCCGAGGTCGACGACCGGGTGGCTCGCCATGCCGTGTTGACCCAGCAGGTGGCCGACTTCTCCCAGCGCCGCATCGCCGCCGGGCCGCGGGTGGCTGCCGCACAGGAAGCCGCCGACAAGATCGCTGCGCTGACCGCGCAGCGCCGTGAAGCCCAGCTGGTCGCCGAGGCCGGGGCCGCCACCGCCGCCGCGGCGAGCGGCGCCCACACCGCACGCCGGCAACTGCTCACCGAAATCGACACGCGCGCCGGGGCCGCCGCCGAAACGCAAGCGCAGGCCCACGAAGTCGCGGCTACCCTGGCGACGGCGCGTGCGGAAGCCGAAGCGTCCGACGCCGCGCTGCAGCAGGCCGCCGAGGCCCTCGCCGAGCTCCAAAGCCGGGCCGCATGCGCGCGGGGCACGGTCGAGCAGCTCGCCAACCGTGAAGAGGCCGACCGGTTGACGGCCCGGCTGGCCAAGATCGATGCCATCGAGCGGGATCGCGAGCGAATCGGCGCCGAGCTCACCACGATCGTCGTCACCGAGGCGGTGCTGCGAAGAATCGAGGATGCGGCGGTCGCCGTCGACCGCACCGGCGACCAGTTGACAATGACCTCGGCGGCTATTGAATTCACCGCCGCCGCAGACATTCAACTGATCGTCGGCGGCCAGCAGATCTCCTTGTCGGCCGGCCAGAGCTGGTCGATCGCAGCCGCCGGACCTACCGCGGTGGAGATCCCCGGCGTCCTGGCCGCCCGGGTGACCCCGGGCGCGACCACGCTGGACGTTCACGCCAAACACGCCGCGGCACAAGAGGAGATGACTGCGGCGCTGGCGGCCGGTGAGGTGACCGACCTGGCCTCCGCACGATCCGTCGACCAACGTCGCCGCGAACTGCAGAGCACCCGAGATCAGCTCATCGCAACGCTGGCCGGCCTGTGCGGTGACGAGCAGATCGACGAGCTGCGGTCACGGCTCGCGCAGCTGCGCGCCGAGCACCCCGCCGAGGCCGATCCCTCGCTGATGGACATCGGCGCCGCCCGCACCGAACTCGCCGCGGTCCTTCAGGCTTGCGCGGACGCGTCGAGCGAATGCGAGGCCCGTCGTCAGGCCGCTACCGCCGCGGCCACCAGTCTCGCCGAGTTATCCACGCGGGCAACGGTTCTGCAGAACACGTTGGATACTCAGCGTGCCGAGCTGGACGCCGTCGCCGGCCGGGTGGCCGCCGAGCGCGCATCGGCCGCCGACGAGGAACTGGCGGGCGCAGCGGACGCGGCGCTGGGGGCGGCGCAGGCCGCTCAACAACGGGTCACCGAACTCACCGACGCACTCACCGCGGCCGATCCGGATGCGGTTGCGAGCGAATTGGCCGATGCCACAAAAGAAGCCGACTCGCTGCGGGAGAGCTACGAAGACGCCGCGCGCGCATTGCGCGAGATCACCATCGAACTCTCGGTATTCGGCAGTGAGGGACGCCAAGGCAAGCTCGACGCCGCGGAAACAGAGCGCGAGCACGCCGCCACCGAACACAGCCAGGTGGGCCGCCGCGCCCGGGCCGCGCTGCTGCTGCGCTCGGTCATGACGCGACACCGCGATACCACCCGGCGTCGCTACGTCGAGCCCTATCGTGCGGAACTGCAGCGGCTGGGGCGCCCGGTGTTCGGTCCGAGTTTCGAGGTCGAGATCGACAGCGACTTGTGCATCCGTAGTCGCACGCTGGACGGCATCACGGTGCCATACGAATCCTTGTCCGGCGGCGCCAAGGAGCAGCTCGGCATCCTGGCCCGGCTGGCGGGCGCGGCCCTGGTCGCCAAGGAGGATTCCGTCCCGGTGGTGGTCGACGACGCGCTCGGTTTCACCGACCCGGACCGGTTGACCAAGATGGGCGAGTTGTTCGACACCGTGGGAACCCACGGGCAGGTGATCGTGCTCACCTGTAGCCCCGACCGTTATGACGGCGTCAAGGGTGCTCACCGCATCGATCTCAGCGCCTAGCCCTGGGGGCTGACCGCGGCCGACATTGCTGGTCAAAGCGATTCAATGCCGGGCTGGCGCCTTGCCTGCAGAATGGGATCATGGTGGGCCCACACGAATGACGATGACCGCGAAGCGCAGGCGGGTGCAGCAGAAGCTGGCGGAGCTGCCCGGCGTTCGACCTGTGCGCCGGCCGATCTCACCGCACAGCACCCAAGAGTTCGATCTGTACTACGTGCGCGCGGGCCGCAAGTCCCCCCATCCGCTGGTCATCATCCCCGGCGGCCCGGGAGTGGCGTCGGTGCAGATGTACAAAGGACTGCGGCGGCGCGCCGCGGCGGCCGGCCTCGACGTCATCATGATCGAACACCGCGGGGTGGGCATGTCGCGCCACGACGATTCGGGTGCCGATCTGCCCCCGAAATCGATGACCGTGAACCAGGTGGTCGACGATGTGGCCGCGGTCCTCGACGACGCTCAAGTCGAGTCGGCCATCATCTATGGCGCCTCGTACGGCACCTATATCGCGGCCGGTGTCGGAGTGCGCCATCCGCACCGGGTGCGGGGTATGGTGCTCGATTCACCGTTGCTGTCCCGGCACGACATCGTCATTGTGCGCCGAGCGATCCGCCGACTGCTGCTGAAGGGGGACAGCCCCGAAACAGCCTCGGTGGCACCGAAGATGCGCACGCTCGTCGATGCCGGGATCATGGATGCGACGGCAACACAGGTCGTGGCGACGATTTACGGGTACGGCGGGGCGGACCTGCTCGAGCGGCAACTCGACCTGCTGCTCGATGGCCGAAAGTTGCTGTGGTGGGCGCTATCCCGATTCACCTCCTTGAGCAACCTGCCGTATCGCTACGAAGAAGACCTGGTGAGTCGCATCGCGTTCCGGGAATTGGACTACGCAGCCGAACCCGACGGTCTACCGCTTGATCCCGCGGTGGCCGAAAGTAGAACACGCACGCAGCGAGTGACTTTCGAGGACGAGCCCTATGACCTGCCGGCCGAAATGCCGAATTTCCACTGGCCCACCGCGGTGGTTTCCGGAGGTCGTGACCTCATCACCCCACCAGCGGTCGCCGAGCGTGTCGCGTCGCTGCTGCCCAATGCGGTGCTGTTGAGCCTGCCGAGCATGGCGCACAGCGCGCTGGACTTTCGTGAGTCCGTCGCGCTCGCGACTGCCGATGCGGTTCGCCGCGGCGACTTGAAGGGGCTTGCCGCACAGGCACCCGCGCTGGACGCGCTTCCGGCGCGCCCCGAGGTGCGACTGCTGTGGAAGGCACTCGGCGCGGCGGCCGTCGCCGAGGGTGCCCTGCCGATCCCGAATGGGCTGCGGCGGCGGCTCAACTCCGCGTGAACCCGATGGCGGTGTAGTCGAGGTCGGCGAGACCCGCCGCGCCGAAATTGGCCAGTGCGCTGCGCACCGCCACGTCCCCGGGCGACTGCGTCAGCGGAAGGCTGAATCCCTCAGCCCAGATGAGCCTGTCGAGATCGTTCGCCAACGCCCGCGCCTTGGCCGGATCGAGTTCTTCCAGCGTGCTTTCGATGGCGGCGTCGATCTGCTCGCCGCCGATCTTGCCGAAATTGCTCTCCCCGTCCGATTTGTAGATCTGGGTCAGCGCCGAGAGCGGGAAGGCGTCTCCGAGCCAACCGAATTGGGCCATATCAAAGGCACCGACGTTGATGTAATTGGTGAAAAAGCCGCTGCCCGACCGGGAGACGAGTTCGAGCTTGACCCCGATCTGAGCGAGACTGTGCTGGGCGATTTGGGCGAACTGCCGGCTGCCCTGCGCGTCGTAGAACAAATCACGAATCACCAGCTGCCGGCCGGCCTTCTCCCGGAACTGGCCGGTCCGCTTCCAGCCCAACGCGTCCAGCTCTCGACTGGCCGCGGCCGGGTCGTACGGAACGACCGAGCTGTTGTCCTGATAGCCCCGCTGCCCGGCGACATAGATGTGATTGCCCAGTGCCACGGGGTCGCTGGTGAGACCGTATTGGACGACCCTGGCGATGGTCTGGCGATCGATCCCCTTACACACCGCGACGCGCAGCGCCTTGTCGGCCAGGATCGATCCCGGGGCACCGTTGAAGGTGAAGTGAGACCAGGCCGGCGCGGGTGCGCGCCGAATCGAAATCCCCTTGGTGCGCTGGGCGATGGTCAGTTGATCGATCGTGCCGACCCCGGTGGCGTCGATGGTGTTGTTTTGCAGCGCCGGCAGGCGCGCTGCATCGTCGAGCACCAGGTAGGTGATGGTGTCCAGACGAGGTCGCGCACCCCACCATTTCGGGTTGCGGCTCAACACGATCCGCTGGGTGGTCCGATCCAGCGACGAGACGACGAACGGGCCGGCCGACGGGCCGGGCCCCTCCAGCTGGCCCTTGTTGAAAGCCTCCGGGGTGGCCGTCATGCTCTTGGGCAGCAGCATTCCGTTGCCGGCGAACATGCCGCGCCACTCGGCGTAGGGCTTGGAGAACGTCATGATGGCCTGCCGGTCGTCGACACCGCGGGTCACCGAGGCGACACGGTCGGCGCCACTGGGCCCGGCGATCTCGAAGGTCTTGTCGGCGCCGCTCAGGGCGTGGATCTGGCTGGCGATGTCCGCCCAGGTGATCGGCGTGCCATCGGACCACACCGCCCTGGGATTGATCGTGTACGTAACCACCTGCGGCGCAGTGCCGGTGAGCTCGATGCCGGTGAAGTAGTCGGTGTCGACCGTCGTCGAGCCGTCCGGACCGATGATGAAAGCCCGTGGCAGGGTGGCCTTCATCATCGCCGAGACATCGGCCGAGTTTCCGTCGATGTGCAAGATGTTGAAGTTCGGCGGAAAGTCGGTGAGCGCGAGTCGCAGGTTACCGCCGTCTTGAAGGGTGGCCGGATCGTGCGGGTTGACGTCGCTTGTCGAACCGACCTGCGCGTTATGGCCGGTTTCGGGAATCAGGTTGACGGCCGGCGAGCAACCGGACAGCGCCAGCGTCACCGCGAGAAACACCACCGCGAACCGGGTTCCCTGACCCGGCTTGCGCAACCGGCTAGGCACGTGCGCCCGGATCCGGTTGCGGCACCGCTTTCAACAGCCGCCGCGTGTATTCGTGTTGCGGATCGGCGAAGACCTGACGGCTGTCGCCCTGCTCCACGATCGTGCCGGCATACATCACCACGACATCGTGTGCGAGGTGCTTGACGACCGAAAGATCATGGGAAACAAACAGATAGGACAGACCGAACCGCTCTTGCAGGTCGAGCAGCAGGTTGATGATCCCGGCCTGAATGGACACGTCGAGCGCGGAAACCGGTTCATCGAGCGCCAGGATCTTCGGTTGTAGTGCCAGCGCCCGGGCGATGCCGATGCGCTGCTTTTGCCCGCCGGAGAACTCGGCGGGGTAGCGGACCGCATCGGCGCGGCGCAGCCCCACGATGTCCAGCAGTTCGGCGACGCGCGCGTTGGTGTGGCTCTTGTCGAAACCGTTGGCCCGCAGGGGCTCCGCGAGGAGCTCGAACACCGGTAGCCGCGGGTCCAGCGACGCCACCGGGTCTTGGAACACGACCTGAATGTCGCGCCGCAGCGATCGCCTGCTCGATGCACTCAACGTGGTGACGTCGGTGCCCAGCACTTCGATCGAACCGGACTGGGGCCCAGTGAGTTCCAAGATCTCGTGCAAGGTGGTCGACTTGCCCGAACCGGACTCACCGACGATGCCCAGGGTGCGGCCCCGCCGCACTTCGAAACTGACGCCGTCGACGGCACGCACCTCACCGGCGCTGCGACGGAACACGCCCTTCGTCAGCCGGTAGGTCCTGGCCAGATCACGCACGCGAACGACCACCGGCGTGTCGGCCGATTCCGCTGGGCGGGCTTCGGTACTCACTCCGTAGATGTCGGCGGCGCTTCGCCCGTCGACCTGATCGGTGCGGATGCAGGCCGCCCGGTGATCGGCGCCGACGGACAGCAATTGCGGTTCCTCGAGCCGACATTCGTCGATGGCCAGCGGGCAGCGGGGCGCGAACGGGCATCCGGGATCCAGGCCCGCCAGCGACGGCGGCGCACCGGGAATCGGCACCAACCGGGTGCCCTGTGCGGCGTCCAGGCGCGGCACCGAGCCCAACAGCCCGACGGTGTAGGGCATCCGGCGATCCCGGTAAAGGGTAGCCACGTCAGCGGATTCGACAACCCGCCCGGCGTACATCACCAGGGCGCGGTCGGCGAACTCGGCGACGACACCGAGGTCGTGCGTGATGATGAGCACTGCGGCACCGGTGATCTCGCGTGCCGTTTCGAGTACCTCGAGGATCTGGGCCTGCACCGTGACGTCCAGTGCGGTGGTGGGCTCGTCGCAGATCAACAAGTCGGGGTCGTTGGCGATCGCGATCGCGATGACCACACGTTGTCGCTCGCCGCCGGACAGTTCGTGCGGAAATGCGCGGGCCCGCCGCCCAGGCTGCGCGATTCCTACCAGTTCGAGCAATTCCACCGCGCGCCGGCGGGCGGCCTTCTTGCCCACTCGCGGCTGGTGGATCTCGATCGCCTCGGCGATCTGGTCGCCGACGGTGTAGACGGGCGTCAACGCCGACATCGGATCCTGAAACACCATGCCGACCGACTTGCCGCGCAACCGCGACATCGCCTCGTCGCGCAGGCCCAGCAGCTCGGTGTCGTGCAACCGGACCGAGCCGCGCACCTGCGCGTACTCGGGCAACAGGCCGATGGCCGCCATCGCCGAAACCGACTTCCCTGAACCTGATTCGCCGACCATGGCGACGACTTCTCCCGGTTCGATGCGGTAGGTGATGCCGCGCACCGCTGTCACCGGCGCGCCACCGGTCGGGAACGTGACCGCCAAGTCTGTCACCTCCAGCAGCGCGCTCATCGTTCCCCGCCCCGCAGCCCCGCACTGGCGGGGTCAAGCGCGTCCCGCAGGCCGTCGCCGGTGAGATTGGCGCACACCAAAATCAGCACCAGCACCCCCGCGGGAAACAGAAATACCCACGGGAAGGTGGTCGCGGACTGGGTGCCGTTGGCGATCAACGTGCCCAGCGACACGTCCGGTGGCTGGATGCCGAAACCGAGGAAGCTCAGGCCGGTTTCGGCCAGGATGGCCGAGGCGACGTTGAGCGCGGCGTCGATGATCAGAATGGAGGCCACATTGGGCACCACGTGGCCGACGATGATGCGACGGCTGGATACTCCCATATACCTTGCGGCCCGGATGAATTCGCGTTCACGCAAACTCATGGTCATGCCACGCACCATGCGTGAACTGACCATCCAGCCGAAACCCGCCAGCAGCAGAACCAGCATCAAGACATTGGCCGAGTTCTTGATTCGTGGCGTCACGATGGCGATGAGGATGAAGCTGGGCACTACTAACAGCAAATCGACCACCCACATCAGCACGCGGTCGCGCCAGCCTCCGAAATAGCCTGATATCGACCCGACGGTGGCGGCGATGCCGGTGGAGATCACCGCGACACACACGCCGATCAGCATCGACTTCTGCATCCCGCGCAGGATCTGCGCCAACAGGTCTTGACCCAGGGCGTTGGTGCCCAGCCAGTGGTGCGCGTTCGGCGGCTGCAGCAGTGCGGTGAAATCGAGGTCTTCGTAGGAATAGGGCAGCAGCGCGGGCAGTGCGTAACAGCCGATGAACAACAGCACCAACAACGTCAGGGACGCCACCGCGAATCGGTTGCGGGCAAACCGTCGCAGCACCAGGGTGCGCCGTGAGGTGAAGTCCGCGACTTCGTGACCCGAAAAACCGTGGGCGCCATCGATGTTCGCCTGGGCGGTCATGACACCCGGACCCGCGGATCAAGGGCTGCGTAGAACACGTCCGACAGCAGACCGGCCAGCAACACCACCGCGCCGGAGAACAAGGTGATCGCCGCGATGATGTTGGTGTCCTGAGTCGCGATGCCCTGCACCAGCCATTCGCCCATGCCGTGCCAGCCGAAGATCTTCTCCACGAACACCGCTCCCATGACCAGACCGGCCACGCCGTAGGCGAACAGGGTGGCCAGCGGTATCAGCGCGGTGCGCAGCCCGTGCTTGACCAGCGCCCGCCGACGGGTGAGTCCTTTGGCGCGCGCGGTGCGAATGAAATCCTGGCCCAGGACGTCCAGCATCGCGTTGCGCTGATAGCGGCTGTATCCCGCCGCGGCGGCCAGCGCCAGGGTCAGCGACGGCAAGACCAAATGCCGTAACCGGTCGAGCAGCTGGGCGCCGGTCCCGCCGGTCACGCCCGGTGAGGTCTCCCCGGTGTAGTCGAAAACGTTGATGCCCACGGCCCAATTCACCCGCAGCGCGCCCAGGATCAGCAGGCTGGCGATCACGAATGTCGGGGTGCTGAGAACCAGCAGCGCCACCATGGTGACGACGCGATCGCTGAGCCGGTACTGGCGAATGGCGCCCCACGCTCCGGCCGCGATGCCCAGTGCGGTGCCCAGCAGCGAACCGATGATCAGCAGGCGCAGGGTTACTCCGACGCGACGCCAGAGCGTCGATCCGACGGGCTGTCCGGTGATGGTCTTGCCGAAGTCACCGCGGACGGCGTGCGACGCCCAGTGCGCATAGCGGATCGGTATCGGCTCATCCAGGCCGAGCGTGTGGGCCTTGGCGTCGATCACGGCTTGCGGCGGCCGCGGGCTGCGCTGCAGCAGACTGTCCAGTGGCTTGAAGGCCACCGACGTCAGGCAAAACGTCAGAAACGATGCCAGCGCCAGCAGCACAACGTAGTTGAGCAATCGGCGTGCCAGAAACCGAGTCATGCCCGTCCGCACGCCCCACGTCGCATGGGGACAGGCTATCGAGCCGGCAGCACAGCGTCGCGCCTCGCAGCGTTCGGCGCGTTCGGTCGCCTTCCGATCCGGTTGATTCTCATGCGTGAATCGCGTGTGATCGGTTGTTAGGATCCACCGCGGTACCGAGCCGTGCAGCAAACACAGCACGTTTCAGGCCGCGACACTCCCAAGGAGGCTTGCGTGACGGTTACCGATGATTACCTGGCCAACAACGCCGAGTATGCGAGCGCCTTCGAAGGCCTGCTGCCGATGCCGCCGGGCAAACATGTGGCGGTCGTGGCGTGCATGGACGCCCGGCTCGATGTCTATCGCATCCTTGGGCTCCACGAGGGGGACGCTCACGTCATCCGCAACGCCGGGGGAGTCGTCACCGACGACGTCATCCGCTCGCTGGCCATCAGCCAGCGGTTGCTCGGAACCCGGGAGATCATCCTGATTCACCACACCGATTGCGGGATGCTCACCTTCACCGACGACGACTTCAAGCGCAGTATCCAGGAGGAGACGGGTATCAAGCCGGGGTGGGCGGCCGAGGCCTTCGGCGACCTCGCCGAGGATGTCCGCCAGTCGCTGCGCCGCCTGGAGGCCAGCCCGTTCGTCACCAAGCACGTGTCGGCGCGCGGATTCGTGTTCGACGTGGCCACGGGCAAGCTCAACGAGGTCACTCTCTAGACCCCGCGACAGCTGTTGCGTCAACCGACTTTGTAAGTCGCCAGGGCCTTGGCGACCAGCGTCCCCCCAGGGTCGACGATTTCGGCCTCACAGTTGACCAATGACCGGCCGCGCCGCAGGACCCGGCCGATGCCGATCACGTCGGTGGCCCGGGCCGGGGCCATGAAGTCCAGTGTCATGGACACCGTCACGCCCCGCAGTTCCGGCGGCGCCTGCGCGCCGCACCACGCCGCCGCCATGACGGTGAGATCGGCGAGCGTGGCGATGGCGCCGCCGTGGACCATGTCGCCGATGGTCACGTTCGAAGGGTCCCAGGGCAGCCGCAGCCGCACTTCGTCCTCCTCGAGTCGGTCGGCGACGATGCCCAGCTTGACGACGAATGGGGATTGGGGGAGGAACTGCGCGATGACGTCGCGACCGCTCGGCGCGGGTGGGCGGGCAGGTTCAGAGGTGGCAGTCATTCGTCCATGCTTTCGCACCCCCACCAGCGGCAAAAGTATCGCCACGCCTCTTGACGCGATGTGTCCGGTGGCCCGTGTGCACGCCATCTAAGTCAGCGGACGTCCGGTCCGGCGGTTGACAGTGCCCAGGCGGGCCTGGTCTTATAGATTGCAAAGATGCCAAACATGGTCAGTTCTGCCAGGTTTTAGTGAAGGAAGCTATGACCAGTGATCTGAAGGTGGCCCCGGCCGCCGGACAGTACGAATTGAGTCATCTGCGCTCCCTGGAGGCAGAGGCGATCCACATCATTCGCGAGGTGGCCGCGGAGTTCGAGCGGCCGGTGCTGCTGTTCTCCGGCGGCAAGGATTCCATCGTCATGCTGCACCTGGCGCTACGGGCGTTTCGTCCCGGACGGCTGCCCTTCCCGGTGATGCACGTCGACACCGGGCACAACTTCGACGAGGTGATCGCGACCCGCGACGAGTTGGTGGCCGAGCACGGCGTGCGCTTGGTGATCGCCTCGGTCCAGGAGGACATCGACGCCGGGCGGGTCGTCGAGCCGCGCCAGGGACGGAACTCGATCCAGACGGTGACATTGCTGCGTGCCATCCGGGAGAACAAGTTCGATGCCGCGTTCGGCGGAGCGCGCCGTGACGAGGAGAAGGCCCGCGCCAAGGAACGCGTCTTCAGCTTCCGCGACGAGTTCGGCCAATGGGACCCCAAGGCGCAGCGGCCCGAGTTGTGGAACCTCTACAACGGCCGGCATCACAAGGGCGAGCACATCCGGGTGTTCCCGTTGTCCAACTGGACCGAATTCGACATCTGGTCCTACATCGGCGCCGAGAACATCGCACTGCCGTCGATCTATTACGCGCACCAGCGCAAGGTGTTTCGCCGTGACGGCATGCTGCTGGCGGTTGACCGCAACATGCAACCGGGAGCCGACGAGCCGGTGTTCGAAACGACGGTGCGTTTCCGCACCGTCGGCGACGTCACGTGCACCGGATGCGTGGAATCGGAGGCCGCCACCGTGGACGAGGTCATCGCCGAGACCGCGGTGTCCCGGCTGACCGAACGCGGGGCCACCAGGGCTGACGACCGCATCTCGGAGGCCGGCATGGAAGACCGCAAGCGGCAGGGATACTTCTGATGACAACGCTATTACGTCTGGCAACCGCGGGTTCCGTCGACGACGGCAAGTCCACCCTGATCGGTCGGCTGCTCTACGACTCCAAGGCCGTGATGGAAGACCAGTGGGCCGCGGTGGAGCAGACGTCGAAGGACCGCGGGAACGACTACACCGACCTGGCGCTGGTGACCGACGGCCTGCGGGCCGAGCGCGAACAGGGCATCACGATCGACGTGGCCTACCGCTACTTCGCCACTCCCAAGCGGAAATTCATCATCGCCGATACCCCCGGCCACATCCAGTACACCCGCAACATGGTGACCGGCGCGTCGACCGCCCAACTGGTGATCGTGCTCGTCGATGCGCGGCACGGCTTGTTGGAACAATCACGCCGGCACGCCTTCCTGGCGTCCCTACTGGGCATCCAGCACATCGTGCTCGCGGTCAACAAGATGGACCTGATCGGTTGGGACAGAGAGAAATTCGAGGCGATCCGGGACGAATTCCACGCCTTTGCCGCACGTCTGGATGTGCACGACGTCGCCACCATTCCGCTTTCGGCGCTGCACGGCGACAACGTGGTGACCAAGTCGGACCACACACCTTGGTACGAGGGTCCGGCGTTGTTGTCGCACCTCGAAGAGGTGTACATCGCGGGTGACCGCAACATGGTCGACGTGCGGTTTCCGGTCCAGTACGTCATCCGCCCGCACACCCGCGAACACCAGGACCACCGTAGTTACGCCGGCACCGTGGCCAGCGGGGTCATGCGTCCCGGCGATGAAGTGGTCGTGCTACCGGTTGGCAAGCACACCCGCATCACCGCGATCGATGGTCCGAATGGTCCGGTGCAAGAAGCCTTCCCGCCGATGGCCGTATCGCTGACCCTGGCCGACGAGATCGATATCTCACGGGGCGACTTGATCGCCCGTACCCACAATCAGCCCAGGATCGCGCAGGACTTCGACGCGACGGTGTGCTGGATGGCCGACAATGCGGCTCTCGAGCCCGGCCGCGATTACGTCATCAAGCACACCACCCGCACCACGCACGCCAAGGTGACCGCGCTCGACTACCGGCTGGACGTCAACACGCTGCATCGTGATAAGACGGCAACGGCGTTGCAGCTCAATGAACTCGGCCGCATTTCGTTGCGCACCCAGGTGCCGCTGCTGCTCGACGAGTACACCCGCAACCCCAGCACCGGTTCGTTCATCCTCATCGACCCGCACACCAACGGCACGGTGGCGGCCGGCATGGTGTTGCGCGACGCTTCGGCACAGGCCGCCAGTCCGAATACCGTGCGGCACAAGTCATCCGCTGTCGCCGAGGGCCGCCCTCGGGGGAAGACGGTGTGGTTCACCGGTTTGTCCGGGTCCGGCAAGTCGTCGGTGGCCATGCTGGTCGAGCAAAAGCTGCTCGAAAACGGCGCTCTGGCTTACGTTCTCGACGGCGATAACCTGAGGCACGGTTTGAACGCCGACTTGGGCTTCAGCATGGCCGACCGAGCCGAAAATCTGCGCCGGCTGGCGCACGTGGCCGCCCTGCTCGCCGACTGCGGCAACGTCGTGCTGGTACCGGCGATCAGTCCGCTGACCGAGCAACGGGAGCTGGCGCGCCAAGTGCACGCCGACGCCGGCTTCGACTTCATCGAGGTGTTCTGTGACACTCCGATTGAGGAATGCGAAAAGCGTGATCCCAAGGGCCTGTACGCCAAAGCCCGGGCGGGTGAGATCAGCCAGTTCACCGGCATCGACAGCCCGTATCAGGCGCCGGTGAACCCCGATCTGCGGCTGACCCCCGACGGTACCGTCGAGGAGCAGGCGCAGCGGGTCATCGACCTGCTCGAATCACGCGGGTAGCGCACCAGATCAGCCAGGCTGCACCGAAATCGTGCCGCCGGGTGGCACAATCCTGTGAGTGCGCATGTCGGCGAAGGCGGAGTATGCCGTGCGGGCGATGATTCAGCTCGCCACGGTGCCCGACGGAACGCTGGTAAAGACCGACGACCTGGCGCAGGCCCAGGGCATTCCGCCGCAATTCCTCGTCGACATTCTCACCAACCTGCGCACCGACCGGCTGGTGCGAAGTCATCGAGGTCGCGAAGGTGGCTACGAATTGGCCCGTTCCGGAAAAGACATCAGCATTGCTGACGTGCTGCGCTGCATCGACGGACCGCTGGCCAGCGTCCGTGACATCGGACTGGGCGACTTGCCGTACTCGGGGCCCACGGCGGCACTCACCGACGTCTGGCGCGCGCTGCGGGCCAGCATGCGCTCGGTGCTGGAAGAAACGACCCTGGCCGATGTCGCCACCGGCGGCCTGCCCAAGCATGTCGCGCAACTGGCCGATGACTATCGCAAGCAGGAAAGCCAGCGGCACGGCACAGCACGCACCGGCGACTAGGCGGCAACGTCAGCCGCTCAGCCCGCTGATCCGTACGGGCTGGTGAGGATCTCCAGGGCATGGCCGGAAGGGTCTGGGAAATAGACCCCGCGCCCTCCGTGACTGTGGTTGATCTCGCCCGGGTGTTTGGCCCCCGGATCGGCCCAGTGCTGCAGGCCGCGTGACTGGATCCTGGCGTAGATGGTGTCGAACTCCTGCTCGGACACCAAGAACGCGTAGTGCTGCCGCGGGATGTCGGCGCCTTCAGGGGCGTCCGCATAGTCGAGACTGACGCCGTGCTCGAGTTCGACAACCATGAAGTGGCCGAAGGGCTTTGGGCTGGGCAGCCCGAACAGCTCGGCGAGAAACTCGGCAGATTCTCGCTTGTCGCGCGACGCGACGATGGTGTGGTTGAAACTGATGGTCATAGTTCTTTCCAGTCAACCACTGTGCGCCGGGCGCGACAACGCGTTATTTCGGTGCGGTTAGCTCCAGGGCGATGTTGTCGGGATCGCGGAACTCCAGGATGTAGGACGGCCCGATGTCTTTGACCGGCTCGTGGACGACACCGAGTTCATCGAGATGCGCTGCTGCAGAATCCAATTCGTCTTTGCTGGCCAGGCGGAAAGCAATGTGGTCGAGTCCGACGCGATCTTCGTCGAAGCGGTCCGCGGCAACCGGGCGCAGTCCGAGTAACGTGCCGCCGAGGTCGTAGATGACGCCGCCGAAGAGGAAGCCCAACTGATTGCGGGTGGATTCGTCGGCGTTGTCGGGGACCTCGATCAACACCGGCCAGCCGAACACGCTCTCGTAGAACTGCCGCGACCGCTCGATATCGGTCACGGTCAGCCGGACATGTGCGATGGAACTACTGGTGAACGCCACTTGGTCCATGGTTCCACTGAACGGCCGCATGTTAAACATGCCAGAATCGCCGTCGTGCAGATTGCGATGACCATGCCGGTGATGGAGCCGGACTTGGATGCGACGGTGCTCGAGACCTGGGCACGCGCCATCGACGAGGGTCCGTTCTCGTCGCTGTGCTGGGGCGAGCGCATCGCCTTCGACAACCCGGACAACCTGACGCTGTTGGGTGCGCTCGCCGCGTGGACCAAGCGGGTGCGGCTGCTGACGACGGTCATCGTGCCGCAGCTGCACGATCCGGTCATGCTCGCCAAAGGCCTCGCAACGGGCGACCTGCTCAGTGGCGGGCGGCTGACCGTGGGCATCGGGGTGGGCGGGCGGCACGAGGACTACCACGCCGTGAGTGCCGATCCGGCGACGCAGAATATGCGCGGCATGGCCGAGCGCGTGGCGGTGATGAAGCGGGTCTGGGCGGGTGAGAAGACCACCGACTCGGTGCGGCCCGTCGGTCCGGCGCCGATTCAGCCGGGTGGTCCGCCGCTGTTCGTCGGCACTATCGGGCCGAAAACCATCCGCAGCGCGGCCGCGTGGGCCGACGGACTGGCCGGCACCACCTTGGACCTCGACGTGGCCAAGCAGAACGAGCTTTTCGACGTGACCCGAGCGGCCTGGGCGCAGGCCGGCAAGCCCAAACCCCACCTCATCACCTCGTTCTGGTTCGCGTTCGGGTCGCCCGAAGGGTCGCGCGACCAAATACATCGTCATCTGCGGCGCTATATGAACTGGATACCGGCCGAATACGTCGACGCGATGGCGCCGATGACGGGATGGGCCGGCAGTGAAGACGAGCTGCTGGGCGTGTTGCGCGGGTTCGAGGAGATCGGCACCGACGAGGTTCAGCTCATCCCCACCAGCTCGGACGTCGATCAGCTTCGTCGTGCCGCGGACGTGGCCGCGCGGCTGTAATCTCGTCCGCGTTTGGGGCGACGCTGCAGGTAGCACGGGGTGAATTGCCGCGTCGGCGTGGTGGCGATTTCATTAGCGCATGACGCAGCAGGAGTTGCCCGCCCCGCTGGCCGAACTGACCGGGCTCATGACGGAGTGCGCGAGCAACGGTGATTACGCCGGGGCCGCGCGGCAGGCGAACGAGCTGGTCACGCTCTGCCGGGCGACGCTTGGCGAGCGCCATCCCACCGTCCTGGAACTCAAGGTGTCGCTGGCCACCGTGCAACTGCGAGCGGGCGAGGATGCCGTCGCCTACGAAGAGTTCGCACGGCTGATACCGGACCTGGTCGAGGTGCTCGGGCGCGATCACCTCAGCACCCTGACCGCTCGTCACCTGTTGGCGGGTCGGCAACAAGGCTCGCTGTCATCGCTTGCCGAATGGTCGCAGCTTTTCGCCGACGAACAGCGCGTCTTGGGTGCCGAACACGAGAGCGTGCTGGTTGCCCGCGAGAAAATCGCCGAGAAGCGTTGGGAAATCGGCGATCTCGTGGGTGCCATGGCCGAGGGCGAACACGTACTCGCCGCGCGCCGACGCGTGCTCGGTGACGACCACGCCGATACCCTCGGGACGAGACTAATGCTGGCAATCTGGCGGGGCCGCGCCGGTGACGTGGCAGCGGCCGTCGCCGAGCTCGAGCCGTTGATCGGCGACCTGCGCGACAAGCTGGGCGACGGCCACGTCCACCTGCTCATGGCCCGGCACATGTTCACCCTCTGGGCCCCCGACCGGGCCGGCGTCACGGACGAGGTCGCCGCATGGGAAGCGCTTGTCGACGAAGAGGCGCGCGTACTCGGGGCCGAGCATCCGGTGACCCTCGCCGCCCGCCATGAGTTGGCCGGATTGTGCGCCCGCCATGGTGGGCGCGCGGATAAATCCGGGGGCCATGGGTCGCTGGACTGGTCTGCTTCGTGACCCGGATGTGCTGTGAGGGGATGTCCCGCAAGCGTCACGTCGCCGCTTTATCCGCGGGGCGCTCGTCGCTGATGGCGGGCTCCTGGGGCGGCTGACCCTTGCGCAGCGTCTCCAGCAGCTCGCGGTAGGGCCCCACCAGGTAGACGGTGTCGCCGCCGCGAAGCCAGGCGTCGCGGCGGGGGTGCAGCTCGACAGGCGTGTCCCGGCGTGTGATCGCGATGACGCGGGTCTGGGTGGACATCTCGAACATCCGCAGCCCGTCGAGTTCGCTGCCGGCCGCCACGTGCATGGCGCCGACCATGAATGAACGCTGGCCGACCGAGAACGTCCCCAGCACCTGCAGACCCATCGCGGCACCGATGAACCAGGGGGCGGCCAGGTCGACGGTCGAGCGAACGTTTTCGAAACCGAACCGCTTTGCCACCGCATCGCCGAGGGTGCGATCATAGATGCGCAGCACTATGGGCACATCGGGCCGGTTGACCTCAGGCATCACCCGGGGACCGAGCATCTCGCGCAGCACAATTCCGGTCTCGATGTTGACCATGTCGTCCTGAGTCAGGACCGCGACGGCGCGGGCGCGATCGACACGGGCCGACTCCAGCGTCTGGCGCAATGTTGCGTCCCCGAAGATCACCGGCACATCGAGTTCGTCTGCGACCGAAAGGAATCGGTTGTTCTCGTCGCGCTCGATCACCGCGACGTCGTATCCGGCGGCGGTCAGATCGCCGACGACGCGGCTGCCGAACGAGCCCAGCCCGACGACGATGATGTGGTTGCGCAGATGGCGTGCCCGCCGGACCCCGGCCGATTGCAGGAAGCGCCGCGAGAGCAGCAAGTCAGCCAGGAAGGCCACGAGCAGAGCGGTGGTGGTCACACCGGCGAACATCAAGGCAACGGCGAAGATTCGCAGCCATGCGGATTGGTGCAGGAAGGTGAACTCGCCATACCCCACGGTGGTGATGGTCTCCGCGGTGAAGTACATGGCGTCCAGCCAGGACAGTCGTGGCTTTGTGTAGGAGAAGTGCACGACGACTGTCGACGCGAGCAACAGACTGAGCGCGAGCAGCATTGCGGGGAAGAGCATGGGATTGACGTCGTCGCGCATGGCCCGCGCGGCGTCCGAGACGCGGCGCATCCACGACTGGCGAGAGCGCGACGCGGCCGGCCGAGGGGTTCTTATGCCGCGCGCGGCCAGCTCATCCGCGCTGCCGATCATGGCGGTCCAGTCGCCCACGCGCACTCGATGATCTCGTCCGGGGCAGGGCACCACCTCATCGGGCCTAGCGGAGTTCTCGCCGTGAATCACGGCTACCGGCGCCAGGTCGCCGTAGATCTCCCGAAGGGTCGCGTCGCGCGGCGCCTCGGCCCCCGAAACGATGAATTTGATGCCGGCCGCCTCGACCGGGTGCGTGCTGCTCGCCAAACAGGCTTCGACGACCGACGGAGCCGCCAGGTCGGCGACGTCCAGGATGGCGCCCGGACCGTTATCGGCGGCCACCGCTGCACGCAGGACGTCGTTGCCCAAGCGGGCGACCACGCGCACATTGGGATTCGTTTTCCTTGCCAGCAAGGCGATTTCGAGATTCTTCGCGTCGTCATCCCCGGCGCAGACAACGGCGCTGGCCCGGCCAAGATCGGCGCCGGTGAGCTCCTCGCTGTGCAGCTTGACGATGGTTGCGCCCGCGCGGTTCAATTCCTCGGCGATCGTGGTCGCGAGCGCGTCGTCACCGCTGACGATGATGTGGCGGCGCGTGCTCATGTATCCCCACCTCTGATGACATCGGCGCTCACTTGTTGCTACGACTATCGGGCACGGTGTCGATTGATGCCAGCGTGACATGTCCCTAAGCCTCTTGAGGGAGATAATCGACGCGCATCGTCGCTTGACGGGCGGCGCCCGGGAAAGGCGCCGGAACTGAATGGGAGGACGCGTGGAGGGTGGGCCGCTGGATTGGTGGTTAGACCGGATCAACTTGTTGATCGACATGATGGGCGACCTCGATCTCGGTGGGACGGTGACGCTGGATTACTCCGAGGCATCGTTGTCGGCGCTGGAGGCCGCGGCGCGGAATCGGCTGGCTGATCCGGCTGAGGCGCTTTACGACGAACACCAGTCGTTCACCGCGGGGGTGGTGGCGTATCTGGGGGAGGCCTTGATGCGTGTAGGTGGTGGCCGGTGGGACTGGGTCGCCGAGGCGCCCACTGGCATCACGGTCGACGACCCCGTGCTGCGGCAGCGCCTGTCCGAGCATCGTTGGCGTATTGACAGTGCGGGCGAGCCCGACGCAGCCGGTTTTCCGATCGTTCGTCCCGATTCCGATTGCGGGTTGGAGGCGTTGTCGCCGACGCATCTGCTGCTGCAAGCGTTGGCGACCGACGGCAATGCCGTGTTGGTGGCGACCTACGGCCGCTGGAAGCAGGCCGTGCAGGCCTACGCCGCAGACCATCCCGATTGGTCCCCGGTCAAAGAGCGCACTCTGGCGGACGGCCTGTTCAACGCTCCGCCGCCCTCGACGGTGTTGGAAGACTGGCTGGCTCACCAGGAGCAGAATTTCCCGGCCTGGGCTGCCGAGAACGGCGGGAATTGGGACTTCACCCCTGACAGTATCGATCGGTTGACCGAGCTGGTATCGCGGAAAACGCCGACTGTGGCTGCGCTTCGGGATCCGGCTAATGGCGAGTTCGTCGATGGTGCCAGCTACTACCTGGGCGAGATATTGCGGCGCGGATCATCCTCGCGTTGGGTTTATCGCGAGTTTCGCGACGAGGGCGACCCGATCACGGCCAACTTTCAACTCCAGCTGAACGACGACGCCGGCTTTACCGGGCCTTTCCATCTGTTGTCCTTCATGCTCGAGCGTGGCGACCCCGGCCGTCCTCGCGCGTACTACGACGAGTGGGTCGGCTGATTTCACTCCCGTCTTGTGGGACTACGTCGCCAGTCAGTCGAGTGCAAGCGAAAACCGTTGCACGGCTGGTACTTCCACGGGTCGTCTCGTCAAGTTAGGCGTGGTGGCGGCGGCGGTCGTGCTGATGATCGCTGTGCGATGATCTTGGCAGGGCAATCTTCCGGTACAACAGGCATAATGCGACGCGCATCAAAGCTTTCGGGCGGCGCTGGAACTGAATGGGAGGACGTGGTGGAGGGTGGGCCGCTGGATTGGTGGTTGGACCGGATCAACTTGCTGATCGACATGACCGGCGATGTCGATCTGGGCGGGGCGGTCGCGCTGGATTACTCCGAAGCGTCGCTGTCGGCGCTGGAGGCCGCGGCGCGGGACCGGTTGGCCGATCCGGCCGAGGCGCTTTACGACGAACACCAGTCGTTCACCGCGGGGGTGGTGGCGTATCTGGGGGAGGCCTTGATGCGTATCGGCGGTGGGCGGTGGGACTGGATCGCCGAAGCGCCCCCTGACGTCACGATCGATGACCCCCTGCTGGTGCGGCGGCTCTCTCAGCATCGTTGGCGTATCGACAGTGCGGGCGAGCCCGACGCAGCTGGTTTTCCGATCATTCGTCCCGACTCCGATTGCGGGCTGGAAGCACTGTCGCCGACACATCTGCTGCTGCAAGCGTTGGCGACCGACGGCAATGCCGTGTTGGTGGCGACCTACGGCCGCTGGAAGCAGGCCGTGCAGGCCTACGCCGCAGACCATCCCGATTGGTCCCCGGTCAAAGAGCGCACTCTGGCGGACGGCCTGTTCAACGCTCCGCCGCCCTCGACGGTGTTGGAAGACTGGCTGGCTCACCAGGAGCAGAATTTCCCGGCCTGGGCGGCCCGCAACGGTGGGAATTGGGATTACAGCCCCGACAGCGTCGACCGACTCACAGCCCTCGTGCTGCAGGTGACGCCGACGGTCGAGGCCCTCCATGATCCGGCTAATGCCGAGTTCGTTGACGGCGCCTCCTACTACCTGGGCGAGATGCTGCGCCGCGGCTACCCATCCCGATGGGTCTACCGCGACTTTTCCGACGAGGGCGACTCGATCGCCGCCAACTTCAAAATCCAGCTCAACGACGATGCTGGCTTCACTGCCCCGTACCATCTGCTCTCCTCTATGGTCAGGCATAAAGATCCCGGCGATACCCGCGCCTACTATGACGAATGGGTCGGCTGAATTCTCAAGCCCGTCAACCTCACTTAGGATCGCGACATCTTGTGCTTCGCCTCAGAGCGCGCGAAGTCCGACGGGGAGGGCCGCATATGGCTCGGGTTTGGCTGACATGGCGTCGCGTCCTTGCGACCGCCCTGGTTCTGGCGCTGGTCGCGCTGCTCACGCCCACCGCGCAGGCCGTAGCGGATCCGGCGCCGAAGCTGCCCGGGTACTCCGCCGACCAGGATCCGCCGCCAGGCAAGACCCCGCTCAGCTACAAATTTCCATCGGCTAATGGACTCTCGGCGCTGCCCGCGCCGAGCCGTGCCGCCTTGATTGATATCAACACCAGGGGTAAGTACACAGCCGGCACCGAGCAACACCTTTATAAGAGCTGGTTGGTCTACCAGAACCAGCGGGCACCCGCCGTCGCGAATCCATTGAGCTGGGCGGACTATCGCGACGCTTACGTCCGCGCCTTCAACAATCGCAACACCGGCACGAGCTTCGAAACTGCGCTCGATAAAGAGTTGAAGTTCACGGAAAACGGTTACCTGCGCAACCGGAAGATCAAGGGCACTTCGATCAACCGCCGCCCCGATTTTCACAACGGTGAAGAGATCGTGGAGCTGAAGACCGGGGCGGTCGATAAAGCGCAGCTCGAAGACTTCCTTCGCGTCGCGCAGCAGACCGGTCGTCGAGTGGTGTACATCTTCCCGGACAAGCCGCCGCCGGCGACACTTCAGGCCATGCTCGCTGTCGCCCAAAACCTGGGCGCCGCGAACCTGCTGAATGTCCGGTATTACCCGACGGTGGGTGTACCCGACCCCTCTGGGAAAGCCGTCCTCGCCAGCGGCGGGCAGAACCCGGTCAACGGCGGTGCCGATCAAACCACCGGCGCATCTCCTGACTCGCCCGCCCAGGCGATCGAAAACGCCTTTGTCTCAGGGCAGGTCAACGAGGCTATGGACGCCGAACAGGCGGCCCAGGATCCCGAGTCAGTACCTGAGTCGGTGCCCGTCTCGGCGCCGGCCCCTGCTCCGGGCCAGCAAGCGCCGGGCTCGGCTCCGGTGCCCGCCCCGGCACAGCAAGCGCCGGGCTCGGTTCCGGCGCCCGCCCAGCAGGCTCCCGGTTCGGTTCCAGCTCCCGCGCAGCAGGCTCCCGGTTCGGTCCCTGCACCGCAAGCGCCCAGGCCGGCATCTGGGCCCATGCCGATCAATCCGGGCGCCGTTGTCGGTCCGATCGTCGACGCGGGAGTCCTCGCGGGCGTGACGGCCGCCAACACCGTCGCCGGCATCATCGGCGCCGCCACCGGCGGCGCGGCCACCGTTTTGGCCAACGTCACGGGCGGTCTGGTCAGTGGCATCGCCGGCGCGGTAACCGGGGGAATCGTCGGTGGCGTGGCCAATGGGATCGGCGGCGGCGTCGCGAGCGGGCTCACTGCCGTTACCAGCGGGATCGGCGGCGTGCTGGGCGGGGTCGATTTCTCGACGTTGCAACTGCGCTACATTTCCGACACCGATCTCAACGGCAACGGTGTGCAGTATTCCTTCGCCGCCAATACGCAAACCGGCGGTGCGCCGTCGTTCGGCGGTAATGCCAACGCCTACATGGCTTCCGACTCGTTCTTCGTGTGGCTGGCGCTACCTACCTCGGCGTTCACGGTGAACCTGAACCCGAACGAACCTGACCGCATCATCGACGCACAGTTCGGTCGCACCGACGCCGGGCGGATCCTGCTGGAAGCCGACTA
>NZ_LZTA01000129.1 GCF_001665875.1 Mycobacterium sp. 852002-40037_SCH5390672
CAACGACGCCACTCTGCAATCGGAGGCCATCCCCCAATCAGCAGACTGTCACCAACCTCTTAGCCCGGTACAGCTAGCCGCCGGTGTGAGGCGCATTGCGGCCGCGGTTAGAACGTCGCTTTCAGCGACGGCAGCACCAGCGCCGCCACACCGCGCGCGGTGGCCTTGAGCATGTCGAAGAAGTCGAAGTAGTCCCGCCACAACGTGATTCGCCCGTTCTGGACCTCGAACACGCCGCACACCCAGAACTGCAACCGCAACGGGCCGAAGATCAGCGCGTCGGTGCGTTCGGTGAGCACCGCGCCGCCGTCGGCCGCGATGCGGTGGATCTTCACCTCGAAAGCGGCGCGGCCCTCCATCTGGCGAAACAGCTTGATGGCCCTGGCGCGGCCGTGGATGGTGGGCAGGCCCACGTTTTCGTAGACGAGATTGTCGGCCAGCGCGGCGTCCGCGGCGTCGTAATCCGCCTCTTGCAGCGCGTTCAGGAATCCTTCGACCGTACGGGTGTTCGCAACGGTTGTCCCAGTCAACTCGGTCATCTTGCCAGCGTAGGCGCGTGGCCGCGGCGCGCTGTGGCAGGGTAAGCACGATGCGTGTCGCCGTGGTCGCCGGGCCCGATCCCGGGCATTCGTTCCCGGCGATTGCCCTGTGCCAACGCTTTGCCGAAGCCGGCGACCAGCCCACGCTTTTCACCGGCGAAGAATGGCTCGACACCGCGCGCGGCGTCGGCATCGAGGCCGCCGCGCTGGACGGGCTGGTGGCCACCGACGACGACGTCGACGCCGGCGCCAGAATTCACCGGCGGGCGGCACGGATGGCCGTGCTCAACCTGCCCGCGCTGCGCGACCTGGCGCCCGACCTGGTGGTGTCCGACGTGATCACGGCCGGCGGCGGCATGGCCGCCGAACTGTTGGGCATCCCGTGGATCGAACTCAACCCGCATCCGCTGTACCTGCCGTCGAAAGGATTGCCGCCGATAGGCAGTGGGCTGGCGCCGGGCACCGGCATCCGGGGCCGGCTGCGCGATGCCACGATGCGCGCGCTGACGGCGCGATCCTGGCGAGCCGGGCTGCAACAGCGCGCGAATTCCCGCGTCGAGATCGGACTGCCGGCGCGCGATCCCGGGCCGTTGCGACGGCTGGTCGCGACGCTGCCGGCGCTGGAAGTTCCGCGCCCGGACTGGCCGGCCGAGGCAATCGTGGTCGGGCCGTTGCACTTCGAACCGACCGACCGGATCCTCGAGGTCCCGGCCGGCTCCGGGCCGGTGGTGGTCGTTGCGCCGTCGACCGCGTTGATCGGGACCGAAGGTCTCGCCGAAGTCGCGCTGGGGTGCCTGACGCCGGGGCAGACATTGCCGGCGGGATCGCGCCTGCTGGTGTCGCGCTTGGACGGGCCGGAACTGACGGTGCCGCCGTGGGCGGCGGTCGGGCTGGGACGTCAGGACGAGCTGTTGGCGCACGCCGATGTGGTGATCTGCGGCGGCGGCCACGGCATGGTGGCCAAGACGCTGCTGGCCGGCGTGCCGCTGGTGGTGGTGCCCGGCGGTGGCGACCAGTGGGAGATCGCCAACCGGGTGCTGCGCCAGGGCAGCGCGCGGCTGATCCGCCCGTTGACCGCCGACGCGCTGGCTGCCGCGGTCAACGAGGTGCTGTCGTCGCCCCGTTACCGGGCGGCGGCGCACAAGGCGGCCGCCGGCATCGCCGAGGTCGCCGATCCGGTCCGGGTGTGCCGTGACGCGCTCGCGGTGGCCGGATGATCCGCTGCGCGCCGCCCCGGCCGCCGTACGATGCTTCGGCGGGAGGCACCCGATGAGAATCGTCACGACAATCGCCGCCGGCGCCCTGCTGGCGGGCTCGCTGGCCGGCGCGGCCGTCGCGCACGCCGACAGTCCCGAGGAACAGCAGGCGTGCCAGTTGATGGACGATCCGGCCGCCGCTGCGCAGGGACTCGCACCGGCCGAATACGCCTTCATGCAATTGCGCGCCACCATGTCGGCCCAGCGCGCGCGCGACGTCATGTCCATTGCGGCTCAGGAGGACTGCCCCAACCACATCATCGACCTGCCGGCCAGCTGGAGGTAGGCGGCTTTCGCGCTCAGGTGTCCGATCCATGCGGGCTGGGTATGTTGACTGGCGTGCGGCTAACGGAGTTTCACGAGCGGGTGGTGCTGCGCTTCGGCACCACCTACGGGTCGTCGGTCCTGGTGGATCACGTGCTGACCGGCTTCGGCGGACGCACGGCCGCCCAAGCCATCGAGGCGGGGATCGAACCCCGCGACATCTGGCGGGCGTTGTGCGTCGACTTCGACGTGCCGCAGGAACAGTGGTGATCGCGGCGCGTTATTCGTATGCCGGATACGCGTTCTGCCGCAGCACGGTGGCGAGGTGCACGGCGTTGCGGACCGCATTGCGGGTGGCGGACGCGACGGCTTCCGGGACGTCGTCGAGGTCGGTGTAGTCCGTGCCCTGCATGGCCTCGCCATTCCAATAGCTGCAGCCCTGCGCGGCGATGGAGAATCCAATGTCGTTGAGCGCCTGAAACAGATCGGCGACGATCTTGTGTGCGCCGTCCTCGTTGCCGACGACCGCGGCCAGGGCCACTTTGCCCACCATCGCCGGCCGTCCCGCGTCGTCGGTGTCGGAGAGCTCGGCGTCCAGGCGTTCCAGGACGCGCTGCGCCACGCTGGACATGTGACCGACCCAGGTAGGCGTCGACACGATGACGATGTCCGCGGGCTTGATCTTGTCCAACAGCGCCGGCCACTCGTCACCGGCCCCCATGTCCGCTTCGACGCCGGGCAGCAGCGCCAAGTCCACGCAGCGCACCTTCTCGCCCTCGACGCCGGCACCACGCAGCTGATCGAGCAACTGGTCGGCGAGCAGGTCGCTGCTGGACGGCGCCGGGCTCTTCTTCAACGAGCAGACCAATGCGATGGCGCGCAGGGATGGCGTTGCGGCTGAGGACATGGTGGCCAGATACCCGCCGACGGGGCAACGTCAAACGACCCCGAAAGGCCCTACCGCTGCGTCCGGTGCAGCACGCAGTCGCCGCACAGCGAACTCCCGGGCAATCGATAGAAAAGGCAGCAGCTGCGGCGTCTGAAGCCCAGCTGCGGGCCTGTGATGACACCGGATCCGGCCAGCACGCCGGTGTCCAACAGCGACTGGGTCGTCTCGACGATCGCGCAGCGCAGGTCGGGCCGCGCCGACAGCAGGGCCCGTGCGGCTCCCACCAGCGCGGAGGCGATGTTGCCCGCGAGCAGGGCGGGCGCCAAGTTGACCGGCAGGCCGGCGGCGAGCGGTCGCAGGTGCTCGCCCACCACCGTGCGATACAGCGTGTCCGGTGCGGGCGAGGTGATGGGTTTCCCGACGGGTTTGGGCAGTCGTAGCTGTGCACCGCCGTCGGCGCGGTGCAGGTCGTCGAGGTCGGGGATGACGCCGTGGCCGATCGCGCACGCGAGCACGGGTGACCACAGCCGGGTGGCGTGGGAGAGGTGAACCAGTGACGCGCCGATCCGCAGGTCGGTCGTGTGGTAGCGGGCGACGGTGGCGTCGATCAGGTCGGCGCAGCCGTCGGCGTAGGACTGCCCGACCGGATGCCAGCCCGCCGCGTCCCCACCCACGGTCAGAGCGAAAAACCCTCCGTAGGAAGCTGTTTGGGCCAGCGCGGCGGAGATGTCCATCGCTTCGTGACCGCCTCTCGGGAGATCCGCCCCGGTTGTCGTGAGGACGCGTCGGCCCGTTCGGTAGCCGATGCTGCCACACGCGATGGGGGAACCGGCGTGTCGAACTTGAATCGAACACCTGTTCGGCTAGTGTGGGGAATGTTCGGCCAGTCAACTTGTCGGTGGCCTTCCCTAGTGTCACCGACAACCGACCGATACCGGTCAGACGAACACCGACTATAGGAGAGGCACCATGGCGCAAGCCCCCGACCGCGAGAAGGCTCTCGAACTGGCGATGGCCCAGATCGAAAAGAGCTACGGCAAAGGCTCGGTGATGCGTCTCGGCGACGAGACGCGTCAGCCGATCTCGATCATCCCGACCGGATCCATCGCACTGGACGTGGCCCTGGGCATCGGCGGGCTGCCCCGCGGCCGGGTCGTGGAGATCTACGGCCCGGAATCCTCGGGTAAGACCACCGTCGCCCTGCACGCGGTGGCCAACGCCCAGGCCGCCGGCGGCGTCGCCGCCTTCATCGACGCCGAGCACGCCCTGGACCCCGACTACGCCAAGAAGCTCGGCGTGGACACCGATTCCCTGCTGGTCAGCCAGCCCGACACGGGGGAGCAGGCCCTCGAGATCGCCGACATGCTGATCCGCTCCGGCGCCCTGGACATCCTGGTCATCGACTCGGTGGCCGCGCTGGTGCCGCGCGCCGAGCTCGAAGGCGAGATGGGTGACAGCCACGTCGGACTGCAGGCCCGGCTGATGAGCCAGGCGCTGCGGAAAATGACTGGCGCGCTGAACAATTCGGGCACCACTGCGATCTTCATCAACCAGCTGCGCGAGAAGATCGGCGTGATGTTCGGCAGTCCCGAAACCACTACGGGTGGAAAGGCTTTGAAGTTCTACGCGTCGGTGCGCATGGACGTACGCCGGATCGAGACGCTCAAGGACGGCACCAACGCGGTCGGTAACCGCACCCGGGTCAAGATTGTCAAGAACAAGGTGGCGCCACCCTTCAAGCAGGCCGAGTTCGACATCCTCTACGGCCATGGGATCAGCCGGGAAGGCTCGCTGATCGATATGGGCGTGGAGCAGGGCTTCATCCGCAAGTCCGGTTCCTGGTTCACCTATGAGGGTGAGCAGCTCGGCCAGGGCAAGGAGAACGCCCGAGTGTTCTTGATGGAGAACGACGAAGTCGCCAACGAGGTCGAGAAGAAGATCAAGGAAAAGCTCGGCATTGGCGCAGTCGTTACCGATGACGAAGTCCTGCCCGCCCCCGTCGACTTCTGAGCCCTCCCGCGAGGAGCAGGCGCGGACCCTGTGCCTGCGCCTGCTCACCGCGAGAGCGCGCACCCGGGCCGAGCTACACGGCCGGCTGGCCAAACGGGGCTATCCCGACGACGTCAGCGAGCGGGTGCTCGACCGGTTAGCCTCCGTCGGTTTGATCGACGACACCGACTTCGCCCAGCAGTGGGTGCAGTCCCGCCGGGCCCACGCCGGGAAAAGCAAGCGGGCCTTGGCCGCCGAGCTGCGCACCAAGGGTGTCGACAACGACGTGATCACCTCGGCGCTGGCCGGGATCGACGCCGGCGCTGAGCGGGACCGGGCGGAGCAGTTGGTCCGGTCCAAGCTGCGTCGCGAGACGCTGACCGACGACGATGCGCGGGTGACCCGCCGGCTGGTGGGAATGCTGGCACGCCGTGGTTACAGCCAGAACATGGCGTGCGAGGTCGTTTTCGCCGAGCTGGCCGCCGAGCGGGAGCGCCGCCGGGTCTAGCCCGGTGACGTGCGGTTTCTCGCGTGCCGACCGGCCGCCGTACCATGGCCCCGTGACTTCGATGGTGGCGCAGGACGCCGGGGCCGCTGATGCGGCCGCCGGCACCGCGTCCGCGCGCACCTATCAAGTCCGCACCTACGGCTGCCAGATGAACGTCCACGACTCGGAGCGGTTGGCGGGCCTGCTGGAAGCGGCCGGATACCAGCGGGCGGCCCAGGGCACCGACGCCGACGTGGTGGTGTTCAACACCTGCGCCGTCCGGGAGAACGCCGACAACAAGCTGTACGGCAACCTCAGCCATCTGGCTCCGCGCAAGCGCGGTAATCCCGAGATGCAGATCGCCGTCGGCGGCTGCCTGGCCCAAAAAGACCGGGACGCGTTGCTGCGCAAGGCGCCCTGGGTCGACGTCATCTTCGGCACCCATAACATCGGATCGCTACCCACGTTGCTGGAGCGGGCGCGGCACAACAAGGTCGCCCAGGTGGAAATCGCCGAGGCGTTGCAGGAGTTCCCGTCGTCGCTGCCCAGCGCGCGCGAATCCGCCTATGCCGCTTGGGTTTCCATTTCGGTCGGGTGCAACAACAGCTGCACGTTCTGCATCGTTCCGTCGCTGCGGGGCAAAGAGGTCGACCGCAGTCCCGACGACGTCCTCGCCGAGGTCAGGTCACTGGTGGCCGACGGCGTGCTCGAGGTCACGCTGCTGGGCCAGAACGTCAACGCCTACGGGGTGTCCTTCGCCGACCCGGGCCTGCCCCGCGACCGCGGCGCCTTCGCCGGCCTGCTGCGGGCCTGCGGCGACATCGACGGGCTGGAACGGGTGCGGTTCACCTCGCCGCATCCGGCCGAATTCACCGACGACGTCATCGAGGCTATGGCGCAGACGCCGAATGTCTGCCCGGCCCTGCACATGCCGCTGCAGTCCGGATCCGACCGGGTGCTGCGCGCGATGCGGCGGTCGTACCGCGCCGAGCGCTACCTCGGCATCATCGACCGCGTCCGGGGCGCCATGCCGCACGCCGCCATCACCACCGATCTGATCGTCGGCTTCCCCGGTGAGACCGAAGAGGACTTCGCCGCCACGCTGGACGTGGTGCGACAGGCCCGGTTCTCGGCCGCGTTCACCTTCCAGTACTCCAAGCGACCCGGCACCCCGGCCGCCGACCTCGACGGGCAGCTACCGAAAGCCGTTGTGCAGGAACGTTATGACCGCCTCGTCGCATTGCAGGAGGCGATCTCGCTGCAGGGCAATCAGGCCCTGATAGGCCAGACCGTCGAATTGCTGGTCGCCACCGGCGAAGGCCGCAAGGACAGCCGTACCGCGCGGATGACCGGACGGGCCCGCGACGGCCGGCTGGTGCACTTTGCCGTTCACGACGCCGTCGACACCCTCGCCGCCACCCCGGTGCGGCCCGGCGACATCATCACCACGGTGGTCACCGGGGCGGCACCGCACCACCTCATCGCCGACGCGGGCGTTCTCACCCATCGTCGGACCCGCGCGGGTGATGCGCAGGCCGCCGGGCGGCGCCCGCGCGGTACCGGTCTTGGCATGCCCGCCGTCGGGCCGCCCGTCGGCCCGGCCGAACCCCTTGGATGTGCACGGTGAAAAAAGAGACGAACAACGACGACATCCAGCTCGGCGCCCTGCGGACCGAGATCGAGGCCGCCGAACGCCGGGTGGCACGCGGAATCGACCCCGGCCCCCGGGCGTTCTTGGTGTCGATCCTGGTGTTCGTGCTGCTGGCGTCGTTCATCCTTCCGCACACCGGCGACGTGCGCGGCTGGGACGTGCTGTTCGGCAGCCACGACGCCGGCGCGGCCGCGGTCGCCCTGCCGTCGCGGGTGTTCGCCTGGCTGGCGCTGGTGTTCGGTGTGGGATTCTCGATGCTGGCGTTGGTGACGCGGCGCTGGGCACTGGCCTGGGTTGCGTTGGCGGGTACGGCCATTGCGGGCGCCGCGGGCATGCTGGCGATCTGGTCGCGTCAGACCGTCTCCGCGGGGCACCCGGGGCCGGGCTGGGGCCTGATCGTCGCCTGGCTCACCGTGCTCGTGCTCATCTACCACTGGGCCCGCGTGGTCTGGTCGCGCACCATCGTGCAACTCGCCGCCGAGCAGCAGCGGCGCCGCGTCGCGGCGGCGCAACAGTCGATCACGCTCCTGGACGGTGTGGACAACCCGGCCACGCCCGCCGCCGCGGAGACCCGCGACGAACCCGGTGCCACTAAAGAGCCCTGACGGACGTCAGGGCTTGCGGGTCAGGGCCTCGACGGCCGCCTGCGCCCACTGCCGCCACTGCTCGGCGTTGGCCTTAGCCTCTTCGGCTTCCTTGGTGCGGCCCGCCGCAGCGGCCTTCTGAGCCTGCTGTTCGTATTGCTCGGCGCGGGCCTGGAACTGCTCGGCCCGAGCCTGCGCCTGCGGGTCAGACCAGCCCACGTCGCCGGCGTCGCGCACCTTCTTCTCGACCGCGCGCAGCCGCCGCTCCAACTCGGCGGACCGCTCGCGCGGGACTTTGCCGATGGCGTCCCACTTCTCGGTGATCGAGCGCAAAGCCGCACGGGCGGCGTCGTGGTTGCTGGTGTCCAGCTTCTCCGCCTCGGCCAGCAGCGCCTCTTTGGCCGTCGCATTGGCGCGGAACTCCGCGTCCTTTTCCGCCGTCACGGCGTTGCGCGCGCTGAAGAACACGTCCTGGGCGGCCTTGAAACGCCGCCACAGGGCGTCGTCGACCTCCCGGGTCGCCCGCCCGGCGGCCTTCCACTCGGTGAGCAGCTTGCGGAATTCGGCACTGGTCGCGGCCCAGTCGGTCGAGCCGGACAGCGCTTCGGCCCGCTCGCACAGCTGTTCCTTGGCCTGGCGGATGCCTACGCGTTCCCGGTCCAACTCGGCGAAGTGGGATCCCCGCCGCCGGTTGAAGGTCTCCCGGGCCGCGGAATAGCGCTTCCACAACGCGTCGTCGACCTTGCGGTCCACACCACTGATCGTTTTCCACTCGTCGAGGATCGCGCGGAACCGGTCGCCCGCGGCCTTCCATTGCGTCGAGTTGGCGGCCAACTCCTCGGCCTCGGTGGCCAGCGCCTCCTTGCGGGCGGTCTGGGCGGCCCGATGCTCCTCGCGCCGGGAGCGTTCCGCGGCGACAGTCGCCTCGGCATGCTCGGCGATGCTGGCCAACCGGCCCGCCAGCGCGTCGATATCGCCCAGCACGGCTGCCGTCGGCAGCGTTTCGGCCAGTTCGGCCGCGTGCGCCTTGATCTTGCGGGCGTCGCCGCTCCCGGAGGCCAGGCGCTCCTCCATCAGGGTGACCTCGGTGGCCAGGTCATCGAAGCGCCGGCCGAAGTGGGCGAACGCCGCTTCGCGGTCGCCGGCCTGCCAGGAGCCGATGATGCGCTCGCCGGCGGCGCTGATCAGCCATACCGTGCCGTCGTCGTCCACCCGCCCGAACTGGTGTGGATTGCTGGGCGGCGGCATCACCAGCGGGTGAGCGGTGGTGGGCCGCGGGGTCGGCCGGGGACCGGGACGCGGTCCCGGACGCGGCGCGGGCCGAGCTGAATCGTCGCGAGGCTCGTCAGACGTCATGCGCTCGTCACTACCCTTTCGCAACCCTTCCGCGCGGTCCATGTCCCGCGCGCCTGCCGCGCGTAGCGGCACCGTCTTCTGCGTCTGCCGGATGCCCAAGAGCGGGTTCCGCCAACAGCTGCTTAACGATATTCAAGCAGCTTGCTCTGCCACGCGCCGCCACCTTGCCATTCCCAACCGGCGGGCGGTCGCGCGCCACCGCCGCCGCGTCCAGGCGGGCGAGTACCGTCCTGCTATTGCCTCACCGGGTCGTCGGGATTCGCCGAATCCTGGTGAGCGTGGTCTTCGGCCAATCGCGGGTTTGCACGCCGGTGGGAGGGCACCATCGCCAAGGTGGATATCGCGGCGTTGCTGTTCGCGTTGCCGGTCTATGCCTGGCTGACCAAACACCGGCTGAGCCGCCGAGACTGGGCCTGGGGCGCTGCTGCGCGCCCCGGAACTGTATTGCTGGTTGCTGGTCGCGGTGCTGGGGACGATCCTCCAGCAGTCGGCGTTTCGCGCCAGCGCGCTGACCGCGTCATTGCCGACCATGACGGTGGCCGAGCCGCTGGTCGCTTCGGTGCTGGGAGTAACCGTGCTCGGTGAGGCCCTCGCCGGCCGTGTTCGCCCTGGTGGCCGCGGTGGTCGTGGTCATCGTCGCGACCACCGCCCTGGCCCGGGACGAAGCCGCATCCATGAACGCGGCAGACGACGCGACGGTCGGTCACAGCGATATTGTGACGCTGATCGCATCGAGTGCGGCGGGTGAGGCCTGAAAACCGCTGGCAGCGAACGGGCTTAGCCATCGCTCACGGCCACCTGTGTAGTTCTCTTAGAGTTATCCCACGCGTTGCATAGATTGCTGAAGTAATAGTTGAGCGGTTACCTGCGGCGCAGTGGACAACGTGTGGAACGTCATGAATTTGTAGTTGAACTGAACGCAAATTGTGCGTGTATTTGCCCGCGCCTCGGGGAACGCTGGGTCGGACGGTCGTGAGGCGGAGGGGTCGATAATGTCGAAAGTTGATGTCGCGGCGTTACTCGCTTTGTGCGCGGCACTGGCTTCTGCGGTCGGCGATGTGATCCGTCAGCGCTCCGCGCACGAGATCACCGACAAGCAGGTCGGCCACCTGGAACTGTTCCGCATGTCGCTCCGGGACACCAAGTGGTGGCTGGGCGGCCTGGCCGCGATCACCAACTACAGCCTGCAGGCCGCCGCGCTGGCCTGGGGCTCGGTGGTGCTGGTGACCGCGCTGCAGGTGACCGCGCTGCTGTTCGCGCTGCCCATCTACGCGCGGCTCGCCCGCCACCGGATCAAGCCCCGCGAGTGGATGTGGGCCCTCATCTTGGCCGCCGCGCTGGCGGTCGTCGTCATCGTCGGCGACCCGGCTGCCGGTAAGCAGCGTGCGCCGCTGCAAACTTGGATCATCGTGGCCCTGGTCATGGTGCCGCTGCTGGTGGCCTGTGTGGTGGCGGCGCGACTGTGGGCGGGCAGCCCGTTCGCGGCCATGCTGCTGGCGGTGGTGGCGGGCTCCTCGCTGGCGCTGTTCGCGGTGCTGACCAAGGGCGTCGTCGAGATGTCCGAGCACGGCCCGATGCGGGTGCTCACTTCGCCGGAATTCGTGCCCTGGCTCCTGGTGGCCCTGACGGGGATGATCTTCCAGCAGTCGGCGTTCCGCGCCGGCTCGCTGACCGCGTCGCTGCCGACGATGACGGTGGCCAAGCCGGTGGTCGCCGGCCTCCTCGGGGTCTTGGTGCTGGACGAGACGCTGAACGCCAACGGCCCCAAGGCGTTCGTGCTGATCGGCGCGGTGGCGGTGGTCATCGTCGCGACCATCGCACTGGCCCGCGGCGAGGCCGCCAGCATGAATCAGTCCGAACATGGGTCGGGTGATGTCCCGCGGGAAGAACCGCGGCGCGCCGTCACCGAAGATCACGACTTCGGTCCCTTCGGTGACCGTCTGGCGGTGGCCGACACCTCTGGCTGGTGACGCCCGCGCGCGGATGGCGCCGGGCAAATCGAACTAGTGGCCGGCCGCCGGCGCGGTCACGTTAGTTTGGTGGCGTGCTGAGCGCGATCGCGATCGTCCCGTCGGCGCCTCTCCTTGTTCCCGAACTCGCCGGAGCGGCCGCCGCCGAGGTCGCCGACCTGGCCGCGGCAACCGTTGCGGCGGCGGCACTGTTGCCCGAGCGTTGGGTGGTGATCGGGACGGGGCCCGACGACGACGTGCTGGGCCCCGATGTGGTGGGCACCTTCGCGGGTTTCGGCGTGGACGTCCGCGTCCGGCTCGCGCCGCGAACCGGCAGCGAGGACGCGACACCGGTCGCACTCCCGGTTTGCGCATTGCTGGCCGCCTGGGTGCGCGGCCAGGCGCAGCCGCAAGCCAGCGCACAGGTCCGGATCTACCGCGCCGACCACGACGCCGACACCGCCGTGAGCTTCGGCAAACAACTGCGCGCCGAGATCGATCGGCTGCCCGAGCCGGTCGGGGTGCTGGTCGTGGCCGACGGCGCGAACACGCTGACACCGGCCGCCCCCGGCGGATACGACCCGGACAACGCCGGCGCTCAAGAGGCCCTGGATGACGCGCTGGCCAGCGGCGACGTTGCCGCGCTGCGCCGCCTGCCGCACCAGATCCTGGGGCGCGTCGCCTTTGAGGTGTTGGCCGGCCTGGCCGAGCCCGGAACCCGGTCGGCCAAGGAGCTGTACCGCGGAGCGCCCTACGGGGTGGGATACTTCGCCGGCGCCTGGCAGCTGTGACGGCCGCCGTGCGCCCCCTGGCGATCGTCGGCCCCACGGGCACCGGCAAGTCGCAGTTGGCCCTCGACTTTGCAGAACGGGTCGAGCGGCTCGGCGTCCGCGCCGAGATCGTCAACGCCGACGCGATGCAGCTCTATCGCGGCATGGACATCGGCACCGCCAAGCTGCCCGTGGAGGCCCGCCGCGGCATCCCGCATCACCAGCTCGATGTCCTCGACGTCACGGAAACCGCGACCGTGGCCCGCTATCAGGGCGCCGCCGCTGCCGACGTCGAGGCGATCGCGGCCCGTGGTGCGCTGCCGATCATCGTGGGCGGCTCGATGCTCTACATCCAGTCGCTGCTCGACGAGTGGTCGTTTCCCGCCACCGATCCCGCGGTGCGTGCCCGCTGGGAGCGACGCCTGGCCGAGGTCGGCGTGGCCGAACTGCACGCCGAGCTGGCCCGTCGCGATCCCGCCGCGGCCGCTTCGATCCTGCCCACCGATGCGCGGCGCACGGTGCGGGCCTTGGAGGTGGTCGAGCTGACCGGCCGGCCGTTCGCCGCCTCCGCGCCGCAGATCGGCGCGCCGAGGTGGGACACCGCCATCGTCGGGCTGGACTGCGACACAACGATTCTTGACGGGCGGCTGGCCCGGCGCACCGACGCGATGTTCGACCAGGGGCTGATCGGCGAGGTGATCGCGCTGCTGGATAAGGGCTTGCGCGAGGGGGTCACCGCGTCGCGCGCGCTGGGGTACGCGCAGGTGCTCGCGGCGCTCGATGCCGGCGGCGGGGCGGAACGACTGCGGGAGGCGCGCGAGCAGACCTTTGTGGGCACCCGGCGCTACGTGCGGCGCCAGCGGTCCTGGTTTCGCCGGGATCACCGGGTGCAGTGGCTCGATGTCGGTGCAGCGACCTCCGCGCAGCGCGCCCTCGTCATCGACGCCGCCGTGCGGGCCTGGCGCCACGTATCCTGAGCTGGTGATCCGCCCTGACGACGACGATGCCGGTGCAGCCGGGACCGGGGAGTGGCACACATGATCTTCGCGAAGGGCCACGGCACCCAGAACGACTTCGTGGTGCTGCCGGACCCGCGGGCCCAGCTGAGCCTGACCGCTGCGCGGGTGGCCGCGCTCTGCGACCGGCGCCGCGGGCTGGGCGCCGACGGGGTGCTGCGCGTCACCACCGCCGGTGCGGTGCTGTCGGCCGGCGTGATCGACCGGGTTCCCGACGGTGTGGTCGCCGACGACTGGTACATGGACTACCGCAACGCCGACGGATCCGTGGCCCAGATGTGCGGCAACGGCGTGCGCGTCTTCGCGCACTACTTGCGCGCCAGTGGCATGGAAACCCGCGACGATTTCGTGGTCGGGTCGCTGGCCGGTCCCCGGCCCGTCACCGTGCACAGTGTCGATGCGACCACCGCCGATATCAGCGTCGACATGGGCAAGGCCAACACGCTGGGCAGCGGGGGTTCCGCCTTTGAAGCGACGGTCGGGGGCAGGCGGTTGTCCGGCCTGGCGGTCGACGTCGGCAACCCTCACCTGGCCTGTGTCGATCCACACCTGACCGCCGAGGCGTTGGCGGCGCTGGACGTGGCCGCTCCGGTGAGCTTCGATGCCGCCCAATTCCCGGACGGGGTCAATGTCGAGATCCTCACCGCACCTGCCGATGGGGCGGTGCACATGCGGGTCCACGAGCGGGGAGTCGGTGAAACACGCTCGTGCGGTACCGGAACGGTCGCGGCCGCGGTCGCCGCGCTGGCCAGTGCCGGTGCGGCCACCGGAACCTTGACCGTTCGGGTGCCCGGCGGCGAGGTCGTCGTCACCATCACCGACGCCACCAGCTTCCTGCGAGGACCGTCCGTACTGGTAGCCCAAGGAGAACTCAGCGAGGAATGGTGGCGCGAACAGCAGCGTTAAATCAGGTGCACGTCACCGTTTTCGCGTGCATCATCTTGTATTGCCTATGACAGAATCTGAATTTCGCGATCACGCTCCGAGATTTCCGGAGCCCAGCACGGGCGAACTCGCCCTCGAAGATCGGTCGGCGCTGCGCCGCGTCGCCGGCCTGTCGACCGAACTCACCGACGTCTCCGAGGTCGAATACCGCCAGCTTCGGCTCGAGCGGGTCGTCCTGGTCGGCGTGTGGACCGACGGCACGGCCGCTGACAGTGAGGCCAGCATGGCCGAGCTCGCCGCACTGGCCGAGACGGCCGGCTCCGAGGTGCTCGAAGGGCTGATCCAGCGCCGCGACAAGCCCGACCCGTCGACCTACATCGGCTCGGGTAAAGCTGCCGAACTGCGGGACGTGGTGCTGGCGACCGGAGCCGACACCGTCATCTGCGACGGCGAGCTGTCCCCGGCGCAGCTGACCGCGCTGGAAAAGGCCGTGAAGGTCAAGGTCATCGACCGCACCGCGCTGATCCTCGACATCTTCGCCCAGCACGCCACCAGCCGGGAGGGCAAGGCGCAGGTCGCGCTGGCCCAGATGGAATACATGCTGCCGCGGCTGCGCGGCTGGGGTGAATCGATGTCGCGGCAGGCCGGTGGCCGTGCCGGCGGCAGCGGGGGAGGCGTGGGCCTGCGCGGTCCCGGTGAAACCAAGATCGAGACCGACCGGCGGCGCATCCGCGAACGGATGGCCAAGCTGCGCCGCGAGATCAAGGACATGAAGCAGGTCCGCGACACCCAGCGCAGCCGGCGGGTGCACAGCGACCTGCCCTCGATCGCGATCGTCGGCTACACCAACGCCGGCAAGTCGAGCCTGCTCAACGCGCTGACCGGGGCGGGGGTGTTGGTACAGGACGCGTTGTTCGCCACCCTGGAACCCACCACCCGACGCGCCGAGTTCGACGACGGCCGGCCGTTTGTGCTCACCGACACCGTCGGGTTCGTCCGGCATCTGCCCACCCAACTGGTCGAGGCGTTCCGCTCCACGCTGGAAGAGGTCGTCGACGCCGACCTGTTGGTGCACGTCGTCGACGGCTCCGACGTCAACCCCGTGGCACAGATCAACGCGGTCCGCCAGGTGGTCTCCGAGGTCGTCGCCGACTACGGCGCCGACCACGATGGCGACGCGCCACAGGAGCTGGTGGTGGTCAACAAGGTCGACGCCGCAAGCGATTTAGCGCTGGCCAAGCTTCGTCATGTCCTGCCCGACGCCATGTTCGTGTCCGCGCGCACCGGCGACGGTATCGCCGCGCTGCGGCGCCGGATCGCCGAGCTCGCCGTTCCCGCCGACACCGCCGTGGACGTGGTGATCCCGTACCACCGCGGCGACCTGGTGGCCCGGCTGCACGCCGACGGGCGCGTCCAGCAGGAAGAGCACAGCGCGGAGGGCACCCGGATCAGGGCCCGGGTCCCGGTGGCCTTGGCCGGGCGGCTGCGCGAGTTCTCGGCTCACTGAGTCCGCTTTGCCCCGCTAACCGGACGATCCGTGCGGCGCAGACCCGGCGTCAGGCGACCCCGCCAGTGGCCTACCAACCGTCCGGTTGGTATATGTTGGGCTGCAGAAATCCCAGTCGCCGGAGGTCTTCCCATGAGCAGCGCCGTCAAATACCAGCGCACTCTTTTCGAGTCAGAGCACGACCTGTTCCGTGAGTCCTACCGGGGCTTCCTCGAGCGCCACGTCGCGCCGTACCACGACGAGTGGGAGAAGGCGAAGATCGTCGACCGCGGCGTATGGCTCGAGGCCGGCAAGCAAGGCTTCCTCGGAATGGCGGTGCCGGAGGAATACGGCGGCGGCGGCAACCCCGATTTCCGGTACAACACGATCATCACCGAGGAGACCACCGCGGGCCGCTACAGCGGCATCGGTTTCGGCCTGCACAACGACATCGTGGCCCCCTACCTGTTGGCCCTGGCCACCGAGGAGCAGAAGCAGCGCTGGTTGCCGAAATTCTGCACCGGAGAGCTGATTACGGCGATCGCGATGACCGAGCCGGGAACCGGCAGCGACCTGCAGGGCATCAAGACCCGTGCGGTCAAGCAGGGCGACCACTACGTGCTCAACGGGTCAAAGACGTTCATCACCAACGGAATCAATTCCGACCTGGTGATTGTGGTCGCCCAGACCGACCCGGAAAAGGGCGCGCAGGGCTTTTCGCTCCTCGCCGTCGAGCGCGGCATGGAAGGCTTCGAGCGCGGCCGGCATTTGGACAAGATCGGGCTGGACGCCCAGGACACGGCCGAGCTGTCGTTCACCGACGTCAAGGTGCCGGCCGAAAACCTGCTGGGCCAAGAGGGCATGGGATTCATCTACCTGATGCAGAACCTGCCGCAGGAACGGATCTCGATCGCCATCATGGCGGCCGCGGCCATGGAGCAGGTGCTCGATCAGACCCTGCAATACACCAAGGAGCGCAAGGCATTTGGCAAGCCGATCGGCAGCTTCCAGAACACCCGTTTCGTGCTCGCCGAGCTGGCGACGGAGGCAACCGTGGTCCGCATGATGGTCGACGAGTTCGTCCGCCTGCACCTGGACCACAAGCTGACGGCCGAACAGGCCGCGATGGCCAAGTGGTACTGCACCGAAAAGCAGGTGCACCTGATCGACCGCTGCCTGCAACTACACGGCGGCTACGGCTACATGCGTGAATATCCCGTTGCCCGTGCTTATCTGGATGCGCGGGTGCAAACCATCTACGGCGGCACGACCGAGATCATGAAGGAAATCATCGGCCGCAGCCTCGGCGTATAGCGTTTCGTTTGCTGGATAGCGGTCCGCGTCCGCGAACACCGGCGGGCGATAACGGCGCAGAAAGGTTCGAACAAACGCACGGCGCGACGAACATGCGTCACCTCCGCGTGCACGGCCCTATTGCTGGTGAGCACCGAACTGACCAATGCGCGTGATTGTTCCGTTGCCTCGGGGTAAAGCCCGAATGCGCCCATAGCTCACGTACCGTCGGCGCATGTGTTTCGGCTGTGCCGACCGCGCCATCACGCGTAGTCAGGCCCGCGATCGTGCCGCCGGCGACGGCTCGTGTGCCTTGCGCAACCGCGACCGGCGCAATTGCGCTGTGCGAGTCGGCAGTCCGGCGGCGTTACTCGTTCCCACGTTCCCGCCGCCTTTCTGTGCGATATCCGCAACACCGCGCGAACGGCGGCGCGGTCGGTCGCGATTGGGCCATGGGCAGGCATCATTTCGACATCGGTGTGGTATCCGTTTTTGTAGAATTCGTGATTTGACTTCGCATTTCTTGTTGGCTGGAGCAAAGTTGTGCGAGCCCGGCGATGAGCCTGGTCGTGCGCGGGTCCATTTCCCGCGCAGGTACGGCCCGCTCGCCGGTTATGCAGGTAAGGGCATAGCCGCAGATAGAGCCATATCCGCCGGCTGGGAGGCTTGGTGAAGGTGCAGAGAGGTCACATGCGCAAGCTGATCGGAAGCACGCTGGTCAGCTTGACGACCACAGCACTGGCCGCGGTATTGCTGGCGCCCACTGCGGTGGCGAGTCCGATCGGCGACGCCGAAGCCGCGATCATGGCCGCATGGGACAAGGCCGGCGGTGACACCTCACCACTGGGCGCCCGCAAGGGCGATGTGTACCCCGTCGGGGACGGCTTTGCCCTGGATTTCGACGGCGGCAAGATGTTCTTCACCCCGGCCACCGGGGCGAAATTCGCCTACGGGCCCGTGCTGGACAAGTACGAGTCGCTCGGTGGGCCGGCCGGCAGCGATCTGGGGTTCCCGGCCATCAACGAAGTGCCGGGCCTGGCCGGTCCGGACAGCCGGGTAATCACCTTCTCGGCCAGCGACAAGCCGGTAATTTTCTGGACGCCCGAGCACGGCCCGTACGTGGTGCGCGGCGCCCTCAACGCCGCCTGGGACAAGCTGGGCAGTTCGGGCGGGGTTCTCGGTGTGCCGGTGGGCGACGAGACCTACAGCGGCGAGGTGTCCTCGCAGAAATTCAGCGGCGGCCAGGTCTCGTGGAACCGGCAGACGAAGCAGTTCACCACCGAACCCCCGGCGCTGGCCGACCAGTTGAAGGGATTACAGGTCGCGATCGATCCCACCGCGGCGATCAACACGGCCTGGCGCGCGGCCGGCGGACCCACTGGACCCTTGGGCGCCAAGCAGGGCGGGCAATATCCCGTCGGCGGTGACGGAATCGCCCAGAACTTCGCGGGCGGCAAGGTCTTCTTCACCCCGGCCACCGGCGCGAACGCCGTCGAGAGCGACATTCTGGCGAAGTACGAGGCGCTGGGCGGACCGATCGGCAGCGATCTGGGATTCCCCACCACCAACGAAACCGACGGCGGCATAGGGTCTTCCAGCCGGATATGCACCTTCTCCGCCGCCGACAAGCCGGTCATCTTCTGGACGTCCGACCACGGCGCGTTCGTCGTGCGCGGGGCGATGAAGGCCGCGTGGGACAAGCTGCGCGCTCCCGCCGGCAAACTCGGAGCGCCGGTCGGCGACCAGGCGGTGAACGGTGACGTGATTTCGCAGCCGTTCACCGGCGGCAAGGTCTCGTGGAACCGGGCGAAGAACACGTTCAGCACGGAACCGTCCAATCTGGCGCCGTTGCTGTCCGGCCTGCAGGTGTCGGGTCAGAACCAGCCGAGCAATTCGGCCATGCCGTCGCATGCCAAGAAGTTCACCTGGCACTGGTGGTGGCTGATGGCCGCCATTCCGGTGCTGGTGCTGCTCGTGCTGTTGGTGTGGGTGCTGTTCGTCTGGCGCCGGCGCCGGCCCGGGCACGAGGACGCCGCGGGTTATGCGCCCGATCAAGGCGGGGACTTCGGCTACGACGCCGATGGGAGCTGGGGACCGGATGATCCGGACCTCGACGCCGAGTCGTTCGGTCTCGCCGCTCCGGAACAGGCACCGGACGCCGGGCGCGTCAGCTGGCAACGTCAGGTTCCGGCCGAGCGCGAATACGGGTTCGAGGAGGAAGATCCCGACGCCATCGACACCGACTCCATCCCGGTCGTCTCCGAGGAGATGCTGGCCGAGGCGGACTATCCCGATGCCGGAGCCGACTACACCGACTACACCGACGCCGTTCCCGAGGTTGCCGAGTCCGAGACGGCGGACGACGCCGCCTACGTCGACGCCGAGGACCCCGATGCCGGTTATTCCGAGCAGGGATATGCGGACGACGAATATCCCGACGTCGCCGTTCCCGGCACCGCGCCGGACAGCGACGACGCGACCGGCGCCCTGGAAACCGCCGAGCCGGAGGACGAATACCTTGACCTGGCAACCCCGGAGCCGGATGTCGAGTCTGAAGCGGACACCACGGCGGAAGCCGACGCCGTGGTCGCCGGTGCGGTTGCGGCCGGGTCGCCGGCGCGAAGCGGTCGGCACGCCGCCGCGGACGCCGAGGACGGCTCGGAAAACGGTCTGGCGGGCCCGGAGGGACGGCCCACGATCCACCTGCCGCTCGACGACCCATACCAGGCGCCCGACGGATACCCGATCAAGGCCAGCGCTCGGTACGGCCTGTATTACACGCCGGGCAGCGACCTGTATCAGGACACGCTGGCCGAAATCTGGTTGTCGAGCGAAGAAGTCGCTCAGGCCAACGGGTTCACCAGGGCCGACTGACTGGGCGTGCTTTCGCGTCAGACCTTGCGGATGACCGTGACGACCTTGCCCAGCACGCTCGCGTCGTTACCGGGGATGGGATCGAACGCCGGGTTGTGCGGCATCAGCCACACCTGACCGCCGGCGCGTTTGAACGTCTTGACGGTGGCTTCGCCGTCGATCATGGCCGCGACGATGTCGCCGTTGTCGGCGACGTTCTGCTGACGCACCACCACCCAGTCGCCGTCGCAGATCGCGGCCTCGACCATCGAGTCACCGACCACCTTGAGCAGGAAAAGCGTGCCCTCGCCGACCAATTCGCGTGGCAGGGGGAAGACATCTTCGACGGCCTCTTCGGCCAGGATGGGTCCGCCGGCCGCGATGCGCCCGAGCACCGGAACGAACGTGGGTTCCGGCAGCGCATCCGAGCCGGCCACCTCTGTGGCGGGCACCGCCACGTCGTCGTCGGAACCACGGACATCGACCGCTCGCGGGCGGTTCGGGTCGCGGCGCAGGTATCCCTTGCGCTCCAGGGTGCGCAGCTGGTGCGCCACCGATGACGTCGACGTCAGCCCGACGGCGTCGCCGATCTCCCGGATGCTCGGCGGGTAGCCGCGGCTGGTGACCGAGGCGCGGATGACGTTCAAAATGGTGCGCTGCCGTTCGGTCAGCGCGGAATTCACGGAGTGCAGCCGACCGCCGGGACCGGCCGATGAACTGTCGTTGCTGTCGCCCATGGAACTGAATGTAGCCGCACCGCGAACAAGAATCAAACATGTGTTCGACTGGCGTGTCGTCCCGTTCGGATCGGCCGCGAAAAAGGCGCGGAGTCGGGTGAATCACAAATGTGTAACTCTTACAGATATCGGGTATTTGTGCCTCGTGACAGTGGTAGAGGCCGACGAACTTGTCGGTGGTGTGATCTAGCGTTTGCTCGTGCGACACGCTTCGCTCAAATGTTCGGGTTTCGAACACACAGGCGATTAGAGTCGAACACACGAGCGAGAGCTAGTTGACCGGAGGAACGAAGATGACAGTCATCCACACGCCTGCGCCGCGTAACAGCAGTCTTCGGCGCCCGATCAACGGACCCGTCCAGGGCCCTCGGTATGGACGCGACGTCCTGACGCGGTCCCGCAGACCGGCGCCCCCGCGACCGGCGGGCGCGGCGACGCGCTACTACGGCACCGGAGTGGCAAGGTCTGTCGCCCCGCACCGCAGGCGCTGCACCACCTGGGCGTCGACCCTCGGCTTGGCTCTGGCGGCCGGGGCGATCACGCTGTGGCTGGGTCTCGTCGCGAACGTCGGCCAGGCGCTCAACGGTGACTCCACGAATTCCGCGGCTCACGTTCCCGACCGGCTGGCCGTCGTCCGCGTCGATGCTGGGGAGTCCCTTCAGGACTTCGCCCACCGGGTGGCGCCCGACGCGCCGACCACCCAGGTCGCCGACCGCATCCGCGAACTCAACGATCTGCACTCACCCACCCTGATGGCGGGCCAAACGCTCATCGCTCCGATCGAATGACAACCGTTGTGCGAACGCGACTCCGTTAGCCGCGCAGGTCAGCGCGCGGGTACGCTCAAAGTCCTGCGGTAGTTGTCGGCACGGCGAAGGAGCGGTCATGCACTGTCCGTTCTGCCGTCATCCCGATTCACGGGTGATCGACTCGCGCGAAACCGATGAAGGGCAGGCCATCCGGCGACGCCGATCCTGTCCCGAGTGCGGACGACGCTTCACCACCGTGGAGACCGCGGTCATGGCGGTGGTCAAGCGCAGTGGCGTCACCGAGCCGTTCAGCAGGGAGAAGGTCATCAGCGGCGTCCGCCGGGCCTGTCAGGGGCGGCAGGTCGATGACGATGCGCTGAATCTGCTGGCCCAGCAGGTCGAAGACACCGTGCGCGCCGCAGGCTCACCCGAGATCCCCAGTCACGAGGTCGGTCTGGCCATTCTGGGGCCGTTGCGCGACCTCGACGAGGTGGCCTACCTGCGGTTCGCCTCCGTGTATCGCTCTTTTGAGTCCGCCGACGATTTCGAGCGCGAGATCCAGACGCTGCGTGAGCACCGGGGAGTGGCAACGCCGGGCTGACGGAACTTCGCGCATGATGTCCGCCTAGGCTCGGTTTCATGCCCACTGACTTGCATCCCGACCTTGCGGCCCTGGCCCCGCTCCTTGGGACCTGGTCCGGCCAGGGCGCGGGAAAGTACCCGACGATCCCGCCCTTCGACTATCTCGAAGAAGTCGTGTTCTCCCACGTCGGTAAACCGTTTCTGGCCTACGGGCAGAAAACCAGGGCGGCGGCCGACGGCAAGCCGTTGCACGCCGAAACCGGATACCTTCGGGTACCGCAGCCGGGTGACGTCGAACTGGTTCTGGCGCACCCCAGCGGCATCACCGAAATCGAGGTCGGCACCTATTCGGTCACCGGTGGCCTCATCGAAATGCAGATGTCCACCAAGTCCGTCGGGTTGACTCCCAGCGCCAAAGAGGTGACGGCGCTTGGCCGTTCCTTCCGCATCGACGGCGACGAGCTTTCCTACACCGTGCAGATGGGTGCGGTCGGGCAACCCCTGCAGGACCACCTCGCCGCGGTGCTGCACCGGCAGCGCTGAGCTACTCGCGATGGCTGGGGGCGTCAGTCCAGGTGTCGCACACCGTCATTGACGACCCGCCCGGCCACCCCGACCCAGCCTTCGGCGCTCCACGTCGTTTCGATGACGGAGCCCTTGCCCTGGGTGATCCGCAGGCTCTGGCTCAGGTAATCGGTGATCCGCATCGCCGCCGAACCGGTTGCCTCGTCCTCGACCACACCGAGGTTGGCGGCGAACATGCGCACCCGCAGCGACCCGGTCGCCCGGTCGGTCCAGGCCCATAGGTAGTGCGCGGTGTCGTCGGGAAAATCCGCCGGGTCGGCGGCGAGAACCTCGGCGGCCGAGGCGAGTTCGTGTAGGGCGAAGTCGGGCGCCCAGTCGGCGCGGGCATTGATGCTGGCGCGGTGCTCGTCGTAGCCCACCTGCACGATCCCGGCGGGCACCCGCAGCGTGTTGATCGGCGAACCCTTCTCGCGCAGCCACCAGGTGGCCCCGATGGTGGGATGGCCGGCGAAGGGCAGTTCGGTTCGCGGCGTGTAGATGGTGGCGTGCGCGGTGGCGGAGCCCGTGCCCGGAAGGTCAACGAAAACCGTCTCGCTGTAGCCCAATTGGGTTGCCAGTCGCTGTCGGTCCGCGAGCTCGACCCGGCCGGCCTCCACCACGCCCAGTGGATTACCGAAATTGCCGTCCGAATCGGTGAATACCCGCAACACCGTCACGTCGATCCCCATGGCCCGACTGTACGGCGCGGGACCCGGCCGCAGCGATCACGGTGATCAGGTGGCGCTGCGTTCGTCGGAACCCATGGCGTTCAGCACGGCGACGCGAGTGCGAGTGGGGCCCGAGACAGCCTGCTCGCCGCCGCCGGTGCGGAGCAAGCCTCGAAGGTTGGCCTGGTCGTATTCGGCGGGCTCGGTGGAATCGATGAAGCGCTCGACGACGTCGATGAATCGGGCCGGGTCGTCGTGAAAGGGGAAGTGACCGGAGCCCTCGAAGATTTCGAGGCGGGAGCCGGGCATCGCGGCGTGCGCCATCCGTGCGTGACGGACCGGAACCACCACATCCTTTGTGCCCCAGACAATCTGCACCGGGATGGCTTCGGTCAAATAACATCGGTCGAGCATGGTGACGATCTGTCCGCGCCAATCCACCACCGCCCGCAGCGTCCGGCTGAACGCCGCAGACGCCGTCGGTTCGGGCAGATCGTCGAGGATCCGCAGCACGTTGGGCAGATCTCGGCCCAGGCCGCTGCTGCCCAGCGCGATGCCCAGGACGCGTCCCATGAGCTGAACCGCCGGCAACACCAGCGGCAGCCGCAGCACGGCGATCGCTTCACTGCCCATCGGCAGCGAAGCGCACCGCAAGACGAAGTTGACGTCCTTGGTCACACCGCCGGCGCCGACCAGGATCAACCGTTCCACCAAATGCGGGAATTGGTAGGCGAATTGCATGGCAACGCCGCCGCCCAGCGAGTGGCCGATGATGGTGACGCGCTCGAGGTCGAGCACGCTGAGCAGGTCACGCATCCCGTTCGCATACGCCGCAATGGAGTAGTCCGCGCGCGGCTTGTCGGATCGCCCGTGGCCCAGCAGATCCGGGGCGATCACCGTGAAACGCTGGGCGAGCTTGGCCTGCACGGTGTTCCACGTGGTGGAGTTGTCGCCGATGCCGTGGATCAGCAGGATCGCCGGCCCGGAGCCGGCGATGCGGTAGGCCCGCTTGTAACCGTGGATGGTGCGGAATTCGAGTTTGGGTGCGGTGACTTCACGCACCGGGCGGAGCGTGGGATTGCGCTTCCGCTCGGTCATATCGCCAACCTTGGTGTCGGGCCGGGCTAAGGGCGGTCTGGCTAGGGGTGCTTGCTACGTGGGTCAGGCATGATCGTCGTCGTCGAACTTCTTCTCCGCCTGCTGGGCCAGGAATCGCTCGAACTCCGCGCCTAGCTCGTCGCCGCTAGGCAGATCCTCGTCGCGAGCTAGTAACGATCTGTTCTCCTGAGCGTCGATGAACGCATCGTACTGGCGCTCGAGCGCGGCCACCACTTGAGCGACCTCTGCGCTCGCCTCGACCTGCTCGTCGATCTTGGCCCGAATCACTTCGGCCGCTTCGGCCAACGCGGTCACGGGCAGCTCGAGTGACGCGGTCTTGGCGACCTGCTCGAGCAACGCCTGGGCGGCGGCCGGGTAGTCGGTCTGCGTGAGGTAGTGCGGGACGTGCACGGTGTAGCCGACGACCTCATGGCCGTGCTGGCCCATCCGGTATTCCAGCAAGTTGGACGCGCTGCCGGGAACCTGGATTTCCGAGATCCAGGGCTGGAAGTTGGCGATCAACTCCGGGTTGTTCGAGTGTGCGGTCATGGTGGTCGGCCGGGTGTGCGGAACCGCCATCGGGACGGTGCCCAGGCCGATGGTCTGGCGCACGCCGAGGCGCTCGGCCAGCAGTCGCACCGCGGTGATGAAGCGCTCCCACTTGAGATCCGGTTCCATGCCGGCCAGCAACAGGAACGGCGTGCCGATCGCGTCACGCATCGCGTACAGGCTCAGTTCGGGATCCTCGTAGTGGGTGAAGTGATCGGTTTTGAACGTCATCAGTGGCCGACGCGAGCGGTAGTCCAGCAATTCGTCGATCGCGAAGGACGCGACCAGCTCGGTGTCCAGCACCGCCTTGAGATGTGCGGCCGCCAGCTTGATGGCATGTCCGGCGTCGGAAAAGCCTTCCAGAGCATGCACCAGCACGGGGCCGCGTCCGTCGGACGTCGACAACTGCGGCGCCGGCAGCTCGAGCTCGTACATGCCAGCCTGCCCTGGCTGGTACTGATCACCTGGGTCTTGATGGTGAGCCATGGGGATCGCCTCCTCTCGGGGGTCTATCCAGGGTGCCCTACCCAGTGTCCCCCGAATCAGGCGGCACCCACATTCATCAGCGAACTCTGCGTCACGCTGGTAGCTGAAACGTGATAATTCCCACGCGTAATCCGGCAAGAACATCTCCGGGGTCACCGGCGTGTGCGCCAGCAAACCCGTGGCGCACCGCGATGTATGGAAGTCGGCTTGCCGCCCGCCGGTCAGGCATGATGAAGGCGATGCGCATTCGGATCCTGATGCTCTGCTCGGTGGTGGGGGTGGCGACGTCGCTGGCGTCGTGTCACCGTCCCGTCGAGCATGTCTCGGGTGCTCCGGTTTCCGCCCCGCGGGTCGGCGGTCCGGTGCAGCGGCTCAGCCAGCCCGAGCAGAAGGCCGTCGCGGGTCCGGTGGAGCCGGATCGGCGCATCGGGGCGATCTTTATCGACGGCGGCCCCCTGCACGTGTGCACCGGTTCGGTGGTGCACTCGACGGGCGGCAACCTCATAATGACCGCCGCGCACTGCCTGGCCGGGGCCTCGCTGATCACCTTCGTTCCCGGATTCGCCGGGGATGCCGCACCCGGACCCGCCGATGTGTGGAAGGCCGACGCGGTCTACCTCGATCCACGCTGGATGGCCAGCAAGGACCCGCATGCCGACTACGCGGTCGCGCGGGTCAGCAACGACGCCGGCGCTCCCGTCGAGTCGCGCGTCGGCCTCGCGCTGACGTTGGGTGTGACACCTCCACCGGGCAGCCGCGTCACCGTGCTGGGGTATCCCGCCGGCGTGGGCGGCTCGCCGATCGGATGTCAGGCCAGCACGTCGGTCACTGACACCGGCTTTCCCGCCTTGGCCTGCGAAGGGCTGGTGGACGGCACCAGTGGCGCACCCTGGGTCAGCGGCACCACGCTCATCGGTGTGATCGGTGGTCTCGAGCGGGGTGGATGCGCCGCGAACATGTCGTATTCGGCGCCGTTCGACGCGCAAACCGCGGAGTTACTGACCCGCGCCGAGGCGGGCGGGCCCGGCGACCCGATCCCCAACGACCTCCAAGACGCCTGTTAGTGGCGATCGCCAGCGCGGCGGAGCCGGGCGCAGCGGGTCGCCACCATCACAGTTAGTGGCGATCGCCAGCGCGGCGGAGCCGGGCGCAGCGGGTCGCCACCATCACAGTTAGTGGCGGAACGCGTTGAGCGCCCGGACTTTGTTCATCACGTCAAGCGCCGCCACCTTGTAGGCCTCGGAGAACGTGGGGTAGTTGAACACCGCGTCCACCAGGTACTCCACCGTGCCGCCGCAGCCCATCACGGCCTGCCCGATGTGCACCATCTCGGTGGCGCTGGTCCCGAAGATGTGCACGCCGAGCACCTTGAGGTCCTCGGTGGACACCAGGAGCTTGAGCATTCCGTAGGAGTCGCCGGCGATCTGGCCGCGGGCCAGCTCCCGGTACCTGGCCACCCCGACCTCGTAGGGAACCGAGCTCTTCGTCAGCTCCACCTCGGTGGCACCGACGTAGGAGACCTCGGGGATGGAGTAGATGCCGATCGGTTGCAGCTCGGTGATGCCGCCGCACGCTTCCCCGAACGCGTGGTAGGCGGCCAGCCGGCCCTGCTCCATCGAGGTCGCGGCCAAGGCGGGGAAGCCGATCACGTCGCCGACGGCATAGATGTGCGGCACCTTGGTCGCGAAATTGTGGTCGACAAAGATCCGCCCGCGGTTGTCGGCCTCCAGCTCGGCGTTGTGCAGATCGAGGTGATCGGTCTGGCCCTGTCGCCCGGCCGAATACATCACCGTCTCGGCGGGAATCTGCTTGCCGCTGGCCAGGGTGGTGACGGTGCCCGCCGACCCGACGTCGACCGCGGTCACCTCCTCACCGAACCGGAACGTCACCGCCAAGTCGCGCAGGTGGAACTTCAGCGCCTCGACGACTTCGGGGTCGCAGAAGTCGAGCATGTCATCGCGCTTCTCCACGACGGTGACCTTGGTGCCCAGTGCGGCGAACATCGAGGCGTATTCGATGCCGATGACACCGGCGCCGACCACCACCATCGAGGCGGGCAGCGACTTGAGGTCGAGAATCCCGTCGGAGTCGAGCACCCGGTGTTCGTCGAACTCGACGCCGGAGGGCCGAGCCGGCCTGGTGCCGGAGGCGATGACGACGTATTTGCCACTGATGGTTATCTTTTCGCGCCGCGACGGGTCTTCGACCTCGATGGTGTGCGGGTCGACGAAACGGCCGTGGCCGATCAGCAGGTCGATGCGGTTGCGCATCAGCTGATTGCGCACCACGTCGACTTCCTTGCCGATCACGTGCTGGGTGCGGGCCAGCAGATCGGCCGGGGTGATCTTCTCCTTCACCCGGTAGCTCGCGCCGTAGAGTTCGCGCTGGCTCATACCGGTGAGGTAGAGGACCGCCTCGCGCAACGTCTTTGACGGGATGGTGCCGGTCTGGACGCACACACCGCCCAGCATTTGGCCGCGTTCGACGACGGCGACCGACTTACCAAGCTTGGCCGAGGCGATGGCGGCCTTCTGCCCGCCGGGCCCAGACCCGATGACCACCATGTCGTACTCTTGCGGCGAACTCATGGCCTAAACAGTAGGGCAGCACAACGCACAGTGCTGGGTTCATCCACAGGTCCGCTGCCACGATCGCGCACGTGCGCACCGGTTGACGGTGGCGGCCGTCAGCGTTGTGTTCATGACGACGCATCGAGAAGACTTTGAACTTTCGCGCCCCGGCGCACTCATCGCCGCGCTGCCGGCCGTTCTCGGCTTCGTTCCCGAAAATTCATTGATATTGGTGTCTTTGGGTGACGGGGAACTCGGGTCGGTGATGCGTGTCGACCTCTCCGACGAGCTTGTCGATCGGGTGGGGCACCTGGCGGAGGTCGCCGCCGCGGCGGCGCCGGAGGCGGTGATCGCGGTGATCGTCGACGCGGACGGGGCCTACTGTCCAAGCTGTAATGAGGAATACCGGCAGCTGTCGGTGGCGCTCGCAGAAGCTTTGTCGCAGCACAACATTGAGCTATGGGCCACTCACGTGGTGGACCAGGTGGCCCTCGGTGGGCGCTGGCATTGCGCCGAGGGCTGCGGGTCGAGCGGCGTCGTCGCAGACCCCGCGGCCTCCCCACTGGCCGCCGCGGCGGTGCTGGAAGGCAGGCGGCTCTATCCACGGCGCGCCGACCTGCAGGCGGTCATCGCGCCCGACGACGCGGCGCGCAGCGCCGCGCTGGCCGGCGCGGTCAGGCAGCAGGCCGCCCGGCGCAGGGCGGCGCATCGTGCGCATCCGATTCGCTGCACCCGCGGCGACGTGGAGACGGCGATGGACGCCGCCGCCCGGGTCGCGGCCGGGGAATCGTTGTCCGACGCGGAGGTGGCGACGCTGGGTTGTGCGCTGAGCGACGCGCAGGTGCGCGACATCCTGTATGCCCTTGCGGTCGGGGAGAGCGCCGGCGAGGTCGAGACGCTGTGGGCGCAGCTGGCGCGCACGTTGCCCCCGCCGTGGCGGATCGAGGCGCTGGTCCTGCTCGCGTTCAGCGCGTACGCCCGCGGCGACGGACCGCTCGCCGGGGTGTCGCTGCAGGAGGCGCTGCGTTGTGAACCCGACCATCGCATGGCGGGCATGCTGGACACCGCTTTGCAGTCGGGTCTGCGGCCCGAGGACATCCGGGACCTGGCGCTGACCGGCTATCGGCTGGCCAAGCGGTTCGGCGTGCAACTACCGCCGCGACGACCGTTCGGCCGCAGGGCGGGATAGGTGGGCAAGAAAGCCCCGGATCAGACCTTTTCGACCTTGACCGCGTGCGCCATCTCGTGCGGCAGGGTGACGTTCTCGTGGCCCGGAATGACGATGGTCACCCCGGCGGAGCCGGTCTCGACGGTGACGCGCGCGTTGGGCACGACGCCGGCGTCCTTCAGGCGCGAGATCAGGTCGATGTCGCCCTGGACGTGTTCGGTCAACTGGCGCACCACCACGGCCACCGGCGCGCCGGCGGGCAACTCCGTCAGCCGGACCAGGGGGCCGTCCTCGGACCAGGACTCGGGGCCCACACCCAGGTCCAGAAGCCCGGGGATCGGGTTGCCGAAGGGCGAGGTGGTCGGGTTGTTGAGCACCTTCATCAACCGCCGCTCGACGTCCTCGCTCATCACGTGCTCCCAGCGGCACGCCTCGGCGTGGACCTCTTCCCAGGGCAACCCGATGACGTCGACCAGCAATCGTTCCGCGAGGCGATGCTTGCGCATCACCGAAACGGCCAGCGCCCGGCCCTTGTCGGTGAGCTCGAGGTGGCGGTCGCCGGCCACGTGGAGTAAACCGTCCCGCTCCATGCGCGACACGGTTTGGCTGACAGTCGGCCCGCTCTGATCGAGGCGCTCGGCGATTCGGGCACGCAGCGGCGTCACGCCCTCTTCTTCGAGGTCGTAGATGGTCCGCAGGTACATCTCGGTGGTGTCAACCAGGTCGTTCATTCAGCACCCTCCGTCGACGCTGAGTCTACTTGCCCAGCTGCGCGAATGGTTGTAACGCCTCCCAGGCAAGCAGTATGCCCGCCGCTGACGCGGCGGGCATACCGTCTGCTACCTAGCTTGAGTGAGGTGTTAGCTCGCGTACGACCGTAGCCTGTCGGCGCGTTCCCCGTTGCGGAGTTTGGACATTACGTCCCGCTCGATTTGGCGGACCCGCTCGCGGGACAGGCCGAACAGCTTGCCGATCTGGTCCAGGGTGCGCGGCTGGCCGTCGTCCAGGCCGAACCGCAACCGGATCACCTGGTGCTCACGTTCGTCCAGGGTGGCCAGCACGCTGCGGATGTCGGTGTGCAGCAGTTCGGAGATCACCGCGTTCTCGGCCGACATCGCTTCGGCGTCCTCGATGAAGTCGCCCAGGGGTGCCTCTTCCTCGGAGCCGACGGGCATGTCCAGGCTTACCGGGTCGCGGCTGTGCTCCAGCAGGTCGTTGATCTTTTCGACCGGGATGCCGGACTCGGCGGCCAGTTCCTCGTCGGTGGCCTCGCGTCCCAGGTTCTGGTGCATCTCGCGCTTGATCCGCGCCAGCTTGTTGACCTGCTCCACGAGATGAACCGGCAGCCGGATGGTGCGGCTCTGGTCGGCCATGCCGCGGGTGATGGCCTGACGGATCCACCACGTGGCGTAGGTCGAGAACTTGAATCCCTTTGTGTAGTCGAACTTTTCCATCGCGCGGATCAGTCCGAGGTTGCCCTCCTGGATCAGGTCCAGCAACGGCATGCCGCGACCCGTGTACCGCTTGGCCAGCGACACCACCAGACGCAGGTTCGCCTCCAGCAGGTGGCGACGCGCCGCCTGACCATCGCGCACCACGGCCTCTAGATCGCGTTTACGGTTCTCCCCGAGGCGCTTACGCGTTCCAAGCAGGTGTTCGGCATACAGCCCGGCCTCGATGCGCTTCGCCAGTTCGACTTCGCCGGCCGCATTGAGCAGGGCCGTCTTACCGATCCCGTTCAGATATACGCGCACCAGATCCGCTGCGGGGCTTTGAGCATCCAGATCGCCGTCAAATCTGCTCGTGCTGGCGTTCGCCATAGCGACCTCCCGTTCGGCTTTGTTCTGTCATGGAGTTCAACGACAGATCAGCTCTGAGAGTTCCCGGCGATTCCTCATCTCACACGTGTTGACGTGCACAAATGTGCCGCAGACCTGAGAATGTCCTGAGAAGCGGGCGGTGGCGGCACCCGCGGCGGAAACGACCGCTAGCCGTGATCGATTCCGTCCCGCGCGCCCGAAGGCCACTCCGGCTGCGGGTGTCGCGGAGGCTCGAGCGCCGGGTGTTCGGCCCGGGGGAACAGGGGAGTGTGCTGGCGGGCACTGTCGAATCGGCGCGGCTCGTCGGCACTGCGCGGCGGCCGATCGTTGGCGATCAGCACGGCCATCCAGGGCAGCGGGATTGAGGCCGCCAAGATCGCCAGGGAGATCAGTCCGTTGTGCCACGCGCCGTAGGCGACCGCGGCCAGGATGAGCGCCGGAATCCGGAATGCCATCAAGGTGAGGTACTTACGGACCCGCGCACGATGTTGCTCCTCGTAGGAGGTCGCGGCGGCGGTGATAAGCACTGGGCGGCCTTTGTTGCCGTCAAAGTCATCGAATTTGCCGTCGAACCCCGGGTCGGAGCCGTGCTTCATTTCTCCACTGTCCCACAACCGGCCGATTCCGGCTCGGACCGGTTTCAGCGCCCGCGGGCAGTGCACAATGTCAGGTATGCAGACCCAAACGATCGAACGCACCGAGACCGACGAACGCGTCGACGACGGGACCGGCAGCGACACCCCGAAGTACTTCCATTACGTCAAGAAGGACAAGATCGCCGAGAGCGCGGTGATGGGCAACCACGTCGTCGCGTTGTGCGGCGAGGTATTTCCGGTCACCAAGGCGGCCAAGCCGGGCTCACCGGTCTGCCCGGACTGCAAGCAGATCTACGACCGGATGAAGAAGGGCTGATCAGCCGGGCGGCTCCGCCGGCGCGACGTCGCGTTGTTGCGTCGCGGGATTCGCGATCGGGCTGGCGAGAGTCTCCACCGTCCGCTTCAAGGCGGGCGAACGCGTGAACAGCCATTTGCGCAGCCGGTGGGCGTGGGTCCGGGGTGCGGGGAATTCCTCCTGGACGGCGGCGTTGAGTTCGGCGCCGAGCATGATCGCGAAACCGCCGAAGAACGCGAACAACAGGAACGCGATGGGCGTGGAGAGCGCGCCGTAGGTGTAGCCGGTGCTTGTGATCCACCTCAGATAGAACCGCAGGCCGAGCGTCGCGGTGACGAACACCGTGGTCGCCAGCATTGCGCCCAGGATCAGCCGGTGCGACGGCAACGGTTCGGGCAGTGCGACCCGGTACAGGATCATCACCCCGATCGTCAGACCGACAATCAGCGCCGGGTAGTAGCCGTAGCCCAGGACGTTGGACAGGCCCAGCGGGATGTGTTCGACCACCTTGCGCGGGCCCACCGCCACCAGCGGCGCCGTCGCCACCACGAAGACCAGCATCACCACGTAGAGGAACAGCGCGAACAGGCGCTGGCGCACCGGGTGGCGCAGCGGAGTTTGGTCATGCGCCTCGACCACGGAGTCGACGAACGCCGAGATGGCCGACGACCCCGCCCACAACGAGATGATGAACCCCAGCGACACCACCTCGCCGCGGGCGTTGTTGGCGATGTCGCGGACGGTCGGCTCGATGATCTCGTTGACCACGCTGGGGGAGAACACGCTGTGTGCCGTCGAGATCAGCTGCCGCAGGATGCTCGGCAGCATGTCCGGGCCGAACAGCGGCGCCACGTAGGCCAGCGTGCCCAGTATCCCCAGCAGCAACGGCGGCAGTGATAACGCCGACCAAAAACCAGCCTGAGCCGACTCCGAGAAAATCGAGTCGTCCCAACTCTTGGAAAGAGTCCTCAGGGTGATTCGCCAAATGTGGTGGCGCGACGGTTTTGCGACCTGCTCGCTCATACCCGTCCAGCATTACCGAAGATCGCTCGCACCGCCCACATTGGCGATGGGCGAGTTCGTCCGCGGGCTAGCTTTCGCTGGTCTCCAGCACGGCGGCCAGCTCGGTGAGCTTCGCCTCGTGCTCGTTGGCGTGATGCTGGCAGAAGAGAAGCTCTAGTCCGGAAGGCAGCGTGGCTCGTACACGGGCCGCCGCACCGCAGCGATCGCAGCGGTCGGCCCGGGTCAGTTCTGGACTCGTCAGAGTTGCGTTCATGGCTTCTCCGTTCTCGTGTATTCACTTTCTCAGACGTATGACGTTTTCGCCTTGTTCCCCGATCGTTATCGGGTGTGTCGTTTCTCACGGCCTGGTCAACTTTGGTTTAAGCGGTCTTTAGGGTGTCGGATTGTGACCCTCGCTCCTGACCTCCTGGTGCACCTGTGCGGAACCCAGCAGTGGGCGCAGGCCCGCCGGCGGGGCGGCATCCACCCGGACGCCGCCGGCGGTGGCGACTTCATCCATCTGTCGACACCCGAGCAGGTGCACCTGCCGGCCAACCGGCTCTACCGGGGTCGCCGCGACCTGGTGCTGCTCCACATCGACCCGGCCCGGCTTGCCGCCCCGGTGCGATGGGAGCCGGGGGTACCCACCGATCCGGAGTCGATGTTGTTCCCGCATCTGTACGGTGTGCTGCCGGTGGCCGCTGTGGTCGGGGTCACCGCCTACCCGCCGGCCGACGACGGCTCCTTCCCGCCGATCGCCGGTGACGGTGCCGGGGAGTCGACGTAGGCGTCGGCTTCGATCTCCACCAGCAACTCGGGGGCGATCAGCGCCGAGACTTCGACCATGGTGGCCGCGGGACGTATCGCACCGAAGACCTGCTCGTGCACCGCTGCAACCTCGCGCCAGCGCGAGATGTCGGTGACGTAGATGCGGGTGCGCACCACGTCGGTGAGCGCGGCGCCCGCTTGGTGCAACGCAATCTCGATGCGGCGCAGGGCATCTCGTGTCTGCGCGGCGATATCGCCGGCGGGCCCGGAGCCGGTTGTTCCGGCCACCGCCACATGCGGACCGACCCGCACCGCGCGCGAGTAACCGACCGCCGACTCGAAGGCGGATTCGCCAGAGACCACTTTGCGGTTGGTTGACATGCGGCCACGATAGTCGCCGCGGCGGACCTGGTGCTGAGATCATCGCGAAAAAGCTTGTAAGGCAAGCGATTCAATTGCGACGGATGCGGAAAACGAGTATTGCGACGAGGCAGAGTCCGAGCACCAACTCGCACCAGAAGAAGGACAGGTAATCGGTGAGCGCACCGACGGCCGGTGCGTTGGGCATCGAGTTGCGGACTGCCGAAAACGAGAACAGAAGAACACCGAGGAATGAGATCAATGTGCCGTCGATCGGCCTATCGCTGCGAATCTGGTTCGCTGTGAGCAGCACCGACAGGATCGTCAACGCCCACATAAGCAATACGATGAATACCGCGAAGATCCATGTGGAAGGCGCGCGTCCCACGCTGATCGATAGGTCATTGCCTTCGTTCAGTTCCCGAGGCGGGTTGCCAATGCTGATGCTGTAGCCGTGCACCGACCCGCCGGCGATCAGCACCGTGGGGACGGGGGAACCGTCTGCGGCCAGGATGCGCACACTAAAAAGCGCGGTATATCTATCGAATGGGTACTGGCTGACGTCGTCGCCGGACGCGAGCGCGACGGGCAGCGTTTGCGATGTCATCAGCCCGCCCGCAGTGAACGATTGGTCAACCAAACCCGCGCCGCCGACTGCGACGACTCGCGCGTTCTTGGCCAGGAAGACCCCGTCCTGTGCGAAGCGTCCCCTCGGCTCGAATTCGAGCCCGACCACCAACTGGTCATCGGCTGGAGTGATTTTTTGGATGTCGGCATGGATGCGGATGCCGTCGCTTAGGTTTCTATCGCCATTTACACCCGACGCGTGGCCAGCCTGCTCGAACGACACGGCGGTGATGGTCAAGACGGCCAGGAACACGGTTGCTGCCAGCAGTAGCAGCGGACGTCGGCGATGCGGTACCGAAATCGGTTTGACGTCTGTGTCGACAGCCATGGCCACACCGTAAACGAGTGAACCCGAGCGGGAGTGCCGACGATTGAACGACGGCTGAACAGCTCGGAACTAGTCGAGGTAGTCGCGCAGCACCTGGGAGCGGCTGGGATGGCGCAGCTTCGACATCGTCTTGGACTCGATCTGGCGGATGCGCTCACGGGTCACGCCGTAAACCTGCCCGATCTCGTCCAGGGTGCGGGGCTGGCCGTCGGTGAGCCCGAAACGTAGCCGTACTACGCCCGCCTCGCGCTCCGACAGCGTCTCCAGCACCGACTGCAGCTGGTCTTGCAGCAGCGTGAACGACACGGCGTCCACGGCCACCACGGCCTCGCTGTCCTCGATGAAATCGCCCAGCTGGCTGTCGCCCTCGTCGCCGATCGTCTGGTCCAGCGAGATCGGCTCGCGGGCGTATTGCTGGATCTCCAGCACCTTTTCGGGCGTGATGTCCATTTCCTTGGCCAGCTCCTCAGGCGTGGGCTCGCGGCCCAGGTCCTGCAGCAGCTCGCGCTGGATACGACCCAGCTTGTTGATGACCTCGACCATGTGCACCGGGATACGGATGGTGCGTGCCTGGTCGGCCATGGCGCGGGTGATGGCCTGACGGATCCACCACGTCGCGTACGTGGAGAACTTGTAACCCTTGGTGTAGTCGAACTTCTCGACCGCGCGGATCAGACCCAGGTTTCCTTCCTGGATCAGGTCGAGGAAGGCCATGCCCCGGCCCGTGTATCGCTTGGCCAGCGACACCACCAGCCGCAGGTTGGCTTCCAGCAGATGGTTCTTCGCGCGGTCGCCGTCGCGGCAGATCCACACCATGTCGCGGCGCTGGGCGGCGGGCAGTTTGTCGCCGCGCTCGGTCAGCTCGGTCATCAGCTGCGTGGCGTACAGCCCGGCCTCGATCCGCTTGGCCAGCTCAACCTCTTCCTCGGCGTTGAGCAGCGCGACCTTACCGATCTGCTTGAGGTAGGCGCGAACCGAGTCGGCGGAGGCCGTCAGCTCCGCGTCCTTGCGGGCCTGCCGCAACGCCTCGGACTCGTCTTCGTCCCACACGAAATCGCCGGAGGCCTTGTCCTTTTCGCTGGGCTCGGCGATATCCTCGTCGTCCTCTGCCGCGGGCGCGGCGGCCTTGACGGGCTTGGCCACGACCTCTTCCTCGCCCTCGACCCCGACCACCTCGGTGTCACCCTCGGCCTCGCCGGGCTCTTCGCCGTCGGACGCTACGTCCTCCTCGAGGTCGTCGAGGCTCAGGTCGGTGTCGATGTCGAGGTCTTCGCCGGGCTCAACCTCGAGGTCGGGTTCGCTGTCCAGATCCTCGACGGCTCCGTCGGAATCCAGAACCTCGGGATCCGCCGGCCCACCCTTGGCGGCTTTGGTTCCGCGCGCCGATGGCGCCTTGGCGCCGGCGCCCTTGGCCGCTGCGCGGGCCTTCTTGGGATCGGCGGCCGTGTCGGCCTCGGACGTGGACGGTGATGCTGTCTTGGCGGCCCGCTTCGCGGGCGCCGAGCCGTTGGCAGCCTTGGCCGCCGGTCGCTTCGCGGGGGACGACGGAGACTTCGTGGCGGTGCGTTTCACCGGCCCATCCGTTGCCGGGCTTGCTTTCGTCGCTGCCACTTACACCCCTTCGTTTGGGCTCACTCTCGGTGGGTAATGGGCATGGTTAACCGAAAGTGTCTGCTATGTCGATGTCGGCGTTGGTATCAGCGTGAGTAGTTGCACGCTATCGGTTGGGCGTTCGCCGAAGACCATTGTAACGACAGTGCGGGGTCCTACGGCTCTGCCGGGCAAAATCAGTGAGTCACGTCCGAGGTGGCGGCCATGGCCGCGCCGACGATCCCGGCGGTGTTGAGCAGGGCCGCGGCCACCACCGGGGTGCGGTTTGTCAGCAGCGGCACCCATTTGTCGGCCTTGCGGCTGATGCCGCCCCCCGCGATGAACAGATCCGGCCACACCGCGTTCTCGATGCTCACCAGCACCTTGGTCACCTGCTTGGCCCACTTTTCGTAGGACCAGTCGTTCTTCTCCTTCACCGAGGACGCCGCCCGCTGCTCGGCCTCCTTGCCGCCGACCTCGAGATGGCCGAACTCGGTGTTGGGGATCAGCGTTCCGTTGTGGATCACCGCGGAGCCGATCCCGGTGCCGAAAGTCAGCAACACCACCAGCCCCGACTGGCCCTTGCCCGCGCCGTAATGCTCCTCGGCCAGCCCGGCCGCGTCGGCGTCATTGAGGACGATGACGTCCTGACCGTCCAGCTCGGCGCTGATGATGTCGCGCGCGTTGCTGCCGATCCACGCCTTGTCCACGTTGGCCGCCGTCTGTACGACGCCGTGCGTCACGACGCCGGGATAGGTCACTCCCAGCGGGCCGGTCCACCCGAAGGCGTTGACCACCTCGGCGATGGTCTTGGCGACCGCCGAGGGCGTCGCGGGCTGGGGGGTCAGCAGCTTGACCCGCTCGCCGACCAACTGCCCGGTGTCCATGTCGACGATGCCGCCCTTGATGCCACTGCCGCCGACGTCGATGCCGAATCCGCGACGCCGTGGCCCGCCGTCGCCGGCGGCGGTGCCGGGCGTATCCGTGGTCGAGGCGGTGCTGGTCATCGAATCTCCTCGGCGTGACTGAGCTGTCCGCTCACCTTAACGCCGCGACGGTGCGGCCCGCGGCGCCTGCGCGACGGTGGCGACTGTGATCCGATAGACCGGTGACCCCTTCCGATGACGAGCTCGTCCGGCTGCGCTCGGTCGCCGAAACCTTGGCCGCTGACGCCGCCGCATTCGTGAGGCGTCGGCGGGCAGAGGTTTTCGGCACCGACGCGGGCAGTGACGACAGCGGCGCGGTGCGATCGAAGAGCACCCCGACCGATCCGGTGACCGTGGTCGACACCGAAACGGAACGGCTGTTGCGCGACCGATTGGCCGAATTACGGCCTGGGGACCCAATTCTCGGCGAGGAAGGCGGCGGGCCTGCCGATCCGGCGGGCACGCCGGCCGGATCGGTCACCTGGGTGCTCGATCCCATCGACGGCACAGTGAATTTCGTCTACGGCATCCCCGCCTATGCCGTGTCCGTCGGTGCACAGGTCAACGGCGAATCGGTGGCCGGGGCGGTCGCCGACGTCGTCGGAAACCGGGTGTACTCGGCGGCCCTCGGCCTGGGTGCGCATGTCACCGACGACGAAGGGACGCATCCGTTGCAGAGCGCCGCCGTCGACGATTTGTCGATGGCGTTGCTGGGCACCGGTTTCGGCTATTCGCGGCAGCGCCGCGCGGCGCAGGCGGCGCTGCTGGCACGCATGCTGCCGGTGGTCCGCGACGTTCGTCGCATCGGCTCGGCGGCACTGGATCTGTGCATGGTCGCCTCGGGCCGGCTCGACGCCTTTTACGAGCACGGCCTGCAGGTGTGGGATCGCGCCGCGGGTGCGCTGATCGCCGCGGAGGCCGGGGCCCGGGTGGTGCTGCCCGCACCCGGCGTGGCCGGGGCGGGCCTGGCGCTGGCCGCCGCGCCCGGAATCGCCGACGAACTTTTGGCCGTCCTGGAGCGCTTCAACGGCCTGGACCCGATCCTGGATTGACCGCCCGCGTCAGCAGCTGCTGGCGTGAATCTTGGCCAGCAAGGTGGGGTCCGAGGGCTCGGTGGCGCCGGGGCGCAGGGTGGCGAGCACGGCGTCGATGTCGTCGTTGTGCGCCAACGCGTTGAAGTCGGTCCCCAGGGACAGGTCGACGGAGTCGTCGGCGCGGTTGTCGTTGAACAGTTCGGTGCACGGCGCCACCAGCCACACGGCGGCCGCGGTGGCCTGCCCGGCGGTGCCGAAACGGATTTGACCCTGACAGGTGAGTCTGGTGCCCGCGTAGAGGGGGTCGTTGGCGGCGGTCGGTTGCGCGAAGCCGAGGTCTTTCATGGCCCCGGCCACGTCGCCGGCCTGGCCGCCCCGGCCGCTGGCGTTGAGGACGCGAACTTTGGTGTCCGCGAGTTTGGCGGGTGTGACGTCCATCATGGCGCTGCGCGACACCTGCTCACCCAGCTGGGCCGGTGCCGACCCGGTCGACTGCGGCGGGGGATTGCACACCACGGCCTCGTGCACTTTGGCGGGTCGCGTCAGCGCCACCGTCCAGATCCCGCCGGTAACCACTGCGAGAAGAATCACCACGACGATCGCGGGCCGGGGGTTGCGCCGCCGAAAGGGCCGACCGTGCTTGTCAAAAGCTGTACCCTCGGTGATTTGCGTGACCACAGCTGCACTCTAAACCCACTGTTCAGAGACGAGCGCAAGGGTAAAAATGGCGGTGTGATGTAAATCACACCTTAATGGACCGCGATACGGGCACGAATCGTTTGGTGGATGCGTTCGACGCTGGTACAAAGCGATGCTTGGATAACGAGGGCATGTGAGGGGACAGGGCAATGCCTACCGACTATGACGCTCCACGGCGTACCGAGACCGACGACGTTTCGGAGGACTCGCTGGAGGAGCTCAAAGCGCGACGGAACGAGGCGGCTTCGGCCGTCGTCGATGTCGACGAATCTGAATCCGCTGAGAACTTTGAACTGCCCGGTGCCGACCTGTCTGGTGAAGAACTGTCGGTGCGCGTGGTTCCGAAGCAGGCCGACGAGTTCACCTGTTCGAGCTGCTTCCTGGTGCAACACCGCAGCCGCCTGGCCAGCGAGAAGAACGGCGTGATGATCTGTACCGACTGCGCGGCCTGATAGCTGCGCTCACCGTGTCAGGGCCGACAGCACCCGTTCGGGGTGACGGCAGCTCACCAGCCAGTACGGCGTCGGATCGTCCGGGTCGTCGAGTACCGCCAGGATCATCGGCCCCACCCATGCCCTATGTAGGACGTACGCCGCCGGGTCGAGCTGGCGGCCCAGCGCGGCGGACTTGGCCGACGGCGCTATCTGCGCGGACCGGGCGATCACGGTGACCGGCAGATGTGCCTGTCCGGCCCACAGCTGCACGTCGCCCGGCACCGATGGGTCGGCGGTGACCCGGATCTCGATGCGGCCCAGCCACACCAGCGCCGCGGCCGCCACCGCGAACAGCGTTGCGTACGGCCACCAGGACGATTGGCGGGTGACGCCCATGTTGAACTCGAACGCGATGATGCCCGCCAGCGCGAAGGCCGGTGGCCACCACCACCACGGAACCCACAATCGTTCGCGATACCGCACGTTGTGCGGCGCGACGCGCGTATCGGACACGCAGTCAAGGGTAGTCTGTGGCCCCGTGTCGACCAGTCTGGCCATCGTCCGCCTTGACCCCGATCTTCCGCTGCCCGGCCGCGCCCACGAAGGCGACGCCGGCATCGATCTCTACAGCGCGGAAGACGTCAAACTGGAACCCGGGCGACGCGCCCTGGTGCGAACGGGGGTCGCGGTCGCCATCCCGTTCGGCATGGTCGGCTTGGTGCATCCACGGTCGGGACTGGCTGCGCGAGTTGGACTTTCGATCGTCAACAGTCCGGGTACGATCGACGCGGGCTATCGCGGCGAGATCAAGGTTGCGCTGATCAACCTGGACCCGACCGAGCCGATCGTGGTGCACCGCGGCGATCGCATCGCCCAGTTGTTGGTGCAGCGAGTCGAATTGATGGAGTTGGTCGAGGTGTCGTCGTTCGACGAGGCCGGGCTGGCCGAAACCTCCCGTGGCGATGGTGGTCACGGTTCCTCCGGCGGACATGCGAGTTTGTGATGCGCCGGCGACGATGCAGAGCAAGGCGATGAGAAGGAGCGGCGCTGATGGCTGCATTCGGTAAACGCACACCCAAAGACGACGACGCCTCCGGCGCCGGCACGCCGACGGCGGGCGACGTCGCGGCCCGCGATGCCGACGAGCAGGCCCCCGAAGATCTCGAGGGCCCGTTCGACATCGAGGACTTCGACGACCCGGCGGTGGCGGAACTGGCCCGGCTCGACCTGGGCTCGGTGCTCATTCCCATGCCTGAGGCCGGTCAGTTGCAGGTCGAGCTGACCGAAACCGGTGTGCCGAGCGCGGTCTGGGTCGTCACCCCCAACGGTCGGTTCACCATCGCCGCCTATGCCGCGCCCAAGACGGGCGGCCTGTGGCGTGAAGTGGCCGGCGAACTCGCCGAGTCGCTGCGCAACGACTCGGCCCAGGTCAGCATCAAGGACGGCCCGTGGGGTCGCGAGGTGGTGGGCACCGCCACCGGCGTGGTGCGCTTCATCGGCGTCGACGGCTATCGCTGGATGATCCGCTGCGTCATCAACGGTGCGCACGAGACGATGGAAGCCCTGGAGCAGGAGGCGCGAGCTGCCTTGGCGGACACGGTGGTTCGGCGCGGCGAGACACCGCTTCCGGTGCGGACGCCGCTGACCGTGCAGCTGCCCGAGCCGATGGCCCAGCAGCTGCGCGAAGCCGCCGCCGCGCAACAGGCCGCGCAGCAGGGCGAGGCCCAGCAGGCCGAGGGGCCACAGGAACCGTCCAACGAGCCGGCCGCGCGCCGCAGCGTCGACGGGTCGGCCATGCAGCAGCTGCGCACCACCACGGGCGGCTGACCGGCTACAGGTCGGCCAGCGCGCTCAGGCAGGCCGCACCCAGGGCCGCGGGATCCGCCCCGATCTGATCCAGCGTCACCGTCCGCAGTGCCGCGCGGGGTGCGGCAGCGACCCAGTCGATCCCGGCCTGCAACGGGTGGATCGGATCGTCGACCGCGGATGCCACGCCCAGCGGCGCGGCGAGCCCGGACAGCTCGTCACAGCTCGGCGCGACGTAGGCGGCGGCTTCTTCCATGGCATCGGGCAGATGTGGCCATTGGGCGCCCCATGACCGGGTCAGCTCGTCGGCCAGCCAGGGCGGGCTCGATGCCCGCATCTGGGTCGTGGTCACCGCCAGCCCGTCGGCGCGCAGTTGTGACGCCGAATACCGCGCCGCCAGGGCCGCGGGCGCTGTCCCGGGCGCGCCCGCCCACGCCGGCAGTGCGGCCAGCACCGCGACGGTCCGGTCGGGATGGGCCAACGCCCAGGCGGCCGCCACCGCGGCGCCGATCGAGACGCCGCCCACAGCGATCGGCCCCTCGCGCGCCGCGCCGTCCAGCGCCGCCAGGTAGCCCTCGATCAGCCGGTCGGGGCGCGGCGCCGGGGTCTTCAGCAACGCGCCGGCCGCGGCTAAGGGGCGGGAAAACGCCCGGTGAACATAGTCGTCGTCGGAGCCGGTTCCGGGCAACAACACCGTCGTGACACCGCTGAGATCGACCACCACCTCTTGATAGTGCCCCGCCGTTCACGGGCCCTCCAACACGACGTTTGAGTCGGTTGGCGCTGGGGAACCAAGAGGTCTACGGTGTCCGTTGGCATATATGGAAGCGTCGAGGCTTATCAGCATTGTCAGGAGTGGCCATGGGGGCCCAAGGGTATCTGCGCCGGCTCACCCGTCGGTTGACGGAGGATCCGGAGCAACTCGACTCGGAGGAACTATCCGACGAGGTCGCAAGCACCGGAGCGCAACGCGCGATTGATTGCCAGCGTGGCCAGGAGGTCACGATGGTGGGCACGCTGCGCAGCGTCGAGTGCAACGGGAGGGCCTGCGCCGGCGGAGTACGCGCCGAATTGTTCGACGGCAGCGACACCGTCACGCTCGTATGGCTGGGACAACGCCGCATTCCGGGTATCGACTCGGGCCGCACTCTGCGAGTGCGTGGACGCCTCGGCAAGCTGGAGAACGGAACCAAGGCGATCTACAACCCGCACTACGAAATTCAGCGGTGACCGATCCCGAAGATGCGCGGGTGACCCCGCGGGAGTCGGGCTCGTCGGAACAAATGACCACTAACCGCATCAACCCGGAACGTCTGCTGGCACAGGCAGGCGGGATCAGCGGTGTCATCTACTCGTCGCTGCCGGTGGTGGTCTTCGTCATCGTGTCGAGCGTGTCGGGACTGGTCCCCGCGATCGTGGCCGCGCTGGGGGTGGCCGCACTGGTCATGGTGTGGCGGCTCGTTCGGCGCGAATCACCGCAGCCGGCGTTCTCCGGCTTTTTCGGTGTCGCGCTGTGCGCGCTGATCGCCTATGTGTTGGGCGAGTCCAAGGGTTACTTCCTGCTGGGCATCTGGATGTCGTTGGTGTGGGCGGTGGTTGTCGCGGCGTCGGTGCTGATCCGCCGGCCACTGGTCGGCTACGCGTGGGGCTGGGCCACCGGCCGCGGTGATGGCTGGCGCCGGGTACCGCGGGCCGTGTATGCGTTCGACGTCGCATCGCTGGGTTGGGTGCTGGTGTTCGCCGCGCGGTTCGTGGTTCAAGGGCTGCTGTATGACGCCGATCGGACCGGTTGGCTGGCGACGGCGCGGATCGGGATGGGCTGGCCGCTTACCGCGCTCGCCGCGTTGGCCACGTATGCGGCGATCAAGTCGGCGCAACGGGCCATGGCCGCCGCCGATGCCCCCACGGTGGAAATGGAACCCGGCGCCGTCACCGACTGATCAGTCGGCGCCCGGACTGTGGCTACCCAGTAGCAGCTTCTGCAGATCCTCTTCCGCCTCGGCGATGGCGACGAACAACAGCTCGTCGCCGCCTTCCAGTGGCTCGTCCTCCTCGGGCACGATCACTCGCGGGCCGCGCAGGATCGTCACCAGCGAGGTGTTCCGCGGCAGCTGCAGCTTGCGCACCGGCTTGCCGCCCCACGGCGTGTCGTCGGGCAGGGTGATCTCGACGAGGTTGGCCTGGCCCTTGCGGAATTCCATCAGGCGCACCAGATCGCCGACGGCGACGGCCTCTTCGATGAGTGAGGCCAGCATGCGCGGCGTCGACACCGCGACGTCGACCCCCCACGCGTCGGTGAACAGCCATTCGTTGCGGGGATCGTTGACGCGGGCCACCACCCGCGGCACCGCGAATTCCGTTTTGGCCAAGAGGCTTAGCACGACGTTGGCCTTGTCATCGCCGGTCGCGGCCACTACCACGTCGAACTCCTGCAGGTGCACCGACTCCAGCAGGCTCAGTTCGCAGGCGTCGCCCAGCCGCCAGTGCGCGGCCGGGATGGCGTCGACGTCGACGTGATCGGGGTTGCGTTCGATCAGCGTCACATCGTGGCCATTGCCGATGAGTTCCCGGGTGACCGAGCGGCCGACCGCGCCGGCGCCGGCAACAGCTACCTTCATGTGCGCCGCTCCTCGTACCCGGCCCGCACAGGCGAGCCGGCTCCTTCGTCGTCGGCGGTCTTCATGGGCGCCGTCTCCTCAAAAAACCAGTCGCTCGAATTCATCACAGGTCTTCACTGGGTGGTAGCGCGGCGATGGCCACCGCCTCGGCGGCGCGGCCGGAGATCGCGGCGACATAGACCTGGTCGCCGGCCTGGATCACCGATTTGGGCTCCGGCAGCACGCCGGCGCCGAAACGGATCAGAAACGCGACCCGGGCTCCGGTGGCCTGCTCGAGGTCGGTGACCCGATGCCCGATCCAGTCCTCGTGCAAGACGACCTCGGACACGGCGACGGTGCCGGTCGGATCACGCCACTTGGCCGTCTCCGTCTCGCGCAGCAACGCGTTGAGCAGGCGGTCGGTGGTCCAGGGCACGGTCGCGATGGTGGGAATGCCCAGACGCTCGTACACCTCGGCGCGCTTGGCGTCGTAGATGCGGGCCACCACCCGCTTGACGCCGAATGTCTCCCGCGCCAGCCGCGCGGAGATGATGTTGGAGTTGTCGCCGGACGACACCGCGGCGAACGCGTCCGCTTCCTCGATACGGGCCCTCAGCAGTACATCTCGGTCGAATCCCTGCCCCAGCACCCGCTCGCCGGCGTATTCGGGGCTGAGCCGGTTGAAGGCGGTGCTGTCACGGTCGATGACCGCGACGTCGTGACCGATGCGGGAGAGCCCGTCGGCGACCGATGAACCGACCCGGCCGCAGCCCATCACCACTACTCGCAACTTGAGGTCCTCTCGGCCGTGTCAACCGGCAACCCACGTCGGCCAGCCGTTTCGGTCGGCGAACATTCTCCTACGAACGCTACCGCCAAACCCGTCTGGGCTTACTCTTGGCTCTCGTGTCCAAACTTTCAACCGCCACCCGTCGGTTGCTTATCGGTCGGCCGTTTCGCAGCGACCGGTTGAGTCACACGCTGCTACCCAAGCGGATCGCCTTGCCGGTGTTCGCCTCCGACGCGCTGTCCTCGGTTGCGTATGCACCCGAGGAGGTCTTCCTGATGCTCTCGGTGGCCGGGGTGACGGCGTACGCGCTGACGCCGTGGATCGGGCTCGCGGTGGCCGCGGTGATGCTGGTGGTGGTGGCCAGCTACCGCCAGAACGTCCATGCCTACCCGTCCGGCGGCGGCGACTACGAGGTGGTCACCACCAATCTCGGCGACACCGCCGGCCTGGTGGTAGCCAGTGCGCTGATGGTGGATTACGTTCTGACCGTTGCGGTTTCGACGGCGTCGGCGATGGCGAACATCGGCTCGGCGATCCCGGTCGTGGCCGAGCACAAGGTGTTCTTCTGTGTGGTGTCCATCCTGGTGGTGATGGCGCTGAACTTGCGCGGGGTACGCGAGTCCGGGCTGGCCTTCGCCATCCCGACCTATGCGTTCATCGTCGGTGTCCTCGTCATGATCGGCTGGGGTCTGTTCCGCATCTTCGTGTTGGGCAATCCGCTGCGGGCCGAGTCGGCCGGTTTCCAGATGCACGCCGAGCACGGCCAGGTCGTCGGTTTCGCCTTGGCGTTCTTGGTGGCGCGGTCGTTTTCCTCGGGGTGTGCGGCGCTGACGGGTGTCGAGGCGATCAGCAACGGGGTGCCGGCCTTTCAGAAACCCAAGTCGCGCAACGCGGCGACCACCCTGCTGATGCTGGGCGGCATCGCGGTGACCCTGCTGATGGGCATCATCGTGCTGGCCGAGAAGATCGGGGTTCAGCTCGTCGAGGATCCCGCGACGCAGCTGGGCGGGGCGCCGAAGGGCTACTACCAGAAGACCCTGGTCACCCAGCTGGCGCAAACGGTGTTCGGCAGCTTCCACATCGGGTTCCTGCTGATCGCCACGGTGACCGCGCTCATCCTGGTGCTGGCGGCCAACACCGCGTTCAACGGCTTCCCGGTGCTCGGCTCGATCCTGGCGCAGCACAGCTACCTGCCGCGCCAATTGCACACCCGCGGAGACCGATTGGCGTTCTCCAACGGAATCCTGTTCCTATCCGGGGCGGCGCTGCTGGCGATCATCGCGTTCCGCGGTGAGGTCACCGCCTTGATTCAGCTGTACATCGTCGGGGTGTTCATTTCGTTCACGCTGAGTCAGATCGGCATGGTCCGGCACTGGACCCGGTTGCTGCGCACCGAAACCGATCCTCGGGTGCGGCGCAAGATGATGCGCTCGCGGGTGGTCAACACGGTCGGATTGCTGTCCACCGGCACGGTGCTGTTGGTGGTGCTGGTGACCAAGTTCGCAGCCGGGGCGTGGATTGCCCTGTTCGCGATGAGCGTGCTGTTCGGAATCATGAAAATGATTCACCGGCACTACAACACCGTGAACCGCGAATTGGAGGAGCAGGCCGCCGCCCAGGATGACGTGGTGCTGCCCAGCCGCAATCACGCCGTGGTGCTGGTGTCGAAACTGCACCTGCCGACCCTGCGTGCCCTGGCGTACGCCAGGGCGACCCGGCCCGATGTCCTCGAGGCGATAACGGTCAGCGTCGATGATGGGGAAACCCGCGAGCTGGTGCACAAGTGGGAAGAAAGCGATATCAGCGTCCCGCTCAAGGTCATCGCCTCGCCCTACCGCGAAGTCACCCGTCCCGTCTTGGAGTACGTCAAACGGGCCAGGGAAGAGTCGCCGCGAACTGTGGTGACGGTGTTCATCCCCGAGTACGTGGTGGGCCACTGGTGGGAGCAGGTGTTGCACAACCAGAGCGCTCTTCGGCTCAAGGGAAGGCTGCTGTTCATGCCGGGCGTCATGGTGACTTCGGTTCCGTGGCAATTGAGTTCGTCGGAACGGCGGAAAACCTTGCAGCCGCATGTGGCACCGGGTGACGCTCGTCGGGGAATCTTCGATTGACCCGCGAATCGACCCGCGCACCGCGCGCGGCGGCGCCCCCGGTGGGGGAGCTGACCTTGACTACCGGGGCCCCGGCCAACGGCGGCAGCTGCGTCGCGCATCACGAAGGGCGCGTCGTGTTCGTCCGGTATGCGCTGCCCGGCGAGCGGGTGCGGGTGCGGGTCACCGCGGATCGCGGATCCTATTGGCACGCAGAGGTTATCGAGGTCATCGACGCGGCGCCCGGCCGCGTCGCGTCGCTGTGCCCCATCGCCGGGGTGGACGGTGCCGGGTGTTGCGACCTGGCGTTCGCCGTCCCGGAGGTGGCCCGCGCGCTCAAGGCCGAGGTCGTGGCCAATCAGCTCGAGCGCCTCGGCGGGCATCGCTGGAACGGTGAGGCCGAGCCGCTGGCGGATTCCGCGCCGACGGGGTGGCGCACTCGCGTTCGGCTCGACGTGGGCCCCGACCGTCGTCCCGGCCTTCACCGCTACCACAGCGAGGATTTGGTCACCGACTTGCGCTGTGCGCAGCTGCCGGCCGGCATGCTCGACGGGATTTCCGACATCGAGTGGCCCCCGGCGGCCCAGCTGCACGTGGCCCTCGACGACGACGGCGTGCGCCACGTGGTGCGCACGCTGCGGCAGGGCAGACACACCGCGACCAAGGTGATCCAGGGCCGCTACGAGGCGGTGCAGCGGGTTGCGGGGCGCAGCTGGCAGGTGCCCGTGACCGCCTTCTGGCAGGCGCACCGCGACGCCGCGGGCGTGTACAGCGGTCTGGTCGCCGACTGGGCGCAGCTCGGAACCGGCATGCGAGCGTGGGACTTGTACGGCGGCGCAGGGGTTTTCGCCGCGGTGCTCGGCGATGCCGTCGGGCCCTCCGGGCGGGTGTTGAGCGTCGACACCTCGCGCGGGTCAACCCGGGCCGCGCGGGCCGCGCTGGCCGATCTGACCCAGGTGCAGATCGTCACCGACTCGGTGCGTCGCGTGTTGGCGACGCAACGGGAGCGCGCCGATGTGGCCGTGCTGGATCCGCCACGTGCGGGGGCCGGACGCGAGGTCATCGATCTGCTCACCGCCGCCGAGGTCCCGCGGGTAGTGCACATCGGTTGTGAGGCAGCCTCTTTCGCACGCGACATCGGGATCTACCGCGCGCATGGTTACACCGTCGAGAACATCAACGTGTTCGACGCGTTCCCGCTGACCCATCACGCCGAATGCGTTGCGCTGCTGACCCGTTGAAAAACCGCGCCTAGGCGAACACGAAATATCGCAACCACAGGTAGAGCGCAGACAGCGCGGCCGAGATCGCGGTGACCACCATGCCTTTGCGGGTGAATTCCCAGAAGGAGATGGGACTGTCAGCGCGCCGGGCGATTCCGAGGATGACGACGTTGGCACTTGCTCCGACGGCGGTGAGGTTGCCGCCGAAGTCGGTGCCCAACGCCAGGGCCCACCACAACACGCCCGGGTTGACGTGGTCGTTCAGGGCCGGAATCAAATCGGCGACGATCGGTGCCATTGTCGCGGCATAGGGAACATTGTTGACGATCCCACTGACCAGTAGCGACGCCGCGAGAATCACCATCGTTGCGACCAAGGTGTTGCCGGCGGTGGCGGTGACCGCCACGTGCGCGAGCTGTTTGACGACACCCGTCTTCACCAGGGCACCGACCATGATGAACAGACCCGCAAAGAACAGCAGGGTGTCCCACTCGACACTGGACAGGTAATCGGAATGGTCCAGCTTGGACACCACGACCAGGATGCCGGCGCCCAACAGCGCCACCACCGAGGGATCCATATGCAGGGGCGAGTGGGCGACGAACGCCGCAAACACCGCCACCAGGACCGCGCCGCACGTGATCAGCAGCCGGGGATCGCGGATCGCCTCGCGCTCTTCCAACGACATGACGTCGGCGACGCGTTCGGGGTCGACGGTGAAGGCACCGGGAAACAGGCGGGGCAGCAACAGGATCAAGACGACCATCACGATGGCCACGATGGGCGCCAGATGGATCAGGAAGTCGTTGAAGGACAGTCCGCCCTTGCTGGCGATGATGATGTTGGGTGGGTCGCCGACCAATGTCGCCGTGCCGCCGATGTTCGACGCGAAGGCCTCGGCCATCAAAAACGGCGCCGCGTTGATCGCCAGACGGTCACACACCAACAGCGTCACCGGCGCGATGAGCAGTACCGTCGTGACGTTGTCCAGCAGTGCCGACGCGACCGCGGTAACCGCCACCAACAGGATCATGACTCGCAGTGGGGAGCCACGGGCGCGTTTGGCCGACCAGATCGCGACGTACTCGAACACACCGGTCTGGCGCAGCACGCTGACGATGATCATCATGCCGAAGAGCAAAAAGATGACATCCCAGTCGATTCCGGTGTTTTGGGAGTAGAAGATGTCTTCGGATCTGATGATGGGCAACAAGACGACGATCGCGGCGCCCGTCAGCGCCACCAACGTCTTGTTGATGCGGTCGCTGGCTATCAGGACATAGGCGACCAGAAACACGACAGTCGCGATGACGCTCATAGCTCGACCCGCGGCCGCAGACCTTTGATCGCAAAATTGTTTGAAATCAAGGCCTCAGCGCCGCCCCGAGCACGCGCGACGCGGTGATCACTCCAATGAGCTTGCGGTCCTTGACCACCGCGACCAGCGGGCTGCGCAGTCGGGCCATCAGCGCCGCCACTTCGATGATGGTGTCGTCGGCTTTGGCCGGCGGTATGTTCACCAGGTGGTCGGGCAGCACGTCGCGGACCTTTTTGCCGCTTAACTTCTCCGCGCAGCGGTCCGCCATCGATTCGTCGAGGACGCCGGCCAGTGAGGGATCGTCCTGTACGTAGCGGGGCACGATGAATCGGACCACCTGGGAAGCGGGGAGCACCGCGTAGGGACTCCCGGAGGGGTCGGTGACCAACAGGCCGGGCAACCGATGCTCAGCGAGCATCCGCGCCGCGGCCAGCGCCTCCGTATCAACGCTGACTACTGGAAAATCCTCGGCGATCTGCTCGGCACGCATGGTGTGACGATACGACCGCGCATCGAGCGTGGCGTGATCGACGTCAGGGCTCATGGCAGCACTCCGGGGTAGGGGACAACTCGGAACTCGTTGCCGACCAGGCTTCCCGGCTCACCGCGACTGAGGTTACCAAAGGGGCGACCGCGGCGAGGGTGACGAATTCCCAACTTCGCCAACCGTGCCATCCGGCGACCGCTGCGTAGACTGACTGGATGCTGGAACAGATCCGCGGGCCCGCAGATCTGCAGTACCTTTCCCAACATCAGCTTCGCGATCTGGCCGCCGAGATTCGCGAGTTCCTGATACACAAGGTCGCTGCCACTGGGGGACACCTGGGGCCCAATCTGGGTGTGGTCGAGTTGACGCTCGCTCTGCACCGGGTGTTCGACTCGCCCCACGATCCGATCATCTTCGACACCGGGCATCAGGCCTACGTCCACAAGATGCTGACGGGCCGTTCGCACGAGTTCGAGAGCCTGCGCAAGAAGGGCGGGCTGTCCGGGTACCCGTCGCGCGCCGAGAGCGAGCACGACTGGGTGGAGTCCAGCCATGCCAGCGCGTCGTTGTCCTACGCCGACGGGCTGGCCAAGGCCTTCGAGCTGAGCGGGCACCGCAACCGTCACGTGGTCGCGGTCATCGGCGACGGCGCGCTCACCGGCGGCATGTGCTGGGAGGCGCTGAACAACATCGCCGCCTCCGGTCGCCCGGTCATCATCGTGGTCAATGACAACGGCCGCAGCTATGCCCCGACGATCGGCGGCGTCGCCGACCATCTCGCCACGCTGCGGCTGCAGCCGGCCTACGAGCAGGCCCTGGAGCGGGGCCGCGACGCGCTGCGCGCGCTGCCGCTGGTCGGCAAGATCGCCTACCGCGTCATGCACAGCGTGAAGGCCGGCATCAAGGATTCGTTGTCACCCCAGCTGTTGTTCACCGATCTGGGGCTGAAGTACGTGGGTCCGGTCGACGGTCACGACGAACGCGCGGTGGAGGCCGCGCTGCGGCACGCCCGCGGCTTCGGGCGGCCGGTGATCGTGCACGTGGTGACCCGCAAGGGGATGGGCTACGCCCCGGCCGAGGACGACGAAGCCGAGCAGATGCATTCCTGCGGCATCATCGACCCGGTCACCGGCCAGGCGACCAAGGTCGCCGGACCGGGCTGGACGGCGACGTTCTCCGACGCGCTCATCGCCTATGCCAGGAAGCGCCGCGACATCGTGGCCATCACCGCGGCCATGCCCGGCCCGACCGGGCTGACCCCGTTCGGGCAGCAGTTCCCGGACCGCCTGTTCGACGTCGGCATCGCCGAGCAACACGCGATGACGTCGGCGGCCGGGCTGGCCATGGGCGGCATGCACCCGGTGGTGGCCATCTATTCGACGTTCCTCAACCGGGCATTCGACCAGATCATGATGGATGTGGCGCTGCACAAGTTGCCCGTCACCATGGTGCTGGACCGGGCGGGGATCACCGGTTCGGACGGCGCCAGCCACAACGGCATGTGGGACCTGTCGATGCTGGGCATCGTGCCCGGCATGCGGGTGGCCGCACCCCGGGATGCCACCCGGTTGCGCGAGGAACTCGGTGAGGCGCTCGACGTCGACGACGGTCCGACCGCGCTGCGCTTCCCCAAGGGCGACGTGGGTGAGGACATCCCGGCGATCGAGCGTCGCGGATCGGGCATCGCGGGTGTCGATGTGCTCGCGCTTCCGGCCGGCGGATGCAACCACGACGTGCTGCTGATCGGCGTCGGCGCGTTCGCGCCGATGGTGCTGGCGGTGGCCAAGCGGCTACAGGACCAGGGGATCGGCGTCACGGTCATCGACCCGCGCTGGGTGCTGCCGGTATCGCAGAACGTCCTGGAACTGGCGGAGCAGCACAAACTCGTCGTCACGTGCGAGGACAACGGTGTCAACGGCGGGGTGGGCTCGGCGGTGTCAGCCGCCCTGCGCCGCGCCGAGATCGACGTTCCGTGCCGCGACGTCGGACTGCCGCAGCGGTTTTACGAGCAGGCCTCCCGCGGTGAGTTGCTGTCGGATCTGGCGCTGACCGATCAGGACGTGGCCCGCCGCATCACCGGTTGGGTCGCCGCGCTGGGCAGCGGTGTTGCCGAGGCGGAGATCCGCGAGCACCTCGACTAGTCCCACTACTCCTCAGTCGGCTGCGGGCGGCGCCTGCAGCGCCCGGGCCAGAGCCGGGTCCACCAATTCTCGCTGCCACGGCCGGGCCTGCCCGGCGCGCAGGAAATTCTCGACGGCGTCGAACGGATCGGGCGCGGGCGCCCAGTCCCAGCACAACCGTCGCACCAGGTCCGGCGAGACCAGATTCTCGGTGGGGACGTGCACCCGTTCGGAGACCTCGGACAGCGCCGAGCGCGCGGCCTCCAACCGCGCGGCGGCCTCCGGTTTGCGCCTGCTCCAGCGCGCTGGCGGCGGCGGACCGTTCGGCGGTTCGCTGTCGGTGGGCGGGTTCTTGTTCTTCCGTGCCTCGTCCAGCGCCGCCAGCCACGTCGCAGCGCTGCGCCGCTGATTGCGCCCACCGAACACGGGCAACGCGACGAGTTCCTCGACGGTCGTCGGATTGGCCAGGGCGGCATCGATGATGGCCGAGTCGGGCAGGATGCGGCGCGGCGCGATGTCGCGGCGCTGCGCGATCCGGTCGCGCGTCAACCACAACTCGCGGACCGCGGCCAGGCCACGCTGATCGCGCACCCGATGGATGCCCGACGTTCGCCGCCACCGGTCCCGGCGCGCGGCGGCGCCCGGATCTTTCGAACCCGTGTCGCGCAGGTAGTCGAATTCCTGTGTGGCCCAATCGCTTTTGCCCTGCCCGGCCAGGACGTCGGCGATCGCCGCGCGCAGCTCGATGAGCAGTTCCACATCCAGTGCGGCGTAGTTGAGCCATTCACCGGGCAAGGGCCGCTTGGACCAGTCGGCGGCGCCGTGCCCCTTGGCCAGCCCGAAACCCAGCAGCCGCTCGACCATGGTGGCCAGGTTCACCCGTTCGAACCCGGCCAGCCGTCCGGCGAGTTCGGTGTCATACAGCGCCGGCGGCCGCATGCCCACCTCCGCCAAACAGGGCAGGTCCTGATCGGCGGAGTGCAGGATCCATTCGTCGTTGCTCAGCACCTCGGCCACCGGCCGCAGGGCCTCGAGCGGGTCGGCGCCGTGGCTCACCGGATCGATGAGCACGGTGCCGGAACCGGCCCGCCGGATCTGAATGAGGTAGGCCCGGTTGGAGTAGCGGAAACCGGACGCCCGTTCGGCGTCCACCGCGAAGGGCCCGTGGCCGCGGTCCAGTCGCGTGGCGGCCGCCTCGATGTCGTGGACGCTCACCGAGATCGGCGGGACGCCTTCGGTCGGTTGCGGCAGCGGGGTGGGCGCGGGGTCGGTGCCTGCGTCGCCGGGCACGCTGCTGCCCGGCCCGTCGGCCGACGGTTCGCCCATGCTAGGCGCGTGACCGTGAGCTCAGGTCGGTGACTCCTGCGGGGGGTAGGCCCGCGGCGTGCTCCAGTACCTCGCAGAACGCCTCGACGTGACCGCCGACCGCAGGCGAGGTCGCGGTCCACGACGCGCGCAGCTCGAGCTGGTGGGCGCGCGGCGGCCCGGAGATGTCTCCGTAGCGCACCGATGTGGTGGCGGTGACGGTGCCGCCCAGGGCGACTACTTGCTCCATACGTGACTCCAGTGCCTCGACTAGCCAGCTCCACGCTACTTCGGGCAGCAGCGGGTCAACGGCCTCACTGGGGTCAAGGTCGGCCTGGATGTAGGCGACCATGCGGATGGTGCCGTCCCACGCGTCGGCCCCCTCGGGGTCATACAGCAGGATCAACCGTCCGAAGGCGTCGCCCTCGGACCGTTCTGGAATGATTTCGGCGTCGGGATGTTTGACCTCGGCGCCCAGGGCGTAGCTGTGTGGGGCCAAGCGTTGCGGCGGCCGGATGGGACCCAACTCGATCTCCGGCCGCACGACGACGGCGTTCATCGCCGCTGCCGCCTCGCGGAATGGGGCCGGTTCGGATGAGGTCACTTGGCGCCGCTCCTGTTCATCCCGACCGTTCTGCGTCGTCACGGCACGGGTCACAGGGATCGACGGTAGACCCACAGCCCGACACGCCGCGACAGGCGCGCCGCGTTTCAAACCGGCCGCGACCAAGCCGTTACCAGGCCTTCACCAAAGCTATATGTGCAGCTCAGGGCGTCAGTGGGTGAAACGCGCCTGGCGTTTCTCGCGGTGCGCGGCCAGGCCTTCCTGCACGTCGGGGCCGCTGAAGCTGAGGAATTCCAGACCCACCGAGGTCTCGAAGGTGGGGCCCATCATGCGGTACCAGTGGTTGAGGCTGCGCTTGGTCCAGCGGATGGCGTTCTGCGCGCCCTGCGCCAGGTTCCCGGCGATGCGGGTGGCGGTGGAGAGTACGTCGTCGTCGTCGACGCAGGTGGACACCAGGCCGATCCGCTCGGCTTCCTCACCCAGCAGCGTCTCGCAGGTCAGCAGGTAGTACTTGGCTTTGGCCATGCCGACCAGCAACGGCCAGCAGATGGCGGCGTGGTCGCCGGCCGCCACACCGAGCTTGGTGTGCCCGTCGATCAGCTTCGCGGTCCGGCCCGCCACCGAGATGTCGGCGAGCAGGGCCACCACCAGACCCGCGCCCACCGCCGGCCCACGGATCGCCGACACGACGGGCGTGTCGCAGTCGATCATGTTGTGCACCAGATCGCGGGCTTCGCGCATGATGCGGATCCGGCCCTCGTAGTCGTTGATGGTCTCGTCGATCAGGTCGAAGCTGCCGCCGGAGGAAAAGGCCTTGCCTTCACCGCGGACCAGGACGGCGCGCACGGCGGGATCGCGGTCGATCACCGGCCAGATGTCGGCGAGGTCCCGGTGCATCTGCGGCCCGACGGAGTTCAGCCCCGGGGAGTCGAGCACCAGCGTCAGCACGCCGTTCTCACCGACCTCGCAGCGAAGGCTGGGGAACTCGTCGTAACTCACTGGGGGATGACTCACCGGCATGACCGAGCTCCTGACGTTCAAACGGTTGCGGTCGTTGATAGTACGCAGCGGGGTTCGGTGTTCGGCGGTCATGGCAGCATTGAGGCTGATGAGTACTCGCCGCGACCTTCCCGAGTCGCCGTATCTGGCGGCCGTGAGCGGCCGCAAACCCAACCGGGTGCCGGTGTGGTTCATGCGGCAGGCCGGTCGCTCGCTGCCCGAATACCGGGCGCTGCGAGCCCAGACCGACATGCTGTCGGCCTGCTTCGACGCCGAGTTGGTCTGCGAGATCACCCTGCAGCCGGTGCGCCGCCACGACGTCGACGCGGCGATCTTGTTCTCCGACATCGTGGTGCCGCTGCTCGGTGCGGGCATCGACCTGGACATCGTCGCCGGGATCGGACCGGTGATCGAGTCGCCGGTGCGCACCGCCGCCGATGTGCAGGCCATCAAACCCCTTGAGCGGCAACGTGTTCAGCCGGTTTTCGATGCGGTGTCGCTGCTGGTGTCCGCCCTCGGCGACGTGCCGTTGATCGGCTTCGCGGGCGCTCCGTTCACGTTGGCGTCCTATCTGATCGAGGGCGGCCCCAGTCGCCACCATGCGCGCACCAAGGCGATGATGCTGGCCGAGCCGGACACCTGGCATGCGCTGATGGAGAAGTTGACCGACATCACCGTGGGCTTCTTGCGGGTGCAGCTGGAGGCCGGCGTGGACGCCGTTCAGGTGTTCGACTCGTGGGCCGGGGCGCTGTCCCTGGCGAATTACCGCACCTACGTGCAGCCGCACAGCACCCGGGTTTTCGCCGCACTGGCCGACTACGGCGTGCCGATGACCCACTTCGGGGTGGGCACCGCCGAACTGCTGGGTGCGATGTCGTCCGTCGGCGCGAACGTGGTGGGCGTGGATTGGCGGACCTCCCTGATCGAGGCGACCGGCCGCGTGCAACCCGGCACGACGTTGCAGGGCAACCTCGATCCGGTGGTGGCGCTGGCCGGCTGGCCGGTGGTGGAACGCGCGGCACGCGCTGTGGTCGACGACGGCCGGCGCGCGATCGACGCCGGTGCCGCCGGTCACGTCTTCAATCTCGGCCACGGCGTGTTGCCCGAAACCGACCCCGGTGTGCTGACCGACCTGGTGTCACTGGTCCACTCCCTATGAATTCCCGCTCGTATTGCGTTGTGGGAGGCGGGGTTTCGGGTCTGACGGCGGCCTATCGGCTCCGCCTGGCCGCCGGTGACGACGCGGCGATCACGCTGTTCGACCCGGCAGACAAGCTCGGCGGCGTTCTGCGCACCGAACTGGTCGCCGGGGTGCCGATGGATTTGGGCGCCGAGGCTTTCGTGCTGCGCCGCCCCGAGATGCCGGCGCTGCTGGCTGAGCTGAATCTGTCTGAGCGCCAGCGAGTTTCGACGGGAGCGCGCCCACTGATCTATAGCGGGCAGGAATTGCGTGCACTACCGACAGGCACCGTCGTCGGGATCCCGTCGTCGGCGGCATCCGTGGCGGGGCTGGTCGATGAGGCCACGCTCGCGCGCATCGAGGCCGAACCCACCCGCCCGCTGGTGTGGCAGGCGGGCAGCGATCCGGCGGTGGCCGACCTGGTGGGCGAGCGGTTCGGCGCCCAGGTGGTGTCGCGGTCGGTGGATCCGCTGCTGAGCGGGGTCTATGCGGGCTCGGCGGCCACCATCGGCCTGCGCGCCGCCGCGCCGACGGTGGCGGCGGCGCTGGACCGCGGCGCCATCAGCCTGACCGACGCCGTCGGGCAGGCACTGCCGCCGGCCACCGGCGCGCCGGTGTTCGGGGCGCTCGAGGGTGGCTACCAGGTGTTGATCGACGAGCTTGTCGCGCGTGGTCACCCGCGCTGGGTGCGCGCGGCGGTGTCGCGGCTCGAGTCCGCCGACGCGGGCTGGACGGTGTTCGACGACACCGGGACTCGCTGGGCCGCCGACGCGGTGATCCTGGCCGTCCCGGCGGGGCAGTGTTCCCGCCTGCTGGCCGAGATCGCCCCACGCAGCGTCGCCGCCACCGGGCGCATCACCAGCGCATCGTCGGTGGTGATGGCGCTGGCCGTGCCGGGTGATACCCCGTTTCCCGAGTGTTCGGGCGTGCTGGTGGCCACGGGTGAGCGGTTGCGGGCCAAGGCAGTCACGCTGTCCTCCAGAAAATGGGGGCGCAGGCGGGGTGTCCGCGGGGACGCGCAGCTGCTGCGGCTGTCGTTCGGGCGGTTCGGCGATCGCGTGGCGGCCGACACGTGCGACGACGAGCTGCTGACCTGGGCGGTGGGTGACCTGGCCACCGTATTCGGGTTGACCGTCGACCCCGTCGACGTGCGCATACAGCGCTGGATCGACGCGATGCCGCAGTACGGACCGGGACATGCCGATCTGGTCGCCGAGGTGCGCGCGGGCCTGCCTCCGACGCTCGCCGCGGCGGGCGGCTATCTCGACGGCATCGGTGTGCCGGCCTGCGTCGGTGCCGCCGGCCGCGCGGTCGAGCGTGTGATGAGGGCCATCGGAGACTTGGACGCGCAAGTGGCACGATAGGTTTCATGGCCAAGCTCGACTACGACTCGCTCAACTCCCAGATCCGCTACCTGATGTTTTCGGTTTTCTCCGTCGAGCCGGGTGAACTGGGCGAACAGCGCGATGACGTCGTCGATGAAGCGTCGACGTTCTTCAAACAACAGGAGGAACGCGGCGTCGTGGTGCGCGGCCTCTACGACGTCGCGGGTCTGCGGGCCGACGCCGACTTCATGATCTGGACCCACGCCGAACGCGTCGAAGCGCTACAGGCCACCTACGCCGATTTCCGGCGCACCACGGCGCTGGGTCGGGTCAGTGCGCCGGTGTGGAGCAGCGTGGCGTTGCATCGGCCGGCCGAGTTCAACAAGAGCCACATCCCGGCGTTCCTGGCCGGCGAGGAACCCGGCGCCTACATCTGCGTGTATCCCTTTGTGCGGTCGTATGAGTGGTACCTGCTGCCCGACGAGGAGCGCCGCCGCATGCTCGCCGAGCACGGCATGGCCGCGCGCGAATACAAGGACGTCCGCGCCAACACGGTTCCTGCGTTCGCGCTCGGTGACTACGAGTGGATCCTGGCTTTCGAGGCTACCGAGCTGCACCGCATCGTCGACCTGATGCGCGAACTGCGTGCCACCGACGCCCGCCGGCACACCCGCGAGGAGACGCCGTTCTTCACCGGCCCCCGGGTGCCCGTCGAGCAGCTGGTGAATGCCCTGCCATGACAACCGCGCCGGCGACGATATGGCGGGTAGCGCCAAAAATGACGGAGAGGAGTGGCGCCAAATGACGACGTTCGATCCGACCGATCCCACCCGATTCGAGGAGATGTACCGCGACGAGCGGACATCACACGGCCTGCCGGCCGCCACACCATGGGACATCGGCGGCCCGCAGCCGGTGGTCCAGCAGCTCGTCGCGCTGGGCGCGATCAAGGGTGAGGTGCTCGACCCCGGCACCGGCCCCGGCCACCACGCCATCTACTACGCGTCCAAGGGGTATTCGGCGACCGGCATCGACGGGTCGGCGGGCGCCATCGAGCGCGCCCGGGCGAACGCGGAAAAGGCCGGGGTGTCGGTCAATTTCGAGCTGGCCGACGCCACCAAGCTGGACGGGTTCGACGGCCGGTTCGACACGGTGGTCGACTGCGCCTTCTACCACACCTTCAGCACCGAGGCGGAGCTGCGCAGTTCCTATGTGCGGGCGCTGCACCGCGCTACCAAGCCGCGCGCGGCTGTACATGTTCGAGTTCGGCGAACACAACATCAATGGCTTCAAGATGCTGCGGTCGTTGTCCGAGAAGGACTTTCGCGACGTGCTTCCGGACGGTGGTTGGGAGATCACCTATTTGGGCACGACCACCTATCGAGTCAACGTCAGCGTCGAGTCCATCGAGGCGATGGCCAAGCGCAACCCCGACATGGCCGATCAGGCGGAGAAGTTACTGGAGCGCTTCCGGGTGATCGAGCCGTGGCTGGAGGGCGATCGCGCGTACGCCCCGTTCTGGGAAGTGCACGCCACCCGGGTGGACTGACCGCCGGGCGCCCCGACCGCCGTGGATGCCCCGCCCGTCCCAGTTGTCACCAGCGGAGGGGAGTGGGTTTTTGCCCGCCTTTGAGCGACAACTCGGGCGGGACGCTGACAGTGTGCTCGGTTGTCGCTGGTTTGTCGCTCAGAGGCGGGCAATCAGCATGCCGCTTGGGCGCGGGACGCCTGAGGCGGATGGGGAACAGCCCGCCGGCTATCCCCCCGCCGGCACCAGCCGCAGCGAGACCGAGTTGATGCAGTAGCGCTGATCCGTCGGCGTCGGATAGCCCTCACCGGCGAACACGTGGCCCAGGTGGCTGTGGCAGTTCGCGCACAGCACCTCGGTGCGCGTCGTGCCCATGGAATGGTCGGGCCGCAGGATCACCGCGTCGGAGTTCGCCGGGTCGAAGAACGACGGCCAACCGCAATGCGACTCGAATTTCTCTGTGCTGCGGAACAATTCGGTACCACAGGCCCGGCACTGGTACACGCCTTCGGTTTTGGTGTCGGTGTATTCACCGGTGAAGGGCCGCTCGGTGCCGGCTTGGCGCAGCACGTGGAACTCTTCCGGGGAAAGTTTCTTGCGCCACTCGTCGTCGCTCAGTTGCACCTTGGGCCGCGAAACGTCGGGGGAGGTCATGCATCCACGCTAACCCTAAAGGCGGCGACCCGCCGCGTCCGGCTCCGCCGCGTTAGCGGGCTCCGCCGCGCTAGCGGTCACCGCACGCTTGCGCTCGGCCGTCAGCCACGCGGGGTCGATGCCCTCATCGAGCCGGTTCTCGGCCCTGGCATCCAGGTAACGGAAGAGCAGCACGGTGAAGGCGACGATCAGCAGCAGCGACCAGCCGTAGGTGATCTTGAGGTAGTGCAGCGCGCGGCCATATCTCATGTACTTGTAAATCAGCCAGTCGTCCAGCGTCATGAAGCCATAGATCCCGAGCCAGGCCGGCCAGTTGCGGATCAGCGAGTTCTGCAGCACCACGGTCATCAGGAACGGGAACAGCATCATCGAGTAGTAGCCCTGGGCCAGCGGGAGCACCAGCCAGGAACAGATCAGCAGCACGCCCGAGGAGCTGGTGAACCAGAACAACGGGTCCCGCGTGCGGTAGTAGCGGTACAGCAGCCATAGCGCGCCGATCGTGAGCAGGACGAAGAGTATTCGCATGAACACGATCAGCCAGGTGGGCAGGCCGAAGTACACGCCGTTGCCCTCGATGGAGCTGTTGAAGTAATCCCGGGTGCCCCCGATGTACGGCAGCGTCTTGGTGAAGAACTCCGTCGGGTGGCTGACCAGCGGCCAGGCGGCAATGTTGATCACCACGGGCACGACGAGCGCGGGTATCAGCGTGCGCCACTGCCGGTTGAGCAGTGGCAACAGCAGTAGCGGACCCAGCACGGGTTTGAGCGTGAGGGTGAGGCCGATCGCCAGGCCGGCCCACCACTGCCGGCTGACCCTCCCGTCGAGCAACCAGCGCAGGAACAGCACCTCGGCCAGCAGTACGCAACCGTTGATGTTGGTGAATACCAGCGTGCTGGTGACGCTTTCGGTGCAGAACATGGCCAGCAGCAGGGCGGGCGCGGCCACCGAGGCCATCGTGAACTTGAACAGCCGCAGCAGCAGATACCAGGCGATCAGGATCGCCACGGTGTTGATCAGGATGAACAGATACCGCGACTGCGTAAAAGGCAGGTACCCGAACGGTGCCATCAGCAGCGTGCCGCCCGGCGGGTACAGATAGTGCGGGTCGACGTAGTCGAAGTGCTCGTTGTAGATGTCCCACCCGTGCCGGAAGTTGAGGACCGCGCGGTACACCGGCTTGAAATCGTCGGTGATGTTGCCGTTCAGGGTGAGCACGATGCTGCGGTGCAGTACCGAGAAGATGGCCAGCGGCCACAACGCCATCCGCAGCACGGTCGCGACGCTCGGTGCGCCGGTGCGGGGACGAAAGGCGGCCAAGGTCCAATCACGCAGGCCGGTTCGGGTCGATTCAGCTGCCGTCACCAGCGCACCGTACACCGGCGCGCGCGACAGCCGGAAAGCAGCGTCAGGCCGGGCAGTAGGTGTCGGTGTTCGGCAATTTGCCGCTGGTGAGGTAGCCGATCAGCGGCGGTACGGCGCAGCCCGAGAAGATGCTGGCGCCGTGGCCGATGCCCTGCCACATCACCCGCTTGCTGGCCGCGTTGGCGTTGATGATGCTGGCCGCGGTCGCCGCGACGCCGTCGGTACCGACGATCGGGTCGTTCTGCACACCGAGCAACAGCACGTCGACTTTGAGGGTCTTGGGTGTGGGGGGCGGCGAGCCGGTGGGCCAGTGCACGCACTTGACCATGTTGAGCGCGGCGACGGTGCCGAAGTCGGGGTAGAGCTTGCCCCAGGCGACGACGAGTTCACGCACCCGGTCCGGGGTGGGGCGGCTGACCGCGTCGCTGCAGACGTTGACGAACTGGCCGTCGGAGTCCTGGATGGCGTTGGCGTGGTTGATCAGGTTGTTCAGCGCGTTGGTGTCGCCGGAGCGCGCCCCCGCCAGCGCGCTGGCCAGGTTGGTGGTGGCGTTGACGCGGCCGCCGGCGGGATAGCCGAGGGCGACGGTGATGGCGTTGGCCACCTGCGCCACCGACGCGCCCCCGGGCCCCTTGCCGGCGCGGGCGTCGGCCAGCAGGGCGCTGACGGCGCCCTTCGGGTCGGCACCCAGCGCGCAGCTCACCGCGATGCACTGGGCGGCGAAGGCGTCGAGGGCCGCCTGCTGTCCCTTGACTTGTTGCTCGGCGGCGGCTTCGGCGTTGACGCCCAACGCAACTGGTGAGTCGAGGATCAACCGGGCCACCTTGTCGGGCCGTGATCCGGCGTAGGCCAGCGCCACCTGCGCGCCGTTGCCGATGCCGATCAGCGCCAGGCTGGGCACGTCCCACAGGGTGCGCAGCCGCTCGATGTCGGAGGCGGCGTGTGCGTCGTCGTAGGAGGACGCGTTCGGACCGATCCCGACGGCGTCGCCGCAGTTGGTGGTGGCGGTGTTGGAGACCTCGGACAGGTTGGCCACCGGGTCGTCGCCGGTCTGGAATTGCGACTGGTCGCGCATCTGTTGGCGGTCGGATTTGTCCCGGCAGTCGATGGGGCTGGACATGCCGATGCCGCGGCGGTCGACGGAGACGATGGGGTGGGTGGCGAGCACGTCGGCGCCCGCGCGCGACAGCCAGACCGGCAATTGCGCCGAGGACGGCAGATCGGAGCCGGTGGTGAAGATCAGCGGCCCCGCATCCTTGGGTGTCTGGTTCGAACGGGCCCGCACCACTCCGATGCTCAGGGTGCCGCCCCCGCCGTTGGCCGGGTCCAGGTCGGCGTCGTAGTTCGCGCAATCCAACTGGACGCCGCCGGCGGCGGGAACCGCCGCGTCGGCGAACACCCGCGAGGTGCAGTCGTGCCACGCCAGGTCGTTCTTGGGTGCGGCGATCGGTGGTGGCCCGCTGGGCGCCGGCTTCGAGGTCGCCGCGCCCTGCGGTCGCGCACCGGAATCGGTGGCGAACCGCGGATCGGCGGCCAGGCCCGGGACGCAGCCGGCCAGCAACGCGGTAACCGCAACCAGGATCGTGGCGCACGTGTACGGCCGACTCATGCCGACCACAGTAGCTAGGCCTTGACGTAGCGGGTGTAAAGGTAGCCGGCGTCGTCGGTCAGGACGTGGGCACACCGCATCCGGGTGAGCAGTTGCGCTGGGCCGGCCGCGATGCGTGGTGCCTGGCCGCCGACGAGGTAGGGCGCGATCGTCAAGCACAACTCGTCGAGCATGTCGCGGCCGATCAGCGAGTCCAGCAGCGTCGGCCCGCCCTCGGTAAGGATGCGGCGCATGCCACGCGCGCCGAGGGCCGCCAATAGGGCGGCCTCGTCGACCTTCTCGGGATCGCCGCCGCCGGAGCAGTCGAGCACCTCGCACAGGCCGCTGAGCGCGCGGCGCGTCTGCTCGGCCGCCGTGGTGCAGGTGAGCACCAGTGGCGGCACCTCGGTGTGGGTGAACACCGCCATGTCCCGGTTGAGGTGGCCCGAGGCGGTCACGATCGCCAGTTGCGGGACTTCGCTTTGTCCGCGGGCTCCCCGATGCTGACGCTGGGCGACGTTGAGCTGCGCGCCGGAGTAACCCTCGATCCGCACGGTGCCCGCGCCGACCACGATGACGTCGGCGAGCTCACGCAGCAGGTTGAAGACGAACCGGTCGCCCGGGCCGCCCATCGCGCCGCTGCTGCCCCCCGAGGTGGCCCCACCGTCGACGCTGGTGATGAAGTTCGCCCGTACCCAGGTCCCGTCGCGTTCGGGGTATCCGTAGAGCCGGGGCAGGTCGCCGTCGCCGAGTCCGCGTACCGATGCGAGCAGCGACAGGGGCGTCTCTGAAGTCGCGGAACTCGCACGGACGCCGGAGTCGGGCATGGGTCTGATTGCAGCACGCCGCTACAGTTCCTGCATGCACGGGTCCACCTCCGCGGGCGCTTCGGGCGGCGTGGCTCACCTGGTGGATCGGCACCCGACGGTGTCGCCGGAGCGGCTCATCGCCCAACTGAGACCGCCGCCGACCTTCGCCGACGTGAGTTTCGCGACGTATCAGCCCGATCCGGCGGAGCCGACGCAGGCTGCAGCACTGGTGGCGTGTCAGGACTTCTGCCGGCAGGCCGTCGAGCGCCGCGCGGGACGGCGAAAGCTGTTGGGCCGCCGCGTGGTTTCCCCCGGTACCGGGTTGTACTTGGACGGCGGATTCGGCGTGGGTAAGACGCACCTGCTGGCGTCGGCCTACTACGCGCTGCCCGGTGACGGACCGGGCGGGTCACCGGATGGTCCGGCTCCCAAGGCGTTCGCGACGTTCGGTGAGCTGACCCAGCTGGCCGGGGTGTTCGGCTTCGTCGAATGCATCGATCTGCTGGCCAACTACACGGCGGTCTGCATCGACGAATTCGAACTCGACGACCCGGGCAACACCACGCTGATCGCGCGGCTGCTCTCGTCGCTGGTCGAGCGCGGGGTGTCGGTGGCCGCGACCTCCAACACGTTGCCCGAGCAGCTTGGCGAAGGCCGCTTTGCGGCACAGGATTTCCTGCGCGAGATCAACACGCTGGCAAGCATTTTCACGACAGTGCGGATCGAGGGGCCCGACTACCGGCACCGCGGTCTGCCGCCGGCGCCGCAGCCGCTGTCGGACGACGAGGTGGCCGCGCGCGCTGCGCAGGTCGACGGCGCGACGCTCGACGACTTCGATGCGCTGTGTGCGCATCTGGCCACCATGCACCCGTCGCGGTACCTGACGCTGATCGAGGGGGTGAGCGCGGTGTTTTTGACCGGCGTGCACGGCATCGACGACCAGAACGTCGCGCTGCGACTGGTGTCGCTGACCGATCGGCTCTATGACGCGGGCATTCCGGTGGTGGCCTCGGGTACCAAGCTGGACACCATTTTCAGCGAGGAGATGCTGGCCGGGGGATACCGAAAGAAGTACCTACGGGCCACTTCCCGGCTCTTGGCGTTGACCGCCGCGGCTAACCCAGCTCGCGGATCATGACATAGTCGCTTTCGACATCGGTGCCCAGCTGAAACGTCCTGGTGCCGGTGATCGCGAATCCGCTCTTGAGGTAAAAGCGTTGTGCGCGTTGGTTTGCCCGGTTCACACCCAGCCACACGCGGTGAACGCCCCAGTCGGCGGCGACGGCCAGCGCGCGTTGCATCAGCGCCGCCGCGGCCCCGCTGGAGTGGCGGTCGGACAGGACATACATTTTCGACAGCTCGGCGGTGTCGTCAACGGAGTCGCCGCGAACCAGCATGGCGTAACCGACGATCCGGCCGTCGTGGCGTGCGAGGACAATGGCGCGATCCGGATCGCCGAGATACTCGGCGAACCGGTTGGCCGACAGGTTGGCGTCGACGAAGGCCGCGATGTTCTCCGCGGTCACCGAGGGCGGACATGCCAACGGAAAGGTCTGTGCCGCAACGGCCGCCAGTTCTGCGGCGTCACCGGTGTTCGCCGGCGCGATCTGCAACGTTGCGGTCAGAGGTTCCACTGCGCGAGGTGATAGCCCGTCTTCTTGTCCAGCAGGACGACGGTGGAGACGGGATCGCGGTAGGCGTCCCAATACACGCCACCGCGCACGATGGCCCCGTTCGGCGCGTTGACGAGCACGTTGTCCAGCGCGTCGGGCGCATCGGAGGCCCGCGGCTTGTACGCGTCGGCGTTCGGAGTCACCCCGTTGAAACTGAAGATGGTCGCCATGACATACGGGTTGGGCACCCGGATCGCGCGAATGGTCACGTCGGCACGGTCGACGGTGCTGCCCGGAAAGCCCTTATAGGTGCCTTCGCGCGTGTAGCCGAATCCCGGCGGCGGGTCACAGGGCGCCACGCCGCTCACAGTGACGTCGGCGATGAACGTGCCGGTGTCCACCCGCAGCGTGTCACCGATGTGGCCGATCGGCGCGTCACCTGCCCACGCGCGCGGAGCCGGAACCGCGGCGACATCGACGGCGGTGACGCCGGCAACGGCAACCACCAACGCTGACACGACCATGAGCCAGCGGTGGATCGTCGCCATGTCGTGCCTCCTTGACGCCGTTGCAGGGGACCCTCGCATGATCGCACACGCGGTAGTGCCGCAGGGAGGGTCGGCCACACTGGTCAGCCGTCTCCGCCGGCCTTCTTGCCCTCGGCGAGGGATTGCAGCGCCGTCACCAGATCCGCCTCGACCCGGTCTTTGTCGACGCCGCATCGGTGCAGCGGCCCGTCCCCGCCTTCCAGCTCCAGCAGCGCCAGCAGTTGGTGCTCGGTGCCGACGTAGTTGTGGCCGAGCCGGAGTGCCTCGCGCACGGTCAGTTCGAGCGCTTTGCGTGCCGGCCCGCTGAACGGAATGAGCTGCGGCGGTTCGGCATCCACGCGCAGCGCGGCGATCGAGGCGGCCGCGGCGGCGCGTAGCGCCCCGGTGTCGACGTTCTGTAGGTGCAGCAACACCGTCGCCAGGGCGGCCGCATCGCTGAGCACGCCGAGCAGCAGATGGTCCGGTGTGATCTCGCTGTTGCCGGCTTCGTGCGCGGCGTTCTGGGCCGCCACCACCGCGCCCCGCGCCCGCGGGGTGAAGCGCGCGAACCCTTGTTCGGGATCCAGCGTGGCGGGCTCCGCGCGCGGGACGAAGCGCTTCTGGGCGGCCTGTTTGGTGACTCCCATGCTCTTGCCGATGTCGGTCCAGGACGCTCCGGAACGGCGGGCCTGGTCCACGAAGTGGCCGATCAAATGGTCGGCGACCTCGCCCAGGTGTTCGGCGGCCAGGACGGCGTCGGCGAGCTGATCCAGCACGTCGGGGCGTGTCGTCTTGATGGCGTTGATCAGTTCGTCGAGGCGGATCGGGTAGGCGATGCGGACGGGCTCGGACATGTCGTCAACGATAGGTTGACGCGCGACGATGTGTCAACCGTGGGTTGACGACGACATCTGAGAAGGTGCGGGCTATTGACCCCTCTGGGAGAATTCGTCAGTCATGAAGCCACTGCTCACGCTGTGCGGACTGGCCGTTGCGATCGGCCTGGCCGCGCCGGCGCACGCCGACAGCACCGACGACGCGTTCATCGCGTCTCTGCAGGCGGCCGGCATCACCTATTCCGACCCCGGCAAGGCCGTCGGCGCCGGCAGGTGGGTGTGCGACACGGTCGGCCAGGGCACACCCATGCCCGACGTCGTCAAGACGTTGCTATCCAAGAACTCCGCGCTGAACGAGGACAAGGCCAATCAGTTCGCGGCCATCGCCGCCAACACGTACTGCCCAAGCGCCATCACCACGAGCACCCCGAATGCCTCGTAGCACTCGGGATGCCAATCGCCGGCAGGTTTGCGACAATCGCTGCGTTATGCGATTTCTCCTGGGGTTGACCAGCCTCGCAACCATGATCGTCCTGGCCGTGCCGGCGCACGCGGACATCGACAACGACCAGGACTTCCTCAAAGACCTCCGCGACGCCGGCATCACCTATCAGGACGGCGGCAACGCGATCACCATCGGCAAGTCGGTGTGCGAGCTGCTCGATGACGGACAGTCCGACGCGAAGATCGTGACCGACCTTCGCAACCAGAATCCGGCCTTCCAGGGCGCCGCGGCGGCAAAATTCACCTACCTCTCGGCGGCCCACTACTGCCCGAAGTACATCACCGGCGACGACCGCGGTCCGAAGCCGGACGGCGCCGTCGGCAACTGAGCCATCTCCGGGCGCAATAGGCTGATGCCCGTGCGCGTCGATCCCGGCCGGCTGACATGGGGCGCGGCAATTCAGACTTGGCATTTCGACCTAGGCTGCGCGGTCGTCGTCGCGGTGCTCGCCATCGGGTACGCCTTCTGCTACCGGCGCGGCCGCGAGGCCGAGCGCCCGGGCCGCGCCGCGAACGCCGCCTGCTTCGGTGCGGGCATGCTGGTGTGGGTACTGGCCACGATCAGCGCGATCGGTGCCTACGCCTACGTCCTGTTCTGGGTGCGTGCGCTGCAGGTGGTGCTGCTGCTCTACGTCGTGCCGTTCTTCATCGCGCAGGCCAAGCCGGTCACCGTCGTTCGCGACGCACTCGGACCGGCCGGCCGCGACCGGATCGACCGGTTGTTGGCGGGCCGGTTCGCGCGCGTGCTCGTTCATCCGGCGACCACGTCGGTGGCGATGCTTGCTACGCCGTGGTTGCTGTATCTGACGCCCTGGTACACCGCGGCCCTGCAGAACGAATGGATCGGTGCGCCGACGCGAATCCTATTGGTGGTGTTGGGATTCGGCTACTTTTATGCCCGGCTGCAAGAAGATCCCGTTCCGCGCAGGTACCCGCAGTCGATTTCGCTGCTGATCACCGTCGCCGAGGCGCTCGGCGACGGTGTGCTGGGATTGGTCATCTGGCAGGGCTCGTTGATCGGCGCGGCGTATTACGCAGCGCTGCAACGGTCTTGGGGCCCCGACCCGCGGCTCGACCAAACGATCGGTGCCGGCGTGTTGTGGATCCTCGGGGATCTGGTCGGCTGGCCGTTCGTGCTGCTGCTGATGCGCGCGCTGTCCCGCGACGAGAAGGCGCACGCGGTGGCCGTCGACGCCGAGTTGGACGAGACCGAATCGGCCGAGGCGCAAGGCGCCGAGACTGAAGGTGCCGGGCCGTCGCGATTGTGGTGGGAGAACGATCCTCAACTGCGTGAGCGATTCCGTCGACCTTGACAGCTTTGGAACCACTGCGTGCCCGCTGAGACGTAGACGCCGGCCGGTACCACATTACGAATTGCGGTGCAGCGACCGTGTGGTGCAGACCGCGCGGGATTTGGAAGTTAACACGAATTTCGCCCAATGCCTTAAGCGTTCCGCTATGTTGCGCGAGACGCCGGCGATTGCCGACCGCATCCATAGGAGCAGAGTGCATGAAGGTATCGGTCGGGGCAGTCGGCTTGGTGGTGAGCACCCTGGTGGTTGGTGTGGCGGTGACGGGGTGCGGAAGCAAAAAGTCGTCAAGCCCATCAACGTCAACGTCAACGTCATCGTCGAGCTCTGCAGCGTCGTCGCCCACGACACCGACATCCAGTGGTGCTGCCCAGCCTTCCGACTACAGCGGTCTGCTCATCAAGCCCAGCGACATCGTCGTGCCGGGTGACACTTTCGCTCTGATGCAGACGCTGCCGGTACAAACCCCGGGGGGCGTCGAAGGCGTGTTCACGAATCAGAACGGCTCTCGCAAAATCGACGACACCATCTATGTCTATCCCGACGTCGGCGCCGCGGGACAGGCGCTCGACATGAACGCGAAGATCATCACGGACCCTGACATGGGGGTGAAGGGGACGCCCTCATCAGCGGACGTGGGCGGTGGCGGCACCATGGCGGTGGGAACCTCCGGTGACGGATCCAAGGCGAAGGCGATGGTGATATTCACCGAGGGTAAGGTCTTGACTGTCCTCGAGTTCGAGAGCCCGCCGAGCGATCCGCTGGCGCCGGACTTCGTCTTCGATGTCGCGCGCAAGCAGGATGCGGCCATCAAGAGCGGACTGGCTGCGTGAACGCCCTGGGGCGGTCAGGCCCGCGGTGAGAGCGCGGCTCGCCGCAGGCGCGGCGTCGCTCGGTGCGACCGGATTGTTGGGTTGGGGCGCCGCCCGGGCGATAGCCGCGCGGATCGAACGGAACTCGGACCCATTTCCCCGCGAACGGCTGATCGCCGAACCTCAAGGTGAGGAAGTCCCGATTACCCGCCCCGACGGGACGGTGCTGCGCGTGTTGGTAGCGGGTCAGGGGCCGCCCGTGATCCTGGTCCACGGCTACACCGCTCGAGTCATCGAGTGGAACCTCGTGTGGGATGAGTTGCAGGCGCGGGGGTTTCGCGTCATCGCGTTCGATCAGCGCGGTCACGGACGTTCCACCCTCGGTTCGGACGGGATAGGGTCCGGGCCCATGGCGGCCGACCTGGCAGCGGTCCTGCGGCACTTCGACGTTGACGACGGCGTGCTCGTCGGACACTCGATGGGCGGATTCGTCACCATCCGCGCCGTCCTCGACCACGCCGAGCTGGCGCAGCGGCTGCGCGGACTGGTGCTGTTCGCCACCTGGGCTGGCCGCATCCTGGACGGGGCACCGCAGAACCGACTGCAGATTCCGCTGCTAGAACACGGCATCCTGCAACGGCTGGTGCGCAACAAAACCATTGCGATGCTGTTCGGCGCCGCGCAATGCGGGAGGCGCCCGTCACCGGTGATGATCTCGGTGTTCATGGAGTTCTTCAACCAGCACCTGGACGAACACGGGCCGTTGCTCCCGATCGTGCGCGCCTTCTCCGACGAAGACCGCTACCCGCGGCTGGGCGAGATCACGGTGCCGACGGTGGTGATGGTCGGCACCGCGGATCGCACGACGCCGGTGAGCCATTCGCACCGGCTCGCCGACGGCGTTGCGGGTGCACGGTTGGTCAGCGTTCCCGACGCGGGGCACCTGCTGAATTGGGAAGCCCCCGACGACTTGGTCAAGGTCGTCGAATCGTTTCCGGCACAACGCGAATCATTGGGATGACGCGCGCGCCGTCCAGGTGAAGCTCTGCATCTCCGGGATCTGTGGCGTCAGGGCCGCGGCGACGCTGCGACCGATCTGGTCCGAGGCCGCCAGCGCAGTGTCGGCGTGCAGGAACCCCTCCACCTCGACGCGCAGGGTCCGCCCGGTCCACCTGGCCCGGGCGTGCGCATGCGTCACACCGGGGACCGAGGCGGCGACGGCCTCGGCGGTGGTGATGATGTCGGGGTCGACGCCGTCGAGCAGGCGATGCGCGATATCGGCGGTCACCTCCCAGCCGACGTGGCAGATGAATCCGGTGACGACGATCCCGGCGACCGCGTCGGCCCAGCCCCAACCCAGTGCCACGCCGATCAGCCCGAGCACCGCGCCGCCCGACGACAGCGCGTCGAGCCAGGAATGCTTGGCGTCGGCGACCATGGTCGCCGATCGAATTCGCCTGCCCACCACCAGTTTGTAGCGGGCCACCAGTTGATTGCCCACCACGCCCACGAGGGCTGCGGCGATGCCCCAGCCCACATGAGTCGTGCCGCCGTGACGAAGCAATTTGGTGATGCTCTCGAAACCGGCGACGACGGCGCTGCCCCAGATCACCAGGGCCACCCCGATACCGGCGAGGTCTTCGGCGCGTTCGTAGCCGTAGGGATACCGCTCGGTGGGAACCTTGCGCGAGGCACGGAAGCCGATGAACACCAGGGCGCTGGTGGAGACGTCCGACAGGTTGTGCAGCGCATCGCCCAGCAGGGCTACCGAGCCGGACAGCAGCGCGATGACCAATTCGACCAGGCCGGTCAGCGCCAGTCCGACGGCGCTGACGGCGACGGCGCGGTTGGCCTGCCGACGCTCGCCGGCGTCATCTGCCGCGGTGTCGAGGGGAAAACTTGCCGCCGGGTCGCGGACTCCGTTGATCACGTGCATACCGCCAGCATGCCCGACTCGGCGGCGACGCCCAAGCCCACGCTTACGGGCGGATGCGTTCGTACACCGTCACCCGGTCGCGTTGGCCCCACCACAGCACCGGCTGGCGGGAATCGACTTCGCACCACTGTGTCTCGAGGATCTGGTGCATGTGGGCATCACCCGTGCCGCCGCCGCGGCCGTCGCCGATGTAGATCAGACGATTTCCCGTGTAAGACATCAGTATTCGCGCGCCGACATCCTGATCATGGGGCGGCCAGGAAAGGAAAAGTGTTCGCTGCGGGTGTAGGGCGGCCGCCGCGGCGCAATCCTTCGCGACGATCTCGGCGTACAAGTCCCCGGCGTGCCAGCCGTTGGTGAGCAGGTCGGTGCCCGGGTTCAGGTCGTAGCAGACGACATCGACGCCCAGCTGGGTCAGCAGGTACGCCCAGTAACCCGTGCCCGCGATGGGATCGACGAGCCCGCCTTCGACGTGGCCGGCCACGAACTCCACGGTCTCTGGGTCGGGAACGGTCCAGCAGTACCGCCGGACCAGCAATTGCCGGTTCGGCGAGCGGGCCATGTTCTCTTCGACCGTGCGGTCCAGGCTGAAATAGCCGACCACCGCGTTGCCGCCGACGCTGTCGGTCTCAACGCAGTCTTTGACGGCGTCCCAGTAGGGGTTGTCGATGGTCACCGCCTGTGGTCCCGCCGTAGCACCCGCTCGTGCGCGCGGACCTTCTACTTGTCCTGCGCCGGAGCGGACGGGCCGTCACGCCAGGGGCGGGGGCTCTTCGGCAGAATCATGAACGCCACGGGGAGGCGGACCAACGCGTCGCGGCCGGCGACCTCGAGGAACACGATCTCCATCTCCAGGCGGTTCAGAGGCCGCGTTTCCATCATGAACCGCGTCCGCAAGTAGCGGGGGGTCCTCAGCCACTCGACCAAATTCATGACCGCGACTCTACGCCTCTCGCGGATATACCTGCTTTGCATAGCATTTCAGGTCAATCGATGCCGTCAGCGGTGAATTCGGAGGTCAGCTCATGCCGATGCGAATGTTTTTCACCTGCAGGAACTCGTAGAGGCCTTCGACGCCGCCGGTGCGGCCGAACCCGCTGTGCTTGTATCCCCCGTAGGGGCCCTGAGGTTCGATGTCGCTGTGCCTGTTCACCCATACCGAACCGGCCTGCAGCTCACGCGCAATCCGGTGTGCACGTTCCAGGTTGGTGGTCGCCACGAAGGCATTGAGTCCGTAGCGGGAATCGTTGGCGATCCTGACCGCCTCGGCCTCGTCGCCGAAGGGGATGACGGAAGTCACCGGGCCGAAGGTTTCGGTCTGTGCCAGCGACGAACGGTTGTCGACGTTGCTGAAGATCGTCGGCTCGATGAAATAGCCGGATGCCAGCTCGCCACCCAGTCGCCGCCCGCCGGTGACCAAGTCACCGGCCTTCTCGTTCACCGCCTGGTCGATCACCCCCAGGATGCGGTCGGAGGCCGCTTCGGTGATGACGGGGCCGAGCATCACGTCGGGTTGCAGTGGGTCACCGATCTTCGCCGCCTGCACGGTCGCCACGAGTTTCTCCACGAAACTGACGTATACCGAGGCCTCGACAAGGATCCGCGAGGCGCAGGCGCAACTTTGGCCGGCCTGGGTGATGGGGCCTTGGTGAGCCGCGATGACCGCGGCCATATCGAGGTCGGCGTCGGCGAACACGAGATAGGCTGATTTGCCGCCCAATTCGGCCGTCACCGGGGTGAGATTGTGCGATGCGGCTTGCAGCACCTTCTGCGCGGTCGCTTGGCCGCCGGTGAAGTGGATCTTGCCGACCCGGGGGTGACGCACCAGCGCGTCACCGCCTTGTGGTCCGGCCGGCAACACGTTCACCAGTCCCGGCGGCAGGCCCGCTTCGATGCAGAGTTCACCAAAACGCAAGGGCGCCAACGACGCGAGCTCCGAGGGTTTGAAAATGACCGCGTTTCCCGCCGCCAGCGCGGGCGCCACTGCCGCGCCGGCGACCACCAGCGGCCCGTTCCACGGGGCGATGACACCGACGACGCCGTACGGTTCGCGTTCGACGAGGTTGACGTCGAACGCACCGGCGACGGGAGTGCTCGCGCCGTGCGTCTTGTCGGCATAACCGGCGTAGTAGCGCAGGAAACGCTCGGTCAGTACGGAGTTGCCGGCCACCGCGACCGGGACGCCGTAATCGTGCACATTGAGCTCGGTCAGCTCCGCGAAGTGCTCGCGCACCACATCGGCCAGCGCGAACAGCAGATCCCGACGGCGATCGACGGGATAGGAAATCCACTCCCGGTGCGCGTCGTAGGCGCTGTCGACGGCCCTGTCGACCTCACACTCACCCGCCATCGGGATGGTCGCGTTCAGCCGGCCGGTGCCGGGGTAGATGTGCTGGTAGGTGCCACCCGATGCTGCGGTGATCCGTTCTCCGCCAATGAGTAACGCACCCGAGAGCGGTGGTGAGGTCGCGGTGGCCGTCATGCCGAGTTTTCCTCCGTTACCAGCCGACGGGCGCGTGATCGGCCTGGTTCTCCGCCGTCACCCGTTGTTTCTGTTCTGTGATCACCTGGTTGAGGTAGTCCGCCTTGGCGCACCCGTAGTACGCCGCGAACTGCAGCGCCAGTTCGTCCATCTCCTCGAACGACACGTCGCCACTCTTGAGCGCCGCGTAAACGTGGGACATGATCGGAATCTCGGCATCCTGGAACGCGACGCAGGCGACGGTGATCAGTCGGCGTTCCTTCATCCCCAGGCCGGGGCGCAACCACATCTCGCCGAAGACGAAGTTCAAAATGCCCGCACCCGAGTACGGGTTGTCGCGCATCGGCGCGAACGGCAGGCAGTTGATCTCCTTGAATGATTCCTCGCCCCCTTGCAGCCGCTGCTCAGGGTCGCTGGCGGTGACCAGCGGCAGCAACGGTTCCGGGGCGGCGGGCACCTCACCGCGCGCCTCGGTGATCTTGGCCCATTGCAGGTCCACCGCGATGTTGAACCGGGACGCCTTCGGCCAGCCCGCGTAGACGGCGAAATGCAAGACCGTTTCCCGCATTTCGGTGATGGTGAGGTCACCGCTGTTGAGTGCGGCGTAGACGTGCTGCTCGAGGGGGGTCTGCGCGTCGGCGGCCGCGACACAGGCCAGGGTGACGAAGCGTCGATCGCGGCGGCTGAGCCCCGGTCGCGACCAGACCTCGCCGAAGACGAAGTCGATCAGCCCGCCCGCATATGGGCTGTCGCCCTCGGGCGGGTCGATCGTCATCACCTCGGCGAAGGTGCGCACCCCGCGGTCATGTCGCGCACCGTCGCTCATCGGAGCCTTATCGGATGGTGACACCGGCGTCGACTTTCAGTTCGAGTCCCGTGACATACCGGGATTCATCGGACATGAGGTAGAGCACCGCGTTACTCACGTCGGAGGCTTCGATCAGCGGCGCGGGGAGCGCGTTGAGAAACAGGGGCACCAGGTCGGGCCGCTGCTCGGCGATCAGGGTGTGCATGCTCGGCGGTGCCATTCCGGTGGCCACGCCGGTGGGGTGCACGGTGTTGACCCGAATGTTCTGTGCAGCAAGCTCATTGGCCAGCGCCAGGGTCATCCCCACGATGCCGTGCTTGGAAGCCGTGTAGGGGACATGCAGCGGAGTGCCCTTGATGCCGGCCGATGAGCTGATGTTGACCAGGCTCCCACCGCCCTGGGCGACCAGGTGGGGGAGTGCGGCCGCGCACGTGTTCCACGCGCCGATGAGGTTGACGTCGAGGACCAGCCGCCACTGCTCGGCGGTGGTGGTGTCCCAGGTGCCGACGGTGAGCACGCCGGCGTTGGCGACGGCGCCGTCGAGTCCGCCGAGTTCGTCGACGGCCGCGTCGACCGCCGATTTCATCGCGGCCTCGTCGCGCACGTCGACGACTTTCGGAACTGCCCGACGGCCGTGTTTCTCGACCAGTTGCGCAGTCTCGTTCAGGTCGTCTTCGGTGGCCAGGGGATATTCCAAACCCTCTGGGGTGGAGCAGATGTCGACCAGGATGCAGTCGGCACCCTCTTCGGCCAGCCGCACCGCGTGCGAGCGTCCCATGCCGCGTGCGGCCCCGGTGATCAAGACCCGTTTGCCCGTGACCCGGCCCGTCGTGTTGTTCGTCGTCATTGGCGTATCAAACCTTGTTGCAGAAGCCCGCGTCGACGGGGAAGGTCACGCCGGTGACGTACTTCGCCTCGTCGGAGACCAGGTAGGCGATGGCGGCGCTGACGTCTTCGGGTTCGATCATTCCGACAGGCATCGGGTTCTGCAGATGGGGTCCCGCGCCGGGATTCTTCTCCAGGAATTCGGTCATGTCGTCATTGGTCGCCATCATCGTGTTCACCGCGGTGGGGTGCACGGTGTTCACCCGAATGCTCAGCGGTGCAAGGGCATTGGCTAGGGTACGCATCAGTCCGACGATCCCGTGTTTGGACGCCGCGTAGCCCAGGCCGCCGCCTTGCAGGCCACCGAAGCCCTTGATGCCGGCCGTCGAGCTGGTGAAGATGATGACCCCGCCGCGGTTACCGGACAGCAGATGCGGCACGGCCGCCCACGCCGTGTGATAGGCCCCGTCGAGGTTGACGCTGGTGACCGCGCGCCACTGCGCCAGCTCCTCCTCAATGCTCAACTGGCGAAACGCCAACGGCGCTATCCCGGCGTTGGCCAACACGATGTCGAGGCGCCCGAAATGCTGGACGCCGGCGTCCATCGCGGACTTCACTTGCACGAAGTCGCGCACATCGGCGACCGTGCCCAGCATCTTGCCGCCGGCCGCTTCGACCAGCTCCACCGTCTGGTCCAGTTCCTCGTGGGAGGCCATCGGATAGCCATTGGCGGGGATGTCGGCGCAGATGTCGATGCCGATGATGTTGGCGCCCTCCCGCGCGAGCCGCACCGCGTGGCTGCGACCCTGGCCGCGGGCCACCCCGGTGATGAAGGCGACTTTGCCATCTATTGAACCCACGGCGCTGTTCCTCGATTCTTGTTCATCAGCCCAGATCAGGGCAGAGTAACGCCGTTACTCACCTGCGCACAGTAACATGGTTACTGTGAAGTCAAAAGGGGCCGAACTGGATGCGGCGACCGGGGACGGCGCCCCCGGCCGGCGGGCGGATCCGATCCTGGACATCGTGGTCGAGATGCTCGATAGCGAGGGCTACGAGGCAGTTCAGCTGCGCGAGGTGGCGCGGCGGGCACGCGTGTCCCTGGCGACCATCTATAAGCGGTATCGCACCCGCGACGAACTTATCGTCGCGGCCCTGGACGGCTGGATGGACGCCAATCGCTATGCGCGCCTGCCCTCGCTGATCGACGATCTACCCGGCGAGTCAATCTATGTAGACCTGATGCACGTGATGAGGACCATCTTCGAGCCGTGGGAAGGGCATCCATTGATGCTGCGCTCCTACTTCCAGGCGCGATCGGGGCCCGGCGGAAAGCGTCTCATTCAGCGCGGTGTCGATGCCGTCGTCCCCGTCGCCAAAGCCGTTCTGGCGCAAGCGGAGCCGGGATTCGCCAAAGACCTCGAGCTCATCCTCACCGGCGTCGTCTACGGACTTCTTACCCGATTCGCTCAGGGGGAGATCCACGTCACCGACATCGTGCCGGGTATCGAGCGCACCGTGTTCTGGCTGACCACGGCATATGAGAATGGTTCGGCCGGCGCAGCGCAGGGCTGAGGCGACGTCCCACGCCTGTCAACGGGCCGAAAATCCAATTATTCAACCTCTCATAAGCCGCTTTTTCCCGGCTGTCCCTATTGTTCGTCTTCATGCCGCCATGGGTCGACGGCATCGTGAACGCTCAGAAGAAAGGAAGCGCATGATGCTCTCACCTCGCCGGCTGGCCGCATTGGCCATCCCCGTTATGGCGGGCGCGGCTCTCATTGCCAGCGCCGCGGTTGCCACCGCCGACCCCCTCGATGACGCGTACCTGGCTCAACTGCGCACCGCCGGCTTCAGTTGGCCGCCCGACCATGACGCCGCGCTCACCGGGATGGGGCGCCTGATTTGCGACGACATCGGGTGGGGTTGGAAGTATGACCAGATTGCCCAGAGCATTCACCAAACGTTGGATTCGAGGAACGTGACGTTCGGGGACGTCGGATCGATGGTGAGTCTCGCGCATTCGACCTATTGCCCACTCCAGCAATGCTGGGGCACGCACTGCTGAGTGATACGAATCCCTTGTGCTGCAGTAATTGCAGTCACATAAGCGGGGGTGGCACCAGCCAGCCAAGCGAGGGGTCGACATCGTCTTTGTATTGCGGGCAGTACGTGGCTACCGACAGGCCGATGAAGTAGCCGGACTGTCTCGGCGACAGGCCGGTTTGCTTCGTCAGCTGGATCGCCAGCATCGATACGTTCGGGTTGGTATCGATGCTCGTGCACACCGTGTGGGCTATTGCTATCGCATTATCGTTGTCGGGCATGGTGATTCCGCCCCTGGATAGGCCGGCGATGAAGGCATCGTCGGTGTCGTCCGCGCAGGCCGGCGCTGGGCAGGCAAGCGCGGCAGCGGACAGGACAATCGCGCAGACGGCCGGCCGCTTCCCAACCTTCATCGGACTCATAGCCTCCCCTCTGTGCGCGGGCCAATCGGCGTGCGGTCAAGGATGACTTCAATGAACGATAGTCGACATCGCGGTGTCCTTCTTGCCGCGGAGCTGGTGCGTCGATACCGAATCTCAGGACGAGCAGTGGGTGGCCTTGATCCGCCCGTTGGGTGAACCCAGCTTGGCCAGCGCATCCGACGTGGATGCGGTGCTGTCGGGGCCCGAACCGCCTTGGAACCGGCCGGAGACGCGGTCGAACGCCACCGATGCGCAGCCGTTGCGCGTGCCGGCCACCACTTCACAGACATCACCGGCTTCGGCGGTGCAGTGCGCGAGTGCGAGTTGATTTGCCTGGTCCTGACTGCCGCCGGTGCCCCAGCCGGCGGCGCGTCCGCTGCCGACGGACACGGCCAGGGCAACGAAGTCATCCTCGGCGGAGGCTGTCGGCGCCGGCAGCGCGACGATCGCGCAACCAACCGCAACGACGACGGCAATGATTGACCGCACCGGCCCGCTCCTTTGCATGCTAGGGATTGTCCTCCGGGTCTTCAGCCAGGTAGGTGACGTCGTACCACCGCGTGGATGGTGCGGCGTCGTAGGCCTCGGTCACGGTTGCCTGCTCCAGGCGGACGTCAGTCAGGTGCGGATTGTCCACGCGGATGCGGTCTTCGAGCTCGGCATGCAGTGCATCGCCGTCCAGGGTGATGTCCGCGAGTGCCTTGCCCGTGTACCTCGTCCAACTCACGCCACACATTGTGCTCCGGGCGACGGGCCACGTGACAATTCGGCCGCGGGGGTATATTGCAACCCGCCGCTGGGCCGCGCAAAATTCTCAGGTCAGCCGATTGATGATCTGGAAAGTCCGGGCGACCGCGTGAGTAAGTCCCGCGAAGGGTGCTTTCAGGCCGGGAGACTCATTACCGGCCGTGAAGGAGGGCGATGAATCGCCAAAGTGTCTGCGGCATCGGCAATTCGCTGGTGCTGATGGGTTGAGCGTGACCCTTAAACGTGTCGACGAATTGAAGCCCGGAGACAGGATCCGCATGAAGGTCGGGCACGCTACCGTCGTTGCGACCGAACCCCTTGACGACGACCGCACCCTGCTGACCTTCACCTACGGGACGAAGGGCGCCGCCGACAGCGCTGTCACCGTGGATGTTCTCGACGATGACGAGTGGGGTTGGTAAGGCGCGGAGCACGTGAGCCGGCGAACCCGCTTCAGCGGGATTCGGTTTATCGCCCGGGACCTTGTCGGGCGGCGGTTCGGCATATGACTATTGAAGGGGTACGGAACCCGGAGGGGGAAAGATGACTCCACACCGTCTGAAATGCTTCGTCGGTTTATCCGCCGCGCCGCTGGCAATTGCGGTGTCGCTTCCCCCGACGGCCTTCGCCGACAATCCGTCCTGGAATGGTCAATACGCGATCACCTTCATGGTTGGTCCAAAGGCCGGGACCAGCATGGCGGTCGGCAATCCGGAGGTGCAGCACACCGAAACCTATGGGTTGCGCTCGAACTGTACGAACGGAAAGTGCGTCGCCACGATCATCAGTGGCCCTCCGCCCACCAACCCGACCGTTCCCCAGCCGGTTCAGTTCACCTGGGATGGAAAGTCCTGGTCGCAGGTCAACGACTTTCAATGGGACTGCATGATGCCCGACACCACGATCCAATGGAATCCGGCCCGAGCCGAGGTGCACTACACGCCCCAACCCGACGGGACGCTTGCCGGCGTCATGCACACCGACATCTTGAGCGGTGCGTGCCAAGGCACGATCGACATGGATATGACGGCCGAGCGTGTGTGAGTCAGCTACGCCCGAACGATAAATACTCAGGTTCACGGTTGCGGCGGCGCTGGCGGTGGCGCCGGCGGGTTATCCCAACTCCCCGGCGTGCCAGCGGGGACCTGCACTCCGAGCCAGTTGCACGGCATCATCGACCGCCACGCGATGAACGCGCACTGCTGCTCGGGTGTCAACGGGCTGGGACCCGCGCACGGCGGCGCTCCGGGCGCACCACATACCGGGTCGGCCGACGCTGGCGGCGCGCAGACCTATGCAGCAGCCGCGAACATCAACGCGATGGCGGTAATGATCGTGGTGACGAGACGTCGGGTGGGGTGCATCGGCGTGGCCGTGGGGAAGTGCTGTATACAGCCCTTCTCAGGTGTGGACCTTCCAGCCCGCTAACGGGGTCGGTGCCGCCGGGGCATCGGGATCGCTGAACTCGATGTAAACGTCGCCTTGGTTGATGGTGCCGTCATAGGCGATAAACCCGTGGGCGGTTTGGCCGTTGGTGACGCTGCCCGAGCGCAGGGGTGGCGTCTTGTTGATCTTCTGGTAGTCGACCATGGACGAGCCGCCCTGGACTTCCCGGTTCGGGTCTTGCCTCCACGGAGAAGAGGCCGCGGTTACGGAGGCCTGGCTGTAGTTGAAGGGCGCGTTGGACTTGCCGGCGATGGTCAGTTCGATGACGTTGCAACCCCGGCCGCCGGAGCAACCGGACGAGACCCAGGTCGCGCTGTTGAGCGTGACGTCGGCGGTCGCGGTGCTGTACTCCGTGACATGAATACTGGTACCGGCTTTTCCGGTTGGGAAAGGTGACTGTTGGGGTGACGGGTCGGCGGCGCCGTGGGGCGCAGCCAGACACGCTGTTAACGCCAGCGTCGCTGCGAGAGCGCTCATGCCAAGAGGTCTGGTCACTGCGCGAAGATAGCGCATGGGGGAGTTCGCGGCGAATTCGCGACGCGACGCACCGTTTTCCAGAATGCGAGAACCAATGAAAAGCATTGGTGTATAACGTATTTCAGAAAATGGGCAAGTGCTTGACGGTGATTTGGCCGGGGTGTTTGCGCTAGTGCGGCAAGTTGGCCAGATAACACCGCACTCGGGTGGCGGCGTCGTCCGGCTTGACCCCCATATTGATCAATCTTTGAACGACTTGGTCCGAGGGCACGGCAGAACCGATGTCGTTATCGATCACATGAAGGCTGGGAAACCAATTCTCTGCGGCTACTCCCGGTGGTGGGGGCTTCGCATCGCCCCCTATGCACTGAACGTAACCATTGACGCCAGTGTCAGCGTGAGCCGACGGCGCACCCATCGGCACAGCAATGGCGATGCCGACCGTCGCAGCGGCGTAGATGAGACGCATGCGGGCATTATTCCGTGTTCGCCCGATTTAACCAATGACCAATCTGAAGAAGCCACCGCGAACCAGGCTCTCGACGGTGCATGACGGTCCGGCTGGTACCCCGGGCGGCGGACCGACTCCACTCGATTTTCACTCCAACGAGCCGCCGGCGGCCTTACACTGCATGAGAAATGAGCGCCTATCAGACCGTCGTGGTCGGCACCGATGGCTCGGACTCGTCGCTGCGTGCGGTGGGGCGCGCAGCCGCGATCGCCGCGGATCACGGCGCGAAATTGATTGTTGCGACGGCGCATCTCGCCGTCCCCGAGGAACGCGGCCGCTACGCCATCCCGCCCGGGAGCGACCACGGTCAGGACTACCGGACGGTGGGCCAGGCCCCCTTTTACGCGATCCTGCGGGACGCCACGGAGCGGGCGCACCAAGCCGGAGCCAAGAACGTGGAGGAGAAGTCGATCGTCGGTGCTCCCATCAACGCGCTGGTGCAGCTTGCCGAGGACGTCCGTGCCGACCTGCTGGTCGTCGGCAACGTCGGACTCAACAGCGTCGCCGGCCGGTTGCTGGGATCGGTCCCATCCGCCGTATCCCGCCGGGCCAAGACCGACGTGTTGATCGTCCACACCAGCGACTGAGGCATCGTCACGGATCGGATCGACTCGCCCCTTGCCAACGGGATTGTTCGGCTGGACCCGATCATGCCGAAGCTACGTTTGGCCGGGCATGGGGCGCAAAGTCATCCGTGAGCGGCGTCGGCCGCGGCAATCAACGCCCGGCCCAGCTTCCGGGCTTCGGCTGGCGCGATGATCGGGGTATCGGGACAGTCAATGACGACGTGGCACTCAGCGTGCCCGTCAACGTATTGCCGCCCGACGACGGAGACCACGATATCGGCCCCTGGCAGCCCATGGCCGGCGTGGTTGATACTCCACTCCGGGCCGTCGAACACCCTGAAGGCTGCCCCGACGTTGACCCATTCGTCGACCACGGTTGCCCCGGCCGGCGGTGCGAGGTTGGATTTCATGACTAGATCGTTTCCGCGATCCCGGGCGCGGGCACGAGTAGTGCACTACTCCACTTGTGCTGACACGGTCAACGTATCGCTAGAAGTGGCTCCCACGGTCGCAATGAAAGCGGACGACTTGGGATCGAGCCCAAGAACGTGACACGTAGCTGAAGAGGTCGGGCCTGTTCTACCCAAAAAGCTCAAGGGCCAGTAGCCTAGACATGCGTAAAACAGTGCCGCTACCACGAATCGGGCCAATGATGCTACGTCGAATCCTCGCCGCCCTCGTCATCGTCGTCGCCGGCTCCATGGCACCGGCTTGCACGTGCTCGCCAGATCCGATAATCACCGCCTGCACCTAGGGACTGACCACCTAGTCGCGTAGAACCCGACCATGGCGGTCGTTTTGACCCAGCTGGTCGCTGCTCGTGCGACCAGCGCAGGTGATCAGCAGCCGACGAAGGAGCCGCCCGCGGGGCACGTGGGGATGCTCACGATAGGTACGCAGCTCACCGACGTCGTTGAGACGGCGAACGCGAGCAGCAGCGCAAACAAAACCTTCTTTCCCCTGGTCATAGTCTGCAGAGCGTACGCCCGCCCGGAGATCCCCCGCGGCGCTTTCCGCAGCAACAGCGGAAAAACCCCGAGCAGCCGCGAGGCTATGGGAAACGCGTGGGCATCCCCACCGAAAAGCCGAACTTTCTGAGCGGTACGAGAAGGCGCGTTCTGTGCCGAACAAGTTGAAGCTGAGCGCTGAGGTTCGCTTGCTCGAGCAGGCGGTGGCTCGGTTGGTCCGACAGGTGAATCCGGACGTCCCGGAGCGTGAGAGTCCCCGGACACGTCGGGCTCGGCGGGCTGCACATGCGCGACGGGATCGCGATGGCTCGAGTCAGGGGAGGCTCGCTCCTTTGCATTGCTCAGGAGAAGAAATTTAGCGTCGAGATCGCTTCCTGCGCGGCGGAATCGGTCTAATACGGTCTGGTAAAAATACGGCTGCGGAGCCGCTTGCCGCCATCATGCCGGTTGCGGTGTGGCGATCTCAGCTCACTTTGGCTTTGTCGGATCGCGACCACGAACAGGATCCGTCAGCGTCGCGAGTACGGCTGCCGTTTGAGTGAGGAGTGCGATCCGTGCCTGTATCGCCGGATGACCGCGTCGTTCCGGCTGGCGAGGGGTGAGCTGAGTGACCACCTACGATGCTGGTGATGCGAGATTGACCCGTTGTCTTGCGCAACAACTAGCTTCCAGGTGGACTTTGGCGAATCACCTTGGGAACCGGTAGGCCATCTTGACGTAGGTCACCGGGAAAGCATGGTGACGTTGCGACGATGGTCGGTGGATAGTCGGCGGGATATGCCGCCTTGATTTGTATGTGGTATCCGTCTGGGAGGTAACCGAATTGGTTCGGCTTTTCAAATCCGTCGCGCTCCATCACCGTGATACCCCAGCTTCGCCAAACCTGTCCGGCGTGCGCGACGAGATCTGCGGACTTCGTTCCGGCGGGCCCGATCACCTTGGCGAACAACGAGAATTCGGTGGGGCCGGGGCCGGGCCCAGTGTAGTTGTCGTCGCACCCGAGGTTGCTGCCGCCGATGGTGTCGCTGGTGTCGAGGACGGTGCCTGGCGGTAACCCGTCGACTGTTTTCTGTAGGTACCGAAGCACCGAGTCCTGGGCCTCTTGTTGGCTTCTCGGGATCTTCGGTGACGGCGCAACGGGTGTGGGTTCCATGGGGCCTCCTGGGATGATTGTCGCGCCGGACGGGGCTGATGACCCCGGCCCTGGGTGCTTGGTTGATGTGGTCGATGAGCACGCGGCAAGGACACCCGCTGTCAACAGAACAGCGAACGCGTGGAGTAATTCGCGAGTTTTTATCTTCGTCATCATTCTGGTGTCATTTCGGTGGTGTCACATCGGTGCGTCCGGCGATAATGCGCCCCATGTTATCGAGCGCGGGGTTCCCACTGTCCCAATAGCTGCTGTGTGCTGCTACCGAGGGAAGCCCGAAGGGCCAGCTGGGTCCGGGTGCTGCCTCGAACGTCGTAGCGCCGAAATCTGCTCCGGTCGGGTCTGGGCCGAGTGTCCATCCGGTTGCGACGCTGATGATGTCGTGTTGTGCTCGCGTCGCGTACACGTGGGCGCCGGGGTCGAGGTTGAGGTCGCTGGCGTGTCCGGTGAGCACGCCGGGACTGCCTACCGCGACGACATTGTTGGCGTCGAGGTGGTGACCGCCCAGCGCCGCTGCCCCGACCTCAGTCGAGCCGTAGCTATGCCCGATGACCGTGTTGATCGATGGCCCGCCAGTCAACGCGTCGTTGTGAGACGCGCGCAATCCGGCTTGGAAGTCGTCTAATGCGCCAGCTCCGTTGTGGGCGTAGCTGGTTGACGCCGCTTCACCGAGATTCATCGGGCGGTCATAACCCATCCAGGTCGTCACCGACACGTCGCCGGGCGCAAGCCTGCCGTCGGCGTCCCTCGCGGCCTGATACATCCGCAGAGATTTGTCTTGGCTGCCGCTGAACCGTGTCGTATCCTGACCCGTTCCGGGCACGAATGTGGCGTCGCGATTGGCGGTATCGGGATTGTTGATGGAGATCGCAGCGTGGCCTTTGTCGTCAATGATCCCGAGATACTTGGGCGGATTGCGTGGGTCAACCTTTCCCCCTGGCGCAACTTGGCTTGGCGGCGCCCCCAGTGACTTCGTCACATCCGCATACCCATCGCGTGCCCGATTGGCGGCGTCCCATTGCCGTCGCCAGTCCAGAAACTCGTTCGTCTTGGTGAAAGGCGTCCTTCCATTGGCCCAATCGGGGTGCTCGGCGCGCAGGCGGTCCAAATCCGCTTGATTGGCTTGTTGCAGCTCAGGAAGGTGGATCCGGTTGTAATGGTCGCGGTCAGTGAACGGCATGCCCCCGTGGTTACCGATAAAATGATCGCGGTCGTATTCCGCGTCTTTTTGCTCTTGGGTGAGCGAGTTCCATACTTGCCCAAACTTGTTGGGGTCGTCCGGCAGCGGGGGTGCGGGCGACAGTGGGCCGTCTTGCGCCCTGATACCTGCGGGGTCGTATCCGTCACTCTTTAGGGTTCCCAGCGCGTTCTGCAGCGTGTTCGAGTAGCCATCACGTGTTGCTTGCAGCTGGCCGAGCGCGGCCTTCGTGTCGCGAATGGCGTCGTCTTCGAGTGAGTTGATGTAGGCGTTGAGCGCATCTCGGTCGGCCGCGCTGAGGTTGGGATGCTCGTTTTCTAGCTCGACGGCCTCGGCAATCATGTCGTCGAGCCCCTTCAGCTGCGCTTCCAGCGTGCCGATCTGGCCGGCCGCGGTCCTCTGTGCCTCGGCCAATGATGCGGCGATGTTTTCCAGGTCCGCACCGATTTTGGGCAGTTGCACGGACTGCGCCCCAAGGGATTTCGTCACCCGCTGCACTTCAGCGGAGTCGTTGATCGGATGATCGCCGTCCTGATGATTCCAGGCAGCGTCGAAGCGGGAGCGGGCTTGGGCGAACGTTGTGTCGGCTTCAGCAGTGGAGCGGCCCGCGGCATGAAATGCATTCGCCAGGCTGGAAATCTGCGCCGGGCTGCCCGCCTGCAAACTTCGATTGATCACCCACGGGTCACCGCCGGCGAAGGCGAGCAACGCCGGGATGCTTATGTACTTGAGCTGCATCGCGCCACCAGCTGTCCGCGGCTGCCGATCCGCGTTCGACCAGCCTCAACAGACATCGCCACCCCTTCTGAGCTGGTGCAACCCTACTACCGCTCATGTGGCCGTCAATTCACAGACAAGGTCGCGGAATGACCCGAACACGTTGGGCGGCATCGACGACATCTTCGGCATCCGCCTCGTTGTCAGCACCCGGGTTTCCCAAGGCCATGCAGCCGTTCTGAACTCCAAGATTGCGGTGAACATCGTCCGCCGCTGTGACTTAGAGATTATGGCAAATCCCCACGCTGGCAGTATGTTTCAGTGCAACCAGATCCACTACCGCGCTGAGATCCGTTCGCGCTCGGCATAATCTATCCCGCGGCGATCTGCCTGGTGGATCTGACGGACGCGGCCTAGTAAGACTCTTGGCATGCCTGGCGTCAACCACCCGCACGGGATGACCCTCCCTCGTTGGCATGGGTGCATGACGTGGCCACGACGGTGAGTAACCCACCCGAGCCACACCCGCGCCAAGCGCGCCGACACCACGTCAGACCAAATACCCGTCGGGAACCGTACTTGCGGATTGGTGATTGTATGACCGGCCAGCAAACAACGGAGCGCTACGGCGTGTCGCGGTATGCACAGTCAATCGTTCTGAGACCGTTGAACCGCTACTCGCGACGGAACGCAAGGAGGAGGCGACCTTGACCCCGACTCTCATTTTCTTGGTGTCGGTTCTCGGCGCCACGTTGGTACTCGGGATCTTGGCGATCATGTTCTCCGCAAAGCAGTTTCGCCCTGAAGCGACCTTAGCGGGTGTGTTGACAGTGGTTACCATCGGGGGCTGGGTCTGGCGGATGCCACAGGGGTGGTACACGATCTCGCAAATCGCTTGGCGCTACGGGTTAAAGACTCGTCAGGTCCGGGAGGTTGCGAAGAACCTCGGTATCATGGCCTTCAACCGTGGTGCGCTGGTCCCGCCCTCGCAGCGGAAGAAGATGCGTCCGGAACTGATGCGTCTAAAGAAGCAGAAGGCGGTCCGCGAATCCAGCGCAGCGAAGGACATCCGGTTGGTTTACGAATCTTCAGACGCGCACTCCGGTTTCCTGGAGGAGGCGGACCTCATGCAGTTCTCTGGTGAGGAGTTATTGCGGCATCTACATCCGAGCGTCACCGATCACGTCGCAGGCGTCCAGGACGAGGCGGGCTGACAAAACACGGGCGCTATGCAAACCGCAGCGAAAGACCACCCGGACGACCAGCCGTCCGGGTGGTATCAAGCCGGCTACGTGGGACCCGACGACCGGTTGTACAAGGCTCCCGAGACATTCGCGGCCGGGATCGACGCCGAAGGGTGGTTGACCGATCGCCGCCGCAAGAGCTTGCTGTGTCAATCGACGCTGCGTTAGCGGGTCTCATCGGCGCTCTTGCGGGAGCGGCTGTCGGAGTCAGGCATCCCGCCGACCGTGAAAGGCACCGTTGACTGGTGCCGCGACCGAGGAGTGGCCCTTCCGAGTAATTCCGAAATCCACATTTTCAACCGAGAGCCGGACGGGTTCGGGGCTTATCAATTTGGTTATCGAGATCGACGGTAGCGGAAGCTGGCTTCGGCGAAAAGCCTTGGCGCGCAACGTGTTCCAGTGTATCGAATACACACCACTCTCACTGGTGCGCGGGGGTCACTTCGGTCAGCCTGGCGTGATCTGCGAGCATGAGCCGGCCCCGCCGCACTATCGTCGACCGAGGCACCTGCTGGAAGCCTTGGAGGCAGGCCGCCCAGTGGTCGTGCCGAACACGGTCCTACATGGCCATTCACTGCGGCACTTCAGTGTGCCGTGGAAGCCGACGCAGGTGCGCTACGTGCGGGTGTGGCCCGATGACGTGGTGACCCCAGCAGGCATTCCGCGCGGTGATCGCGTCCGGCGGCGGGAACCCCACTAAACCTGGACCCGAAAGCCGCGGATCATCCACAACGATCGTCGACCCGGGGTGGCACGCTAGCAATACGCCCCCACGTTGGCGCGCTAAACCGCTACGCAAACGCCGCGCGGGTGTGGGTAAAAGGCTTGGGTCTGCGGGACGTGGTCTCGCGATGCGCGGTATTGCTTCTTGGGTCCGCGGTCGGCGCTGGCCATGATTTAGGGTTGGCGAAGTCGTCGTGCCGTCTCGACGACCTCAGGAAAGTTTCGGCGCGATGTGACGATAGCGTCAAGGTCCGGTTGTGCTGCCGCCATCTCGCCGGCTCCGATGTGCCACTGAGCACGCTTGAGTCTGGCAGCCATCTTCTGTTCGACGGCGATGTCATGAGTCGCCAGGATGGTCTCGATGTCGGTGTAAGCACCGGCGTTGTCGCCGAGCTGGCGCCGCGCGTCTGCCCGACGGGTTAATGCGATGTATCGCCGGTTGTATGTAGTGTCGTCAAGTGCTAGGACTGCCGATCGGTCGGCGATTGCGCCTCTTACGTCATCAGCGTCGAAAAGCACGTCCGCGCGGTTGTTGAGAGCGCAGGCGCGGGCCTCATCTGAGGCGGTGGTCGAGTCGATGACGGCAGTAAAGTCGGCGACCGCATCTTGCGATCGATCGAGCTGAAGGAAACTGATGCCTCGGTTGTTTAGGATGGAGCCGTATTCCGGCCAAGCAGGATCGCAGTGCGTGAGTGCGTCTGTGTAAAGTTCGCATGCCCGCTGTGTGTTGTTTTCTCTCAGGACAAGATTCGCGTGCGAGTAGCGCGCACTGGTCAAGAGTCGAGCAGTAGCGTCTTGCCCCTCGGCATGTTGGACAGCCTGAAGTCGTTCGAAGACCCAATTGACTGCCTCATGGTTACTGCGCCCGAGCAGCGCAATTATTGACACCCCAAGCTCGATACTGATGAGGGGCGACTCATCGTAAATAGTCGCCTCCAATAGGTCGATGAGCCGCGGATGCTCAGTATGGTCGGCCGCTGCGCGTGCCAAGAAGCCCTGGTAGGCATCAGGTTTCGCGAGACAGGCGTAGTGCAACAGCGACATTGACGCATGCCGCGCCGTCTCAGACGCGCCAAGCTGATCGAGGACAAGAAGCTCCCCGAGGATGTCAGGTCGGACGCCATCGAGAAGATCGTCCAGACTTACCGAACCAAGACTCCGAAACACGTTTGGTAGCAGACCATTTGGAATCTCCGAGACTTGTGCAAGTTCGGCATATTCCTCTACGCTCAGTCCTCCCAGAACAGTCGCAAATATCTGGACATTTCGCACAAGCGGTACCAGCGAGGGGTCTTCAAGGCGTAAGTTCAACCCGGTTTGCGAACGGTCAAGCAATCGCCGAATCGCCTCGTCGCGGCCGCCGCTTGCCCCGTGAGCGTCGAGCCAATCCATAGTCGCTATCTGAATGAACAGAGGGCCGCCGCCAGGGTCCATGCTCTGCGCTTTGTCCGCAATATCCTCAATTTGGGTTGTCGTAAGGTCTTGGTGCCCGAGCTCACTCGCGGTGATTTTGATCAGTTCCCGAGCATCGTCACGGCTGACGCCGCCAAGTTCATGGGGAAATGCATACATTGTGGCTGCTACTTGCGATGACTCGGACATGCGGTGATGCCGCTGCACCGTTTCCCACCAAAGTCCCGCCGCTTGACGCTCGAGAATCAGAACCCGAACTTTCGAACCTGTCTTCCGCCGGCTAAAGCGGACGAGTACCTCCGACAACCAGGTGCTGCGCTCTGACGCATAATCGACGATAAGTAGCGTTGGCCGCATAGTTACCACATCGTCAAGTTCAGATTCGTACTCCTCGCCGAGGAAACCAGCGTGCCAGGCAGGTGATGCCAACCTGCAAAGCTCAACTGCAAGGCGGCTCTTGCCGATGCCGGCGGGCCCGGTCCAGAGCCACCACGAAAACGGCATCTCGGCATCGAGGAATGCATTCAGCTCGTTGAGTTCATCAGCGCGGCCGACACATTGGACGCGCGTGTTCGCGAACGACAGGAGTGAATCGAGCGCGTCTGTGGTGGGGATGGCTAAATCAAGCGGCACGCTGAGCGAACCCAAGCCGGCAGTTACCATGTGCCTGGCGCGTTCCTCGGCCTCGGCTTTCCACTGCCGCAGAACCACTTCGTTATACCGAGTGCGGTCGTCGTCGACCAGTTTCGCATCGTCTTGACACAGCCAGATACCGTTCTCGACTGATGACCGTTGTTGCCGTGTCAGCTGGGAATCATATCTCGGGCCTCTTGGGGAGGCTGCCGTGATGTGTGCGGCGACGCCCTTATTCAGGACCCCGTCTGGCAGCTCTGCCGGACCAGACGTGAGCGCGCGACAGTCGGGGTTGCTGCACCGAAACCCCACCCGTCGAGCGAGGATGTCCTTCACCTTCTTGGGGAAGTCGTCCCTCATGCCGGACCCGTACCACTGTGATTGACGGTCAAAATCGTCAGTTCTCCCCGTTCGCGCTGTCGAACAGCGAAAACGCTACGCCTGGATTGGGCTTCCGAATAGGGAGTGTGTGACTCGGGTCGCCCCCGGAGAGTAGGGGCGACCCGATCGGTAGCTTGGACGCCGGGTAGGACGATCCGTTCCCAAAGTCCTCTACATGACGATTGGAGTTGTGCTGGCGAGCAATGCGGTCGTGGTGTTGATCGCGGCTGCCGACCGCTCAGGCGTTAGCGACATACCACGGTGCGCAGCATCATTGCGCGGATTGGTGACAACCTCTTGGAAGCCCTCGGGCAGCGTGCCGCCAATGCCGGTGTAAAGCCGGTGTAGACCGCCCAAAGTGCGCCAGCGCCGCGCTGGCTATCTTGGCAACTGGGCGGCAAAAGGCGGCGGCTATTCCGATGGGGGGAGTTCCCAGCCGAGTTCCCTGACGTGCTGCTCGGTGTTGGCGAGAAAAAACCTGAATCGACCGAACTGCAGGACTCGCTCGCGGAGTACTTCAGGCTCGACACCTACGCGAAGCAGCAAAAGGATACGGAGCAACCATGCGGTGGTGTTGGCGACGACCAGCCAATTTAGGGCGCGTGTCTCAATCGGTATGTCGTCGTCCTTGGTCAAGTGATGCGCTAAAGCATTGCGTGCCTTCGTTATTCGCCGAGGCAACCCTGGTGTGAATTCAGCTACTTCGGGTATGACACTGGTCACCTCAGCGACGATTGCATCGGCACGTTGCAGAAAGCTCACATCGCGGTAAAAGTCCGCCGCTTGCTCAACCCGACTCGGGTCGAGTCCTTCGACCGCCGCTTGAGCAGCCGCGGCCTTGCGGGCGGCTTGCAATACGCGCTTCAAAGCGCACTTAGCGACACCCGGGAACTTCGCCTGCTCATAACCAGGCAGCCGGCGGTGAAACCCCTCAATCAGCGGGGCGAACGCGAGAACACTCATCTGGACCGAGCCAGAAGATGGGCGCGCCACAACCCAGGAAAGACCATCAAGTCGGCTGTGCAGTGCGACCCACTTACTGAACCGTTCGACGGTCAATTCATTGCGCAACAGTAGCGGTTCGTGAACTGGTCCCGCCGGTTCCGCGCAGAATGCCGCCCCGTAAACCTGCAACCACGGACTGGCCGAATTGATGCGTACTTGCGTCTCGCGCGCGACTCGACCCTCATCTGGATCCGGATAGATCGCTAGCTGCAGCAGTGCCAAACAGCCAGACACCACCCGAATCTCCATTTGCCGCAGCGTTATCGGAGTCGAGGACTTATACACCAGCCAATTGCCGTCGTCGGACGCCTCGACGGTCAAGGTGGATGCATCGTCGTCTACCGTGCTCGAATCGCCATCATCCAAGTGCGCCAACCAATATGGGTTGTCCAACCGGAACCGCACACTGCTATATAGCTGATCGTTGGGCACTTGGGCGCCGACCACGGCGGCCGTACCGCGGTAACGTGGCCTGGACCCAGATCCACCGTAGTTCTGGGAGCCGATTATTGTCACTGCCTCGCCGGAATCGAGCTGGCCGTGCACAGTGATCGCGCGGAACGACGCGACAGACCGCTTGGCTTCCGCCGAGTGCGAAATCGTCGTCACATTCCTGGATGGGTCATGTCTGACCGAGACCCGCGGGTCAGGCACCAGATTGTCGGTAAGAGTCACTTCCGGCTTCTCGCCCAGCTCGGCCGCGAAACGGCCGCGCACGCGATGGTCGGGTTCGTCAGCCTTCCAGAAATCGCCGCCGGCGCTCAGTGCCTCAGCCATATCTCCCTCGCTATCGCTCGAACACCCAAGAAAAGCGAGGGACTGCGGGCTCGGAGTGTGTACAAGTCTGGAACTTTCAGATGTAGACGCGTCGCCGGCAGTTTCCGACAGAAATCATTTGGTCCTGGGGCGGCGCAGGGTTCGCACCTAATCAGGCTGGTAAAGCGGCTTGGCGAACTTCTCCGCGAGAGCGTCTAGCTCGTTCTGCTCCTCGATGCGCTTCTGCCGTTGCGCTTCAGCACGTTCTTGGTTCGCGGTTTCCCTCGCCGCCGCTGTTTCCTGGGACGCTTCGTATCTGTTGTTCGTATCCGCGATAATCTCGTCGAGCTTGGCGATCGTGTCACCAATTCCATCCTTGGAGGAGGATACGTAGCCGCTGTAATTGGCGCCCGACGGTCCGGATGTGTCTATTTGACCCGAAATGTCGCGTCCGGGACCGACCTTCTCATGGAAGAGCGCGAACCACTTCCCGGGTGGCTTGGGGGCGACTTCGAAGCCGATATTGATGTTCTTCTCGCTAGGAGTCGAGGTCTTCGAGAGCTTTGGTGTGCCGACCCTCCTGACGCGCACCCAATTCTTAGCCATGTGAGTCCTTCGATTCGAGCGTGATTGGTGTACCCATATTTAGCATGAGCCGGTCGCTTCGAATCCGGAGCGCGCACAGACGTCGAGGTCGCAGGACCGTATCGGTGGCCGGCGGCCGGGGGCGGAACGGGGTCGCTCAAAGCCCCGTGATTACCTACTCGCTGTCGCGCAGGTGTATCGACGTTCCCTCTGCGATCGCAAGTAGATCGCCGGCGAGTAAGTATGTCTGCAACACGCAGGTGTGGGCTTCTTCGAGCGTGGGTTTGGCGTGCACTCCCTTACTCGCCAGGGCATCTAGCGCACCCAGGCGATTACCGAGGTCGCCGATGACGGCCTGGAGTACTGCGCCACTTTTGTGCTTGCCGATGTTGTCCTGCACGAACTTCAGGAGGCGATTCTTATAAGCGTCGTCGGTCATTTTGCGAGGAACGCCGTCTGTTCCGACGATCTCTTCGTTGGTCGCTGGGTACAGCGAGTCGGCCAATGATTTGATCATTCGTCTGCACGACGTGAGGGCGTGTGAGATGGCCTCGTCATCGTTGGACGACACACGCTCTTGTGCCGCTACGAAGTTCACCGCTGCCTCGGGCGCGTATTTAGATAGGAGCGAGTTGATGCGGCCATAGACCTGGTCGAAGAACTTCGAGTCGGCTCGACCGCTCTCCAACTCTTCTTCGGTTGCAACGAGGTAATCGTGGACTGCTTGGCGGATCTTGGCTAGCACATTCTTCAATCCACCGATCTGCGGGATCAACTTCGCCTGGTACGCGTCGCGATCGCGCGGCGGTAATGAGTTCAGCTCGGCGTACGTTCGCTCAATCTGCGCGAGCGTCGTTTCTACCTGCTCCACAGAGCTGGCGTGCAGTGTGCCCTCATATGTGCGCGAGGCTTCCCACCGTGTCGCTTGACGGACGTACTCGCGCGATCCTTCGTCCTCGCCAAGGAGTGCAATAAGTTTTCCGCGCAGGTCGTTGAGGCGATCGGTGTCGGCCGGTAGGGAGTTTCTGTGGGCCCCTGCGACATCGGCTTGCTGAATCGTGAACCACACCTGAGCGGCGAAGTCGTGGCGCAGGACCGAGATGCGGTGCCCCTGGCGAACCAGAGCGGCTACGGATTCAGTAGCTTCAAACTCGTCGAGTGCTCGGTCGGTCAGCTCCCGAACCCGCTCGATGCCCATCACCACCGCGACAGCCTACTTCGCGCGATGGTCACGGTTCACTCAGGTGATCAGCGTCGGCGGCCGTTTCGAAACGGGGGGAGAGTCTGCGGCCAGCGCCCCGCAACGGTACCGATGGCCACCTCACAACCTGACGAAACGAGCGAGATCGTCAAGCTCGCGGAACCACTGGTGACAGACCGAACATGTGGGCGCGTACCCCTGCTGGGCCCTTTCCACTACGATGAGCAGCCATCGCCGAAGGTGGTCGTCGCACAGCAGCTTGTGGCCGCACGGCTGGTGCCGAATCGCGAGCCACTCAGCTGGCCTGTCGCATTCCACCGTCTGGTCGGTCTGGCAGCGAAGCGGCTCCTCGGCCGCGGACTCGAGTTCGTAAAAGTCGGATTGAGTCGTCGTCGGGGGCATGGCTAGCTACCTCTCTGGTGAAGTGCTAGCGCCGTAATCGACTGGCCCATATCTGGCCCATGCGGTCGTGTACGGATCTGCGAAACCCTACTTGACCTGGTATCGAGCTGGTGCGCGATACTGGGATTGAACCAGTGACCTCTTCCGTGTCAGGGAAGCGCTCTCCCGCTGAGCTAATCGCGCCGGGAAACCAAAAGCTTGGAGGTGGAGACGGGAATCGAACCCGTGTGCACGGCTTTGCAGGCCGTTGCCTCACCACTCGGCCACTCCACCGTTGGGGTCCACGCCACTTGCACCTTCGAGCGGATGACGGGATTCGAACCCGCGACCCTCACCTTGGCAAGGTGATGCGCTACCAACTGCGCTACATCCGCGCGCCTCGGACGAGATCGTCGCCCGGTGCGAAGCACGACGATAGTCCACGTGAGCGGGCACATACAAATTTCTTGGTACGAGCCGTGTCCAGGCTATCGCGTCGACCAACCGCACTGTGCGGCCGGTATTGTCGGGGCTGGCGCGTGCTAGTCTTCGACGTCGTTCGCCGTCTCGGCGCCGGTCCCGTGGCTCAGTGGGAGAGCGTCCGCTTCACACGCGGAAGGTCGCTGGTTCGATCCCAGCCGGGACCACAGTTCAATGCAGGTCAATGAATGGTTGGCCTCGCCCCTGGCATTCGCGCGTCGCCCACGTCTCGCGCTGCAATGCAGTGGCCTCTGCCGTAGCCTTTTCTGCAGGTCGCGCTCGCTCACTACGGGCTCCGAGTTGCGGAGGGGATCATGTTGACTCTCGTCTCCCGCATCCTCCTTCCGACGCTGGTGACCGGATTGATCGCGGCGCTGATTTCAGCGGCCGGTGCCTCACCCGTGACCCCGGCGGCATGCAACAAAATCACGGCCAAGTGGTCGTCGGTGTGGATCTTCATGCCGGACTGCCCCCCGTCGGCCGCTCCGCCGCCCGCACCGTCCCGGCCGGCCCAGGCGCCGAACCCGACGGATCCGGAACCACCGGGATGAGAGCCCGAACTCTTGCCTGATCGCACCGGCTAAGCCACCATGAACTGCATGAGTAAGGTAACCCTAACTACCCAGCTGCCGATTTCGGCCCAGACGGCGTCCGCGTTGGCGCGCAAGCCCGAGCTGATGCGCCACGTGCTGAGCCCGGTGCTGCGGGTTTACCGCCTCGACGTCCCCGAACAGATCGAGGTCGGTACCCGGGGATCGGCGCGGTTCTGGTGGTTCGGCGTGATCCCGGCGTGGACGCACCACCTCACCATCAAGCGACTCGAGCCGACCGCGATCTGTTCGGGGACGTCGAGGCGGCAAACCCGCAGCACCGGGCTCAGCACGTGTCGCATCAC
>NZ_LZTA01000130.1 GCF_001665875.1 Mycobacterium sp. 852002-40037_SCH5390672
GCTACACCGACACCCCCGTGCCGCAGTCGCCGTGGCGGCACCTCCCGATCGCGGTGTCGCTGCTCTCCCTGGTGCTGTTGACCATCGCGCTGGCCACCCCCACCCACGACATGCGCATCCCGCGCAATCGCGCCGTCATCATGCTGGTGATCGACATGTCGCAGTCCATGCGGGCCACCGACGTCGAACCCAACCGGCTCAAGGCCGCCGCACAGGCAGCCACCCAGTTCGCCGGCCAGCTCACGCCCGGCATCAACCTCGGGCTGGTCGGGTTCGCCGGCACGCCCTATCTGCTGGTGCCGCCGACCCCGCAACACCAGGCGACTATCGACGCGCTCAAGAAGCTGGATTTCGCCGACAGCCTGGATTCCCTGAAGAACGTGTACTCGACGCTGCAGCGCCAGATCGGCTACGAAACCGTGAAGGGCGACGCGAGCCTGGCCTGGATGCTGCTCGGCGCCTTCGTCATGGCCGGCGCCATCCTGGCCGGTCTCCTGCTGAACCGCAGGCTGCCCGCCTGAGTCCTCAGCTGGGCAGGCGGCGGTTGATCAACAATGCCAGCGCCGTCGCGATCAGGGCGGTCAATACGCCGAGGCGCAGCCACCCGGAGCTGCCCGGCCCTGGCACCGTACGGTAGCCGATCTCGTTCTCGATGGCGTTGTAGCTCTTTTCGAGCTCGCCGAGGTTGGTGGCGGTGTAAGACTGCCCGCCGGACAGCTTGGCGACCATCTTCATCTGGTCGGTCGACACCGGGACGGCGACCCGCTGCCCGTCCATCTCGATCTCGCCGCCCTTGGTCCCGAACGAGATCGTCGAGATCGGCAC
>NZ_LZTA01000131.1 GCF_001665875.1 Mycobacterium sp. 852002-40037_SCH5390672
TGAAATGCATAGGTGGGCAACTGCACCGGGTGTCCATGCCCGTTAAACACCGCCGGCCAGTCCAGATCAACACCGGCAACATGAGCCTGTCCTGCCGACCTCCAAAACCGTTGGAGTCCTCCATCGTCACGACCCAACGTCGGAACTACCACCACACCGTTAGAAGACCCTCCCGCCATCTCGGCCAGCGTCTCCTCTATTCCGGCGATCAACACTGGATGCGGACTGGACTCGATAAAAACCCGCGCACCGAGCTGCGCGGCACAGCGCACGGCTTGCGCAAACTGCACCCTTTGGCGGATACCGCGATACCAGTAGTCAGCATCTAAGCCAGCGGTATCAACTACCCCACCGGTGACTGTCGAAATAAACTCAACCGAAGAAGGCCGCGGCGCGATACCAGCCAACGCATCCATCAGGTCGGCGCGGATCACATCTACCTGGGCTGAGTGTGACGCGTAATCGACATCAATACGGCGAGTCCGAATCTCTTCAACCTCACAGAGCTGAATTAACTCCTCTAGCGCTCTTACCTCACCGGAAATTACTATCGATCTGATTCCATTGATCGCGGCGATATCGAGTTGTCCACCCCATCTGGTCACTAACGCCTGGGCCCGTGACGCCTCACACCCCAGTGACACCATTGCGCCTTCACCGGTCAATTGCACCAATAACCGGCTGCGCAATGCCACCACCGCCGCAGCATCTTGAAGTGTCAGCGCTCCCGACACACACGCCGCAGCGATCTCGCCTTGTGAATGACCAAGCACCGCGTCAGCAACCACCCCCACGGACTGCCATAGCCGCGCTAATGACACCATTACCGCCCATAGCACCGGCTGCACCACGTCCACACGCCACAGCTCCGGCGCGGCGGGGGCTCCTAGCACCACATCGATCAATGACCATTCAACAAATGGCTTCAATGCCTCATCGCAACAACGCATCTGTTCGGCAAAAGGCCGGTAGTGCTCATATAACTCCCGGCCCATTCCGACCCATTGGGAACCTTGCCCGGGAAACACCATGAC
>NZ_LZTA01000132.1 GCF_001665875.1 Mycobacterium sp. 852002-40037_SCH5390672
CCACACCACCACGCGATGAGCCGTCATCTTCTGCCTCCTCAGGTGCGTGCGCGTCCCGCAAACATGATGAAAACCGCGGCGGCCGTTGCCCTTACGCCAACGGCAGGTGGCCGTTATCACCCAACGTTCGATTTGGAAACTACAACTGTGGATCCGCCCGGTCAAGGGCTTAAGAAAGCGTGCGCTATCTTAATGAACAAATTTTAGGTTAGTCTGCAGCTGTGAGGGCCGACCAGTGTTTTGCCCGCCTACGCGCGACAATTCGGGACTGCGTTGTCGCTCGGAGGTGGGCATTTCATCCGATCCCGGCGGCTGCTGATGTTCACGCTTAGATTCGACATGCGCGCTCCGAATTGGGGCGCACCGGCCGCCGATCTGTACGCCGCGACCATCGACATGTGCGCGTGGTCCGAAACGCGGGGCGCCATATTGGCGGTGCTCTCCGAGCATCATGGTGCCGACGATGGCCATCTGCCTGCGCCATTGATGTTGGCGTCGGCGATCGCGGCCAGGACGCGAATGTTGGCGATCCTGCTGGCCGCGGTGCCGATCCCGCTATGGGATCCCGTCCGGCTGGCCGAACAAATCAGCGTGCTGGACCTGATCAGCAAGGGGCGGGTGTCCTACGCATTCGGCGTCGGGCACCGAAGCCAGGAGTACGAGCACTTCGGCATCGACATGGCGAGCCGCGGCCGGTTTGCGGATGAAATCCTTACCGTGCTCGGCCCGCTGGTGCGCGGTGAGCCGGTCGAATATCGGGGGCGCACGGTGCGGGTCACGCCGCCGTGCGGATCGCCCGACGGACCGATGGTGTTCATCGCGGGCGGCAGCAAGGCCGCCGCACGTCGTGCCGGCACGTTCGGGCTCGGCTTCATTTCCCAGACCGACTCGCCGGGCCTGAAAGAGTTCTACGAGGCGCAGTGCCTCACCCATGGGCATGAACCCGGAATCATCCAGTTCCCCGTCCCAGGCCTTCCCACAGCGGTTTTCGTTGCCGACGATGTCGATCAGGCCTGGGATGTTCTGGGCCCGCACCTCCTGCACGATGCCTTGACGGCGGCGTCCTATCGCCCCGGCGACGATTCGGTTGCGAGCATCACCCGCGCTGACAGCGTGGACGCGCTGCGCGAAGAGGGCGGCCCCTATCGCATTTTCACCTCCGACGAGGCGGTCGAGTACGTGCGGGACGGGAAACTGCTGCCGTTGCATCCGCTCTGCGGCGGCGTCGCCCCGGATGTGGCTTGGCCCTTCCTCGAACGTGCGACGGCCGCCGTCGCGCGGGCGCACGACAAGTAAGGAGGACTGCTGATGCGGGTGGTCGTGTGGTCCACCGGGGGAGTCGGTTCGA
>NZ_LZTA01000133.1 GCF_001665875.1 Mycobacterium sp. 852002-40037_SCH5390672
ATGCGATCGTCGGCAGCGTCAGATGTGTATAAGAGACAGCCACCGGGCTTCACCCCTCCCTACCTGATAGGGCCCGGCCTTGGGCTCAGCTCGGGGATGAGTTCCAGCGCCAGCTCCAGCGCGAGAAGGAAGGCGCCCGAGCCCGATGCCGCCGCGGCGGCGGCCGCCGCATCCGCGCGGGAAGCAGCGGGGGCGCGTCGACGGCAGCGGCAGCGGCAGCGGCAGCGCGGGTATGGCGATGAGTTCATGGACATGAACGTCGAGGTCGACCCCGATTGGGGTGCACCACCGAGCGCCGAGGCGTTGGCGTCGGCGTCCGGAGCCGGCCCGCTGGGCTTCGCCGGCACGGCGCGCAGCGCGGTGGCCCCTACCGCGAGCGGACTGGCCACGCTGGCCGGTGACGAGTTCGGCGGCGGTCCCACGATGCCGATGACGCCCGGCACCTGGGAAGGCGGCGGCGCGGACGAAGAGGCGCAGGACGGCTAAAGCCGGGACAGCGCCCCGGAATAAGCCGGCCGCGCCGGCTTGTCCGGAGCCTCGGTCTGTGGGCGCGCTGCGATAATGACACGATGACGACGCTGAAGTCCGGCCGCAGGTTCCGGCTCGGGTCGATGGAAGTGCTGGTGGGCATTCTGTTGGCTTGCGCGTTTGCCGCGTCGACGCTGCGGAATGCGGTCTTGGACAGTGCGGCATTGTCGACGGTGGGCACCGTGTTCTGCGGGGTTTTCGTGCAGGCGGTTCCGTTTTTGGTGCTCGGGGTGGTCGTCAGTGGGCTGATCGCCGTCTTCGTGTCGCCGGAGCGCTTGGCGCGTTGGCTGCCGCGTCGTCCGGCGGTGGCCGTGGTAGCGGCCGGCATCGGTGGGGCGGCCCTGCCGGGGTGTGAATGTGGGTCGGTTCCGCTGGCACGACGATTGTTCGGCGACGGAGGTGCCACCGGAGCCGCGGCACTGACGTTCATGCTGGCCGCGCCGGCGATCAACCCGGTCGTCCTGGCGGCCACCGCGGTGGCGTTTCCTGGTGCGCCGCAAATGGTTTTCGCCCGGCTAGGCGCGTCGTTGCTGACCGCGGTCGTGATGGGCTGGGTGTGGTCGCGCTGGGGCCGTCCGGAGTGGATCACCCGTCGACTGCCGACCGCGGGGGCGCAGAGCGAATCGCGTTGGGTGGTATTCGCCGAGGCGGCCCGCCACGACTTCCTGCAGGCCGCATCGTATTTGGTAGTGGGTGCCGGCGCGGCGGCGTTGCTTCATGTGGTGGTGCCGCAGTGGGTGTTCTCACATCTGGCGTCCGACCTGATCCTCGGAGTCGCGCTGATGGCCGTCTTGGCGGTGGTGCTCGCATTGTGCTCGGAGGCGGACGCGTTTGTGGCGGCCAGCATGACGATGGTGCCGTTGTTGCCCCGGCTGGTGTTTCTGGTTGTCGGCCCGGCCGTCGATGTGAAGCTGTTCGCCATGCAGGCGGGCATGTTCGGCCGCGCTTTCGCGGCACGCTTCGCGCCCTGCACCTTCCTGGTGGCAACCGCAAGTGCCTGTGCGGTGGGGCTATTCGTCCTGGGTGGTCGCTAATGAGCCGCGAAACCGAGAACACCGTTTTGCTGTTGGTGGGCATCAGCATCGCCGTGATCGCGGTGTCGGGCAGTTTCACCCGTTACGTCAAGCCGGGACTGCTGCTGTGGCTGGCCTTCTCAGCGGTGCTGCTCATCGGGCTGGCGCTCGTGGCGATCATCGGCGATATTCGCCGGGGCGGTCCTCGGACGGATGATGCGACCGGCGATCACGGTCACGAGCATTCCCATCGGGCCGGCATCGTGTGGTTGCTCGTCGTTCCCGTCCTGGTTTTGATGTTCGTGTCGCCCCCGGCGCTTCGGCCCTCTGCCGCCGCACCGTCGGTGTCGTCGGTATCCAATGACGTTCTGAATAGGTCGTTTCCGCCGTTGCCGCCGGGCCGGTCCCCCGAGGTGTCGCTGCCGGAGGTATTGATGCGCGAGGCACACGACACCACCGGATCGTTGAAGAATCGATCGATCACGGTGACGGCCTTCGTCCTCAACGAGGCACAGGGTGTGGATCTTGGTCGCGTCGTCATCATCTGTTGTGCCGCCGATGCGCAGTTGGCTCGCATCCATCTGCGTGGCCCCGCCGCCGGCGGCGCCGCCGGGCTACCGGACAACACCTGGCTGCGGGTAGAGGGTCAAGTCACACCCGCTACGCGGCAACCGAACTCGGACGCGATCCCGACACTACAAGCGGCCGTCGTCACGCGGATCGACGCTCCGCCCAACCCCTACGCGTATCCGCACTGACGGCCTTGGGTCAATTGCTCCGACCGGCGTTACGCGCCCAGAACCGGTGGCGGCCAAGCGGTCTGGGTACTGGCATGTTTTCCCACTGCCCCAGCTCCAGCCAATCGCTCAGCGCCGCCGCGTCATCGCTATCGGCGATGGGGCCCACCCAATGGGGCGGCCCGCACGCCGCTCGGTCATTCGTGCAGGGTTGCACCACGGCCATCACGCCGCATCCGGTGGGGCGGGAGGCGCAGGTGAGTGGTCCGAGCATGCAGACAGCCTCGACCAGCATGGAGTGTGGGCAGCGCCGGATGGTGGGACGCAGTTCGTCGATGACCGACATGTGATGATTGGCGGTGCAGGTGGCACAGACGATGACGGTGAACGGGCGGTCGGTACCGCGATGCGCAGACGTCACCGTGCCGTGTTCCCTCCGGGGTAGGGCAGTAACGCCATTTCGCGTGCGTTCTTGATCGCCGTCGCGACCTGTCGTTGTTGTTGGACGGACAGGCCGGTGACCTGGCGGGAACGGATCTTGCCGCGCTCGGAGATGAACACGCGCAGCGTCGCGGTGTCCTTGTAGTCGACCACGTCCAGCCCGAGGCCGGCGAGCAAATTCTTTTTGGGCGCGCGGCCTTTCGGCAAGGGCGGCCGACGGGTGCGCGCAGTTTTCTTGGCCATTACCAGCTCGCTTTCCGCACCCCGGGTAGCTGCCCGTTATGAGCCAGCTCGCGCACCCGCACCCTGGACAGTCCGAACTTGCGCAGATACCCGCGTGGACGCCCGTCGACTGCGTCACGATTGCGCAGTCGCACCGCGCTGGCGTCGCGGGGCTGGCGGGCCAATTCCGTTTGTGCCGCGGTCCTTTGTTCGGCGGTGCTCGATGGGGAGCGGATGATGTGTTTGAGTTCGGCACGGCGTTCCGCGTAGCGCGCCACGATCGCCCGGCGACGGTCGTTCTTGACGACTTTGGATTTCTTGGCCATGCTCAGCGCTCCTCTCGGAATTCGACGTGGCGGCGGATCACCGGGTCGTACTTGCGCAGCACCAGCCGGTCGGGGTCGTTGCGCCGGTTCTTGCGGGTGATGTAGGTGAATCCGGTGCCCGCGGTGGAGCGCAGTTTGACGATGGGGCGAATCTCGTTGCGCGCCATCAGATTCGCTGCCCTTCGCGGCGCAACCGGGCCACCACGGCCTCGATGCCGTCGCGATCGATGACCTTGATGCCTTTGGCGCTGACCCGCAGCCGGATCCGGCGGCCCTCCGACGGCAGGTAGTACGTCTTGAGCTGGATGTTGGGTGACCAACGCCGAGAAGTTCGGCGATGGGAATGCGACACCGCGTTACCGAAACCCGGTCGCCGGCCGGTCACCTGGCAATGGGCGGACACCGTGCACCTACCTCTCTAGCTTATTGAAAATCATTTTCGACAAGTTCTGCCAGGCACGGTACCGTAAGAGTCGCCCAGATGAAAATGATTACCAACAAGGAGGGTGATGCGGACACCCGTCATCCTGGTCGCCGGCCAGCAGGACACCGACGCGGTTGTGGGTACGCTGCTGCGGACCCCGGGAACGCTGGTCGTCGAGCACCGTTTCGACGGCCACGTGGTACGCCGAACGATGGTCACGCTGTCGGATGGCGTCTTGACGAGCACCGAGAGTGGACTCGAGCTCGCGCACGGCTGCGTGTCGTGCACCATCCGTAACGATCTGTTAATCCTGTTGCGCCAGTTGCATCGCCGCGACGATGTCGACCGGATCGTGGTGCACTTGGCGCCCTGGCTGGAACCCGAACCGATTTGCTTCGCCATCAACCACGTTCGGGTGCGTGTGGCGCCAGGATATGTCGACGGACCCGCGGCCCTGGATGTGTCGATCGCCGCCGTGGTGACCGCGGTCGATTCAACGACGTGGCTGAACCAAGCTCTGGGTGAGGACGAACTCGACGACGGGCGCACCGAGGCCCAAGTGGTGATCGGTCAGGCCGAATTCGCCGATGTGGTCGTGCTCAATCGCGCCGATCCGTTCGTGGCTGCCGTGTTGCGCCGGTTGTGCCCGCGCGCCCGCGTCCGGGTGGGCGCCGAGGACATCGAGGATGCGCTGAACAATCTCTACCGCGACGCGCGCTGCGGTCGCAGCGACGACCCCCACGGTCCGCTGCTGGCCGGGCAACCTCCGCTGGACTCCCGCGGGCCGATCAACCTGATGGAGTTCGATGCCCGACGCCCCTTCCATCCGCAGCGCCTGCACGCGTGCCTGGATCTGCTACTCGACGGCGTGATCAGAACCCGGGGGCGGCTGTGGCTGGCGAGCCAACCCGAACAGGCGATGTGGCTGGAATCTGCCGGCGGCGGCCTGCGGGTCAGTTCGGCCGGCAAGTGGCTGGCCGCCCTGAAGGGTCCGGAGCTCGACGGCATCGACGCGGAGCGACGCGCGTTCGCCGAGCTGGGCTGGGACGACCTCTACGGCGACCGGCACACGGCGATGGTCATCCTGGTATGTGGCGCAAGGACCGCCGACATTCTCGATGCCCTGCACGGTGCCCTGCTCACCGACGAAGAATTTCTGTCTCCGCACGAGTGGATCCACTACGACGACCCGTTCGGCGACTGGCACGAAGAACCGTGTGAAGACTTCGCCGAAGCCATCGACAACGCAGCCCGAAACAGGCAGGATCCAGATCGTTCATGAAGCCCGACATCCATCCCGATTACCACGCTGTCGTCTTCCAGGACGCCAACACCGGTGCGATGTTTTTGACCCGCTCCACGCTCACCAGTGCGCGCACCGTCGAATGGCAGACGCCGCAGGGGCTTTCGACCTACCCACTGGTCGTCGTGGAAGTCACCTCGGATTCACACCCGTTCTGGACCGGCAGCCGCCGCATCGTCGACACTGCCGGACAGGTGGAGAAGTTCCGCCGCCGCTACGGCAGCCGGCAACCCGCCCCGGGCAAGTCCGACGCTGAAGCCCCCTAGCGCACAAGAAGTGTCGGGCAATCCGGTGCCGGTACCTCACTACTTGTCCGCTACCTCACGTGGGCCGAACGTCACCCACTTGGCTGCGCGGCTGCCGGCGATGGACTGGCGCAAACCTGGGCTGGCCAGCCGGACTACTGCGTAGATCGCGAAGCTGATGCTGCTGATGAAAACGCTGGCTTTGACGTTGGGTCGAAGCAGGCCCAGTAGCAGCCCGCCGTCGGCGGCGATCAACGCAAATCCGATCGACAAGGCGATCAGCACCGGGGTGCGTGCGGTGAGCCGGGTGGCCGCGGCTGCGGGTGTAATCGCCAGGCTGAGGACGAGCAGCGTGCCGACGATCTGAGCGGCTTCGGTGACGGTCAGCGCGAGCAGGTAGACGAACAGCAACCCCACCAACCGGGTCGGAACCCCGCGTGCGAGTGCGACGTCGGGATCGACGGATGCGAAGAGCAGCGGGCGGTACAGCAGCGTCATCGTGGCGAGCACGGCGACCGCCACGACGATGAGCAGAGCGATCTGGCTGGGGCTGACGCCGAAAAGTTGTCCGAACAGTATGTTCGTGGCGGCCGTGGCGAAGCCCGTATACAGCGAAAGCAGGTACACGCCCACACCCAACCCGAAGGCCAGGATCACCCCGATCGCGGAGTTTCGCTCGCGGGGACGGTCGCCTAACAGCCCGATGGCGGTGGCGACGACGACCGATCCCAGCAGCGCTCCCAACACAGGGTTGTTGGCGACGAGCAGGCCGGCCGCGGCGCCGGTGAACGCGAGCTCGGCGGTGCCGTGCACCGCGAACGCGAGGTCACGGATGATCACGAACGGGCCGATCAGGCCCGCGGTCACCGCTACCAGGGTGGCCGCGATGAGGGCGTTCTGGACGAACGTGACGTGCAGATAATCCCACAGCGTCACCGCGCCACCACCTTGTCTTCTTGGTTGGCATGGTCGTCCGCCGTCCGCACTGCCTCCGGTGCGCCGACGATGATGATCCGCCCCTGCACGCGCAGCACGTCGACGGTGGTTTGGTACAACTCCGAGAGCCTGGCGCTGGTCAGCACCTCCTCGGGAGCGCCGATCGCCCAGCGGGTGCCCACCAGGTAGAGCACCCTGTCGACGACTCCCAGGATCGGGTTGATCTCGTGAGTCACGAACAGCACCGCAATGTTGGAGGCGCGGCGTTGTCGGTCGAGTGTGTCAACCACCTCGGCCTGGTATCTGATGTCCAGTGACAGCAGCGGCTCGTCACACAACAACAGCTTCGGGTTCCCAGCCAGGGCCTGGGCGATTCGCAGGCGTTGCTGCTCTCCTCCAGAGCACCGCCCGATCGGGGCGTCGGCGAACCGGGACGCCCCGACGGCATCGACCGCGGTTTCGATGCGGCGACGGCGCCCCAGGCTGGGCAACCCGATTCCCCAGCGATGACCGTCAACCCCGAGCCGCACCAGATCACTGCCCCTGAGCGGCAGATCATGTTCGAAGCCCCGCTGTTGCGGGACGTAGCCGATGGTGTGGTTGCCGCGACGCGGCGGGGCACCGCACACCAGTGCCGATCCCGACGACAGGGCGGTCAATCCGAGCAGCACCTTGACCAGCGACGTTTTGCCCGAGCCGTTGGGGCCCAGCACCGCGACGAACTCGCCGGGTGCCACCGCGAGGTCGACGTTCTGCCACAGCGACCGCGAACCGTAGGCCAGCCCGGCGGCGGACAACTCGACGGTCGGTTCCGTGGATTTGGGGTCGGCCGAGATCGTCATGTTCGGCTACTTTCCTAACGCGCTGGTGAGCTCGTTAATCTGCCGCAGTTGCCAGGCTTGAAAGTTCGCGTCGGTAGTGGGCAGCGTTTCGCTAACCCCAACGATCGTCACTCCACTTTGCTGGGCGAGGGCCTTCAGAGTGTCGGTAGCCGGACTGGTGGCCTGGGCGTTGTACAACAGGACCTTGATCGCCTTATTTTTCACCGCGGTGTCTATCGCCGAATTGTCGGCGGGGCTGGGGTCGTTGCCGTCCTCGATGGCTTGGGCGAACGAGGCGGGCGTGGCCAACTTCAACCCGGCGGCGTCCAGGAGGTAGCCCGGCACCCGCTCGGTGTAACCGACCGGCGCGCCGGCGTACTTCGTTTTGATATTCGCGATTGCGGCGTTAATGGGTGCCAGGCTGTCGCTGAACGCCTTCGCGTTGCCCGTGAAGATCCGGGCGTCGGCCGGGTCGAGCGCGCCGAGCTGAGCGGCGATCGCTGAGCTCACCTGGGGAACCTTGGCGATGTCATACCAGATGTGCGGGTTGGCGTTGGTCCCCGAAATCTGCATCACGTCGGCCGCAGTGAGCACTTTGCGGTCCGGATTGGGCGATGCGGACAGCATCTTTCCCATGAAATCGTCGTAACCTAGGCCGTTGACGATGACGAGCTGCGCGCCGCTCACCGCGGCAGCGGTTCTCGCGTCGGACTCGTAGAGATGCGGGTCGGCATTCGGATCGCTGATCACCGATGTCACGTTCACATGGTCGCCGCCGATTTGCTTGGCGATGTCGCCCCAGAAATTCTCCGCGGCCACCACGTTCACCTTCGTCGACGAGCCCGAGGACGGCCGCGGCGGCGAATGGGAACCACAACCGGCTAGCGCCAGGGCGACCGTCGACAGGACGGCGATAACCCTCACCGTGGCACGAGGACGCTGGCGGGCAGTCACATGGGGCTCCCGTTCGGATGGCCGATAAAGCGACAACGATTTTCATTAGCATAGGTGCTGCCGTTCCGAGGGGGAAGCCAAGCCGTCGTGCGATGCATGGCAGTGCTACCGGTCTGTTCAAGCCTCACGACATCGGGGGCAGGTCCCATAGAGGTCGATGTAATGAGAGACATCGGCGTAGTGGTGTTCGGTAGTGAGCTCCGTAGTGTGCTTTTCCAGGGCGGTCGGGGTGAACGCCACCGCATCGCCGCAACGCCGGCATACCAGGTAGTGGCGGTGCTCGGACCCGGTGCGCAGTCGGTAGAGATTCTCGCCGTCCTCGGCGCGCTGTGTTTCGGCGATGCGCTCCTCGGCCAAGGCGTGCAGTATGCGGTAGACGGTGGTCAGTGCGATCCGGGTGGCCCGCTGCTGGCAGATCTCGAAATAGAGCTGTTGCGCGCTGCGGAAATTATCGCCGCTGCTCAGCACGTCGAGAACAGCTTGGCGTTTTATGGTGCTTCGACGTCGTCGTCCTGCCGGTGCCGCGGGCATGGCTGCGCTCCTTTACCGTCTGTTCCCATGGCACTCGCCGGTCCAGTGCGCCGTCATGGTGACCACGACTTCGTTCTGGTCGCTAACGGGTTCCGGGACCGTGCGTTACGGGCCGGGCTTCCTCGGCGGTGCCGGGCGTGGCGGCATCGCATATACCGACGGACCTATCCGAAAGCGAGAACAACACCGGTGGGGAGACTTGCGACGCTGAGTATAGGCGATCACATAGAAATGATAATCGTTCTCAAAAAATTGGCCAGATGATGACGCCGATACACGCGGAGTTCGCCGAGGACGGCAGGCGCGAGTTCATCTGCCACGGTGCCGCGCGCTCAATCTGTATCCGCGCACCCGGCCGCCACCGCGAGCGCGCGGTAGCCGGGCTCGGCGAAGCGGCGAGCGGCCTGAACCGTCTCCTCAGTGATCGGGCGCTGCTCGGGGATATCACCGGTAAAGATCCGGGGTTTCGCATCTTTGGCATACAGCCGGGATTCCGCGGTCATGCGGGGGACGGCGGCACGGTCGACCTCCAGCCCGAAATGTGACGCCACGGTCAGCCATACCGCAGCGGGCAAGTCGGCGTAGTCGATACAGAGTCGCCCCGCCGGATCGCCGGCGGCCGCCTGCAGCATCGAGCCGAGGGCGCGGGCGGCGAACTCGGCTCGAGCCATCGCCGGGACCGCGGCCGGGTCGAGGCCGAAGCGCGCGGCGGCCCGCTTCGGTGCGGCCTGTAGGCCGAGCCACCCGGGCGGTGTGGCCAACAGCGAAGCCAGCACGCGCACCGGGTCGCGCTGAACCCAGGCCCAGGGGGTTTCCGGAAAGGCGGCGGCGAGGATTGGCCGGCGCCGGATGTTCCAGCTCGAGCATTTGAGCACCAGCCGCCGTTCGTCGCCGTGGCGGCGTCGGCCCAGTGCCCGCACTACGAGCCGCACAACCTCAGTCAACTCGGCGTCATCGACCCGATCGTGCTCCTGCCCGAGCAGCATGTTCAGCGGCGCCGGCTCGGAGAGGACGACGACGCCGGGAAGTGTGCCCAGCAGCCGGGACACGAGCGTTGATCCACAGCGCGAGAGGTGAAAGATCATGCCCGCCGGCTCGAGCGACGGCTCGCTATCCAGAGCGACAAGCGCCTCGAGTCCCGTCCGTACCAGCGGCCGGGCCCGCGGGCCGGATGCCCACCGCGCCAGCGTCTGGTCGAAGAACGGTTCGACAAAGCGCTCCGCTGACAGGTCCGCCCAAAAGACCACCGGGGAAGGCCCGGAAAAGTCGAGCCGGACCGGCGTCCAGCGGGCGAGATCGGCGAGCTCCATCGACAGGTCGAATCAGTCCGAGACCGGAACCAAAAATCCGCTCACGATCAAGGATCGGGCGAGTTCCAGCTGCTGCTGCGCGGTGAGCTCAGGTAAATCGCCAACCCGAAACGGCCCGGAGCTTGCCGAGATGAACTGCATCGCGGCTTTGTGGTCGGCAGTAGCGCCCACCGACAGCGTCGCAAACTGCAACTCAACGCGATCGGCAACAGCTTTCACCCGCGAGTAGAGGGGCTGGTACTTCTTCACCAGTGTTTGTCCGTCGATTCGTGCGGCGTTCGAGACAGGACCGATGGGCGGGCATTGGCCACGGCGGACCAAGACATCCGCCAACGCGTCTAGACCCCCTGCGAGCGCGGTCGGATCCGCAACGGTTTTGAACGCGTCACACATCAAACCGCCCACGGTTTCCCGCACCTGCGCGTCATCGAGATGACGCGCAGGCAGCGAGGCGTTGAGACGGTCATCGTGGAAACTCTGCGAATACAGCGCCCCGATGGCAAGCATCAACAGAGTGGGCGCGTGGATTCCGACGGTCAGATGCATGGATGGCTCGGAGTCTGTCTCGGCCGCATGCACCCTGCCACGGGGCAGGTACAACGCGTCGCCGGCTTCCAGATGCAAGTCGGTGGGCAACGGCAGGCCCTCGGTGGGTACCGCGTTGTCTTTTTCGCGCTGCATCTCGCGTAGCGGTACGTCGGCGCCCTCGTACAAATGCCAGGTCTTGGATCCCTGGATCTGCAGGATCAACACATCGTGGCCGTCGTAGTGGGGCACCAGCCCCTGCGACTCGGGCGGGGAGATGTAGGCATTGACCTGTACCGGGAAGTTCAGCTCGACCTCGATCGAGCGGGACAAGGAACCGATCGCGCGCACGTAGCGCTCGATGCCGTCCATGACGATGGTGTAACCGTCGGCAAAGTCGTTGCGGACGCGGAGAATATCGAGGCTGCCGTCACCAAGCCGGTAGCTGTCGCCGGCCTTCTTGTCCTTTTCCCTGACCAGGCGTAGCGCCGACGGTTCGCGGTGAAAGAGCTTCAAAAGTTCATCGAGCACCGGCGGGCCCGACAGCAGGGTATCGAAATAGCCAGGGCGGCAGCGCTTGACGTGGTAGTGCGTTTTCGCCCATATCTCGTCGAGAAACGTTTCCACGGTAAGGGGTTGAAGCAACCAGCCTAGCGACGGCTCGATGGTGAGCTCCCCAAACATCGTCGTGACAAATCAGCAAGGCCCCGCCTTGCCGGCATCCCAGTATGACGGATTCACGGCTCAAGGGGTTTCGACGACCGGGCCTCAGCCGCCGACTGCGGCGGCCAGTTATGCCAGTGTTTCCATAACCGTTGCGCGCCATCGGAAAAGGCGCGTCGGACCGACGGCGTAGTGTGGGTCGGGTGCGAAGCGAAGGCGATACCTGGGACATCACCACGAGTGTGGGTTCGACCGCGTTGTTCGTAGCAACGGCCCGGGCGTTGGAGGCGCAAAAGCCCGACCCGCTGGCCGTGGATCCCTACGCGGAGATTTTCTGCCGCGCCGTTGGCGGTTCCGCGGCGGACGTCCTTGACGGCAAGGACCCCGAGCACCAACTGAAGACCGCCGACTTCGGCGAGCATTTCGTCAACTTCCAGGGCGCCCGCACCAAGTACTTCGACGAATACTTCCAGCGCGCGGCAGCCGCGGGCGTGCGGCAGGTGGTCGTCCTGGCGGCGGGGTTGGATTCGCGTGCCTACCGGTTGGACTGGCCGGCCGCGACGACCATCTTCGAGCTGGACCAGCCGCAAGTGCTCGACTTCAAGCGTGAGGTCCTCGCCGGCGTCGGCGCCCAACCGCGCGCCGAGCGCCGTGAGATCGCCGTCGACCTGCGTGAAGACTGGCCACAAGCATTGCGCGACAGCGGCTTTGACCCGGTCAAGCCGTCCGCCTGGATCGCCGAGGGCCTGTTGATCTACCTCCCGGCCACCGCCCAGGAGCAGCTGTTCACCGGTATCGACGGCCTGGCCGGCCACGGCAGCCACGTCGCTGTCGAGGACGGTGCCCCGATGAAGCACGAGGAGTTCGAGGCCGCTGTGGCCGAAGAACGCGCCGCCACCGCGCAGGGCGACCAGCGGGTCTTTTTCCAGCTCGTCTACAACGAGCAGATCGCGCCCGCCACCGAATGGTTCGGCAAGCGCGGCTGGAGCGCGGTCGGCACGCCACTGGCCGATTACCTTCGACAGGTCGGCCGCCCACTGCCCGGCCCCGATACCGAAGCCGGTCCGATGATCGCGCGAAACACGCTGGTGAGCGCCGTTCGAGCCTGAGAGGCTCAGAAGACCGCCGCCATCGCTGATCATGGCCGGTTTTTCATGAGTTTTCCATGAGTTGGCCGCGGGCCGGAACTTTCGCTTACCGCTGCCCGACTACTACCGGGCTAACCCGTACGCCGTCACACAGCCCAGGCGGTCGTTGAAGTAAGCCCGGCGAGGAGTCTTGGCCATGGCGCCATGCGTTTGTTCGCACGGATCGGTCGTTTGGTCGATTGTGGTACCGGGCGCGCAGGCATGACAGCACCGGTGTGGATGGCGTTTCCGCCAGAGGTCCATTCCACGCTACTGAGCAGCGGCCCTGGGCCCGCCGGCTTGTTGGCCGCGGCCGCGTCGTGGACGTCGTTGAGCGAAACCTATGCTTCGGTGGCCGACGAGCTCAGCACAACCTTGGCCGCGGTACAGGCCGGGGCGTGGGAAGGGCCCAGCGCCGAGCGATACGTGGCCGCGCACGTGCCCTATTTGGTGTGGCTGACACGGGCCAGCGCCGACAGCGCGGCGGTGGCCGCCCAGCACGAGGCCGCGGCCACCGCCTACACCGCTGCGTTGGCCGCGATGCCGACCTTGCCGGAACTGGCCGGCAACCACGCCGTGCATGGGGCATTGTTGGCGACGAACTTCTTCGGGATCAACACGATTCCCATCGCGCTCAACGAGGCCGACTACGCGCGGATGTGGACTCAGGCGGCCACCACCATGTCCACCTATCAGGCGGTCTCCACGACGGCGGTGGCCTCCGCGCCGCAGACCGATCCGGCGCCACAGATCGTCAACAGCAGCGCTAGCTCCAATAGCTCCGACAGCGGGGACGGCGGCTACCTCGACATCGTCGACAACGACTCCGGTGACCCCTACGACCTGAGCTGGTGGCTAAACCGTTGGCTGGAAATCCCGCAGACCATCGGGCGGGATATCACCCTGATCGAACACAACCCGGCTGCGGGGCTGGCGCAGCTGTTGCACGACATCATCGGGCTGATCCTGGACGAATTCGTGCACGCGATCCAGGTTTTCCAGGCGTTCCCGCAACTGCTGGCGCTTCCGGTCCTCGTGCCGGCCGGAGCCGGCGGAGGATTCGCGGCCCTGACCGCGCTGGCCGCGATCCAGCCCGCAGCGCCGGCGCCGGTCCCCGCCGTGACGCCCGCGCCCGCACCCCAGGCCACGAATATGCCGGCGGTGGCCGCCAGCCCCGCCGCGGTGAGTGCCGCGGCCCCGGCGCCGTCGTCGGCGCCGACGTCAGCACCCTCGCCCGCATCGACCCCTGCTGCCGCACCCGCAGGGTCACCACCGCCCGCCGGCGTCGAAGGCGCCGCCTTCCCTTACCTGGTCGGCGGCCCCGGCATCGGCACCGGGGCCGGTTTGAGTAGCAGCGCCCAGCGCAAGGCGCCGGAGCCCGATGCGGCTTCGGCCTCCGCGCCGGCCGCGGCTTCGGTATCTGAACGACAGCAGGCGCGGCGGCGCCGTCGGGCGGCCATGGAAGACCATTACCGCGGCTACGAGTTCATGCATCTGGAACCCGATGCCGGAACGGCACCGCCGCCGGCTAGGGATCCGGCCCTGCCAGCCGCCTCGTCGGTGGCATCGGAGCAGGGCGCGGGGCCGCTGGGCTTCGCCGGAACGGCGCGGCAAGACACCGCGGAGGCGACGGGGTTGACGACGCTTGCCGGTGACGAGTTCGGCAACGGGCCCTCGCTGCCCATGTTGCCGGGCAACTGGGAGTCCGATTAGCGGGAACTTTTGGGGCCCGTCAGCCGACTAGTGGCTGGTTGTTAGTTCCGCCGGCCATTCTCAAGGCGGTCGTCAAGCTCGATCCACTGGTGAGGAGTCGCTGCCATGGCCAGGCCGGCGCGGGATGGTCCTAACCCCGAGGGTTCGACGCCGGCGCTGTGGCGGGATCGGCCAACGCGCCTGGGTGCGACCCGGCCGGTATTGATAATGACAATGATTGTCAGTAAGGTAACGTCTCGCTGTGAGTCTGTCGGGTTCGCGGCTGTGAGTATGCCGAAAGTGCGGCGAATTGCTACCCATAAAACCCTCATCGGCGGTAAAAGAAGGGCAGAACTGTGGTGAGCCAGAAGGGCTCGAACGGCTCGACAGTTAGCTTATGCAATGCTAACTTCAGGCGGGTTAGGTTAGGGGAGGCTACGCATATGAGAACAAGCGGCCGTGGAACGCGGTGATGTCAGCATGCTGACTGCTCAGCCGGTTAATACTCGGGTCGATGTCAGGGTCGACGGCGACATCGTCAGCCGGTTCGCCACCTGTTGCCGCGCGCTCGGCATCGCGGTCTACCAGCGTCAGCGTCCGGCAGATCTGACCGCAGCTCGCTCCGGGTTCACCGCGCTGACCCGGCTCGCTCATGACCAATGCGACGCCTGGACGGGGCTGGCCGCTGCGGGCGACACGTCCTTTCGGGTGCTGGAGGCTGTTTCGCGCACCGCGGCCACGTCCGGCGTGTTGCAGCGACAGGTGGAGCTGACGCCCGGCACGGTGGGCTTCCGCTACGACTCCGGGCTGTATCTGCAGTTTCACGCTTCCAGTACCGATGAATTTCACCTCGCCTACGCTGCGGGCCTGGCGGCGGGCGGACGATTTGCTGAGGCCGACGAAATCGTTGGTCGCCTCACCGCGAGCCGCCCGAACTGGCGTGAGGCGCGCTGGGTGGCCGTCGTCATCAATTACCGTGCCGAGCGCTGGTCGGACGTCGTCAAGCTGCTGACCACGGTGGTCAACGACCAAGACCTCGACGCCGCGTTCTCGCACGCGGCCAAAATCACGCTGGGCATCGCGCTCGCCCGGCTCGGTATGTTTGCCCCGGCGTTGTCCTATCTCGAGGAACCCGAGGGTCCCGTCGCGGTGGCGGAGCTCGACGGCACCCTGGCCAAAGCGCTCGTCTTGCGCGCGCACGTCGACGAGGACTCGGCAAGCGAAGTTCTGCAGGATCTGTACGCCGCCCATCCCGAAAACGAACAGGTCGAACACGCGTTGTCCGACACCAGTTTTGGGATCGTTACCACCACCGCCGGCCGCATCGAGGCCCGCACCGACCCGTGGGACCCCGAAACCGAGCCCGGTCCCGGCGATTTCGTCGACCCCGAAGCCCAGGAGCGCAAGCGCATACTGCTGGCAGAGGCCGAACGCGAGCTCGACGAATTCATCGGCTTGGACAAAGTCAAAGACCAGGTGGCCCGACTCAAGAGCGCGGTCGCCATGGAGCTGGTGCGTAAGCAGCGCGGGCTCGAGGTGGCCCAGCGTACCCACCACCTGGTATTCACCGGCCCACCCGGGACCGGAAAGACCACCATCGCGCGGGTGGTCGCCAAAATCTATTGCGGCCTTGGCCTTTTGAAGCGGGAAAACATCAAGGAGGTGCACCGGGCCGACCTGATCGGCCAGCACATCGGTGAGACCGAGGCCAAGACCAACGCGATCATCGACAGCGCACTTGATGGCGTGTTGTTTCTCGACGAGGCCTACTCGCTGGTGGCGACGGGTGCCAAGAACGACTTCGGTCTGGTGGCCATCGACACTCTGCTGGCCAGGATGGAGAACGACCGAGATCGGCTTGTGGTGATCGTCGCGGGATACCGCGCCGACCTGGATCGGTTCCTCGACACGAACCAGGGTCTGCGGTCGCGGTTCACCCGCAGCATCGACTTCCCGTCGTACAAGTCGCCTGAGCTGATCGAGATCGCGAACTTCATGGCCGCCAAACGCGACAGCGCATTCGACGAGTCCGCGCTCCATGATCTCGAGGCGTTGTTTTCGCATCTGGCCGAAGTGTCAAAAGCGGATGCAGCCGGGGTGGAACGCCGAGGCCTCGATATCGCCGGTAACGGCCGATTCGTTCGTAACGTGGTCGAAAAGTCGGAAGAGGAACGCGAATTCCGGCTGGATCACTCCGAGCACGCCCAAACCGGCGAGTTTACCGATGAGGAGCTGGTCACCATCACCGCCGAAGACGTCCGCAATTCGGTTGCTCCGTTGCTGCAAGGCCTCGGTCTGCAGGAGCCGGCATGACCAACCCGGAGCCATCCGGCGAGCGCCGATCGTTCTCCTCTCGAACACCCGTCAACGACAACCCGGACCAGGTCGAGTACCGGCGCGGTTTCGTCACCCGCCACCAGGTCAGCGGCTGGCGATTCGTGATGCGGAGGATCGCCTCCGGCATCGCCCTACACGACACCAGGATGCTCGTTGATCCGCTGCGCACCCAGTCGCGCGCGGTCTTGATGGGCGCGCTCCTGCTGATCACCGGGCTGGCGGGCTGCTTCGTGTTTTCACTGATCCGGCCCAGCGGGACGGCGGGTACCAACGCCGTACTCGCCGACCGGTCAACCGCCGCACTGTATGTACGCATCGGTGACGATCTGCACCCGGTGCTCAACCTGACCTCGGCCCGGCTGATCGTGGGCCGTGCGGTCAATCCCACCACGGTGAAAAGCAGTGAGCTGGACCGGTTTCCGCGCGGCAACCTGATCGGCATCCCCGGCGCCCCCGAACGCATGGTGGAAAACCCCTCGCACGACGCGAACTGGACGGTGTGTGACGCCGTCAGCGAAACTGCTTCGGGCGGCCATGCCGTGCACAGCACGGGCGTCACGGTGATCGCCGGCCGGCCGGACAACAGCGGCGCGCGGGCGACCACGCTCGGGTCCAAGCAGGCGATCCTGGTCGACTCCCCGAGTGAAAAGGGCGGCAGCACCTGGCTGCTGTGGGATGGCAGGCGCAGCCAGATCAACCTGGCCGACCACGCGATCACGAACGCACTTGGTTTGGGACAGGGGAACTCTGAGGTGCCCGCGCCGCGGCCCATCGCGTTGGGCTTGTTCAACGCGATCACCGAAGGACCCTCGCTGACCGCACCGGTCATCCCGAACGCCGGCGCCCCGGCACCCTTCAGCGTGCCGGCGCCGATCGGGGCGGTGGTGGTGTCCTATGCCCTGGATCAGAGCTCGTCTGGTTCGCCCCGCTACTACGCGGTGTTGCCGGACGGCCTGCAACAAATCTCGCCGGTTCTCGCCGCGATCCTGCGCAACACCAATTCCTATGGGCTGGACCAACCTCCGCGCCTGGGTGCCGATGCGGTGGCCAAGCTGCCGGTGTCGCGGATGCTGGACACCGCGCGCTACCCGGATCAGCAGGTTGCCTTGGTCGACGCGGCCAAGTCCCCAGTCACCTGCGCCTATTGGAGCAAGCCGGCCGGGGCCGCCACCAGCTCGCTGAACCTGCTTTCCGGATCGGCCCTGCCGGTAGCGGAATCGATACGCACCGTCGACCTGGTCGGCGGCGGTTCCCCGCAGGACAGCCCGGTGGCCACCCGCGTCGCCCTGGCGCCGGGCACCGGCTACTTCACCCAGACGGTCGGCGGCGGCCCAGACACGCCCGGCGCCGGGTCGCTGTTCTGGGTGTCCGACACCGGTGTCCGCTACGGCATCGACAACGAGGCCGAGCACTCCACCGCCGCGCATGGCAAAACGGTTGAGGCCCTTGGTCTTAGCGGGTCTCCGGTTCCCATCCCATGGTCGGTGCTGTCGCTTTTCGCTAAGGGTCCGACGTTATCGCGCGCCGACGCGTTGCTGGCGCACGACGGGCTGACGCCCGACCAGAAGCCCGGCCACGTGGCATCAGCTGAGGGAGCGTCCCGATGAGCCGACTGATTTTCGAAGCGCGCCGCCGGCTGGCGCCACCGGTTACCCGCAAGGGCACCATCACCATCGAGGCACCGCCCGAGCTGCCCCGGGTGATTCCGCCTTCATTCCTGCGCCGGGCGATGCCCTACGTGCTGGTGATCCTGATCGTCGGGATGATCGTCGCCCTGTTCGCCACCGGGATGCGGATGATCTCTCCGCAGACGCTGTTCTTCCCGTTCGTGCTGCTGCTGGCTGCCACCGCGATGTATCGCGGCAACGACAACAAGATGCGCACCGAGGAGGTCGATGCCGAGCGCGCCGACTACCTGCGCTACCTGTCGGTGGTCCGCGACAACATCCGGACCCAGGCCACCCAGCAACGCGCCGCCGCGCAGTGGTCCCACCCGGAGCCGACAGCGCTGACCACCGTGCCCGGATCCCGCCGTCAGTGGGAGCGCGACCCGCACGATCCCGACTTTTTGGTGCTGCGGGCCGGCCGCCACCATGTGCCGTTGGCCACCGCGCTGCGCGTCAATGACACCGCCGATGAAATCGACCTGGAGCCGGTGTCGCACAGCGCATTACGTAGCCTGCTCGACACTCACCGCACCGTGCGCGACGTGCCGACCGGAATAGATCTGACCAAGGTCTCGCGGATCACCGTCATCGGCGCCGAAGACGAGGCGCGAGCGGCGTTGCGTGCCTGGATCGCTCAGGCAGTGACGTGGCATGACCCGACGATGCTCGGGGTGGCCCTGGTCACTCGCGACGTGGAGAGCCCCGAATGGTCCTGGCTGAAGTGGCTGCCGCACATCGACATTCCCGGTGAGGTCGACGGTGTCGGCCCGGCCCGCTTCCTGTCGACCAGCCCCGAAGAATTGGTCTCGGCGCTGGGCTCGGCGCTCGTCGACCGTCCGGCATTCACCGGAGAGCCCGCGGACGCACTGCGGCACCTGCTGATCGTCGTCGACGACCCCGACTACGACCTGACCGCGTCGGCCCTGGCGGTCGGCCGGGCGGGTGTGACCGTAGTGCACCGCAGCACCACAGCTCCGCACCGCGAGCAGTATTCGGACCCGGAAAAGCCGATCCTGCGCATCAGGGGCGGCGCCATCGAGCGCTGGCAGACCGGCGGCTGGCAACCCTACATCGACCACGCCGATCAGCTGGGTGCCGACGAGGCTGCGCACCTTGCGCGGCAGCTGGCGCGCTGGGACTCCAACCCGACCCACGCCGGGTTGCGCTCGGCGGCCACCCGCGGTGCCACCTTCACCACGCTGCTGGGTATTCCGGACGCGTCCCGCCTGGACGTACCCACGCTGTGGGCGCCCCGCCGCCGCGAGGACGAGTTGCGGGTTCCCATCGGGGTCACCGCGACCGGTGAGCCACTGATGTTCGACCTCAAAGACGAAGCCGAGGGCGGGATGGGTCCGCACGGCCTGATGATCGGTATGACAGGCTCGGGCAAGTCTCAGACCCTGATGTCGATTCTGTTGTCGCTGTTGACGACTCATTCGGCGGACCGGCTGATCGTCATCTACGCCGACTTCAAGGGTGAGGCCGGCGCCGACAGCTTCCGCGACTTCCCGCAAGTCGTCGCGGTGATCTCCAACATGGCGGAGAAGAAGTCGCTCGCCGACCGGTTCGCCGATACGCTGCGCGGCGAGGTGGCCCGTCGTGAGACGTTGCTGCGTGAGGCCGGCCGTCAGGTTCAGGGCAGCGCGTTCAACTCGGTGGTGGAGTACGAGGCCGCCGTCGCGGCCGGACATGACCTGCCACCGATCCCCACGCTGTTCGTGGTCGCCGACGAGTTCACGCTGATGCTGGCCGATCACCCGGAATACGCGGAGTTGTTCGATTACGTTGCCCGAAAGGGTCGTTCGTTCCGCATCCACATCCTGTTCGCGTCGCAGACGCTGGACGTCGGGAAGATCAAGGACATCGACAAGAACACCTCCTATCGCATCGGTCTGAAGGTGGCCAGTTCCAGCGTCTCCCGCCAGATCATCGGCGTGGAGGACGCCTATCACATCGAATCCGGCAAAGAGCACAAAGGTGTCGGCTTCTTGGTGCCCGCTCCCGGTGCGACTCCGATCAAGTTCCGCAGCACCTATGTCGACGGCATCTACGATCCTCCCCAAAAGGCGAAAACCTTTGTGGTTTCCGCTGTCCCGGAGCCGAAGCTGTTCACGGCCGGAAGAGTCGAGCCGGAGCAGGACACCGTGGTCACCAGCGTCGAGGACGACGAACTTGTCGGGCCGCCGCGCAGGCTGATCGCTACCATCGGCGACCAACTGGCCGGTTACGGGCCGCGTGCACCGCAGCTGTGGCTGCCGCCGCTGGACGAGCCGATTCCGCTGACTGCGGTGCTGGCTCGTGCCGGTGTGCCGCAGCGGCAGTGGCAGTGGCCGCTCGGTGAGATCGACAAGCCGTTTGAGATGCGTCGCGACCCGCTTGTCTTCGAGGCTGCATCGTCGGCCGGGAACATGGTCATCCACGGTGGCCCCAAATCGGGGAAGTCGACTGCGCTGCAGACGTTTATCTTGTCGGCGGCCAGCCTGCACTCGCCGCGCGAGGTCACCTTCTACTGCTTGGACTACGGCGGCGGAAAGCTACGCGCCCTGGAAGATCTGGCACACGTCGGCAGCGTTGCGTCGGCGCTGGAACCCGAACGTATCCGGCGTACCTTCGGGGAGCTCGAGCAGCTGCTGCTGTCGCGGCAGAGGCGAGAGTCGTTCCGGGACAAGCACGGTTCTGCTCCCGACGACGGCTACGGTGAAGTGTTCCTGGTCATCGACAACCTCTACGCGTTCGGGCGTGACAATACGGACCAGTTCAACACGCGTAACCCGTTGCTGGCCAAGGTTACTGAGCTGGTGAATATCGGCCTGGCGTATGGCATTCACGTCGTCGTCACCACGCCGAGCTGGCTGGAGGTGCCGTTGTCCATGCGCGACGGCCTCGGGCTGCGGCTCGAGCTCAAGCTGCACGACGCGCGGGACAGCAACGTGCGGGTGCTCGGCGCGCTGCGTCGCCCCGCCGAAGCCGTGCCGCACGATCAGCCGGGACGCGGCTTGACCATGTCCGCCGAGCATTTCCTCTTCGCGACACCGGAACTGGATCAGGTGGCCGCGCTCAATGCCCGCTACCCGGACATCACCGCGCCGCCCGTTCGGCTGCTGCCGACCAACCTGGTCCCCGAGGCACTGGGTGCGTTGTATCGCGGCCCGGAGCAGGTGGTCATCGGCCAGCGCGAAGAAGATCTCGCGCCGGTCGTGGTCAACTTCGCCGAAAACCCGCTGCTGATGGTGTTCGGCGACAGCAAAACGGGTAAGACCACGTTGCTGCGCCACCTCATTCGCACGGTCCGTGAGCACTCTTCGCCCGATCAGGTGGCCTTCACCGTGCTGGACCGGCGGCTGCACCTGGTCGACGAGCCGTTGTTCAACGACAACGAGTACACCGCCAATATCGACCGCATCATCCCGGCGATGTTGGGGCTGGCCAACCTCATCGAATCGCGTCGGCCGCCGGCGGGGTTGTCACCCGGCGAGCTGTCCCGCTGGACCTACACGGGCCACACTCATTACCTGATCATCGACGACGTGGACCAGATTCCGGACTCGCCGGCGATGAGCGGCCCGTATATCGGGCAGCGGCCGTGGACTCCGCTGATCGGGATTCTGTCGCAGGCGGCTGATTTGGGGTTGCGGGTGATCGTCACCGCACGGGCCACCGGATCGGGGCATGCGTTGATGACGAACCCGCTGTTGCGCCGTTTCAACGACTTGCAGGCAACCACGTTGATGCTGGGCGGCAACCCGCAAGACAGCGGCAAGATCCGCGGTCAACGATTCGGCCGGTTGCCTGCCGGGCGGGCGATTCTGTTGGGCGACAGCGATAGCCCCGCCTACGTGCAGCTGGTCAATCCGTTGGCCCGGGAGTCGGTGATCGAGGGCGCCAACGACGGTTTCGCCCACTGATGGCTAAGCAAGTGAGAACAGCAGGACCACGAAAGGGGTAATGATGACGTTGCGAGTGGTTCCCGAGGGACTGGCCGCCACCAGCGCTGCGGTGGAGGCGCTGACGGCGCGGCTGGCGGCCGCGCATGCGGCGGCGGCTCCGGCGATCACCGCGGTGGTGCCGCCGGCGGTGGATCCGGTATCGCTGCAGACGGCCGTCGGATTCAGCGCGCAGGGCCAGGAGCACTCGGCCGTGGCGGCCCAAGGCGTCGAGGAGTTGGGCCGCGCGGGGATCGGCGTCGGGGAAGCCGGCGCAAGCTACCTCGCGGGAGACACCGCGGCCGCCGCGACGTACGGGATTGCGGGCGCCTGACCGATGACCTCCCCCGCCGCGCCCTTCTGGATGGCTTTGCCACCCGAGGCGCATTCGGCGTTGCTCAGCGCCGGCCCAGGACCGGGACCGCTGTTGACGGCCGCCGGTGCATGGACCGCGCTGAGCACCCAATACGCCTCGGCGGCAGCCGAACTCAGTGGGCTGCTGGCGGAGGCACAGGCTGGGGCCTGGGCGGGACCGAGCGCCGAGCAGTACGTGGCGGCCCACCTGCCGTATCTGGCTTGGCTGCAGCAGGCCAGTGCCAATAGCGCCGCGCTCGCCGCGCAGCATGAGATAGCGGCGGCGGCTTACACCACGGCTTTGGCGGCCATGCCGACGCTGCCCGAGCTGGCGACCAACCATGTGGTCCACGGCGTGCTGATGGCGACGAACTTCTTCGGCATCAATACCATTCCGATTGCGGTCAATGAAGCCGACTACGCGCGGATGTGGGTCCAGGCGGCCATCACGATGGGCACCTACCAGGCCGTCTCGGGCTCTGCATTGGCCACGGCGCCGCGCACCACGGCGGCGCCGTCCATCGTGAATCCCGGCGGCCAAACCAACAGCCTCGCGGTCAACGCCTCGCAGAACACCTCCGGGGATTGGTGGCAGAACTTCATCCAGCAGTTGTCGAAGTTCCTGCAGGACTTCTTCCAGAACATCCAGCAGATGTTGCAGAACTTCTCCTCGAATCTGCCGGCGTTTCTGGCGGCCAACGGACCGCTGCTGTTCTTCGTTGCCTACCAAGTGTTTTTCAACGCCGTCGGATGGCCAACCTGGGGCGCGCTGCTGACCGCACCGTTCTTGCTGCCGATACTGCTGGGCATCGGCCTCAGTTCGTTGCTCACCCCGCCGGTCGAGGTCGCGCCGGATGCCGTTCCCGCCGTCGTGGCGCCGGTACCGACGTCGAACAGGCCGTCCATGCCGCCGGCGGTAGCGCTGGCTCCGACGGTGGCGACTCCCGCCGGCGCCTCGGCCGCCACGGTCGCCGCGGGTTCCGCCGCGCCCGCCGCGCCGGCGCCGGCGGTCGCGACCGCCAACTTCGCCTACCTAATCGCCGTCGGCGGTGACCCCGAAACCGGTGTCGGTCCCGCGCTGGGGGGTCGCGGCGGAGCCAAGGCGCCGGCGGCCACCGTCCCGGCGGCCGGTGTGGCGGCGCCGAGCCGGGCCGAGGCGCGGGCGCGGCGCCGTCGGCGAGCCCCGCTGCACGACCATGCCGACGAGTTCGCGGACATGGACGCCGACATCGGTGTACCGCCGGGCTACAGCGATGAGGAGCGGCTGGTTGCCGCGGTGGCGTCGGGAAAGGGAGCCGGAACACTGGGCTTCGCCGGAACCTCGCAGCAGGAGGCCACGTTCCAGGCGGCCGGATTGACCAAGCTGGCCGGCGGCGAGTTCGGCGGCGGCCCGCGAATGCCCATGGTGCCGGGCACCTGGGAGCACGATCCAGATCACCCGGCAGGCCCAACCGAGCATCGAGAAGGGGGATAAGACAGTCAGCACGATGCAGCTCGATACCCCAAACCCCAAGGGCAGCAAAGAGATCTAGGAGAAAGGAATCACTATGAGTATGTTGGACGCTCATATTCCCCAGTTGGTGGCCGCGCAATCAGCGTTCGGTGCCAAGTCGGGGTTGATGCGCAGCACGATCAGCCAGGCCGAGCAGGAAGCGATGTCGGCGCAGGCGTATCACCAGGGTGAGTCTTCGGTGGCATTTCAGGCCGCGCATGCCCGGTTCGTGGAGGCCGCTGCGCGGGTGAACACATTGCTTGATATCGCACAGGCCAACCTCGGCGACGCTGCGGGCACCTATGTGGCCGCCGACGCTGCCGCCGCGTCCGGTTACACCGGGTTCTGACACAGCCGCTTTAGAAGCCAACAACCCGCGAAAGGACTTGTGATGTCACAGATCATGTACAACTACCCGGCGATGTTGAGCCACGCCGCCGACATGTCGGGCTATGCCGGCACGTTGCAGGGGCTCGGCGCCGACATCGCCAGCGAGCAGGCGACGCTGTCCAACGCCTGGCAGGGTGACACCGGGATGACGTACCAGGTGTGGCAGGCCCAATGGAACCAGGCGATGGAAAGCCTGGTGCGGGCCTACCAGGCGATGTCCAGCACGCATGAGGCCAACACCATGTCCATGCTGGCGCGCGACCAGGCCGAAGCCGCCAAATGGGGCGGTTAGTACCGCCTGGATGAACGCGCAACCCAACGCCGTCGAGCTGACGGTCGATCATGCGTGGTTCATTGCGGAAACGGTTGGGGCGGGCAGCTTCCCGTGGGTGCTCGCGATCACCTCGCCCTATACCGATGCCGCAGAGCGCAACGCGTTTCTCGATCGTCAGCGGGCCGAGCTGACCGAGATGGGTCTGGTGTCAGAAAGCGGACTCATCAACCCCGCGGTCGCCGAGTGGGTCAAGGTGGTGTGCTTTCCGGAGCGTTGGTTCGACCTGCGCTACGTGGGCCCCACCAATCCCACCGGCGAGGACAGCGGGCTGCTGCGTGGCGTCGTCGCGCAGCGCGCCGGGATCACCGGCCGGCCCTCCAAGACGGTTGTCGCGCTGCGCAGCGCACAGCTGATCACGTTCACCGTGATGGAAATCGACGATCCGCGCGCGCTGGTTCCGGTCCTCGGCGTCGGGCTCGCGCAGCGAGCACCGGCTCGATTCGACGAGTTCAGCATGCCGACGCGGGTTGGGGCCAGGGCTGACGAGCGACTGCGTTCGGGCGCAACGCTTTCCGAGGTCCTCGACTACTTGGGTATCCCGCAATCGGCACGGCCGGTGGTGGAGTCGGTGTTCAACGGAACGCGCAGTTACGTCGAGATCGTCGCCGGCTGCCACCGAGACGGCCACCACGCAACCACCGAGGTCGGGATGAGCATTGTCGACGCGCCCGCGGGGCGGGTGCTGATCAGTCCGTCCCGCGCGTTCGACGGCGAGTGGATCTCCACCTTCGCACCCGGAACACCCTTCGCGATCGCCGTCGCGATAGAACAGCTGACCGCCCTACTGCCAGACGCCGGATGGTTCTGCGAACACCGGTTAGCCCGAGACTTTTCCCCTTCAACACTGTCCGTCCAACACTGATAGAAACTAGAGAAGAGAGCACGATGTTCCAGGAACGGCCGCAACATTCTTCGAGGCTCCGGTGACATCCGGAACCGTCATGCCCATCGTCCGCGTGGCAATCCTCGCGGACAGCAGGCTGACGGAAATCGCCTTGCCGGCCGAGCTGCCGCTGCGTGAGATCCTGCCCGCCGTCCAGCGTTTGGTGGTCCCGGCTGCGAACGGCGACGCGGATGACGCCGTTGAATCTCGCGGAGCCGCCGAGACCGGCGCGGCCAGCCAACTGAGCCTGGCCCCCATCGGTGGGCTGCCGTTCAGTCTGGACGCCAGCCTGGACACCGTCGGAGTCGTCGACGGCGACTTGTTGGCGCTGCAGCCGGTGCCGGTCGGTCCGGCCGCGCCCGGCATCGTCGAGGACATCGCCGATGCCGCCATGATTTTCTCGACCTCCCGGATCAAGCCTTGGGGCACAACCCATATCCAGCGTGGCGCGCTGGCCGCGGCGATCGCCGTAGCATTCCTGGCGACCGGACTGTCTGTCACCTACCGGGTGGCCACCGGCGCGTTGCTGGGGCTGGTCGCCGTGAGTGTGGTCGCCGCGCTGACCGCGATCGTCGGCGTGCTGGTCACGGCGCGTTCGGCACGCACCGGAGCGGCGCTTTCGATTGCCGCGTTGGTGCCCATCGCCGGTGCACTGGCGCTTGCGGTACCCGGGAGATTCGGGCCGGCGCATTTGATGCTGCCCGCGGCCGGCGTCGCCGCGTGGTCGTTGATCGCCTTGATGGTTCCCAGTGTCGAGCGTGAGCGCATTGCCGGGTTCTTCACGGCGACCGCGGTGGTGGGAACCGGGGTGCTGCTGGCCGCCGGCGCCGAATTGCTCTGGCATCTCAAGCCAATCGCGATCGGTTGCGGCCTGATCGTGGCGGCGCTGCTGGTCACCATCGAGGCGGCGCAGCTGTCCGCGCTGTGGGCGCGGTTCCCGGTGCCGGTGATTCCTGCGCCCGGGGACCCCACCCCGTCAGCACCGTCGCTGCAGGTGCTCGAGGACTTGCCGCGCCGGGTGCGGATCGGTGACGCCCACCAGAACGGATTCATTGCTGCCGCAGTGCTACTCAGTGTGCTCGGCTCAGTGGCGATCGGGTTGCGCCCCGAGGCGCTGAGTGGGGCGGGTTGGTACGTGCTCGCGGCGACGGCGGCGACGTCCGTCCTGCGCGCCCGGGTGTGGGATTCGGCCGCGTGCAAGGCCTGGCTTCTCGCCCAGCCGTACCTAGTCGCCGGTGTGCTGCTGGTGCTCTACACCTCGACCGGACGCTACACCGCGGCCCTGGGCGCGGTGCTGGTGCTCCTCGCACTGGTGTCGATGTGGATCGTGGTGGCGCTGAACCCGGGAATCGCTGCGCCGGAAAGCTATTCGCTGCCGGTGCGCCGGCTGCTGGGCTTCGTCGCGACCGGACTCGATGCGTCGCTGATCCCCGTCATGGCGTTCCTGGTCGGCCTGTTCAGCTGGGTGCTCAATCGATGATTCGAGCGGCATCAGCCTGCTTCGCAGCGGCGCTGGCCTTAGGGCCGGCCGCTGCGACGTGGTCGAGTTCGCCGGCATTCGCGATCAGCCCGCCGACGGTTGATCCCGCCGTCGCCCCGCCCAGCGGAACACCGGGCCCCGTCCAGCCGATGGAACAGCGCGGGCCATGCAGCGCCGCTGGAGTCATCGCGGGCACCGACCCACGCGCGGTCACGCCCAGCCAACAGGGGCTGAACCTCCCTGCCGCATGGCAATTTTCGCGCGGCGAGGGCCAGCTGGTAGCGGTGCTCGACACCGGGGTGCGCCCGGGGCCGCGGCTGCCCAACGTCGATCCCGGCGGTGACTTCGTCGAGACGACCGACGGCCTGACCGACTGCGACGGGCACGGAACCCTGGTGGCCGGGATCATCGCCGGCCAGTCGTCGCCTGAGGACGGGTTCGCCGGGGTCGCGCCCGCCGCGCGAGTGGTGTCGATCAGGACGACCTCGGCCAAGTTCTCGCCGCGGACGCCGGGTGGCGACCCGATGGCGGCGCAGGTGTCTGCTGAGGTTACGACGCTCGCCCGGGCGATCGTGCACGCCGCCGACCTCGGCGCTCGGGTGATCAACGTCGGAGAAGCCACCTGCCTGCCCGTGGATCGGCCCGTCGACCAGGCCGCGCTGGGTGCGGCGATCCGCTACGCGGCGGTGGACAAGGACGCGGTGATCGTGGCCGGCGCGGGCGACAGCGGTCCGACCGGATCGCTGTCCGGCGGCACGTCGTGCGAATCCAATCCGCTGACCGATCTGAGCCGTCCGGGCGATCCGCGAAACTGGGCCGGTGTTACCTCGGTCTCCATCCCCTCGTTGTGGCAGCCGTACGTGCTGTCGGTGGCTTCGCTGACCCCCGATGGACAGCCGTCGAAATTCACTGTGGCCGGGCCGTGGGTCGGTGCCGCAGCACCCGGTGAGCGCATCGTGTCAATCGGCAACGGCGACGGAGGCGCGCTGGCTAATGGCCTGCCCGGCGAGCACCAACAATTGGCCGCCCTGAGTGGTACCAGCTATGCCGCCGGCTACGTTGCCGGCGTCGCCGCGCTGGTCCGCAGCAAGTATCCCGATCTGAAAGCGACTGCGGTGCTGCATCGCATCAGCGCAACCGCGCACAATGGCGCTCGCGATCCGTCCAACGTGGTGGGCGCCGGCGGCGTGGACCCAGTGGCGGCGTTGACCTGGCAAATGCCCGCCGACAATCAACCCGGCGCGGCGTCGGCCAAGCCGGTCGCCGTGCCGCCGGCACCAGCACCCGAGAACACGACACCACGGACCGTCGCGGTGGCCGGCACCGCCGCGTTGGCCGTGCTTGTCGCAATCGCCGGCGGGATCGCCGCAATCACCGCACGCCGACGAAAGGACCCCACCCCGTGAGCAAGCATCGGATACCGACTCCCGGCAGCGGTCGAATCACGTTGGCGCTGTTGGCCATTGTGCCCGCGGTGATGGCCTACCCGTGGCGATCGCCCCGGGACTACTGGCTGCTCGGCATCGCGGCCACCGTCGTGATCGTCTTGTTCGGTTGGTGGGGTGGTCTGCATTTCACCACCATTGTGCGCCGTCGCCTGGCGATGATCGTGCGCGGCAATGGCGTGCCCGAGAACACTTCCGACGCGGCGACGACCGCTCTGGTTCGCATCGGCGCACTGGAGGGCGACGTCGATGTACTTCCGCTCCCGCTGATCGCGAGCTACCTGGACCGCTACGGCATCCGGGCGGACAAGATCAGGATCACCAGCCGCGACAACGCCTCCGACGCATCGAGGCGCGAGACCTGGGTCGGGCTCACCGTGTCGGCCCCGGACAATCTGGCTGCGCTGCAAGCCCGGTCACCGCGAATCCCATTGCACGAGACCGCTCAGGTCGCCGCGCGCCGGCTGGCCGACCATCTCCGGGAGATCGGTTGGGAAGCCACCACCGTCGCAGCCGACGACGTTCCCCGATTGTTGACGTCCAACCCGCGCGAGAGGTGGCGGGGTGTGCAGCGCGGGGCTTCGGATTACCTTGCCGCATACCAAGTTCAGGTGGATGACGCGCTGCCGGAAACCTTGGAGGCGATCCGGTCGTATGCGGCGCGCGAAACGTGTATTGCGCTCGAGATCGCCGGTGACAGGACCCAGCCCACCGTTGCCGTAGCGTGCGCGTTCCAGACCGAGACCGGCCCGGACGGCAAAACGCCGGTGGACGGGCTGACCCCGCAGCGCGGAAACCACCTGCCCGCGTTGACGGCGCTGGACCTGTTGTCCACGCGGCGACTCGGCGGACACACCGCCGCCCCCGCGGACCTGCTCTCGTGGCTACACTGGCCCACCCTGGTCGGTGGGGCTCACCGTGCCTCGCTCACCGACACGGCCGACACCGTCGGTGTGGTCAGAACATAACCTCCTGCAGGAACGCGGTCATCCGGCGCAGATAATCCAACTGGCTTATGTGCAGCACGTGACTGCCTGGAAACCAGTGCAGCGCACAGCGATCCCAGTGTTGCCATAGTTTGACGGCATGGTCGGGCGGCGCCATCCGGTCGCCGAGTCCGGTGATGATCATCCGGCGGTCCCGGCCCACCAGCGGCCGGTAATTGAGTGGACAGTGGTAGGCCAGACCGGCCGCCAGGTCGTTGTGGCTGATGTCGGAGAGCCGCAGGCCCAGCCGGACCAGCTTGTTGGCCGGGAACCATTCGTCGAACAACGTCGACGGCGTGACGACGGGACAGTTCGGGATGACGGCCTCGAGTCGATCGTCGACCGAGGCAACCAGCGCCGAGGTGTAACCGCCCAGCGAGATCCCGGTGAGCGCGATGCGGTCGACCCCGGTGTGGCGCAGATAGTCGACGATGGAACGGAAGTCGTGCACGGCCTGGGCCATGGCCTCGGCGAAGCCGCTGAGCCCTGCGGCGAAATAGCCGAAACCGCTGAAGGGTGAGAACTTTTCGGCCCGCTTGCCGTGAAAGGGCAAGGTGTACATCAGCACGTCGTAGCCGGACCGGTAGTACCACGGCAACGAAAAGAACCGCCCGTTGGCCAGATACGACGATCCCATGAAGCCGTGGATGACGCACAGGGTGGGACGTGGTCCGTCGTCGTGGCGCCAATGCTGTGCGCGCACGATGTTGTTGGATCGCCAGGCACCCCACTGGGTACGCATGGCGGGGTTGACGGCGGTGAAACTACTGGGGAACGCGATGTTGTCAACCGTGCCGCGCGCGATCCACTCCGCCAGCGGGCTGGCCCGCCGCGACGAGACCCGGGGCGCCTCGGTGGGTGGCGGAAAGGACCGCGCCGGGTCTCCCGCCGCGCCCAACTCGGCGTAGAAGTCGAGGTTGCCGCGCTCGGTGGCGGAATCGGATTGCCGCAGGGTGCTGGCGACCACGAACGGGGCGACCGTGGTGGTGAGCAGCGAGGCCACCCAGGTGCGCAGGGCCAGATCGCCGAAGGCCGAAGCCTCGACTACCATTCGCTGGCGGGGTGACAACGCCGAGTGGGGGGGTAATCCGCCGGCGCCGGCCGGTAGATCGGCGCCGGGAACGTCCGGAACGGGGATGGGCGGGTCGATCGGATCTGAGTCGGACGCCACGAACGCCGATGGTAGCCCGACAGGCGTGCACGGCCCGGGCGTTTCGACCGGTTTCGGTGGTAGCGGTGTGATCCCGGGACCAGTCGGGCCGCATCGGCGCACCATGGGAGTTATACGGTTTGCTAGCGGCCGGCTGGCGGCGGCGCGAGGATCAGGAGGATCGACATGTGGGATCCGGACGTTTACCTGGCCTTCGCCGACCATCGCGGCCGCCCCTTCTACGACCTGCTGTCGCGGGTGGGTGCCGAGCGGGCGCGCAGGGTCGTCGATCTCGGTTGCGGCCCCGGTCACCTGACGAAGTATCTGGCCCGCCGCTGGCCCGACGCGGTGATCGAGGCGATCGACAGCTCGCCGGAGATGGTGGCCGCGGCCAAGGAGCGCGGCATCGACGCCGTCACCGGTGACCTGCGCGACTGGAAGCCCAAACCCGACACCGACGTGGTGGTCAGCAACGCGGCCCTGCATTGGGTGCCCGAGCACGCCGACCTGCTGCTCCGGTGGGCGGGGCAACTGGCGTCCGGATCGTGGCTCGGTGTCCAGATGCCGGGCAACTTCGAGTCGCCGTCCTACGCGGCGGTGCGGGCGCTGGCCCGACGAGAGCCATACGCGAAGTTGCTGCGCGACATACCATTTCGGGTCGGGGCGGTGGTTCAGCCACCAGCGCACTACGCCAATCTGCTGCTCGACGCCGGATGCAAGGTCGATGTCTGGGAGACCACGTATCTGCACCAGCTGACCGGCGCGCATCCGGTGCTGGAATGGATCACCGGCACCGCGCTGGTTCCGGTTCGCGAGCGGCTCGACGACGAAACTTGGCAGCAGTTCCGCGAGGAGCTGATCCCGCTGCTGCTGGACGCCTACCCGCCCCGATCCGACGGGACGACGATCTTCCCGTTCCGGCGGGTGTTCGTCGTCGCCGAGGTGGGTGGCTCGAGCCGCTCAGCTGGGCAGCCGCTCTAGCGGTGCCTGCGCCGCGGTAGCGCTCGACCCGGTCGCCGGAGCGGCGGTTGGCCTGCCGTTGCAGCACCGGGTGGCGACGACTTCGGGTCAATCCGAGGGCAACTAACGCTGCGTGGGCTTGCCGTCTTCGATGCCCCGGTCGGCGGCGATCCCCGAGCGGGGGGTCGGCTTCGCGTGGTGGATCTGCAGATACGTCTCGGTGTACCGCGCCGAGATGCGGGTGCCGGCGAACTCCGAGGGGATGACATCGCCGGTGCGCTGGCGCCAATCATGCAGCAGCACAGCAAGGTTGGCCGCGACGTCGTCGGCATCCGTGCCGTCGTCGGCCAGCAGGTTGGTGGTCTCGGTGGGGTCGGTGCGCAGATCGTAGAGTTCACGCTCGGGCCGCGGCGCCGTGACGAACGGCGCGACGGCCAGCCCGGACGGGCTTTCCCTGATGTCCAGTGGCAGATCCAGCAGCGGCCGGGGCACGTAATTCTCGATGTAGCTGTAGTCCTTGGTGCGAATCGCGCGAATCGGATCGAACGAGTCGTGGTAGGTCTTCATCGTGTACACGTGGTCGCGCACCGGTGAAGTTCGGCGCTGCGGCTCCAGCAGGGCGGGCGCGTGCGAGACGCCGTCGACGTCGGCAGGAGTGTCAATTCCCAACAGCCCCAACAACGTCGGGACCAAGTCAACCGCGCTGAACAGCTCGTCGTAGACGCGGGGGGTCACGGTCCGGTTGGCGGGCGGGCGAATGATCATGCCGATGCCGGTGCCGGCGTCGTACAGCGTGGATTTCGCCCGGGGGAACGCCGGGCCGTGATCGGTGAAGAACACCACCCAGGTGGTGGCGTCCAAACCGGTGTCGGCCAGCGCGTCCAGCAGCCGGCCGACGGCGGCGTCGGCCGTGCTGATGGCCCCATAGAAGTCGGCGAGGTCGCCGCGCACCTCGGGGGTGTCGGGTAGGTAATCGGGCGGATCCACCTCGGCGCTGTCCGCCGGCGTGTAGCGGTCCCGCGGATACGGCCGGTGCGTCTCGAAGAAGCCCGCGGTCAACAAAAATGGTTGGCCGACAAGGCCGTCGGCACTTTGCCGCAGCCATTCGTCGGCCTTGTCGGCCACGTAGTCGCAGTAGGAGTTCGATACGTCGAACTCGTCGAAACCCAACCGCTTGGGGTAGGAGGTCTCGTGCTGCATGCCGAAAAGCGCTGAGTACCATCCTGATTCGGACAATATCTGGGGCAGGGTCCGGATGCCGTCACGGTATTCCCAGCCGTGGTGGGCCAAGCCGATGAGGCCGTTGTTTTGCGGGTAGCGGCCGGTGAACAGCGATCCGCGCGACGGCGAGCACAGCGGCGCGGTAGCGTGCGCCCGGGTGAACAGGATGCCCTCGGCGGCAAGGCGGTCCAGTCGCGGGCTCGACACGTCGGGGTGGCCGTAGGCGCCGAGGTAGCGCCCCAGGTCGTGCCAGTGCACGATCAGCACGTTGTCCTGAAAGCCCGTGTTCTGTTGTTGGTCCGCTATGTCGCCCGGCGTCAATTGCGTCACCTCTCACATTGCCTTGCGACCGGCGACGTTACCGCAACGTGCCCAAATGATTGCTGAGGGCCGACGCATCAGGGCATCGGCTGTTGACCCCATCGGTTCTCGCAGACGAACTCCGACAACGGGCGCCCGACGGCCCAGCCGTCCAGTTCCAACGCCGGGCGGTCGGGGAATTCGGGCACCGGCCCCAGGCACAGGATCGCCACCGGTTCGGCGCCCGGCGGCATCTCCAGCAGCGACGCCAACCGTTGCGGATCGAACAGCGACACCCAGCCCATGCCCAGGCCTTCGGACCGGGCCGCCAGCCACAGATTCTGGATTGCGCACGACACCGAGGCCAGATCCATCTGCGGTAACGTGCGCCGGCCGAACACGTGCGCGTCGCGGTCGTCGCCGAGGGCCACCACGAACAGCTCCGCGCACTCGAGGATGCCCTCCACCTTCAGCGCCAGGAACTCGTCGGCTCGCCGGCCCAGGGCGGCCGCGGTGCGCGGGCGTTCCTCGTCGACCAGGGCGTGAATGCGCCGCCGCAGCGCGACGTCGGTGATCCGGATGAAACGCCACGGCTGCATGAGGCCGACGCTGGGCGCCGCGTGGGCGGCTTGCAGCAGGCGCGCCAGCACGGCCTCGTCCACCACCGCACCGGGAACGAATCGTCGCATGTCGCGGCGTTCGGCGATGACGCGATAGACGGCCCGCCGCTCTTGCGGGCTGAATGCGTCACCGGTCACATCAGCCATCGTAGGAAATCCGCGTTAGCGTGGATCGTGCCGTGACCCCAGGATCTGGTGAACCCCAGGGAAGGGAGTGCTCCGTGAAGCCTTCCGATGTACTCGATCAGCTGGCCGCCGATCCCGCCGCGGGCCGCGGTTACGGCGAGCCCTACCAGACCCCGGACGGCACCACCGTCATCGTGGTCACCAAACCGCTGGGGGTGTTCGCCATCCGCAACGGGCAGGCCTCCTGGACGGCCGGCCGTGGACACGGGCCGGGTCGCGCTGATCGGGGTGATCACCGGCCTGCTGGCCGCGGTGATCGGCAGCCTGGCGGTGCTGCGGCAGCCGCCCTGGCCGCGCATCACGATCAGGGACTATAGGTAACACCGACCGCGCGGAACACGTATTCCGGCGGCATGTCGAAGGCCAGCGATTGCCGGGGCAGGCCGCCCAGCACGTCGTCCGGAATGGCGACCTTGTAGTGCAGCGACAACTCTCCGGTGAACTTCTCGTCGACCCGGGAGACGTCGACATTGACCTGCAAACCGGTCGACGAGATCTCCACCTGCGCCGCGCCGGTCTGCGGCGCGTTCCACCGCACGTTGACGGTCGGGCCGGCCAGCCTGGGCAGCATCGACAGCGTCGCCAGTACCCGCTCGGAGGTGAAGGCCAGCGAACCCGTGTAACTGGCGACGCTGTGCGGCAACCGCACACCGGGGATGGTGCCGCTGAATCGCCGGGTCACGGCGACGTAATCGGCGAGGTAGGTAAGGCCCTCCGACTCGACCTGGGCATGCAGCTCGTCGGGCAGCTTGCCGATGCCGAACAACCTACGGACAAAGACGGCCATATCGACAGTATGACCGCGCGAGCGGCTCCGTGGGGTGGGCCGCACGGTGGTCCCGGGCGATCGCAAGCGCGGCGCCCGACGTCGGGTGCAGCGGGTCGCCCGCATGTCACCGGGCGATCGCAAGCGCGGCGCTGTGCGCCGGGTGCAGCGGGTCGCCCGCATGTCACCGGGCGATCGCAAGCGCGGCGCTGGGCGCCGGGTGCAGCGGGTCGCCCGCATGTCACCGGTAGCGCTGCTGGTATCGGTTGGTTATGACTCGCCCGAGGACGCCGGCGGCCGTGTGTATCGCCGTGTTGGCCGCGGCGGTGTATGCGCTGCTGTGGGTGGGCTACTGCCGGGGGTGGGCCTGGCTGCACCGGATGGATTGGTCGCTGCTGAACGCGGCCCGCGACATGGCGGTCAAACACCCGGTGTGGCTGCGGTTTTGGGAAGCCGTGTCGTACGTGCTGGGCCCCGTCCCGATGTCGCTGCTGGGCATTGCGGTGACGGTGTTCGCCCTGGTGATACGCAATCTGCGGGCCGCGCTGGTGCTGGTCTTGGCGTGCGGTCCGGTCAACGAGTTCGCCACCGCGGCGGCCAAGGCGCTGGTCAACCGCCCGCGTCCGCCGGCCATGCTGGTCGCCGCGCCGTCCACCTCGTTTCCGTCCGGGCATGCGCTGGAGGCGATGGCCGCCCTGCTCGCCGTATTGTGCTTTTTCTTTCCGAGGATGAAGGGGTTGACCCGCCGCATCGCGGTCGCGGTGGTGGCGGTGTCGCTGTTGATGGTCGGCATTTCCCGGGTGGCCCTGAATGTGCACTATCCGTCCGACGTGCTGGCCGGCTGGTCGCTCGGATATCTGTATTTCCTGTTGTGTCTCTTGATTTTTCGGCCAGCGACCAAGCGACCCGCCGGCCCGCAACGCGCGACCGAGCCCGCCGCCGTACCCTAACAACGGTGTCGCGGTGGATATTTGGTCACGGCCCGTGACCTAACTGGGGCTAAAGCTTTACTTGACCCCGAAGATGCGCCCGTTGACGATGGAGTGCATGCACCGACTGCTCACTTCGCTGTGCGCCGCGGCGTCCGTGATTTTCGCCTCGGTGGTGCTGGCGCCGATCAGCGCCGCCGCCGGCGCTCCCTGGTTCGCGACCGCGGTAGGCAATGCGACGCAGGTGGTTTCGGTGGCGAGCACCGGCGGTTCCAACGCGACCATGGAGATCTTCCAGCGCACCGGTACGGGCTGGCAGTCGCTGCGCTCCGGCATTCCCACCCACGTCGGATCGGCGGGGATGGCGCCGCAGGCCAAGAGCGGGGTTCCGGCCACCCCCATGGGCGTGTACAGCCTCGACTCCTCGTTCGGCACGGCGCCGAATCCCGGTACCGGACTGCCTTACACCCAGGTCTCCGGGCCCAACTACTGGTGGAGCGGCGACGACCACAGTCCCACGTTCAACTCGATGCAGGTGTGCCAGAAGGCGCAGTGCCCGTTCAACACCGGCGACAGCGAAAACCTGCAAATCCCGCAGTACAAGCACGCGGTCGTGATGGGCGTCAACAAGAACAAGACCCCGGGCGGGGGCGCCGCGTTCTTTTTCCACACCACCGACGGGAAACCCACCGAAGGCTGCGTGGCGGTCGACGACGCTCAGCTGGTGTCGATCATGAAATGGCTGCGGCCCGGCGCGGTCATCGCCATCACCAAGTAGTCGTCAGTCGGTGGCGACGGCGCGGCCGGGTTTGAGCGTGAAGTTCAGACCTTCCAAAGACATTGTGGCGTCATAGGTTCGGTCGTAGCCGGTACCGCTGATTTTCCATCCGGCATCGGTGCGACGATAGGTGTCGCGGTAGAAGGCCGCCCCGATCAGCATGAAGTTGAACTCGGCCACCATGACCCGGTCCTGCAGATACCAACTGCCCGTTGCGGTGTCGCCGTCGACGGTGATGTCAGGATGCGTCACCCGGTGCTCGGTGATGACGTTCGGGGGCAGCGACGTCCGCATGTACTCCACCAGGTCGGTGCGGTTGGTGAAGTGCAACTCGTTGCCGATCGATGGGCCGTAATCGGCCTTGATGTCCTCGGCCAGGGTGTCGGTGAAGTCGTCCCAATGCTTGGTGTCCAGCGCGCGCAGATACCGGTATTTGACTTGCTTGATCGCTTCGATATCGGCGAGATCGTCGAGGGTCATCAGGTCATTGCAGCACACGGGTGACCATGTCGATGAGGGCACGTCGTTCCAGGCTCCAGTCGATGGCGGTGCCGGTGAGCATCTGCGCGAGCACCACGCCACGCAGCGTGGCCCAAATGACCTCGGCCACACCGGCATGCGCCGGATCGGTGGTGATCAATCGGCCCAGCTGGCCGACTGCGGAGTTCATGTCGAGTAGGTGGCGCCGCGACGAGGGGTCCGGGCCGCCGCGGGTCTCGCGCAGGATTTCGAAGGCGGCCATCGAGGTTGGGCTGCTGTAGCAGCTCCAGGCGGTGTCGACGACGACCTCGATTCGCCTCCGCAACGGTAGCTCGCTGACATCGGCCGACGACAGGCTGTCCACCAGGCGGGCCACTCCGTCGTCCACCACCGCCATCAGCAGGCCGCTGCGATCCCCGAAGTGGTACTGGATGACCCCCCAGGTCACGCCCGCGCGTTCGGCCACGTGCTTGGCGGTGGCGGCGGAGAATCCCTCCTCCACGATGCAGCGGACCGTCTCGTCGATGATTTTCGCCCGGGTGGCATCGCCGCGCTTGCGGGGCGCGGTGGTTCGCCGGGTGGGGCCAACCGGGCGATCAGGTGTCTGGCCAGCGACGATGGACATTATTGACTTTATAACATAGTCGAGTCTATTTTTGGGGCGTGAGCAGCCCCTCGCGATACGCGCAATTGTCCCGTGACGAGCTCGTCGTTCTGGTTCCCGAACTGCTGCTGATCGGGCAGCTGATCGACCGATCCGGGATGGCCTGGTGCATCTCCTCGTTCGGTCGAGACGAGATGGTCCAGATCGCCATCGAGGAGTGGGCGGGCGCCAGCCCCGTCTACACCAGGCGCATGCAGAAAGCGCTGAACTACGAGGGCAACGACGTGCCGACGATTTTCAAGGGTTTGCAGCTCGATATCGGTGCGCCACCGCAATTCATGGATTTCCGGTACACGGTTCACGACCGCTGGCACGGCGAATTCCACCTCGACCACTGCGGCGCCCTGCTCGACGTGGAGCCGATGGGCGAACAGTACGTGTTCGGGATGTGTCACACCATCGAGGATCCGACGTTCGACGCCACCGCGATTGCGACCAACCCGCGCGCCCAGGTGCGGCCCATCCACCGCCCGCCGCGGACGCCGGCGGACCGGCATCCGCACTGCGCATGGACCGTCATCATCGACGAGTCCCACCCCGAAGCCCGTAGCATCCCGGCCCTGGATATCGTCAGCCAAACCCGGGCAGCGACATGGGAACTCGATCCCATCGACCCCTCCGACGAGGGGCAGTCGGATTACTCGGGCCCGCTGCTGTCCGATTTCGACTTCGCCGCCTTCTCGCATTCGGCGCTGGTCCGGATGGCCGACGAGGTCTGCCTGCAGATGCACCTGCTGTACCTGTCGTTCGCGATCGCGGTGGCCGCACGCGCCGCCAACGACGACGAAGCCGTCGGCGTGTGCACCCGCGGTCTGATCGGCATAGCCGGCCTGGCCGCCGAACGCATTCACCGCGCATTGAAACTTCCGGCCGGGATCGAAGGAGCACTGCGGGTTCTCGAGCTGCACCCGCTGCTGAACCCCGCCGACTACGTTGTCGCCGAGACGGAGTCGAACCGGCTGCACGTCCACCCGTCGCCGGCCCATGACGACCGTTCCTGGATCTCGCTGTGCTCGCCCGAGTCCGTACAGCCGCTCCAGGCGATCGCCACCGCGGTGGAACCGCATATCGAGGTTCGAGTTAGCGGAACGGCCACCGACTGGACGGCGGAGCTGGTGGAAACCGACACGCGCACCGAGGAACTGCCAGAGGTTTCGGTGGTAAGGGTCAGTGGCGGAGCGACATTCCAATTCGAGCCCAGGCGTTCGCTGCCGCTGACGGTGTTGTAACACAACGCTTTTTGTCAAGGGGTTTCCGGTACCGCTTCGGTGACGCACGCGCATCGAGCGGATACCAATGACATTGCGAAGCATCGGCTTTCCGCGTGTCCGCGGCTATCGTTAACGCTGGCCACCGACCCCTATAGACGAGGTTTTCGCTCTATGTACGACCCACTAGGGTTGTCGATCGGGACCACGAACCTGGTCGCTGCGCGTAATGGAAGCCCACCGGTTACCCGGCGGTCTGTGGTTACCCTCTACCCGCACTGTGCTCCGAAAATCGGTGCGCCCGAAGAGAACCCGCCCTTAGCTGAGCCAGGCGTACCGATGAAGGGCTTCATTGAGCGCATCGGTGATTCCGTCGCGCTGGTGTCGCCCGACGGTTCCGCGCACGACCCGGAGCTCCTGACGGTGGAGGCGCTGGACGCGATGGTGCTCGCCGCCGGTGCGGATGCGGCGTGCTCGGAGATCTCCATCGCCGTGCCGGCGCATTGGAAACCCGCGACGGTGCAGGCCTTGCGGGACGCCTTGCGAACCCATGTGGGCTTCGTGCGAAGTGGGATGGCGCCGCGGCTGGTCTCGGACGCGATCGCGTCGCTGACCGCGGTGCGCTCCGAGCTCGGCCTGCCGGACGAGGGCGTGGTGGGGGTGCTCGACTTCGGCGGGAGCGGCACGTCGGCCACGTTGGTCGATGTCGCTGGAGACTTTGAACTCGTCAGCGCCACAATGCGTTACGCCGCGTTGTCCGGCGACGAGATCGACCAGGAATTGCAGCTGCGTGCCTTCGAGGAACTGGGCCGTGGCAGCGGCCTCGACCCGGCCAGCACCGCCGGTCTCGGACAGCTCAGCGAACTCAGCGAACAATGCCGCGCCGCGAAGGAGCGGCTTTCGACCGACATCGCCACCGACATCAGCGCGGTGCTGGGCGGGCGCAGTTGCAGCCTGACGTTGACGCAGGACGACCTCGAAGAGCTGATTGCGGATCGGCTGACCGGCTTCATCTATGCCTTCGACGACCTGCTGGTGCGCTACCGCAAGAACTGGTCGGACCTGGCAGCGGTGGTCACGGTCGGCGGAGGGGCCCGCATTCCGCTTGTCACCGAACGCCTTTCGATGCACGGCCGCACGCCGATCCTGACGCCGTCGCAACCCGCCTTGGCCGCGGCCAGCGGGGCGCTGATCCTGGCTTCTCGCGGCGGCGAGCTGGATCTGCGCACCCGGACGTCCATAGGGCTGCTCGCCGCGGCCGACACCGCCGGTGACGTCGTCGACCTGGGGGCCGGCGACGTGCTGGTGATCGATGACGAGGCGCTGACCGATCGCGAATTGGCGTGGTCGCAGACCGAATACCCCGGCGACCTGCGGATGCGGTTCGGTGGCGAAACTTACGACGAAGACGGTCCGTCCGGCTGGTCGATGCGGCTCAACGTCATCGAACCCTCGCCGGAACGTCGGCGCCGACTGCGCCTGCGGTTCTCCCAGTTGATCATCGGCATGTCGGCCGTGGTCGCCATGACGGCCATCGGCGGGGTGGCCTACACGCTGACCGGGATAGAAAACCGCCAGGCCCCGCCGGCGCCCTCCGTCGCGCCGCTGCCGGCGCCGCCGGCCAACTCGGTGGCGCCGCGCCCGGCCGCACCGCCGCCGCCCACCGCGGTACCGCCGCCGAGTGCGCAACCGATTCCAAGCCCGGTGCCGCCGCCGGAACCGCCGCCGTCGCCGCCGCCGCCACCTCCGCCTCCGGTGGTGGTCACCACCGCGCCGCCGGCGCCGGTGCACACCCCGCGGCATACGGCGCCTCCGACGACTGCGCCGCCGCAGCCGCAGCCGACGGTCACCACCACGGTGCCGCCGCCACCGATGGAAACCACTACACCGCCGCCCCCACCGCCGCCGACCACCAGCACCACGACCACGGTGCCGATGACCACGGAGTGGATACACGTGCCGCTGATACCGATACCGATTCCGGTGCCGGTTCCACAGCAGCAGGCTCCTGCGACCCCGCAGTATCCGCAGTATCCGGGGAACCAGTATCCGCAGTATCCGGGGAACGCACAGTATCCGGGGAACTCCCAAAATCCGTTCCTCGGGCCGGGTTATTAGCGTCGTTCCTGCGTACGCACACCGCCTGCGGGCTTAGCCGCACGCGCGTAACGTTTATGTCACCAAGTTCGGGCGGGGTTCGTCTCGCCATGCCCTCGCGGAGGGCGTTGAAAAAGACCTTGGAGGCGTTACGTGGACATCGTGCTTGGGGTGTCGATGGCTCCCAGGACAGTCCGCCTGGTAGCGATCGAAGGCCAAAATGCGGACGGCGTGACCGTCGAACAAGAAGAGTTCGAGGTTGGGGCCGCTGAGAATTCGGCCGCTGGTGCCGTCGATCAGGTGATCGACGCGATCATCGGGACCCGCGAAGGAGTGCTCGAGGGCGGTCACCAGCTGACCTCGATCGGGGTCACCTGGAGTGACCCCGCCGGCGTCGGCGCGCTACGGGAGGCGATTGCCACCCACGAACTGGACGGCGTGATGCTGGTCGCACCGTTGCTCGCCGCGGCCGCGCTGGCACAGACCGTGGGTTACGCGCTGGGCTACGAGCGCCTCGCGATGCTGTTCGTCGAGCCGGCGAACGCGACGCTGGCCGTTGTCGACGTCGCCGACGGCTCCATCGTCGACCTGCATCGGCGCCAGATCGGCGACGGTCGCGCGGGAGGCCTGGACGCGGAACTGGCGGCGATGGTCTCCGGTCTGGACGCCCGCGGTTCCCGGGCCGACGGTGTGTTCCTGATCGGCTGCGGAACCGACATCGTGGCGCTGAAGTCCACGCTCGAGGCGGCCACCCCGCTTCCGGTCACCGGCCCCGAGGAGCCGGACATGGCGCTGGCCCGCGGGGCGGCACTGGCGTCGGCGAACGCCCCGCTGTTCGCGTCGTCGACGGCGGCCCTGGCCTATGCGCTGGACCCGGGCACCGGCGAGATGAATCCACCTGCGCTCACCCCGACCTACCTGGATGTCTGGGGCCATGCCGACGTCGGCACCGACGCCCGGGCGTACAGCGCCGTCGCTGACGACGAGGAGGAGCCCCCACGCCGGCCCTGGTCCATGATGCTGGCCGGTAGCGCACTGGCCGGCATCGTCGCCGTGATAGGCGGGGTGGTGCTTGTGACTTTGACGTCAGATCGGCCGGGACCGGACGTGCGGCACAATTCCGGCGTCAGCGTCGCCACGCCGAGGGTCCAGCTTCCGGCGCCCCCGAGCAACCCGCCGCAAGCGCAGCTGCCCGCTCCGAGCCCGGCGCCCCCGCCGCCCGCACCCGCGCCCAGCCCGTCGGAGGTCGCCGCCCCGGCGCCCGCACCGTCGCCGGTGCAGCAGCCCGTACCGCAGACCCCGGTCAATCCGCCGCCCGCGGCACCGGTCCATCGCGCCCCGACCCGGCCGGCGCCGCAGTACGTGCCCTGTCTCTTATACACATCTGACGCTGCCGACGATCGCATA
>NZ_LZTA01000134.1 GCF_001665875.1 Mycobacterium sp. 852002-40037_SCH5390672
CGCGGTGGTGAGCCTGATCGCCACGCATTGCCTCACCGACGGCGTCGGACTCTGCGAGGCATTGGCGGACGCGGCTTCCGGCCGGGACGTCGCGATCCGCTGGCCCGCCGCGGCGGCACGAGGGCTACGGCGGGCGGTGCTTGAAGATGCACGCCAAACCGCTCGCGACACAGGCGATGTCGGCCGCGCCATTCGCGCGGCGGTCCGAATGCTCCGGCAGGGTCGCGACGCTGTGCAAGCCGCGTCCGCCGACCAGCCGTCCCTGCCGTCCGCCTCGGGAGACGACCACATCGCCCTGCCGATGACGACGTTCTTCGTCGACGCCGACGGGTGGGACATCCGCGCCCGCGCCCTCGGGGGCACCAGCAACGCGCTGCTGGCGGGATTGGCGGCTTGCCTCGCCCTGCGGGTGGGACGGGTCGCGGCCGACGGCTCGGTCAACGTGGGGATGCCCGTCAATGAGCGCACTCCGGGCGATTCCCGCGCCAACGCGGTCACGAATGTTGACGTCACGTTGCCGCCCTCGGCGATCAGCACGGACCTGCGCGAGATCCGCGCCGTGATCAAGCATGCGCTGGTGCGCCATCAAGACGTGCCCGACGAGCGGTGGGCGCTGCTGCCGCTGGTTCCGCTGATCCCCAAGTGGCTCTTCAGGCGATTGATCAGCGTGGTCACCGGCGGCGCAACCACTGTCGTATCGTCCAACCTCGGTGCTATGGATCCTGCCGTGAATCGGCCGGATGGCAGCGAGGCCGACTACTTCGCGATGAAGTCGGTATATCCCGGCGTGACCAGCGCGACGATGCAGCGCACCAACGGAGCGCTGGCATTGTTGTCGGGACGAGTCCACGGCCGGGTCTTCGTCTCGGTCCTCGGCTATCAGCTGGGTCGCCGAAACTCCAATGAGGAGTTACGCCAAACCATCTCCGGCGTGCTGACCGATTTCTCGCTGACCGCCACGACGGATTGGCGCACGTTCAGCCGAGTGTGAGCTCGTGTCGGGACGCGAGTATTGGAACGTGTTTCAGTGCGATGTGCCGGTCGGCTCCGCGAGCTGAGCCGTGTCGATGTCCAAGTCCGCGGCAACTCAAGCATGCCCTGATTCCCGATGTCGGAGCTTCACCAAAGACCGGTTGGCAAACAGGCCGTGCGGCCGCCTAGCGAACGCGCATGTGACGATGATCACAACAGGGGGACGTTTGTGACCTAATTCGACTAGCGTCAACTTCCGCGACACAGGGGGCGCATAGCGACGCGGCAACTCAGCCATACATTGCCGCGGCATGTCGTAAAGGGTTCGGGCGAACGGGATTCATGCTGCGCGAAAGAGTCGTCGCCCTATGACTTTTTTGCTGTTCCCTTGCCGCGCAACAAATGTCGGCATCAACGGGAGGGACGACTCAAGCAGATGGTCGCACTCGGAAACATCAACGAATGGCAACCGCCGAACGGTCCGCTGACGATGTGGACCCCCGCGCCCGCGTCGCTTGACGCGGCTCGCACCGCACGCCGATCTCAGCTAGCACCGAGTTATCAACAGAATCAACATCTTTGGGCAGCACACATCGGCAATACCATCAACAGGCAGCTACCCCGCCTAATGGTCGTGGCGTGGGACATCCCGGGGGTATGTGACATTGCCGCGATGACAGCAACGATCAACGCACACGTCCGTCGCCAGGACACTTACCACAATTGGTTCGAATTCCAGGACGGCTCCATCGTGCGCCGCACGATCGACGACCCCGCCGTGATCGATCTCATTCCGGTGGCGTTCGAGCCCATGAGCGCCGACCAGATACGTACCCATGTCTTGACGACCACCCCGGGAACACTCGAATGGGGCTGCTTCACATTCGGTATCGTCGAGCACACTGACTACTTCACCTTCTATGCCAGTGTCGACCATCTGCACATCGACGGCTTGTCCGCCGGCCTGATCTTCGTCGACATCCATCTGACATATCAGGAATTGGCGCAGCATGCTGAGCGACGCCAGCCCCACCTCCCCGAGGTCAGGAGCTATTGCGACTACGCCGCTCGGCAACGCGAGAATGTCGCGAGCCTGACCCTGTCATCCCCCGAGATCAAGGACTGGATCGCGTTCGGCCGCGACACGGACGGCGCGTGGCCGAGTTTCCCACTGCCGCTGGGCGACACTTGGGCGAGCAGCAAGGGTGACTTGGTAACCGTCCAGTTGCTGGACGCGGCCGAGACCGAGTCTTTCGACGCCGCCTGCCGCGCGGCCGGCGCCCGGTTCATCGGGGGAGTTCTGGCGTGCACGGCGTCGGCCGAGCACGAGTTGACCGGCAACGAGACCTACCACGGATTCACGGCCAAGGACACTCGGATGCCGGGCCTCGACACGATGACGGTGGGTTGGTTCGCCAGCCTGATCCCGGTCACCGTGCCCACCGCCGGTGTCTCATTCGGCGAGGCAGCCCGAGCCGCCCAGAAGTCGTTCGACGCCGCGAGGGGTCTTGCCGACGTGCCGTTTGAGCGGCTCTTGGAGTTGGCCACGCCCGAGCAACTGGGAATCCAGCTTCCTACGCAGCTGCCGATGATGCTGTCCTACCTCGATTTCCGGAAGATACCGCTTGCCGGATTGTGGGCGGAGACGAATTTCGGCACCTACGGTGACAACCTGTCCGCCGGCGGCATCAACATGTGGATCAACCGGCACACCGAAATGACAACGGTGACAATCTCCTTCCCGGACAACGAAGTTGCGCGCGAGTCTGTCCAGCGCTACATCGCGACACTGATTGAGGTTTTCGACCGCGCCGTCGAAAGCGTCGCGCCGGCCCCGGGTGTGGTTGCACACCAGGATCATTCGGATGAATCACAGGACGACGAAGACGACACCGAGGCGGCCTAGACATGAGCAACGTGCTGGATCTGGCCGACCAGACCCTGTTTCTCGGGGAACGAGCGACGGGCACCACCAGCCTGGTGCAATGCATCTGGGTGTACGACCGGCCCGTCGACATCGATGGGCTGAAAAGATTTCATCACCACCTGGGGAGGGGGCGATTAGCCCGCCGCATCGAGCGGTCCCCGTTGCCGTTCGGCCGGCACCGCTGGGTGTCGCCCAGCGAGCAGCCCGGCCTTGAAATCGTGGCGATGCCGCGACCGCGTGAGGGATTCGACACCTGGTGCGACGAGCAGGCAAGTGAGCGCCCGGATGCCGAGCTCGGACCCGGATGGCGCCTTGCGGTGCTGCCGTTCACCGACGGCGGGGCGGCGGTCAGCTTGGTTATCACGCATTGCCTCAGCGACGGCGTCGGGCTGTGCGAGGCCGTGGCGGATGCCGCGTCCGGGCGCGACGACGCGACCCGATGGCCCGCTGCGGCGTCACGTCGGCGGTGGCGGGCGCTACGGGAGGATGCACGCCAAACTGCCCGCGACACACCCGATGTCGGCCGCGCTGTCGTCGCGGCGGCCCGATTGGCCCGGGCCGGTCGCCGCGGTCCCGGAACTTCTGCCTCGCCGCCCACAAAGCAACCCGCGCCATTTGCCGGACCGGACGAAAGCATCACGCTCCCCACGGCGACGATATTCTTCGACGCCGAGGAGTGGGACGCCCGCGCCCGCTCCCTCGGGGGGACCAGCAACGCGCTGCTGGCGGGATTGGCGGCCCGCCTCGCCCAGCGAGTGGGACGCGTCGGCGCAGACGGCTCGGTATTCGTGGGGATGCCGGTCAACGAGCGCACCCCGGGCGATACTCGCGCCAACGCCGTCACGAATGTCGACATCACGGTTGCCCCCGCACATGCGACGGACCTGCGCGAGATCCGCACCGCGATCAAGCATGCGCTGATTCGCCATCAAGATGTGCCCGACGAGCGGTGGGCACTGTTACCTCTTGTTCCGCTGATCCCCAAGCGGCTGTTCAGGCGACTGATCAGCGTGGCCACCGGCAGCGCAACCGCCGTCGTGTCGTCCAACCTCGGCGCTTTGGACCCGGCCGCCAACCGGCCAGACGGCACCGATGCCGACTACTTCGCGATGAAGTCTCTGTACCCGGGCGTGACCCGCGCGACCATGCAGCGCACCAACGGCGTACTGGCGCTGTTGTCGGGACGGGCGCATGGACGAGTGTTCGTCTCGGTTCTGGCCTTCGAGCCGGGCGGCGCCAACTCGAATGAGGGCTTGGAGCAGCATATTTCGAGTACTCTGAGCGACTTCTCGCTGACCGCTGCGGCGGGCTGGCGCACGGCCAGCCGAGTGTGAGTTCACGCCGAGGCCGCTAGGCGTCGGCACGTGTCTCGGTGAGGCGGTACAGGTTTGGCTCGGCGAGCTCGTCGAGCAGCGCCGCCAGCTGGTCGACGAGCTGGTCCGGTTCGAGTTTGACGTCACCGGCCAGCCAGGCGCTGATGGTTTGCCCGACGCCGCCGACCACGAAATGCGCGGCGGCCTTGATGCGTTCGTTCGCCGGGACCTGTAGTGCGTGGCCGACGTGCTGCCCGGACAGCATGGCGAACAGCGCGCTGGACTCGGCGCGTTTGCGCACGATCACCGGATCGGCCAGCTGCGTGCTGAACAGCAGGCGGCCCACGCGGGGGTCGTCGGTGATGGTCCGCACGATGTTGGCCATGCCCGCGCGGGTTTGCTCGCCGGACGGCACCGCGGCCACCGCCGCCTGTGTGGTGGCGGCAAGCTCGGCGACGACCCAGTCGAACACGCACGCGACGAACTCGTCCTTGTCGGCGAAGCTTTCGTAGAAGTACCGGGCGGCCAGGCCGGCGCTGCGGCACACGCCGCGGACGGTGACCGCCGAGATGTTCTGCTGCTCCGCCCCGAGCAGTTCCACGCCCGCTGCGAGCAGCCGGCTACGACGGGTGGCCAGGCGCTCGGCGGCCTCGACCCCGCGGTACGGCCGCGCGCTGGACGTCTCGCTCATGGAAACCATCTTGACACTAACGCCCAGCCACGACAATATCAGGAAACGAGCGTTCGCACATTAGCGGACACGCGCTGCGGGGAGGACCTGACGATGGCAATTCACGAGCCGGTGCACCAGCCGATCGGGCACGTCGAGCGCAGAGTCACCGACCCGCCCCGCGCGCAGCGGCGCAGGCGCCGGCGGGCGCTGGGTATCGACGAGGGGCTGATGGGTGTCGCGTTGCTGGCGGGCCCGGCGAACGTGATCATGCAATTGGCGCAGCCCGGTGTCGGATACGGCGTGATGGAGAGCCGCGTCGAAAGTGGCCGGGTCGACCTGCACCCGATCAAGCGCGCCCGCACCACCTTCACCTACCTGGCCGTGGCGACCAACGGCAGCGATGCCCAGAAGGACGCGTTCCGCCGGGCGGTGAACCGCGCTCACGCCCAGGTGTACTCGACCCCGGAAAGCCGAAGCCCGGTGCCCTACAACGCATTCGACCCCGCGCTGCAGCTGTGGGTGGGGGCCTGCCTGTACAAGGGCGGGGTCGACATCTACCGCATGTTCATCGGAGAGCTCGACGGTGAGGACGCCGATCGTCACTACCGCGAGGGCATGACGCTGGCCACGACCCTGCAGGTGCCGCCGAAGATGTGGCCCGCCGACCGTGCGGCGTTCGACCGCTACTGGGAAGAATCGCTGGCCAAGGTGCACATCGACGACGCGGTCCGTGAGTACCTGTTTCCCATTGCGGCCAATCGCATTCGGGGCGTGACACTGCCGCGCCGGCTGCAGCGCCTCTCCGACAACTTCGCGCTGCTGATCACCACGGGGTTCTTACCGCAGCGGTTCCGCGACGAGATGCGGCTGCCCTGGGACGCGACCAAGCAACGCCGCTTCGACAGGCTGATAGCCGTATTGGCCACGGTGAACCGGTATCTACCGCGGTTCGTCCGCCAGTTCCCCTTCAATGTCTTGCTGCACGACCTGGACCGCAGGATCAAGAAAGGCCGTCCACTCGTCTAGCGCGCGCGGCTGAAACTCCACCAGTTGATAACGAGAATCATATTCATTAAGATCACGGCAGCCCCACTCAGCCCTCCAGCCCGAGGAGTTGCCGGTTATGAGCTTGCGCGTCGAATCCGAAGGACTGACGGTCGTTTACACCGCCGGTGACACGAGCGCGGCGGCGGCGTCGTATGTGGTTGGGGGCGGCGGGCGATGACGGCGCCGATCTGGATGGCCGCGCCGCCGGAGGTGCATTCCGCGTTGCTCAGCAGCGGTCCGGGCCCCGCGTCGCTGCTTACGGCCGCCAGTACATGGTCGGAGTTGAGCACCGAATACGCGTCAGCGGCCGAGCAGCTCAGCGCAATGCTGACGCAGGTGCAGGCCGGAGCATGGGAAGGGCCGAGTTCGGAGTCGTATGTGGCCGCACATGTCCCGTACTTGGCGTGGCTGACGAAGTCCAGCGCCGACAGCGCGGCAGTGGCCGCTCAACATGAGGTTGCCGCCGTGGCTTACACCGCGGCGTTGGCGGCGATGCCGACATTGCCGGAGCTGGCCGCCAACCATGCGATTCACGGGACGCTGCTGGCGACCAATTTCTTCGGGGTCAACACCATCCCCATCGCGGTCAATGAGGCGGACTACGCGCGGATGTGGACCCAGGCCGCGACTACGATGACCACCTATCAAGCGGTCTCCACCGCGGCCGTGGCGGCCACGCCACCGGCCGACCCGCCACCGCCGATCGTGAAATCCGATGCCTCAACCCAAGATTCGGGGGGCAACCCATTCAACGATCCCAAGGTCGACAACCCGCTGAACGACTTTATTGCGCAGATCCTCCGGCTCTTCGGCATCGATTGGAATCCCGGCCAGGGGACCGTCAACGGACTGCCCTACGACTCCTATGCCAACCCGGGCCAACTGATGTTCTGGGTCGTTCGAGCGCTGGAACTTCTGGAGGATTTCGAACAGTACGGCGTGTACCTGCAGCAAAATCCTGCGTTGGCTTTTCAGTACCTGGTCGCCCTCGAGACGTTCGACTGGCCCACCCACATCGCCGAAATCACCAGCTGGCTGTCGAGTTCGCCGGAGTTGCTGCTAGTTCCGGCCCTTTTGGCGGTCGCCCCCCTGGGCGCCGTCGGCGGCTTCGCCGGACTGGCCGGGCTGGCCGCAATCCCTCAGCCCGCCGTCGTTCCGGCACCCCCGGCACCGGCTGCGCCTGCGCCGCCCGCTGTGGCACCGACGCCCGCAACAACGCCAATCGCCGCGCCGGCCGCGGCACCCGCCTCGGCGCCCGCGCCGGCTCCCACTCCCACGGCCAGCACCGTCGTCAGTTCCGCCCCGGCGGCGGCGCCGCCGCCGCGCGGGAAGCAGCGGGGGCGCGTCGACGGCAGCGGCAGCGGCAGCGGCAGCGCGGGTATGGCGATG
>NZ_LZTA01000135.1 GCF_001665875.1 Mycobacterium sp. 852002-40037_SCH5390672
GCACCGGCCGTACTACCACCGGGACCGAAGACCAACTGCTGGGCGAGCTGCGACCAAAAGGCCGGAATACCGTTCGAAAAATAGGCAAGACCGGTGGTCTGCTTGAGGATGACGGTGTAGAGCGTGGGATTCAGCCCCAGGTAGTTGTTGGTCGGGGTAGGCAGTCCGGATTGCGTGAAGTTCTGAATCGCACTGGTAAGCCAGGTGAACGGCCCCGGCTGCGACGCGGTGGTCGTCGACGCTTGTGTCACCGCTTGAGAGGTGACCGACAACGCTTGCGGAGTCACCAGCTGGGAAGTCGTATTCGCGGTGTTGCCCGCCGGCTCGGCCACGGCCTGGGCGACCGCGGCCGCCTGGTTGGAGCCCGCTTCCGGGGTGGTGGTGTTGGGCGGTGACGTGAACGGGGTCAGCTGCGAGGCGGCCGCCGACGCCGCGGCGTAGCCGGCCATGGCACCCGCGTCTTGCGCCCACATCTCCATGTACTGCGCCTCGGTGGCCGCGATCGCGGGCGTGTTCTGCCCGAAGAAATTCGTCGCCACCAGGGTCGCCAACAAAACTCGATTGGCCGCGATCACGGGCGGTGGCACCGTCATCGCAAACGCCGCCTCAAACGCGGCGGCGGCGGCCCGGGCCTGGCCTGCGGTCTCCTCGGCCTGCGCGGCCAGGACGCTCAGCCAGCTCACGTACGGCGTGACCGCCGACAACATCGATGCCGAGGCCGGACCCACCCACGGCGCTTGGGTCAGTTCCGAAATCACCGACGTGTATCCGCTGGCCGCCGTGCCCAGCTCGGCGCCCAGTCCATCCCAGGCGGCGGCCGCGGCCATGATCGGACCCGACCCCGGACCCGCATACATGCGACCGGAGTTGATCTCCGGCGGTAATGACCCGAAGTCCATGGTTACGAAGCACCGGGCTCGAACGACATGTATCCCCTCGCAGGTGATCTTCTTGGCGATGACCTTGAAGAATTTGCTTGCTTCGGAAGGCTAAATCGCTGCGCCGCCCATCGCCGTTGCACGATGCGGCCGCTGGTGCGACCCCGCCGGCTTCGAGAGCGATGTTCCGGCGTGGCAAGCGCGAGCGGGTCGCCATCGGGCGCATCTCGCCGTCACCGCCATTACCTGCAGGAACGCCACGTCGGAGCATCAGTCAGCGGCGCACGGCCCCGACCTTGGAGGGCGGTTTAGGCGGGACTGCGCCGACGCGAAAACCCCAGCGCGGGATAAAAATCCGGCCGCAGATAAAGCCGACGCGAGATTCGCCGCGGCGCCCGGGGTGCGACTCGGGTGACCAGGCTCGCGTTGGGTGCGCCGCGAGTGCTCGTGACAGGGCCGTCGCACAGCCTGTCCGGCGGGGGTGCCGCTCATCCAGGCACGCGAAAACGCGCCCTGCCGCCGATGTTTCGGGGCAGGGCGCGTTGTGGATCGCGCCGGCGTTACCGGCCGGGACTATCCCGCGAAGGGTGGTCGGGCCATGACGGTGGGCCGGAATCCGTACTTGGGACCGGCCACGCCGTGCCCGCCGGCACCGGCACCGGCCAGCGGCATGCCGCCCAACAAGTTCCCCGGCCCGCCGGCCGCCTCCGGGGCAGCACTGATGCTGCTGACCGGAATCGCATGCCCGAGCGCCTGCGTGGCCGGCGCACCCGACCAGGCCACCGGCACCGACAACTTGCCACCGACCGAGGCCGCACTGCCCAGCGCCGCCACCGGGTGCGCAGCCGCAGCCCCGCCACCCAACATGCCACCCAGACCACCAAGACCGGGCAATGCCTTGGCGGCGGCCGGAGCCGCCCCAGTGATCAGCCCGGTCGATTTGGCGATCTGCGTGAAGGTGTTGGCCATACCGGTACTGAAGTACGGCAGACCCTCAGTGTTATAGAAGAGGCTGGCGAAGGGGCTGTAGCCGTTCACGGCCGATCCCAGGCTGGTGGGCAAAGTGGACTGCCCAGTCAACAGGAACCAGAGCTCTGACAACGGATCCGTGGTAGTCGTGGCGGCCTGAGTTGTCGCCTGGGTCGTCGCCTGGGTGGCAGTGGTCGTGGGTTGCGCCAAGGCCTGCAGGGTCTTCGACGTGTTGGTCGCCGTGGAGTTCGCCGTGGCGTTGGTGACCGCTGCGCTCTGGGTGGCCTGGCCCGACGGGTTGGTGACCTCGGGTGCCTTCTGGAACGTCGACACCTTGGTCGCGGTCGACGACTGACCTGCATAGCCGTACATCGCAGCGGCGTCCTGCGCCCAGTACTCGCCGTACTGGGCCTCCAACTGAGCGATCGTCCCCGTGTTTTGACCCAACACGTTGGTTTGGATCAGCTGCTGAACCAGGGCACGGTTGCTCGCGATCGCCGGCGGCGGCACCACCGAGGAAAACGCCGTCTCAAACGCCGCCGCAGCCGCGTTGGCCTGAGTGGCCGCCTCCTCAGCCTGCGCGGCAGTAGTGCTCAACCACTCCGCATACGGAGTCGCCGCCTGAACCATCGCCGCCGAGGCGGTCCCGGTCCACTCGTCGCTGGACAGCTGAGTAACCACGTTCTGATAACTCAGCGCAGCCGACTGCAACTCCGCAGCAATCGCATTCCAGGCCGACGCCGCCGTCGTGAACGACTCCGAACCCGGACCCGCATAAAGCCGCGCCGAATTGACCTCCGGCGGAAGTGCCCCAAAATCCAACATCATCGACTCCTTAACCAGTCGCGGCGGCGTTGGCCGCCTCAGTCACCGCATACGACCCGGAGCTCGTGCTCAAGGTGTTGACGAACATTTCGTGGATCGCCGCAGCCTGAGCGCTGACGGCCTGATACATCTGCGCGTGCGCAGCGAACTGCGCCGCCGTCAGCGCCGACACCTCGTCGGCGGCAGCCGGCACCACCCCCGTCGTTGGGGCCGCCGCCGCTGCGTTCTGAGCGCTCAGCGTTGAGCCAATGGTTTGGAGGCTGCCGGCTGCGGCTGCCAGCGCCTCGGGCTGCGTGGTCACAAAAGACATCTAGATTCCTTCACTTCCGTCGGGCTGGGCTACATTCCGCGAATGGTTTGCTGGTGCTCTGGCGTTCATCTGGCTCTCCGTTATCCGGCCGACGGTGGGCGGGTCAGCACGCTGTAGCGGAACCCGTATTTGTTGACGTAGCCGGCGGCCGCACCGCGCCGCCCCATCGACCCGACCGGCATGCCGCGCAGCAGACCGTTGGCTGGTGAATTTGCTCCGCCGGCCGCCGCGGCCTGGATCGGAGTGGCCTCCTCGGACAGCGCCGACGGGCTCACCGCCGAGGTCAACGTCGCCCAATGCTGCGGAACCGACAACATCCCCACCCGGGCAGCCTGCCCGGCCCCCGCCGAGATCGCACTCACATGGCCCACACCACCCAGATTGCCCAGCCCCAGGCTCGCGAACTGCGGCGTCGGGAACCAGGCACCACCGGCACCGGCCGTACTACCACCGGGACCGAAGACCAACTGCTGGGCGAGCTGCGACCAAAAGGCCGGAATACCGTTCGAGAAATAGGCAAGGCCCGAGGTCTGTTTGAGGATCACGGTGTAGAGCGTGGGGTTCAGGCCCAGGTAGTTGTTGGTCGGGGTGGGCAGCCCGGACTGCAGGAAGTCCTGAACTGTGGTGGAGAGTAGTCCCGAATTCGAGGCGTTGGTTACCGCCGCGGGCGCCTGCACCGCTTGCGTTGCGCTGACCGACAGCGCTTGTGGCGTCGCTACCTGTGAGGTGGTCTGCGCGGTGTTGCCCGCCGGCTCGGCCACGGCCTGGGCGACCGCGGCCGCCTGGTTGGAGCCCGCTTCCGGGGTGGTGGTGTTGGGCGGCGCCGCGAACGGCGCCAGTTCCGACGCGGTCGCCGAGGCCGCGGTGTAGCCGGCCATGGCACCCGCGTCTTGCGCCCACATCTCCATGTACTGCGCCTCGGTGGCCGCGATCGCGGGCGTGTTCTGCCCGAAGAAATTCGTCGCCACCAGGGTCGCCAACAAAACTCGATTGGCCGCGATCACGGGCGGTGGCACCGTCATCGCAAACGCCGCCTCAAACGCGGCGGCGGCGGCCCGGCCCTGCCCGGCGGTCTCCTCGGCCTGTGCGGCCATGGCACTGAGCCAACTCACGAACGGGGTGATCGCCGCAACCATCGACGTCGATGCCGGTCCCACCCATGGCCCGCTGGTGAGCTCGGAAACCACCGAGTTATAGCCGCTGGCCGCTACACCCAATTCCGCCGCAATCTCATCCCAGGCGGCGGCGGCGGCCATCATTGGCCCCGACCCCGGACCCGCATACATGCGACCGGAATTGATTTCGGGCGGTAACGCCGCGAAGTCAAACACCGTGTCCTCCTCAGTCGGCCGCGAACGCAGGCGATCTCGGCTGTCACATAGGAATCAGTGGTGGTCGTGGTCACGGCTCTGTAAACGACGCCACCGGTAGGCCGCTGCGCCTACGGGAGTCACTGCCTGGGCCTCTTCGCCCCGCAACGCCATCAGCCGGGCCGGCCGGTGCATCTTGACCAGTTGACTGCTCCCGCAAAGGTGGTGTGCCACCACACTTCTCGGATGTCTGGTCAGTAACGACATGCACCTTCTGCCCCGGCTAATCTCCCGCTATCAGCAACCGAGCGACAGCTCGCGTGTGCCCGAACTGCCGCCCGGCACTGAGATTAGTTCGTTACGAGGCAAACACCGACACCCCAAAGCCACCTGTTCATTAATGGCCAGCCACTGTTCATTCCCAGTCGGCGCGAGTTCACGAAAGGAAACGAATTGTTCATTAACCGTTTGCTTACCGCCCACCGCGATGGCACCGGTGTCGGCGGTCCGTGCTGTCAGTCCTCTTCGAGAATCAGTGCCATTTCGGGGCAGGAAGCGACGCCGTCACGAGTCGACTGCTCGTCCTCGGGCCTGACCTCGTGCTCCTCGAGAATCGAATAGCCGGACTCGTCAATGGGAAAAAGGTCTGGGTCGACGGCGTAACACTGGGCGTGGCCCACACATTTCGACTGTTCCAGACGAACCCTCACAAGGCTTCCTCCCTTGGCGGCCGGCGCGACCATAAACGTCTTCGCCATCAGACAAGCTCGCACATCACGATGCGGTACCCAGATTAGTCGGTCGGTAAAGTATCGAAGATGTTCGCCAACCGGTTCCGGGCATCGGAAACCCCGGATTAGCGTGGGCGGGCGGATCTGTGTTCCTTTGCCGCGCATGCAATATTGGTGTGCCGCGACGCGTTCGTATCGACGGAGACCGGCAAAGGTGCCGTCGCATCGGGGTATTTCATCAACGACAGACAACCGGAGATCGAAGCGCATGAGCGAAGGCCAGCAAGGCTCGTTCTACCTGCCCAGGCTTGACTTCGCCACGCTACCGATGACCGCTGACCGGGGCCTGGGGTGGAAGACGCTACGGGACGCCGGACCGGTTGTGTTCATGAACGGCCACTACTACATCACGCGCCGCGAGGACGTGCTGGCCGCGCTGCGCAACACCAAGGTCTTCTCGTCGACGGTGCTGCAGCCGCCCGGCCATCCATTGCCGGTGCTGCCACTGGCTTTTGACCCGCCGCAGCACACCCGCTACCGCCAGATTCTGCAGCCGTACTTCAGCCCGCACGCTTTGAGTAAGTCGCGTCCGGTGCTGCAGCGCCACGCCAGTGACATGATCGCGGCGCTGGTCGGCCGGGGCGAATGCGAAGTGATGGCGGATTTCGCCAACCTGTACCCGTTTCAGGTGTTCCTGGACCTCTACGGTCTGCCGGTCGAGGATCGTGACCGTCTCATCGATTGGAAGGACGCCGTCGTCAGCGACAAGCCCTTCATCACCCAGTCCGACATCGAGAAGTCCGAGCTGCTGCTGGCCTATCTGGCCGACGCCATCGCGCAGCGCCGGCGAAACCCGAAGTCGGACATGTTGTCCCAGGTGATCACCGGCAAGGGCAACTTCACCGACCTCGAACTGCTGGGCATGAGTCACCTGCTGATCCTGGCGGGTCTGGACACGGTGACCGCGGCTATCGGATTTTCGCTGTTCGAATTGGCGCGCAGGCCGCAGCTGCGCAAGGAACTGCGCGACAACCCAAAGCAGATCAGGGTTTTCATCGAAGAGATCGTCCGCCTCGAACCGTCGGCACCGGTGGCACCACGCATCACCACCGAATTCGTCGAAGTCGGCGGCATGACCCTGCCGCCTGGCACATCGGTGCGGCTGTGCATGGCCGCGGTCAACCGTGACGACAGCGACGCGATGTCGACCAACGAACTCAACATGGACGGAAAGGTGCACCGGCACTGGGGGTTTGGCGGTGGCCCGCATCGCTGCCTGGGTTCTCACCTGGCGCGCATTGAACTGACGGTGATCGTCGCGGAATGGCTGACCCAGATTCCGGATTTCGAACTGCCCGAGGGCTACTCCCCCATGATCAACTATCCCTCAAAGAGTTTCGCGCTCAAGGAATTGCCGCTGCGCTGGGGCGCAATCCCGGTGTAACCCGGTCAGCCCCGGCGCAGCGGCGCACGTCCTACTTACGCAACTCGGTCGCTGCGACCTGAACGAACACGCCGGTGTCCTCGGCCATCAGCAGGCCGCGACCACGGGGCAGCGGACCACCCTTCATCTTGCCGCGGATGAATCCCTCGTCGGGGTCGGCGTCCATCACCAGCAGCGGCGCGTTGGCCTGGGCCAGTGCCCGCAACATCGGGTCGCTGCCGGCCGAAGACCAGCCACCGAAGGTGCGCGTCACGATCACATGCAGGCCGACGTCGGCGGCCCGAGTCACCCAGGGCGCGGCCTTGTGCAGAGGCGAGTCGAAACCTGCCGGCAGCTGCTGGATGTCGTCGACGATCAAGAAGATCTCCGGCCCACTCCACCAGTTCCGCGACAGCAACTCCTCGGCGGACAACCCGGGCGGCGGCTCGCGGCCGGCCAGGACCGCGGCCAGTTCGCCCATCACCGCCTGCACACCGTCGAGGTTGTAGGCGAATTTCTCCACGTAGTCGGAGCCCAGGGTGGTCAGCAGCTGACGACGCGGATCCACCAGCCACACCTGGGCCGAGGGCTGCCCCGCCGGTGGTGTCGGCGCGCTGGTTGCTCCCGGCGCGTACAACCGCCCGATCTCGGACATGATCGTGGCCAGCGTCGTGGTACGCCCACATTCGCGACGGCCGGTCACCATCAAGTGCGCGTTCTCGGCGAAGTTGAGATAAACCGGCGAGAGGTCCAACTCCGAGATGGCCCAGGCGATTCCGCCCGCGCCGACGCCTTGGCGGGTGTCCTGAGCGGCGAGCTCCCGAAGCTGGTCCACGCCGAAGGTCGCCGGCAGCCGGCGTACCGGCGGAGCCTGGCCACTCGTGATCCGGCTGACGGCTTCGACGACGCTGTCGGATTCGAACCGGTTGTCCGGCGTGCTGGCCAGCGCGGGTCGCGCCACCAATGTGTGCAGACCGGACTGCGGGTCGGCGTCGAGGCGGACATAGTTGACCGCGACCATGCCGCGACCCGGCTTGACCGGGACGTCCTTGGCGAACCGGGAACGCACCAGTTTGGCGTCTTCCACGGCGGCCAGCCGCAGCTCGACCCGGGAACCGAAACCACTGCGCACCGGTGGCCGCAGCTCCGATTCGCGATCGGCGGTGACCACCACGTGCACCCCGAACGAGGGGCCCTGGTTGATGATCACGTTGACCTGCTCGATCAGCACCTCGTTTTCCTCGGCCAGCGCCCGGTAGTTGTCCACCACCAGGTAGACGTCGCCGAACCCGTCGTTGGGGACCGGGCCGGGCTCAGCACCGAACTTCCGCCGCCGGAACACCTCCATCGAGGCGATCCCGTACTCGAGGAAGCTGCGCTTGCGCTCCCGCACCAGGGCCAGCAGTTCGGCCACCGTGCGGCGAACACCGTAGGGGTCGGTCGGACCGGCCACCTCACCGACGTGGGGCAGACGGGCGACGGTAGTCAGCGCGGTGCTGCTGTAGGCCAGGCAGTAGAACTGGATCTGCTCGGGCGTGTGGGTCAGCGCCGCCGAACAGATCAGGGTCTGCAGCGCCGTGGTCTTACCCGAACCACCGGCACCCAGGATCAAGACGTTGGCACCGGGGCCCGAGGTGTCCACCGTCCACGGCGGCTGGTCGTGCTTGAAGGGACGGTCGATGATCCCGATCGGGAAGACCAGATCCAGCGCGGTGCCGTAGTCCTGCTGCCAGGGGTGGCCGAGGAACCGGTTGACCAGTTCGTCGATGGCGACGGGCTGGGTCAGCGGTGGCTGCCACAGCCGGTACGGCTGGAAGTCGATCTTGCGCAGTTGGTCGATGATGACCGTACCGACCTTGGGCGTTCTGATGCCTTCGGCGTCGTCGTCCGCGCTCTCGGCCTCGATCAACTCACCGTTGGCGGGGATGGCGGGGGCGGCGATGTCGGGTCCCCCGACGCTGACTTCCAGCGGGGTGAACGAGTTGGTGAAAAGTTGCGGACGGACGTAGTCGATGCTGTGCACCAACGCCGGTGCTTCATCTCCATCGTCGGTGAGGCCGCGCGGAAAGTAGTCCCGCCACAAGAATTCGGCCTGGAACCGGGTGATGTCTTCCAGGCTGCGGCGGAAGTAGCCCAGACCGGCTTTGGCGGGCAGGTTGACCGCGTTCGGCACGCCGGCCGCCTGCGCCGCACCTGCGGTGCGCGCTTTCAGCACCAGCCGGTAACCCATGTTCTCCATGAGCTTTTCGGCGCGGCTTTCGATGGTCTGCGACGCCATCATCAGGTGGATCCAGTACGCGCGGCCCTGGCGGCCGATCGAGTCGAGCACGTCGACCGCCGTCGGCATGATGCGGAACCATTCGTAGAACTCGTCGATGACGACCACGAGCATCGGCAGTGGTGCCATGTCCTGGCCACGGGCCCGCATCCGGCTGCGCACCGAGTTGTATTCCTTGGCGTCGTCGACGCCGGCGCTGTCGCAGATCGCCTTGCGGCGGGCGATCTCGCCCCACAACGCGTCCAGGAACCGCTCCATCAACGCCTGGTCTTCCTCCAGGTCGGTGATGATCCGGGACACGTGCGGAACACCGGCGAACGGCTTGACCGCCGACCCACCCTTGAGGTCGGCCAGCACGAACTGCAGCTCGTCGGGCGGGTGGCTGAGCATCAGCGATTCGATCACGGTCCGCACCAGGGTCGATTTACCCGAACCGGTCGTACCTGACATGACGCCGTGGGGACCGTCGCCGCCTTCGTCCAGCGACTTCATGTCCAAGAACAGCAGCTCGCCGTTGTCGGAACGAACACCGAACGGCGCCCGCAACCGCGACCGGCCCATCGAGTCGTTGCGGCTACCCCACAGCGCCTCGAAGTCGATGCGGCCGGGATCGTCAATCCCGTAGTAGGCCATGATGTCTCGGGCGCCGATGTGCGCCACCCGCTGGCCGATCTCCTCGTATGCCTCGGCGAGCCGCCAGCGCGCCAGTTTCTGCGAGAACTCCTCCGCCTCGGCGGTGCTGATGTGGTCGGTGAGGGCGAAGAACCACGGCTTCTCGTCGATGACCATCCATGTGTCGCGGTCGCGCGGCAGCGCCTCGATCACACCCGTCTTGTCGAACCGCAGTGTGCGCTCCGGGACCGCACTCCACATCGCAGAGCCGGTGAGGTCGAAGAACGTCACCCCGTCGACGCCTTCGCCGCTGATCACGTACTCCCATTGCGGGTCAACAACATCGGCGATGATCACGGTGTGAGGCGTCGGCGTCTGGGCCGACGAACTGGCGTGTCGCGGCGTGAAAGACCCACGGCCGGCGAATAATTCGGCCTGCTCGGCGGCGAACTCGCGCACCGAGCTGTAGACCATCCGCGCGTTGCCCGCGGCGTCCTGGCGGCGCGGGTCACCGAAGTGGGGCAGCCACTTCACCCAGTCCCATTCGTCCAGGTTGGAACTGACCACGATCATCCGCACGTGGTCGGGCCCGTGCGAGAACGCCAGCTGGCAGACGATCGCCCGCATCAGTCCCGCCACCTGCTCGCGGTCTCCGGCCAGCGAGTACCAGGGCTCGACCAGCACAGAGATCATCTTGGGCAGGTTGTAGACGACACTTTGATAGCGACCGAATTCCTGAAGGGCCTTACCGGTCACCGGCTCGAGTTCGATGTCGGTGGGCATGTTCTGGGGCTCACCCCAGGTCACCTCGGGACGCGTCATGCCGACACCGACGCGGACCACGCCGAAGTTCAGGTCTTTGCCGTCGGGCTTGCGCTCCCACATCCGTGAGGACCCGACCGCGGCGGCCAGCGTCGTGGGTGCCGGGTGGAACCACCGGTAGTTGGCGTCCATGCTGTCGGCCGACTCGTGGGCGGTCTCGCGCAGCATGTCCAGCATCAACATGAACTGGGCGCGCATCGAGTCCAGCTTGGGCCGGCTCATCTGCTGCTGGCCGCCGAACCGGCCGCCGAACATCATCATCGCGACGCCGCCGATCATGAAGATCGGGAAGATCGAGCCGGCGCCACCGAACACGTGTGAGCCGCTGGCGAACGTCATGGCGACCATGCCGATCAGCAGGCCGACCACCACGACACCGACCACGATCAACCACCAGGGCTTGCCCTCCGGCGGCGGGATGCTCAGCGGGGTCGGAAGGACGATGTTCTCCGGCTTGATTACCGGAGGCTTCTCCGGCGTCGGCCGCGCAAATCCACGTTTCACTTCGGTACCGCCAACTCTCCTGGGTTCATATCCATCGGTAGCGTGTCGTGCTCCACCAGCGCATCGGATCGCGACAACGTCGGCCCTTGCGGGAGCAGCCGCAGCGCCACCCACGGCGCCAGGCCCGGTTTTGTCTTGAGGCCCAACGCTTCTCGTACTTCACGGGTGTCGTCGACGCCGAACCGGGCGCCCGCATCGGTGAGCCACCACAGCGATTCGGTCGTCTTGGCTCCGGGATCGTTTCCGGTGACGGCCACGAAGTTCGCATAGTCGGGCCCGAAGAAGACCTGGTCGGCTTCGCGACCGGTGGTGTCGGCCTTGACCAGCGACACCACCTTGCTGGCGTCCTTCGACTGGACCGGAATGGTCGCACCCGAGATGACCTGCACACGGGCCCGGTTCTCACCGGAGGTCTTCTGCCACCACCAGCAGGTGGCCGGGTTCTCGCGGATATCCATCACATTCAGGGGCGCGTCCGGGTAGGACGACAGATCCAGCTTGTTGACCACCGGCATCTTGGCCAACGCGGACGGTTCCACGGTCACCGGTTTGGTGTTGCCCGGCCCGGCGTTCTGCAGGATCTGGGCCACCAAGGGTGGCAGCGTCTGCACACCGTCGGCCAACACCAATGAATACTGTTGCGGCCCACTGATTTGCGGGGTGACGATCACCGTGCCGATCGGGCCGGGCGCGTTCGGGAATGATGCCCCGGTGCCCGCGTTCTGAATCTGTGGCACCGTCAGTTCCGGACCCACCGGCAACGCGTCGTACAGGGCGCGGCTCATCGGCTTCGCCATGCTGACCTCCTCGGGGGTGAGCCCCAGTGGCAGCAGCACCGATCGGTTCGATCCGTCGATGCGCGAGCGTCGTCCGTCCCGGATCACCCAGGCGTCCCCGCTGTAGTTCAGCACCACCGCGTCCGATCCGGTCAGCACCCGCCGGTGGTTGCTCAAATCGGGAGTGCCGTCGATCACCGTCACGGTCACACCGGACGGCGCCCCGGAACCGGTCGAATTGGCGACCGTGTCGCAGACCAGCCACGACGACGCAGCCGGGCTGGTCGGATGGAAGCTCGACGGCGCGCCGGGGATGCCCACCATCGGACCCCGCGGCAGGGTCGCGATCTGGTTGGACTTGACCAGATGCGGGTTGTCGGGGCGGCCGGTGATCAGGCGGGCCGACGCCAAGTTCAACGCCGGGTACAACTTCTCACCGACGCGCACGTAGAGCGCGCCGGAGTCACGGTCGGCGATGATCGGCGAATCCCCTACCTGGCCGGCGGGGCTGATGAACGAGTACAGCAGCGCGCCCAGGCAGATCACCAGGGCGGCCGAAACCGATGCCACCACGGCCAGGTTCTGGCGCCGGCCCGGCTCGACCTCCATGCGCACCCGCCACCGGGTCAGTGCCATCGCGGTCCGGCGGGCAAGGAACTGATATCCCGTTACCTGCGTCCGCGTCGACAACCCGAGGCCGTACCCCGTGCCACGCTGCCCGCGACTCTCTTCCGCCACTAATCACCATCCGGTCTGCTGGAACGCCTGGATTTTGTCCCTGTGAACTGATCCAGCGCGAATTACATCGATAACGGTAAGGCACCTGCGCGGACCTCGCCACGCGGTGCCGAAGCGCATTCACTTCTACATCTTTTTATGCACCCGAATCGGCCGCGTTCACCGCGCCGGGGCCGCCGCCGAAGTCGGCGGCGACGTGCGCCGCTGAGCTGGCAGTTTGTGTTCCCCCACGGATGACCTGAGCGGATCCTTTTACCTCTCCTCAGAGCATCGTAGTTGGCTCGGGCCCTCTCGTCCTGTCGAAAGCATCAAGCCGTGGGCGGGAGAGGACATAAATGAATGGCAGGCCACCGCCCAGCAAAGAATGCGCTAACTCGCGCCGGGTCCCGGTCGCGGGCCCACGAATCCGGGCAGCAAGATGTCGGCATGACTGAACTCGCGCCGTCGCTGATCGAGCTCGCCCGCAGATACGGCATCGCGACGGAATACGAGGATTGGTCCGGCCGACGGGTACGGGTTTCCGAGGCCACGTTGAAGGCCGTGTTGGGCGCCCTCGGCGTCGCGGCCGACGACGAGCAGGAGCGCAACGTCGCGCTGACCGCGAAGCTGCGCTCGCACTGGGCCCGTCGGCTGCCGTCGACCATCGTCGGGCGTACCGGCGAGCCGATCCGTTTCTGGGCGCATGTCAGCCACGGCGATCCCGCCGAGGTGTGGTTGCAGCTCGAAGACGGCACGGTCCGCGACGGTGTCGAGCAGGTCGACAACTTCACCCCGCCGTTCGACATGGACGGGCGCTGGGTCGGCGAGGCCAGCTTCCTGTTGCCCTCCGACCTGCCGCTGGGCTATCACCGGGTGCATCTGCGCTCCGGTGACTGCGAGACCAGCACCGCGCTGATCGTGACGCCCGATTGGCTCGGTCTGCCGGAGCGGCTCGGCGCCCGCCGCGCGTGGGGCCTGGCCGTTCAGCTCTACAGCGTGCGGTCGCGGCAGTCGTGGGGTGTCGGCGATCTGACCGATCTGACCCACCTTGCGGTCTGGTCGGTCGCCCGCCACGGCGCCGATTACCTCTTGGTCAATCCCCTGCACGCCGCGGCCCCAACCACACCGATGGAGCCGTCGCCGTACCTGCCGACATCGCGGCGCTTTGTCAATCCGATTTATCTTCACGTCGAGGCAATCCCCGAATTCGCCGACCTGACCAAGCGCAGCCGGGTCCGCCGGCTGCGCTCCGAGGTCCAGCACCGCGCCGGCCGCGTCGACGCCATCGACCGCGACAGTGCATGGGCCGCGAAGCGGGCCGCGCTCAAGCTGCTGCACCAGGAACCGCGGTCGGCGGGAAGGCAGCTGTCCTACACCGCATTCCGCGACCGCGAGGGCCGCGCGCTGGACGACTTCGCCACCTGGTGCGCGCTGGCCGAAAAACACGGCGACGACTGGCATTCCTGGCCCGACGCGCTGCAGCACCCGGACGCGTCAGGCGTTGCGGACTTCGTCAAAAAGCATTCGGACACAGTCGATTTCCATCGTTGGCTGCAATGGCAACTCGACGAGCAGCTTGCCGCGGCGCAGTCACAGGCGATCCGGGCCGGCATGTCGTTGGGCATCATGGCAGACCTGGCCGTGGGTGTGCACCCCAACGGCGCCGACGCCTGGGCGCTGCAGGACGTGATGGCGCTGGGGGTCACCGCCGGCGCGCCGCCGGACGAGTTCAACCAGCTCGGCCAGGACTGGTCGCAGCCGCCGTGGCGGCCAGACCGGTTGGATGCGCATGAGTATCGGCCTTTTCGCGCACTGATCCGTGCGGTGCTGCGGCATGCCGGCGGGGTGCGCATCGACCACATCATCGGGTTGTTCCGGCTCTGGTGGATCCCGCGGGGCGCCTCACCCACCCAGGGCACCTACGTGCGCTACGACCACGAAGCCATGATCGGCATCGTCGCCCTGGAAGCGCACCGGGCCGGTGCGGTCGTCGTCGGGGAGGATCTCGGCACGGTCGAGCCGTGGGTGCGTGACTACCTGTTGTTGCGGGGCTTGTTGGGCACCTCGATCCTCTGGTTCGAATTGGACCGCGACGACCCAAGTGCCAGCGGAGCTCCGCTCCGTGCCGAGCGCTGGCGCGAGTACTGCCTGTCCTCGGTCACTACGCACGATCTCCCCCCGACCGCCGGCTACCTGGCCGGTGACCATGTGCGGCTACGTGATTCGTTGGGATTGCTGACCCGTCCCGTCGAAGAAGAGGTCGAGTCCGACCGGGCCGAACTGGCGGCGTGGATGGCCGAGCTGCGCCGGGTCGGGTTGCTCGAGGACGACGAAGAAGACCCCGAGCAAGTCGTCGTGGCGCTGTATCGCTATCTGGGCAGGACGCCGTCTCGGCTTCTTGGCGTGGCGCTGACCGACGCCGTCGGTGACCGCCGAACCCAGAATCAGCCCGGCACCACCGACGAATACCCCAACTGGCGGGTGCCACTGACCGGTCCCGACGGGCGGGCGGTGATGCTCGAGGACGTGTTCACCGATCGCCGGACCGCCACGCTCGCCGAAGCGGTGCGCGCGGCAATAGCACCCGCCACCTCAGTAAGCGCGACCCGCGAGTCGGCCGGTCGGGTGCCTTGTTAGCTTCGAACACCATGAAGGTCTCAGTCGTGGCCCCGGTCGCCGACGGTGTCACCGCGGACCCCGACTGGATGGTGGCCTTCGCGCACCATCTCGAGGCCTGCGGGTTCGAATCGATCGTCGTTGTCGAGCACACCGTGCTGCTCACGCGCTACGACAGCGTCTATCCCTACGACAATTCGGGACGCGTCGGCCTGGCGGCGGACTGCCCCATTCCCGATCCGCTTGATCTGCTGGCATTTCTGGCCGGCCACACCAGCAGCCTGGGGCTGGCCACCGGCGTGTTGGTCCTGCCCAACCACCACCCGGTGGTGCTGGCCAAGCGGGCCGCCACCGTCGATGCCCTGTCGGGCGGCAGACTGCGCCTGTGTGTGGGTGTGGGCTGGCTCAAGGAAGAGCTGGCAGCCTGCGACGTGGAGTTCGACAGCCGGGGCCGCCGGGCCGACGAGCAGCTGGCCGTCATGCGGACGTTGTGGGCGCAGCGGCCCGACGGTGCGTCCTTCACGGGCGAGTTCTTCCGTTTCGACAATGTGATGTGCTATCCGAAGCCCGTTGCGGCGGAACGCCTTCCGATTCATATCGGCGGACACAGCCGAGCCGCCGCGCGACGTGCCGGACGTCTCGGCGACGGCTTCCAGCCGCTCGGGGTGACCGGGCCGCGACTCGCGTCGCTGATCGCGCTCATGCGCGACGAGGCCTCCGCGGCGGGCCGGGATCCGGCGGCGGCGGAAGTGTCACTGGGCCACTCGGTCACCAAGATCGATGCCGAGCGCGCGGCGGGCCTCGCGGAGCAGGGCGCCAACCGTTTGGTGCTGGCCATGCCGCCGACCACCGATATCGAGCAGGCCAAAGACCTGTTGTCGGCGTGTGCACAACGGCTGTCCTTGAGCTCATGACCCTTTCAGCCGACCAGCGGGCCGCGCTGAGCGATGTGGTGCACCGGTACGCGGCCGGTGTCGATGACCGCGAATTCGATGCTGTCGCACAACTTTTCACACCTGATGCCGAGCTGGTGGTGCCCGCCCCGCCAGCCGATCTGCGGCCGATCCATTCGCATCGCGGCCGCCACGCCATCGCCACCGCGGTCGCGGCCGTCGCCGCGGTCGCACGCACCGAGCACGCGATCATCGGTGAGGTGTACGACGTGGCCGCGCAACCCGGCACCGCCCGCGGGCGGATCGCGTGCGTCGCGCACCACTGGAACGAGCGCGACGCCGAGGTGGTGGACGTGGCGTGGCACCTGCGCTACGACGACGAGTACACGCTGACCGACGCGGGCTGGCGGATCAGCCGCCGGGCATTGACGGTCAACGCGATCGAGACCCGCCCGGTGCGCCGGCTGCTGCCATATGAGCCCGCCTAGCGTGTTGGCAGCAGATTATGCGCACACTCACAGCAAAACTCATCGGTCGTATCTGCGGCGCAAACGGGGTGTTTTTTTAGGTAGGTGCGGCTAACGGCGGCGGGGCCACGCCGGATTTTGCACGCCCAACGCCCTCACCGGCCACGCCAGCCTGTGCCTGCTCCGCGACCGCAGCCTTTGTTCCCGATCGACTCCAATTAATCCAGGTCCATTCGTGTAATTTCGGCCGCGTGACGAACACCGTTGATTCCGCGGGGACCGGTGGAGGGCGGGCAGCGCAGCGTGGCTCGGTATCGACCCTGGCAGTGGGCACGCCGCTGACGTCCATCCCGGACTACCGCAACGAGATACACACCGCCGAAGACATCATCGATGTGGAGCATTACGGTGGCGGCTTCGACCTCACCAGGCGGGCCACCGCCCCGAAGCTGCGCATCGGTCGCGACCGGTGGTTCAACCTGCTGTGGTTGATCCCCATCGGCTTTGCCGTGCTGATCGCCGGGATCGCGGTTGGCAAAGGCTTACACAACGTGCCGGCGGTGCAGTCATTCATTCACCGCTACCCCGGGTCGGACAGTGCCGGCATCCCCCCGGGCCTACCGGCCTGGATCGGCTGGACGCACTTCTTCAACCTCTTCATGATGATGTTCATCATCAGGACGGGGATCCAGATTCTCTGCGACCATCCCCGGCTTTACTTCAGCCGCAACGCCACTCCGGGTAAGGACGAGTGGCTGCGGGTGGGTCCGCCGGTTCCGGACGACGAGCTGTGGACCGCCAACGCCGACACCGTCGCGTTGCCGCCGCAGTTGGGGCTGCCCGGCTTCCGGCACTCCATCGGCTTGGCCCGGTGGTGGCATCTCGGCATCGACGTGTTGTGGTTGGTCAACGGGGCGGTCTTCTACGTCTTGTTGTTCGCCACCGGCCAGTGGCGCCACATCGTGCCGACCAGCTGGGACGTCTTCCCCAACGCGGCGTCAGTGGCCATTCAGTACCTGTCGCTGGACTGGCCAACCGACAACGGCTGGGTCGCCTACAACGGACTGCAGTTGCTGTCGTACTTCACCACCGTCTTCATCGCCGCCCCTGCCGCGCTGATCACCGGCCTGGGAATGTCGCCCGCGCTATCCCAGCGGGTGCACTGGCTCAGCAAGCGGCTGAGCATCCAGCACGCGCGGTCGCTGCATTTCGTGGTGCTGGTCTACTTCCTGTTCTTCATCCTGGTGCACGTCACCATGGTTCTGACGACCAGCGCGCTACGGAACCTCAATCACATGTTCGCCTCCCGCGACGACAACAGCTGGGTAGGTTTCGCGATCTTCTCCGCGGCGATGGTGCTGACCGCGATCGCGTGGGTTTGGGCCACTCCCTTCACCATTCGCCATCCCCGCGTGGTGCAGCGGGTCGGCTATGCGCTGGTGGGTCCCTTCCAGCGGATGCTCGAGCAGCTGGACCCCAAGCCCGGCGCCTTCACCGAGAAGGACATCTCACCGCACCACTGGCGCAACGGGCGCCTGCCCGAGACCGTCGAGTACAAGGAGCTGGAGCGCGACGACTTCAAGGACTGGCGGCTGCGGGTCTACGGTCTGGTGGAACACCCGATGGAATTCTCGCTCGAGGACTTGATGGCGCTGCCCTACCACGAGCAGATCAGCCAGCACTTCTGCATCCAGGCATGGTCAGGCGTCGCCAAATGGGGTGGCGTGCAGATGAAGACGATCATGGACATCGTCAAACCGCTTCCCGAAGCGAAGTGGGCGGTCTTCTATTCGATGGGGCTGGGCGCCACGGGTGGCATCTACTACAACGCCCATCACATCGGTCAGATGGACCACCACATGACCATGCTGGCCTACAACATGAACGACCAGCAGCTCCCCTACATGCACGGCAGACCGCTGCGGCTGCGCAACGAACTGCAGCACGGCTTCAAGCTGGTGAAATGGATCAAAGGCATCGAGTTCGTCGCCGACTACCACGACATCGGAAGTGGTTACGGCGGCTACAGCGAAGACCACAAATACTTCGGGCGCCACCAGACGCTCTAGTGCGCAACCGCGCGTCGCCTCGTCGAAGTCGTTTGTCCCGACGGTGTTTTGGGTAGCACCACCAGATCGGGCCGAAACGAATGTGACAGCAGAGGAGACGCCATGAGGCATAGCCCTGTCGACCATGATCGGACCGCTGAGCCCTACCCGGATCAAGAAACGAGGCAAACGCCCGGACTCCTCGTCGTCGCCGCGGCCGCGTTGGCGTTCATCGTATGCGTTGCCAACTTCGCCCTGGGTGAGGCCGGCGCGGGCGTCGCCGCCGCCATCATCTCCATGCTCGCGTTCGGGGCAGGTCTGTCCTGGCTTGCGATGGACCGCAGGCGAATTCGCGACGCGGAGCGGGAATGGGTGATCAGCCGCCCCGTCCGATAGCGCAGCCGTAGAGCGGCTACCGCAGGGCCGCGAGGTTGTTCACGGACTTTTGCACATCCGAGCGCAGAATCCGGGCGACCAATCCCCCGACCGGTCCGCTGAGCAAACCGCCGCCGAGATCGGCGGTGAGGTGGAACGTCGATCCGGGGTGGTCATCGGTGACGGTCATCGCCACCGTGAGGCGGATACCGCCGCGTCCCCGGCCCTGCAGCTTGATCGCTTTCGGCTCGTCGTACCGCGTGACCTCCCAGTGGATGACATTGCGGAAGCCCTTGACCTTGACGCACGACGAGACACAGGTGCCCTTCTCGATCGTGTCCGGCACGGGCCCCCGCCAACCGGCGAAAATCGTCATCCATTCGTCGAATCGATCCAGGTCCGACGCCAGCTTCCACGCTGCTTCCGGTTCTACCTGCGACGACACCGACACATCTACGCGAGCCAACGTCTTCCTCCCCTGGGGATCAGAAACGCCGCCACCCGAGGCGGGCGACCAGCGCACAACCATGGCTGAGTACCCCGACACCGTCGCGCGTATTCGTGGGGTCGGACCGCTCAGGGCCAGGCCTGCTCCAGCTGCTGGGCAACGTCGATGATCTGCGCCGCCTGCGACTGGGGCGCGTCGATCTCGGCGGCGACATAGTGCGCGATGAATCGCCGGATCTCGGCATCGACACCGGCCAGGATCCGCAGCACCTCGCCACGGATCGACTTCGACGAGACGTTGACGGTGATGTCGGAGGGCCGCGGTTTGGCGACGTCGACGATCAGCAACAGCGGTTCGGCCGCTCGCGCCGTCGCGCGCAATTGGATGTCCCCCGAGACCGCAAAGCTTTGTTTGTCGAGCCATAGGTCGACCAGGAGATCGATCGACAGCGGAATGTGGATGACGAACGTGATGCTGTCGCCCAGCCGACGCGTGACCCGGGGCTCGTGAATCTTGACGTTGGCACTGACTTTGGCGATTTTGCCCGGGCCCTGCGCAATAGGCTCCATGGCGAACTTGCTGCCGGCAATGTCGGCGAATGCGGCAGCCACCCGCTCGGGAGTGACGGCGGCCTCGAAGAACCTGCGCCCAAACTCTTCGTAGGTGACATAATCGTGATTCGTCATAGGCTTATACCGTCTCATGTCGGCTGCCTGAACGGTCGCTGATCCGCTCGGGTCGCAGGAATCCCGCGCCAGATCCCCTCTCGTTGAAGCGGCAATCCCGATCGATGCCCGGTCGGCGATCTGCGTCGATTCGGAAAAGTTTGTGAAGCACACCACAGGCGGGGCGATTCGATTCGATGTGTTGGGCGGTGGCCTGCGAGGCTTGATGGTGGAGGTGTTTTCAGTCTCATGCCCCAGGAAGTAAACGAGCAGCGCACGGGCCTTGCCCAGGTGTCGGCGGTGCTCATCTGGCTCGGCGGCGGACACCGGCGCGAGCTGGGTGAGCGTCACGAACGGTCCGCCCACGCTGTCGCCGGCGCGGTTGCTTTGTCGGGTGCGGTGCTGGCGTGGCTGGTCGCGACGCTGGCGGTCGGCGGGTCGGCTCGCTGGCCGTTGACGGTCGTCGCGCCGCTCACCCTGGTCTTCGGTCTGCTGGTCGGCGCCGTCACCCGCGGCACCATCCCGGGGCCGGACCGGAGCCGCCTCGGTGTGGTGGCCCGTGCCGCGGTGGCGGCGGCGGTGGGCGTCGTCGTCGGCGACCTCGTGGCACTGGTCCTTCTATCCAGCTCGATCGACCATCGTCTCGACGAACGGGCGTTGCGTCACGCCGAATCGACCCCCGCCGTCGGGCAGGCATCGGCGGCCCTACAGCAGACCAGGGATGCCCGCGCCGCACTCGACGGCGCCGTCGCGCAGGCCCGTGATCGCCAGGACAAGGCCTTGATCGTCGCCCGGTGCGAGTACCGCCCTACGCCCGGTTGCCCGGAGACCCGGATCACCGGAGTCCCCGGTGCCGGGCCCGAGACACGCACGGCCAACGAGCTTCTCGCCGATGCCCAGCATGAATTGGACACCGCGCTGGCGGCGCGGGACACCCGCGCACCGGAGCTGGACGCCACGATTTCGCGACAGGAGCAAGCGCTGCGCGACGCACGCAACGGCGCTGTGGTGGATGCCGACCGGGGGCTGGGCGCACGCTGGGTCGCGATGAATGACCTCACCTCCGCCGACGCCGGCGCAATGGCCCTGCGGCTGCTGATGATCGGGGTTTGCGTGCTGCTTTACCTGGCACCCCTGATCCTCGGATTGTGGCGGGGTGAGACGACACACGATCGCCGTGCAACCTCGCGCGCCGAGCGCGAACGCGCCGAACTCGACGCGGACACCGCTATCGCGGTCAAGCGGGCCGAGGTGCGCCGCGAGGCCGAAATCCTGTGGGCCGAGCACCAACTCACGCAGGCTCGGCTTGCCGTCGAGGCGCAGACCGAGATCGACCGCGAGCACCAGCGCCGTCGGGTTTCCGAAGCTCTGGATACTGCGGTGCACGCGCCGTCTCGGCGGGCGTTCGAGCCGGGCGACGACGACGTGTATCTGCCGATCGCCGCCGCAGCCGAGGCGGCCAGCCGGGCGCTCACCCAACTGCCCGCGCCGGAGCCGGCCGCGGGCTTGGGCGCCCCCGAGACGCCCGACGTTCCGGAGAACCTGCCAGCTCCCCTATCGCCGGGCGGCCAGGTTGAGCCACACCAAGAACGGAATGCGCCGTTGATTCCGTCGATTCCGGACGCCACCAAGGCCGCGGCCCGCTGGATTCGCCCGCTGGTGCCGCCGTTCGTGGCGCGGGTGATCGACACCACCACCCAGCCACTGCGCACCGCGCGCCAGGTGTTCGAAGGTGTTCTCGAGGAGACCGAAGAGATCACGTTCACGCTCAAGCGCAGCCGCAAGGTGACGGTCAACTCCGAGGCCTCCGACACCCAGTTGTCTGGGCAACCCGCGAGCGCCGAAACCCCTTCGGTTCAAACTGATTTCGCCACCTCGTCGCGACACGAACCCGGCAAGCGGGCGCGCCGCCAGGTGGCCGGTGCCGATTCCCGTCCGTCCTTGCCGCGGCGGACCGGACATGATGCGGACCGCTTGCCGGTCCAGTCCGCTGAAAGCGACCGTCGGCGTGCGCTGACCAAGCGCGACGGGCCGCCCGAACTGGGTCCGCCCGACGGTCCACGCCAGTTGCCGCCGCCGAAATAGTCCTCCGCCGACTCGCCGGCCTGGACGCGCCGGCGGACCGTGCGGACGGTGCAGCCTATGCTCCGAACCCATCAGCTGACGGGTTCACATCGCGTTCGACTGTGGACCCGAAAGAAATTCTCGCACTTGACGCGGTGCGGGATCAGCGAACCAGGCTGATGCCGTAGTCGACCTCCGGCTCAGACAGAATCGGCGCGCGGCCCATCCGCCGGCGCCTGACACCCCGCCCCCGTGTCGGCCACCGCAGCGGCAGCCCGAAAGCACTACTCTCCGAACGCGCTTTCGGGTCGATGTTGTTGTAGTTGGAGGCGGCCGGGTTACCCCTCGAAAGCTCGGCCGCCCCAACGTCTTGGTGCGCGCTCAATAGGTCAGAGCGGCAGATTTGAACAGCGGACCCCACTCGTGCCGCGCCGCGGACTGCGCATCGACGAAGCTGGGAGTCTTCTCGCCGCCGCCCGCCAAGTGGACCAGTGCCCAAGCCATGGCGAATACCGGTACTTTGTGCCGTATTGCCGCGCTGTGCAATTCATCCAACGCGGCGTCGGAACGACACCGCCGAAGGCCGATGAGGATGCCCCGCGCGGTGTCGAGAATGCGCCCGGAGTTCGGGCCGCACGAAGTTTGGGCGGGAACCCAGTTCGTCGTCATGCTGTCGATACCTCCTGCTGCGCCCTCGCAAAACCGCTACTCGCATAGCGGCAGGAATCCGTGCGTTACGCATCGTCGCGGCCGCAATCCCCAAAAGGCGCCCTGTGCAATGATTTGCGGATCCGTCGAGTTGTGCCAGCCCGCCACCGACATTGATACTCGCCTGTGACCGTTTCGGGATCGGCTGCTCATCAAGAAATTCGCGACACGTGGTATCGAAACAGGCTGTGAACCAGCGTAATTAGTTGCCGACCCACGCCAGGCCACGGGGCCTAGAGAATCGCCTTGATCTCCTTCGCGTTGGCGATGTCGTCCCAGTCGATGCCGAGTCCCAGCAGGATCTCTTCGGTGTGTTGCCCATGCTCCGGGGCGCGCGCGGGAGACGGTGGTGTCTCGTTGAACTGGACTGGGGCGGCGACGATTCGGTACTTTTCACCGTGGTCGTCAACATTGGTTATCACGTATCCGTTGGGTTCGACTTGCGGGTCGTTGAGGGTTTCCCGCGGCGTCGCCAACGCACCCCACACGCCGGGCTCGTCTTTAAGCACCGCCTGCCAGTGCGCGAGGTCGTGACGGGCGAAAGTATTCGCCAGCAGCTCGGTCGCCGCCGCCGCATTGGCGATCAAGTTGCCGGACGGGACGAATCGCTCGTCATCGGCCAGTTCCGGCAGACCCATGCGCTCGCAGAAGCCCACCCAGAATTTGTCGGGCTGTAGGAACACCAGCTGGATCCACCTGCCGTCTTTGGTCTTGTAACGGTTGACGAGCGGATTGATGGCCAGCCCCGGCGGTGCGCCCGGGATGCCGTCGATATCGAAGAAGTCGGCCGCCGAGATCGACGGCGCTATCGACCACATCGCCTGTGCCAGCAGCGATGAGTCGACAATGGCCGGTTCGCCGGTGCGTTCCCGGTGGAATAACGCCGCGCATACACCGCCGGCCAGCGTTGCCCCGCCCTGCAGGTCACCGAATCCGGGCCCCTGGACCGCGGGTGTTTCGCTGCCGAACGGCGTGAGCGTGTAGGCGACCCCGCCGCGCGCCAGGTACGTCGCGGCGTCGAATCCGCCGCGATCGCGATCGGGTCCGCGGACACCCAGCCCGGTGCCGCGCGCGATGATGATCTTCGGGTTGAACGAGCGGATGTCCTCCACAGTCAGCCGGGCCCGCTCGAGTGCGCCGGGCAGCCAATTGGTCAAGAACACATCCGCACTGGCCAACAGCCGGCCGAACAGCTCGCGACCCGTTTCGGATTTGACGTCGATGCCGATGCTGCGCTTCCCGCGGTTACCCAGCTCGAGGATGAAGTCGGCATCCGGGCGGGCCGCTTGCCGGGTGAAACCTCCGACGACCAGCGCGCGGCCGGGATCGCCCGTGGTGACGCCTTCCACCTTGATGACGTCGGCGCCCCAGTCCGCCAGGGCGGCACCGGCAGAGGGCACGTAGGTCCACGACGCCAGTTCGACGATCCGTACCCCGTGAAGGACTCCGCCGTGCACGTCAGACATCGCCAACCCCCTCGTCGCGGCCATTCCTTGCTATTTTAGATATTCTAGCTAGTCTTGGGCGTAGCGATAGCCCATCTGCAGGTCAGCGCAGTTTTTCGTGAAAGAGATGCGATGGAGCCGACCGAAGGTCTCATTCCGCCGCCCGCCGCGGTGACCGCGTGTCCCGCTACGGCGCGGACGGGCGACCGGTCGATTAATTCCCGCTGCAACCGCGGTCTTGAAACGAATGGCATTGTGCCCCAATGCGGGTCGTGATGTAGAGACACGGACGAAGGACGGGGCGATGGGCAGGGTAGCCGGCAAGGTGGCCGTGATCAGTGGCGCCGCGCGCGGTCAGGGCCGTTCACATGCGCGGATGCTGGCGGCCGAAGGTGCGGACATCATTGGCGTGGACCTCTGCACCGACATCGATACCAACGAATATCCCCTGGCCCGCCCGGAGGACCTGGACGAAACGGCACGGTTGGTGGAAAAGGAGGGACAGCGCGCGTTCACCGCGATCGCCGACGTTCGCGACCGCGTCGCCCTGTCCTCGGCCATCGACGAGGGCGTCGCCGAATTCGGGCACCTCGACGTCGTGGTGGCCAACGCCGGCATCTGCCCACTGACCGCTGGCCTGCCCCCGAAGGCTTTCGCCGACGCGGTGGACGTGGACCTGGTCGGCGTGCTCAATCTCGTACACGCCAGCCTCAAACACCTGCAGGCCGGCGCGTCGATCATCGTCATCGGTTCCAACGCGGCATTCATGTCGTCGATGAACACCACCGGTATCGACGGCGGCCCCGGCGGTGCCGGGTATGCCTTCGCGAAACTGGCTGCCGCGCACTATGTCAACGACTTCGCCTTGGCGCTCGCTCCGTTCTCCATCCGGATGAACGCCGTACATCCGACGAACGTCAACACCGACATGTTGCACAGCCCGCCGATGTACCGGGCCTTCCGGCCCGACCTGAAGGAGCCGACCCGGCAGGACGCCGAACCGATCTTCCCGTTAGTCCAGGCGATGCCGATCCCCTACGTCGAACCCGAGGACATCAGCGAGGCGGTGCTGTTCCTCGCTTCCGACGCCGCCCGCTACATCACCGGACAGCAACTCCGCGTGGACGGCGGCGGCTTCCTCAAGGTAAAGCCATGGTCGGGCGCGTGACGGCGGTGGCACCAAGCAGCCTGCACCGCAACGGGACTCCACGATGACCGACGACCGCTCCGTCCAACGGCGCCTCTACGCGCTCATGGTGCTGATGAAGGCGGCCGACGACCGGCTCTCCAAGGGGATCGGGACCGGGGAGTTCATGTGCGTGTACTGGCCGTCCCGCGGCCAGGAGGCGATCGCCGCCGCGATGGGTGTCGCGCTACGGCCCGACGATCAGCTGGTGACCACCTACCGCGGGCTGCACGATCTCATCGGCAAGGGAGTCCCGCTCGAGGAGATCTACGGCGAAATGATGGGCCGCACCGTCGGTGCCAGCCGCGGCAAGGGCGGCACCATGCACATCGCCAAACCCGAGGTCGGCGTGATGCTTTCGACCGGCATCGTCGGGGCCGGACCCCCGGTGGCCGTGGGACTGGCGATGGCCGCCAAGCGCAAGGGTCTCGATCGGGTCACCGTCGTCAGCTTCGGCGACGGTGCCACCAACACCGGTTCTTTTCACGAAGCGGCCAACATGGCCGCGCTGTGGGACCTGCCCATGGTGTTCGTCTGCCAGAACAACCTGTACGCCGAGATGACGCCGACCGGCGACACCATGAAGCTCGAGCGGGTGGCCGATCGCGCCGCCGGATACGGGATGCCTGGGGTGCGTGTCGACGGCAACGACCCGCTAGCGGTGAAAGCCGCGCTCGACGCGGCGCTGCAGGGGGCCCGCGGCGGCGCGGGCCCCACCTTCATCGAGTGCGTGACCTTCCGCTTCCGCGGGCATTATTTCGGTGACCGAATGCCCTACATACCCAAGGATCAACTCGAAGCGGCGATGGCCGCCGACCCGGTGCCGCGCTTCCGTCGCCACCTTGCCGACGCCGGCGTCTGCGGCGAAGACGAGCTCGCGCGGATCGACGAGGAGGCACTGGCGACGGTGGAATCCGCCCTGCAGACGGTGATGAGCGCGGATTCGCCGACGACGGACGAACTCGACCGAGACGTGTACGCGACCCCGATCCGGTTCCCGGTCTGAGGATTTGGCGATGGACGAGAAAGAGATGACGATGCGCGAGGCGCTGAACCTCGCGCTGGATCAGGCGCTCGCGGCCGACGAGCGGGTGTTTTTGCTCGGTGAGGACATCGCCGATCCCGGCGCAGCCGGTCCGACCGCGGGGCTATCGACCAAGTACGGCCACGACCGCGTCCTCGACACACCGATCTCGGAGGCCGCGATCCTGGGTGCGGCCGTCGGCGCCGCCATCGACGGGCTGCTGCCGGTGGCCGAGATCATGATCATGGACTTCATCGGCATCGCCGCCGATCAACTGATCAACAACGCCGCCAAGCTGCGATTCATGACGGCCGGGCGCACGACGGCGCCGATCACCGTTCGCACCCAGGTGTACGCCGGGCTGGCCACCGGTGCGACGCATTCACAGAGCCTGGAGGCGTGGTTCATGCACATCCCCGGGATGAAGGTGATCGTGCCGTCCACGCCGCGCGACGGCAAAGGCCTGCTGACGGCGTCGATCTTCGACCCCGACCCCTGCCTGTTCATCGAAACCATCCGGCTGCAAAGCAAGAGGGGGCCCGTCCCCGTCGATCCCGGATTCTCGATCCCGTTGGGCCAGGCCGACATCAAGCGGCCCGGTACCGACGTGAGCCTGATCGGCTACGGACGTTGCGTGCACGACGCGCTTGCCGCGGCGGCCACCCTGGCCGAGCAGGGAGTCAGCGCCGAGGTCATCGACCTGCGCACCCTGGTGCCACTGGACGTCGAGACCCTCGTCACGTCCGTGGGGCGTACGCGCAGGGCCGTCATCGTCCACGACGCGGTCCAATTCGGCGGTCCGGGAGCCGAAATCGCCGCGATATTGGCGACCGAGTTGTTCGGTGAACTCGCCGCCCCCATCGAGCGGGTCGCGGCCCGGTTCGTGCCGAACCCGGCCGCCGCGGCGCTCGAAGCACAGGTGTATCCGTCGCCGGCGCGCATCGTCGAAGCGGCCCACCGCACGTGTAGGAAGGCGAAGGTGGGTGGCTGACTTCGTCATTCGCATCCCCCGGGTATCGGTGGCCGTGTCCGAGGCCGAACTCACCGGGCTGCTCGTCGGCGCCGGTGAGCACGTCGAGGCGGGCACTCCGATCTACGTGATCGCCACCGAGAAGGTGGAACAGGAAATCGAAGCGGGAGCGTCCGGCACCGTGCGGTGGACGGGCGAGGTCGGGACCACCTACGACATCGGTGCCGAAATCGGCGTCATCACGTCATAACCAGAAAGGCAAGCCCTATGGATCTCAACGAGACCCGCGAGAGAATCATCTACGAAAAAGAGGGCCCGATCGCCCGTGTCACGCTGAACTGGCCGGAGAAGGCCAACGCCCAGGACCAGAAGCTGGCCGAGGAGGTCGACGCCGCGCTGCTGGACGCCGACCGCGACTACGACATCAAGGTGCTGGTGCTCAAGGCCAACGGCAAGGGCTTCTGCTCCGGGCACGCGATCGGCAACAACGCCGTGGACTACCCGTCGTTCGTCGAGAACGCTATGGTGACAGGCCACCCGTGGAAGGCGCAGTCGGATCTTTTCGTGAAGCCGACCCTGAACCTCTGGGAGTTCTCCAAGCCGACGATCGCGCAGGTGCACGGCTACTGCGTCGGCGGCGGCACGCACATGGGCCTGACCACCGACATCGTCATCGCCGCCGAGGACGCCTATTTCTCCTATCCGCCGTTGCAGGGGTTCGGCATGCCGTCCGGCGAATGTTCCATCGAGCCTTGGGTGTTCATGAACTGGCGGCGCGCGGCGTACTACCTGTTCACCGCGGAGGTGATCGATGCCAAGAGGGCGCTGGAGGTCGGCCTCGTCAACGAGGTCGTCCCGCGTGACCAGCTCGACGACCGCGTCGAGGCCATCGCCCGTCACATCGCCCAGGCGCCGTTGACGACGCTGATGCTCACCAAGGCCAACCTGAAGCGGGCCTGGGAGCTGATGGGCATGCGGGTGCACTGGCAGAGTTCCAACGATCTCGTCGCGCTGGCATCGATCAGCAAGGATGTGCAGCAGCTGATTCAAACGGTCTTCAAGGACAAGGTGCTGCCGTCCGAGCACGCCCGCCGCCAGGCGGCGGCCGCCGCCCAGACCGACGGCGGCGCAACAACTTAGGCCCGCTGGTGAACATCGCCGATCATGCGATCGCAGCCGCACAGTCGCCGGTCCTGCTCACCGACGACGGCGCGATCTCGTTCGGTGAACTGTATGCCCGCAGCCGGCGGGTCGCCGCCGTCTTGCACAAGGCGGGACTGCGCCGGGGCGACGGCGTGGCGCTGGTACTGCCGAACCGGCCGGAGTTCTTCGAAATCACTTGGGGTGCTCAGCTTTCCGGGCTCTACTACACCGCGGTCAACACCCACTTCCTTCCCGACGAGGTCAGCTACGTCATCGACGACTCCGAGGCCAAGGCGGTCTTCGTCGATGCCTCGATGCCCGAACCGGCCGCACACATCAGCAACGCCACTGCCGCTGCGGTCGCCCACATCGCGGTCGGGGGTTCCATGACCGGCTGGCAGTCATATGAGGACGCGTTGGTGGCGGCGGGCGAGGCCCCGCCGGTGGCGGACGGGTCGGAGATGCTTTATTCGTCCGGCACCACCGGACGGCCCAAGGCGGTGCGGCGACCGCTGCCCGTCGACGGCAACGGATCGTGGGCGCAGTCGGTGCTGGAGATGGCGCTGATCCACAAATACGGAATGAGCCAATCGAGTGTGTACCTGTCCCCTGCACCGCTGTATCACGCTGCCGGAGTGAACTACACCATGGCGGCCAACCGGGTTGGCGCCGTGTCGATTCTGATGAAAAAGTTCGATGCCGAGGCGGTGTTGCGCCTCATCGAGACCCACCGGGTGACCCACGCGCAGTTCGTGCCGACGATGTTCGTGCGCATGCTCAAGTTGCCCGCCGGTGTCCGGGAACGCTACGACGTCTCCAGCTTGCAGTGCGTCATTCACGCGGCGGCACCGTGCCCGGTCGATGTCAAGCACCGGATGATGGAATGGTTCGGACCCATCATTCACGAATACTACGGCGGCACCGAAGGATTCGCGGGAACCACCATCGGCCCCCAGGAGTGGCTCGCTCATCCCGGCTCGGTGGGGATCCCGATGGCCCCGGTGCACGTAATCGGAGAGGACGGGCGCGAACTTCCCGTCGGCGAAGCCGGCGAGCTCTTCTTCGAAGGTGGCCCCGACTTCGAATACTTCAAGGATCCCGCCAAGACCGCATCGGTGTCCAACGACCGCGGGTGGCGCTCCTTGGGCGACATGGGCTATGTCGACTCAGACGGTTTCCTGTATCTCACCGATCGCTCGACGTTCACGATCGTCTCCGGCGGGGTCAACATCTACCCGCAAGAGGCGGAGAATCTGCTCGTCATGCATCCGAAGCTGGTGGACGCGGCGGTATTCGGCGTGCCCAACGACGAATTCGGCGAAGAAGTCAAGGCCGTCGTACAACCGGCCGACGGCGTGGTGCCCGGCCCCGAGCTCGAGGCCGAACTCATCGAATACTGCCGAGCTCACCTGGCCGGGTACAAGTGCCCGCGCACCGTCGAATTCCACCACGAGCTGCCGCGCGACCCGAACGGAAAGCTCTACAAAAGACGCATCCGCGACCGTTACTGGCAAGGACGGGTATCGCGGATCTTGTGACGCGACACAGGGGATGACGAGATGACGGTAGGAATGGGCAACGAGATTCCCAACGCGCGGACCTCGCAGAAGTCTGCGGCGAATTGGACGCCGCTATCGGTGCCGTGGGCGGTCCAGACCGCCGATCGAATCCCGAAGCAGCGCTACTACGACCCGGACTTCTACGCGTTGGAGTCCGAAATGTTCTGGCCACGCGTGTGGCAGATGGCGTGCCGGCTCGAGGAGATCCCCAAGGCCGGCGATTTCGTCGAATACGAAATCCTCGACGAGTCCATCATCGTGGTCCGGGTGGACGATCACAACGTGCGCGCCTACTACAACGCCTGCCGTCATCGCGGCGTGAAGCTGGTGGAAGGCAACGGGAATCGGCGCACCTTCGTGTGCCCATTTCACGGCTGGTGCTGGGGCATCGACGGGCGCAACACGTTCGTCCTGCGGCCCGAAGCGTTCGCCGAAGAGAACATCGGGGCCGACGACCTGCGGTTGGTGTCGGTGCGCTGCGAACTCTGGGGTGGTTGCGCGTGGATCAACCTCGACGACGACGCGCCGGCGTTGCGCGACTGGATGGAACCCTTCGCCTCGATCTACGACGCGTGGCAGGTGGATACGCTGCGCGTGCAGTGGTGGCAATCGTGTCGGCTACCGGTGAATTGGAAACTGGCGACCGCGGCGTTCATGGAGGGCTACCACGTCCCGCAGACCCATCCGCAGCTGCTGCCGTCCGCGCAGACCGGGAACCCCTCCGCGGCAGTACATCCCGTCGTCGCGAGCAGCCTGTATTTCATGCGTACGCTTGGTGACGGCATGGGTGGCATGACGCACGAAAACGACATCCGCATCGCCGAGGGACTGCAGAACATCGAGTTGCCGGCCGACCCGGCCGCGGCGATGTCGGCGTGGCGCAGCGCCCTCAACGATGCCGTCGTCACGTGGCATCGCGCCCGCGGCAGCAGCATCCCCGATCTCAACGACCTGGTCCGCCGCGGGATCACCGATGCAATCGGATTCGCCTTCCCGCACCACTTCATCCTGCCGACCTACAGCAGCGCATCCTCGTACCGCATCCGTCCACTGGGGCCCGAGGAGACGCTGTTCGAGATCTGGTCCCTCACCCGGTTTCCGGCGGACGCGTCGGCCGGCAGGCCCGCACCCCCCGAACCCATGGCACCCGATGACCCGCGCTGGCCGCCCATCCCGGCCCAGGATTTCTCCAACCTGCCCAGACAGCAGAAGGGCTTGCACGCGCGGGGCTTTGAGTTCATGCGGTTGTCCAATCAGATCGAGGGACTGATCTCGAATTTCGAACGCGTCATTGACGGGTTCCTGGCCGGCCTTCCCTACACCACCCTGCTGCCCGCCATCCAGAAGACCAACTCCACCATCGATGTACCAATCGTCGATCTCGAGTTCGGCTCGGAGGCACGGTGATCAGCCGCTGGGACCACTCGGTGGACCTGGTCATCGCGGGCAGCGGCGGGGGCGGCATGGTCGCCGGGCTGGCCGCACTGGACTGCGGGCTCGAACCGCTGATCATCGAGAAGCAGCCGCTGGTCGGTGGCTCGACGGGACTGTCGGGGGGCATCGTCTGGCTGCCGAACAACCCGTTGATGCGGGCCGACGGCATCGCCGATTCCCACGAAGACGGGCTGGCCTACCTGGCCGATGTGGTCGGCGACATCGGTGCGCCGTCGTCTCCCGAGCGACGCGAGATGTTCCTGACCGCGGGCTTCGAAATGATCAATTTCCTGACCCGCAGGGGTGTCGAACTGATCCGGTGTGCGGGTTGGAGTGACTACTACCCGAATCACAAGGGCGGCAACGCGTCCGGCCGCGCCGTCGAGGGCATCCCGTTCGATGCCGCGAAGCTCGGCGGCTGGAGCGGCAAGGTGCAGCCGCCGCTGGCCAAGAACTACGGCTATGTGGTGCTCACCAACGAGTTGCGGTCGGTTCAATATTTCAACCGCGCACCACGCGCGTTCGCGGTCGCGGCCCGGGTTTTCCTGCGCACCGCGATCGCACGGGCCCGGCGACGTCAGATCCTCACCAACGGCGCGTCGCTGATCGCCCAAATGCTCAAGGCGCTGATCGATCTCAGCGACGGCAATCCCCCGCTGTGGACCGATGCCGCGATGGCGGATCTGGTCGTCGACGACGGCCGGGTGGTCGGCGTGCGTGTCGTCCACAACGGCCAACCGTTGAACGTGCAGGCCCGCAAAGGAGTCCTGCTGGCCGCCGGCGGTTTCAGCCACAACACGCAGATGCGCCGCCGCTACAGCGGCGATCAGCCCAACGAAGGAAAGTGGTCGATCGCCAACGCCGGTGACACCGGTGAGGTGCTCGAGGCGGCGATGCGGCTCGGCGCCAAAACCGATCTGCTGGACGAGGCATGGTGGCTGCCTTCGGTTTTCATCGCCAATGGTGGCGCCGTCGCCGCCTCCCTCGGGTCGGGACGCCAGCGTCCCGGCGCCATCTACGTCGACTCGACGGGCAGGCGGTTCTGCAACGAGTCGAACTCCTACGTCGAGGTCGGCAAAGCGATGTATGCCAACAAGGCGGTGCCCTGCTGGATGATCTTCGACGAAGGCTATGTGCGCAGATACGTCACCAGCGCCAATCCGTTGCAACGAAACCGGCCGCTGCCCGCCGAGCTGATCGAGTCCGGTGCGGTCAAGCGCGCTGCCACCATGTCCGGTCTGGCCCGCGAGATCGACCTTGACGCCGACGAACTGGCGCACACGATCCAGCGCTTCAACCGATTCGCGGCCAAGGGGCTCGATCCCGACTTCGGCCGCGGCCAGTCCGCCTACAACGACTGTCTCGGCGACCCCGGCTATCGACCGAACGCCGCCATCGGCCCGCTCGACACCGCTCCGTACTACGCGACCAGGGTGCTCCCCGCCGACGTCGGGACGTGCGGCGGCGTCATCACCAACGAGCACGCACAGGTTCTCGACGAACGGGATCGGGTAATCGAGGGTTTGTACGCCACCGGCAACACGACCGCGACGGTGATGGGCCGAACGTATCCGGGTGCCGGTGCGAGCATCGCCAGCTCCATGGTGTTCGGTTACGTCGCCGCGCGCCATGCCGCGGGACGCAAGATCGCCGGCGAGATGAGCCGTTAGGCGGTGTCGATACCTGTCGAACGTGACGGTGCAGTCACGCTCGACGCCGACGGCGGCGTCACGTTGGTGGGGAACCCTTCTCGTCGCGGTCGACGAACTCGCGCGGCGTCATACCCGACTGCATCAGCTCGGCCCGCCGCGCCTGCACATCGGACGCGGCGCCCACCATATTCGTCAGGATGTGGCTGACCTGTAGATGCACCCGCATGCCCATCAATTCCCACGCGCGCTTCACGTTGTTCTTGACCGCCATCAGTGTGGTCAACGGGATTTGGGCGATCTTGCGCGCCATCTCCTCAACGGTGTCCTCGAGGTCGTCGCGCGGGACCACCCTGTTCAATAGGCCCCATTCAAGGGCTTGCTGCGCGGACAGCGTCGGCGCCAGCAGGAGCCAGTCCATGGTGCGATGCCAATTCATCAGCAGCCACGGCTCGATCATCGTGTGCCCGCCGGGTTCGCCGAGGCTTTGGGCAAGTGGCATCTGAAAGTACGCGTCCTCGGAGGCGACGCAGAAGTCGGTCAGCAGGCCGAGATAGATCCCGCCGCCCACGCAATAACCATGGATTTGCGAGATGGTCGGCTTGGGGAACTCCCACAGGTACAGCGTCGGCCACAAGAACAGGTCAGCGGTGCCTTTGTAGAGGTCCTCGAACGTGTCCCCGAAATCCGGATACGGGTTTTCCTCCGGGGCCCACCGCGCCACATGGCCGCCGCAGAACCCGTTGCCGTTCGCCTTGAGAATGACGACCTTGATGTCCTTGTCGCGGTCGGCTTCATGCAGGCAACTGTCGACCTCGCCAACCAGGACCGCGTCTTTGGTGTTGGCCTTGTCCATCCGGTTCAAAACGATCCGCGCGATCGGCGGTTCGCGTTCATAAATGACCGCTTCCAGGACGCGCCGCTCCATCCCGGTGACATTACCGGAGACTCCCATACCGCGAATTCGCTTTGCGGTTGCGCAATGTTCGCAGGAGGAGTGAAGTGTATGGAAGCGCTGGACCAGTCCATGACGAATGGAGCTGTGATGACGACTCCGTCGGACCGAGCGGCACAGTTGGACCTGGTGGCCCGGTTGCAATCCTGCTATCCCGAACTCCCGGACGCTCCCACGCCGGATCTCATCGACCACGAGCGTTTCAACGCCTACGTCAAGACTCCCCATGATGTCGGCGGCGAGCCGGACGCTCCCATCGAGTTCGAGAACAAGCAGTACGAAATTTGGGAGCACAACACCTATGTCATGTGTGAGGTGCTCGGCTGGCGGGGGATCTGGTTGTCCGAGGAACGCCGCCGGATGGGCAACGTCGACCTGGGCCGCACCATCTATCTCGGCCTCCCCTACTACGTGAGGTGGTTGCTCGCCGTGGTGCGCGTCCTCGTCGAGAAACACCACATCGGCCTGAGCGAGTTGGCCGAACGCATGGCCGACGTCAAGGCGCGATATGAGGGCGGCTTGGCGGGAAAGGCATTGGAGGCCAAGCCGAAACTCGAAGGTGATCCCGCCGGGGTCACACGCAACAAACATCACCTCCACGCGGCTGGAAAGGGCGACCCCCAGGTCTTTGCAGGACAGGCCGGCGAACCGGAGTTCCGGGTCGGTGACAAGGTGGTCGTGAAAGATTTACCCATCCTGCTTTACACCCGCACTCAGGAATACGTACGGGGCGCGACCGGCGAGATCGCGAAGGTCTCCTACGAAAGCCCCGCTGCCGAAGACGAGACCTGGGCCGGCCCCGATCAAAAGCCGGAGTGGTTCTACATCGTTCGGTTCAACCTCTCCGAGCTCTGGCATGGCTACACCGGTCCCGGCAATGACACGCTGCAGACCGAAATTCCCGAGCGGTGGCTTCGGGCCGCCATTCAGTCCGAAGGGACGTCTGCATGACCGACCACGATCACGACCACGATCGCACCGCCGCACCCATGGTGGATGAGGTCACCGACTTCGAAGTCCTGGAGATCGCTCTTCGCGAATTGTGTATCGAGAAGGGGATTTTCACCGCGGAAGAACACCGCCGGATGACCGAGTACGCCGAACAGATCGGCCCGCTTCCGGCATCCCGGCTGGTGGCCCGGGCCTGGCTTGACCCCGCGTTCAAGGAACTCGTCATGTCCGATCCGCTGGCGGCCAGCAAGGAAGTCGGAGTTGACTGGCTGCAGCCCACGGGTTTTGGAACCCCCAGCGATTTCACCGCGTTTCACGTCCTCGAAGACACCCCTACGCTGCATCACGTGATCGTGTGCACGCTGTGCTCGTGCTACCCGCGCCCGATTTTGGGCAATTCGCCGGAGTGGTACCGCACACCCAACTATCGCCGCCGTATCGTGCGCTGGCCGCGCCAGGTACTCGCGGAATTCGGCCTGATCCTTCCAGAAGACGTCGAGATCCGGGTGGAAGACTCCAACCAGAAGCATCGCTTCATGGTGATGCCCGTCCGTCCCGAAGGAACCGACGGCTGGACCGAGGACCAGCTGGCCGAAATCATCACTCGCGACTGCCTGATCGGTGTGGCACTCCCCAAAGCCGGCGTGACCACCAACGTGATCACGCAAACCCGACCGGCCGTCCATCCGGTCGGCGACTGAGGGTCGGGGGCAAACAGTGAGCACTTCCGAAGGTTTACCCGCAGCCGAAGGCGCCACGATCGCGCCGTTGACGAAAATTGTTGAACACAACCAGGTCTGGAGCCGCATGGCGGCTACATACGGCGTCGACAATCCAGTGCCGCCGTGGAAAACGAGTCTCGACGGTATTTGCGACGCCCTCGATCAAAGCAGTTGCGGCCCAGCGGTACTCAACTTCGTCGACCGGCGCGACGAAGAGGACGCGCTGTCGGCAACTCTCTACGCTGACCTTCCTTACCCGGAAAACCGCCTGATAGCACTGGCGCATTCGCTCGTGGTGCGCGGCCTCATCGACGAGGTCGAACTCGAAGAGCGCATGGCAGCAGTGCGGGCCAGGCTCGAATCCTGACCAGGCTCCCCGCGACGAACATCACACCTCGCACCCCGTCGCTTTTTAGTGATTCGGTGCCGGGTGCGCTAAGCTTGCGGCACGTTGGTCTCTTCACACGAATGCCAACAACGTCGTGGAACGCTTCCTCATCCCCCGGTGCCAGCCCAAAGTCTGCGCTTGACACCGAATCCAGATGACCGTGCATCCGCACTAGCTTGTCTCGCGGCGATCGATTTTGCCGACCGGCAATCTCGCCACCTCGTGCCGATGCCCACGCGACGTTTCGCCTCCAGCGCGGCACCACCGATGCCTGAAAGGCACCGAAAAAGTTGACCACCAACAAAACTTTTACCGAACTCGGCGTGCGCAAACACATCGTGAATGCGCTCGCCACGCGCGGCATCACACATCCATTTCCGATTCAGGTCGAGACCCTGCCCGACACTCTTGCCGGTCGTGACGTACTCGGTCGTGGGAAGACGGGCAGTGGAAAGACCCTCGCCTTCTCGATCCCGCTAGTCAGCCGGCTTTCCGACGGAAACCGGCACTCCTCGCGGCCGTCGGGCTTAGTGCTTGCGCCCACCCGCGAGCTGGCGAGCCAGATCACTGCGACCCTGGAGCCGTTGGCGGCCGCCTGCGGTCTGCGCGTCACCACGATCTTCGGCGGTGTTTCGCAAAGTCGTCAGGTCGCTGCCCTCAAGTCGGGTGTCGACATCGTGGTGGCCTGCCCGGGTCGGCTCGAGGATTTGATGAAGCAGCGTTTGATCAGCCTCGAGGCGGTCGAGATCACGGTCATCGACGAAGCGGATCACATGGCCGATCTCGGCTTTCTGCCCGGCGTCACGCGGATCCTGGCGGCCACTCCGAGTGGCGGCCAGCGGCTGATGTTTTCGGCGACCCTGGACAACGGCGTCGACAAGCTCGTCAACCGGTTCCTCCGCAACGAGGTGCTGCACTCCGTCGACGGGGTCGACTCGCCGGTAGCCGCAATGACCCACCACGTGTTCCACGTCGCCAATGCGCAGGCCAAGAAGGAAGTTGTGCATCGGCTCGCATCGGGCACCGGGCGCCGGATCCTGTTCATGCGTACCAAGCATCAAGCGCGCAAGCTCGCTAAACAGCTCACCGAATCGGGAGTTCCGTCAGTCGACTTGCACGGCAACCTGTCTCAGCCCGCACGCGAGCGCAACCTCGCGATGTTCGCCTCGGGTGGCGCTCGCGTCCTGGTGGCGACCGATATCGCCGCGCGTGGCGTGCACGTCGACGAGGTCGAACTTGTCGTACACATCGACCCGCCCAGTGAGCACAAGTCCTATCTGCACCGTTCCGGGCGCACGGCGCGGGCGGGAAGCGCCGGTGACGTTGTCACGGTGGTCCTGCCCGAGCAGCGCCAAGACACCCAGGTGTTGATGCGCAAGGCCGGTATCAAGGTCGCTCCTCAACAGGTGACCGCGACGTCGGACGCGGTGCAAGCGCTGGTGGGCGAGGTCGCGCCCTACCAGGCCCCCGCACCCGTCCGGGTGCCATCGCCCGCGGCTCAGCAACATCGGCCCAGCTCCAGCGGCCAGCGGCGTCGCCGGACCAGCAGGTCCCCGAAGACCACTCCGACATCCACCGAATCGGTGATATCTCATCGCACCGCCACACCTACGCGGCGGCTGGATCGTCGCCGCTCGAGCCGTGCTCAAGGGAGTACTGGGTAGCCACCGGTCATCGCCGGGCCAGCAGCCACGCCTGGCCGTCGCCTTCGTCAGCGCCGATCAGGTCCAGGCCGGCGAAGGCGGCGGGCAGCTCGCCGGCCACGGCGCGGAAGGGACCGGGACTGGTTCCGACTTCGCTCAGTGCGGCGATCGCCAGCAGCCCGCCCGGCGAGAGCCGTTCGGTGATCGCCCGGTCGAGGCGAGGGTCCCGGAACTTGCAGCAGAGGATGACATCGACCGGCGCACCCGCCGGCAGACCGTTGTCGAAATCGACAACGTCGAAGCGACAGCGGTCTCCCACCGCGGCGCGTTGAGCCAGTTCCCGCGCGTGGCTGATGGCCACCGGCGAGATGTCCAGCCCCACCACCCGCAGGCCGCGTGAAGCCAGCCAGACCGAGCCGGTCCCCTGTCCGCACGCCAGGTCCAGGGCCCGGCCGGCCGTGGGAAACACATCCGCATGGCCCGCGAAAACCCGGGGCGGTGCAACCGAACTCAACGGTGGCGGCCCCTTCGCCGCGTACCGTTCGTCCCACCGGCGCCGGTCCGCTTCGCCCATACGCGCCACTCTAGAACCCGATTTCTTCTGGACAACTGTCTGTTATTGGGGTTCCGCGATCGAGCCGACCGCGACGAATTGATGTTTGTTGGTGGCAGGTCACGTTCCTACACTGGACGGGTGTCTAGAGATGCGTCGTTCCCCGCCGCTGCCGGGCCCTCGGCCGGGGCCGGCGCGGGCCGCCGGTCGGACCGTCGCCCCGGACAGACCATTCGCAAGGTTCTCGATGCCGGGTTGGCCGAGCTGCGGGAATCCTCGTACGCGAACCTGACGATGCGCGCGGTGGCGACTCGCGCCGGGGTGTCGCCGGCCAGCGCCTACACCTACTTTCCGTCGAAAAGCGCGCTGGTCGCGGCGGTGTATCTGCGCTTCCTGCGCGACCTGCCGCTGCATACCGACGTCAACGACACGACCAAGACCCGGGTCAGCGCAACCCTGCGTGACATGGCGGTCGTCGTCGCCGATGAGCCGGAGCTGACGGCCGCCTGTGGCGCAGCTCTGATGGCCGACGATCCGGCGGTCACACCCCTGCGCGAACAGATCGGCGAAGAAGTCGCCAAGCGGATCGGGGCCGCGCTCGGTCCGGGCTGGCCCCGAGCCGTGAAATCCACGCTGCAGATGACCTTTTCGGGCGCGCTGATGACCGCCCGGTTCGTCAGCTTCGCCGAGATCTCCGGACAACTCGACGAGGCGGTCAACCTCATCCTGGGCGCATCGGTGGCATGAAGGCCGCGGTGCCCCAGGCCGATAGGCCGGTTTTCGGCTAGCTGTACCGGGC
>NZ_LZTA01000136.1 GCF_001665875.1 Mycobacterium sp. 852002-40037_SCH5390672
GGCGGGGGGGGGGGTCCTGTCTTACACCCCGCTCGCCCCCGCCCCCCCCCCCCGGGGGGGGGCCGCCGGCGTGGGGGGGGGCCCCCCCCCGAGGTGCTGGGCGCCTTCCTGCAGGCGCAACTGGACGCCACCGATTTCCTCAACGACAAGCCGCTGGAGGCCGCCCGCATCGTCGCCCAGGCGAGCGGACTGCCCCAAGAGGTGGTGTACCTCTACAACGGTCCCGGCGGTACGTCGTTCGACACCGCGCTGAAGCCGTCTCTGGTCGAGGCGCTCAAAAGCGATGTGCCGTACCTGAAGTCGATCGGTGACTTCGCCGACCTCGACGTGGGGAAGTTCGTCGTGGACGAACCGCTACGTGCGGTGTTCACCGCCCGCGGGTTGGACTATGCGGTGTCGCGGGCGCGCACAACGAACCCGTCCTCGCTGCGCGGTGACCCCGCGCTGGCCAGCGAGCTGTGGCTGGACGGAGCCGCCGCGACGCAGACGACCGCCAACCCGACCAGCCTGTTGCAGGCCCTGCGGGACGCGGCCGGCCGCGGCGCCAAAGTCCGCGCGGCCTACGTCCCCGACGCCGAACTGGGCACGCGCTGGTTCGCCGACAAGGCGTTCTGGGTCAAAGACGGGCAGGACTATCTCCCGTTCGGCACCGCGGCCGGAGCGAACCGGTACTTAGTCGCTCACCCGAGCGGTGTCGCCATGGATTATCAACAGGCACTGGGAGGTTCGGTATGACTGCTCAAGTGGTGGCCGACCAAGTTCTTGGCGTCGTCTCGACGCCTGCACTGCCACGACCGCGACGACGGATAGCGTCGCGGTGGCCGTCCCGGCTGCTGCGGCTGGCGTCGGTGGCCGGCGCGATCGGGCTGTGGCAGTTGCTCACCGCCGAGAAGGTGCGGCTGCTGTTGCGGTTCGACACGCTGCCCACCGTCACCGACGTCATCAATGCGCTGCAGCGCCGGCTCGGCACCGGCGAGTACTGGCTCGATCTGGCGCAGTCGTTGATCCGCATTCTGACCGGTTTCGGATTGGCCGCGGCCATCGGCGTCGCGAGCGGTGTGCTGCTGGGTCGCTCGCGGCTGTTCGCCGACATCTTCGGACCGCTGGCCGAACTGGCCCGGCCCATTCCCGCCATCGCGATGGTGCCGGTGGCCATCCTGCTGTTCCCGACCGATGAGGCCGGCATCGTGTTCATCACGTTCCTGGCGGCCTATTTCCCGATCATGGTCAGCACCCGGCACGCGGTGCGCGCGCTGCCCACGTTGTGGGAGGACTCGGTGCGCACCCTGGGCGGCGGCCGCTGGGAGGTGCTCACCCAGGTGGTGTTGCCCGGGATCCTGCCGGGAGTGTTCGGCGGCCTGTCGGTGGGCATGGGCGTCGCCTGGATCTGCGTCATCTCCGCCGAGATGATCTCGGGCCGTCTCGGGGTCGGATACCGAACCTGGCAGGACTACACCGTGCTGGCCTACCCGCAGGTTTTCGTCGGCATCATCACCATCGGCGTGCTGGGGTTCGCGACGTCGGCAGTCGTCGAACTGGTGGGCCGCCGCGTGACCCGCTGGCTGCCGCGCGCACAGGAGGGGCAGCGATGACCACCGCGACGAAAACCGGAATGAGCCTCGAACTGGACCGAATTCGGCTGTCCTATAACGGTCCTGCGGTCATCGACGAGCTGAGCCTCGTGGTGCGGCCGGGGGAGATCCTGGTGCTCACCGGGCCGTCGGGCTGCGGCAAGTCGACGGTGCTGCGGGCGCTGGCCGGCCTGCTCACCCCCGACGGCGGCCGGGTACTGGCCGATGGCGCCGCGGTCACCTCCACCTCGGGGGACCGGGGAATGGTCTTCCAGGACAACGCATTGCTGCCGTGGCGCACCGTGCGGTCCAACATCGAGCTGGCGCTGCGCCTGCGCGGCGAACCCCGGACCGGCCGCCGCGCGGCCGCCGAACGGTGGATCGACGAACTCGGGCTCACCGGATTCGGCCATTACCTGCCCAAAAGCCTGTCCGGCGGGATGCGCCAGCGTGTCCAGCTGGCCCGCGGCCTGGCCGGGGCGCCCCGCGCGGTGATGATGGACGAACCGTTCGGTGCGCTGGACACCCAGACCCGGGCCGCCATGCAACGGCTGCTGATCGACACCTGGCGCACCCACCCGACCACGATCGTGTTCGTCACCCATGACGTCGACGAGGCGCTGGCGCTGGGGGACCGCATCGTGGTGCTGGGCCGGGCCGGCGAGCCACCGCGTGCCTCGATCGATGTGCCCGAACCCCGAAGTGACCGGCCACAAGGGGAATTACGGGCGCAGATCATCGCCGCCCTGAACCACCACGCGGAGGCGGCATGATGCAGATTCCCGACCCGGCGGCTCCGGTCCGGCTCGACTGTGACGTCCTGGTCATCGGCGGTGGCACCGCGGGCACCATGGCGGCGCTGTCGGCCGCCGAGAACGGCGCGCAGGTGCTGCTGCTGGAGAAGGCCCACGTGCGCCACTCCGGCGCCCTGGCGATGGGCATGGACGGGGTCAACAACGCGGTGATCCCCGGTAAGGCCGAGCCCGAGGACTACGTCGCCGAGATCACCCGCGCCAACGACGGAATCGTCAACCAGCGCACCGTGTATCAGACCGCCACCCGCGGCTTCGCGATGGTGCAGCGGCTGGAGCGCTACGGCGTGAAGTTCGAGAAAAACGAGCACGGCGAATACGCCGTGCGCCGGGTGCACCGCTCGGGCTCCTACGTGCTGCCGATGCCCGAAGGCAAGGACGTTAAAAAGGCGCTGTACCGCGTGCTGCGGCAACGGTCGATGCGCGAGAAGATCCAGATCGAGAATCGGCTGATGCCGGTCCGGGTGCTGACTCACGAGGGCCGCGCCGTGGGCGCCGCGGCGCTGAACACGCGCACCGGTGAATTCGTCACGGTCGGCGCCAAGGCGGTCATCCTGGCCACCGGCGCGTGCGGCCGGCTCGGCCTGCCCGCGTCGGGCTACCTGTACGGCACCTACGAGAACCCCACCAACGCCGGCGACGGCTACTCGATGGCCTACCACGCGGGCGCTGAGCTGTCCGGCATCGAGTGCTTCCAGGTCAACCCCTTGATCAAGGACTACAACGGCCCGGCATGTGCCTACGTGGCCAATCCCTTTGGCGGCTATCAGGTCAACGCGCACGGCGAGCGGTTCGTCGACTCCGACTACTGGTCGGGACAGATGATGGCCGAGGTCAAAACTGAGATCGACTCCGCGCGCGGACCCATCTACCTCAAGGTGTCACACCTGCCCGACGAGACGCTGACCGCGTTGGAAAACATCCTGCACACCACCGAGCGGCCCACCCGGGGCACCTTCCACGCCAACCGCGGCCATGACTACCGCACCCACGACATCGAGATGCACATCTCCGAAATCGGCCTGTGCAGCGGGCATTCCGCATCGGGTGTGTGGGTCGACGAGCACGCCCGCACCACGGTGCCCGGGCTGTACGCCGCCGGTGATATGGCCTGCGTCCCGCACAACTACATGATCGGGGCGTTCGTGTTCGGCGATCTGGCCGGCACGCACGCCGCCTCGACCCTGACCGATGTGGCTGCGCCGCAACAGCTTCCCGACGAACAGGTGCGCGAGGCGCACGAGCTGATCTACCGGCCGCTGCGGCACCCGGACGGCCCGCCGCAACCCCAGGTCGAATACAAGCTGCGCCGGTTCGTCAACGATTACGTCGCGCCTCCCAAGACCGGGGCCAAGCTGTCGTTGGCGATCCGCACGTTCGAGCGCATGAGCGGCGAGATCGCCGAGATGGGCGCGCGCAATCCGCATGAGCTGATGCGCGCGGTGGAGGTGTCGTTCATCCGGGACTGCGCCGAGATGGCGGCCCGCTCGTCACACACCCGCACCGAATCGCGCTGGGGCCTGTATCACGATCGCGCCGACCTGCCGGGCCGCGACGACAATCAATGGGGCTATCACCTCAACCTGCGCAAAGCGACCCAAGGCGACGCCGAAAAAGGAATGGTGTTCCTCAAGCGGCCGGTGGCACCCTATTTCGTGCCGGTCCCGGAGCTGGACGGCCTGCCGCCCACCGACCGGACCGTGTACCCGGTGGAGCAGCCGCCGCTGGTCGGCGGCCAGGCACCGGCCACTGCGGTGTCCCGAATCGATTCGGCCACAACGTCCTTCGAACCACCCTCACCGCGCATCGCCGAGGTGCTGGCGCTCGAGGAGCCCACGATGGCCGACCTGGCACCCCATCTCACCGACCCGGATCCCGGGGTGCGCCGCACCGCCGTGTCGACGTTGACCGAGCACATCCCCGACGGGTATGCGCCGGCCCTGGTGGCCGCGCTGAACGACGACGACGTCGCGGTTCGCCGCATTAGCGCCGATGGCATCCGCGAGCTGGTCGAGGTGCTGCCGGAGCCGGAAAGCGTTCGGGAACACCTGGATTCGGTCGATCGGGTGGTGCGCGCGGCCTCGGTGTATGTGCTGGCCGCACGCCGGGCCGGTGACGCCGCGCAATACCGTCGCGCCCTCGACGATGTCGATCACCGGGTGCGCATCGAGGCCGTGCGCGCGCTGGTGTCCGTCGATAACGTGGCGGGGGTCGTCGCCGCCGCCGGTGACGAGAACCGCGAGGTCCGGATCGCGGCTGCCGCCGGGCTTGCGACGCTGCGCGGCGGTGCTGACGCCGTGCGCCGGCTCGTCGCCGACTCCGACCCGTTGGTTCGCGCGGCCGCGCTGGCCGCGTTGGGCCAATTAGGTTGCGGAAAAGACGATTACGATGCCATCAAGCAGGCGGTGCGGGCACCGGCCTGGCAGGTGCGGGAAGGCGCGGCCCGCGCGCTGGCCGGAGCGCCGGCGGACTTCGCCATTCCACATTTGTCCGAGGCGCTGGGCGACGCCCACCTGGACGTGCGCAAGGCCGCGGTGCTGAGCCTGACCCGGTGGGCCGGTGAGCGTGCGGCCCAGGACGCGTTGGGCATTGCGCTCAAGGACGGCGACGCCGACGTGCGCGCCTATGCGCGCCGGGCGCTCGAACACGACGGCTCGGCGGAAAAAAACTAGTCAGCGCAGAATCTTGGCGTAGAGCAGGCTGTCCTGGGGTTCGGGCCCCATGGTGGGGTACACCGCGTGCCGGGCCAGCCGTCCCTCCAAGAAGAAGCCGGCATGCTCGAGCAGTCGCGCCGAACGTTCGTTGTCCACACTGCAGGTGGCCCAGACGCGATACACCTCGCGATCGGCGTCGAGCGCGGTGAGCAGCATGCCGAGCACCTCGGACATGAAACCCTTGCCCCACCAGCGTCGGCCCAGGCAGTAGCCGACTTCGACCGAGTGCGGCGCGCTCCGTCGGCAGCTGGCCAGCCCGATCACCTCGCCGCGGTGCTGCGACTCGATGACCCAGGTCTTCTCGTGCGCGCCGGCGTTGAGTTTTTCGGTGATCACGCGCCGGGTCGCGGCCACGTCGGGGTGCGGCGCCCACAGCAGATACTTGGTCACTTGTGGATCGCGGGCGACCCGTTGGAACAGCGCCCCGGCGTCGTCGAGCGCGGGTGGGCGCAGCAACAGCCGCGGCCCGCTGATGCGATCGGGTGGGTATTCGGTCATCGCGGGTGAGTTTAAAGGCCGAGGGCGCGATAGGTGCTGCGGACGAATCTTGGTTGTGCGGTGCGCAGTTTGGCAAGCGACGTGTTACCGGCGACGGCCGTCGCGGCATCGACGGTCAGGTCCGGCAGATTCTGAATCAGATAGATCAGGATCAGATCCGCGCTGGGGTCGGCTTGCCACCAGGTCCCGTAGGCGCCGGGCCAGCTGAACGTGCCAAGGCCGCCCGGCCCGAAAAGCGGTGTGCTCTTGGCCGGATCGGTCACCAGCGACAGGTTCAGCCCGAAGCCGCGGCCGACCCAGTACGGCGCGCCCAGGAAGTTGTACCGCTTCTGGTCCTCGGTGAGCCGATCGGTCCGCATCAGCCCGACGGACTCTTCCGAGAGCACCCGCACGCCGTCGAGCGTTCCGTCGCCGAGCAACATCCGGACGAATCGCAGGTAATCGTCTGCGCTGGACCACAATCCGCCGCCGGCATTGCAGAACGAGGGTGGCGTGATGTGCGGCGGGCCCATCACGCCGTGATGCAGTCGGCTGTGCTCGTCGAGTGAGTACATGGTCGCCGCGCGGCGCCGCGCCTCGGGCGACACGAAGAACCCGGTGTCGGTCATGCCCGCGGGGCCCAGGATCCGTTCGTCGAGCACCTCGTGGAACGGCTTGCCCTCGACGCGGGAAGCGATGACGCCCAGCAGGTCGATGGAATGGCTGTAGGTGACCCGGTCACCGGGCTGATGCACCAGCGGCAACTTGGCCAGTTCGGCCAGCCAAGCGTCCGGGCCCTGATTGAACGGCAGCCGCATGTAGGCCTTAGAGATGGGCCCGGACACCGAGAAGCCGTAGGCCAGCCCGCTGGTGTGGGTGAGCAGATCCTCGATCAGGATGGTGCGGTTCACCGGGTGCGTGCGGTCCAGCGGGCCGTGTGGATCGTCGAGCACCCGCACGCCGGCCAACTCCGGTGCCCACCGGGTGACCGGATCTTTCAGCGTCAGCTTGCCCTCGTCGACCAGGCTCATCACCGTCGCAACGGTCACCGGTTTGGTCATCGACGCGATGCGAAACAGTGTGTCGCGCTGCATCGGCAGACCCGCATCCACGTCGCGGTAACCGATTTCGTTGACCTGCAGCAGTTCTCCACGCTGCCAGACCATCGTCACCGCACCGGCGAGAAGTCCGGCGTCGCACACTTCGCGGACCGAGGCCGCATTGCCGTTCAGGGTGGAGCGATTCACCTGGTCAGGTTAGCGGGCCGGTCGGGTGGTCCTCAGATTCGGTCGATACCGGCGATCAGGGTCGCCACCCCGCACGTGAGCACGCCCGCAACCAGTAGCGTCGCGCCGAGCCACACGCTCGCGATCATCCGGTTCGGGCGTGCCGGGTTGCGGCCGAGCACCGACAGGAAGAATCCTGCGGGCATCATGATGGCGGCCAGCAGCACGGCGATCGCCCCGCTGTTGGCCCAAGCGGGGTCCGCGCCCACGGCGTTGCCCAGTACTGACAGCAGTAGGCCCAGGATCACCAGCACACCCGCGTGCGCGTGGCCCGCTCGGAAAAACGACTTCTGCAGGCCGTTGGCTTCGTGGCCGCCGGTGACAACGCGCAGCAGGAAGACGCCTCCGGACGCGATGGTGACGATCGAGATGATGGTGGCCCCGAGCGTGATGCTCATGAATGGGGTGATCAGCGGGATGCTCATAAAAGGTTCCTGAACGTCATAGCTCTCGGTTAGATACTTCTACTATCCAATAGTGGATAGTAGAAGTATCTAATGTCAAGATGTTCGGGCAAGACTTTCGAAGGAGCGCGTCCGTGCTGATGTCGGAGTTGGCAAGCCGCACCAATGTGCCGGTGCCGACGATCAAGTTCTACCTACGCGAGGGCGTACTGATGCCGGGCCGTGCCGTCAGCTCCACCCGGGCCCACTACGACGAGCACCACGTCCGCCGCGTCGCGCTGATCCGAGCGCTGTCCGCGCTCAATCTCTCGATCGCACAGATCAGGTCCGTCGTCGGACTCATCGACAATCCGGGCCGGTCGCTTTTCGCAACACTGGGCGCCGCGACTGCGGCGCTGTCGCGCCCCGCCGAAGCCGCGAGCGATGAGGACTGTGCACGGGCCCGGGCCGCGCTGTCGGCGCTCGACTTCGAGGTGCCCGACGATCTTCCCGCGGTAGCCCAGCTTGACCGCGCCCTCGCCGACGCCGAGGCTGCGGGCGTGCCGATGACCGAGGATCGTTTGCGCGCATACGCGCCGCACATCACGGCCATCGCCGCTTACGACATCGAGCAGATGCCGCTGGAACCCGCAACGGCGGCAATCGAATACGCCGTGCTCGGCACGATCTTTTACGAACCGGTCCTCGCGGCACTGCGCCGCATCGCCCACGCCGGCCTGACCGCGCAACGCCTGGCCGAGGACGGGTGAACCGCCGTCCGTCCTGCCGGCCGCGCTGCCCTGCCAAAGCATTATTTCCCTGTATCCACTCGAAAATTTCATGACGGTTTCGGTTGGGCAAAGGTACGGCAGCTTACCCGCGATGCGAGGGCCGATTTCGCCCGTTTGGCTTTAGTGTTGGCTGCTATGGCCGCACTGAACAATTACGTGAACCGCTGTCGCACAGCGCTTCACGTAACCGTGCCGGCATTGATAGTTGCCGTCCTCGGACTCGCCCTCACCCCCGTAGCTCATGCGGCCGCCGCCACGGCGACGTTGTCGGTGGAACATACGTGGCAGACCGGCTTCATCGCCCGCTTCGCCATCACCAACGCGAGCGCGGCGCCGCTAAGCGATTGGAAGCTTGAATTCGACATGCCGGCGGGACAATCCGTCTCCCACACGTGGAATAGCACCGTCACCCAATCTGGCACCCACTTTGTTCTCACCCCCGCGAACTGGAACCGCGTCATCGCACCCGGTGGTTCAGCCACAGGTGGTCTAAGAGGCGTGCTGACCGGTACCTACTCGCCACCGTCGAATTGTGTGCTCAACGGGCAATATCGTTGCACCTAGAGGCGACGGTGCCGAACGCGTCGCTGCGCCGCCGGCCCAGGACCTCCGCGAGAATTGCAGCGCAGCAGTCAGGCGGCGTGCGGATCGGCCAGGCGGACGCCGATCCTGATTTCCAGCTCACTGACTTCTACCCCGAAGGGCCCGGGCACCGGTGGCGCGCCGGAGCGGTACCGCATGCCGGTGGGCGTGGTGAACTCGGCTGTATGTGAACCGTTTTCGTTCGTTCCCGCCGCCACGCTCCAGCCGGGCACTTCCTTAACGTAGTTGCAGCGTTCACACAAGCCCAGCCCATTGGCCGCGCTCGTCAACCCGCCGCGACGATGCGGCCTGGCGTGGTCGCGGTGGCGGATGGGGGCATCGCAGTACGGGGTGCGACAGCGGCCGTCGCGAAATCCGATAAAGGCGGCCAGGCTCTTCGGGAAACGCCGCGCCCGCGATTCCATCGCCACCAGGGCCCCGGAGCGCGGATGTCGGTAGAGCCGGCGCAGCGTGGCCCGCGACCGGGAATCGATCACTGCACCGGTGACCAGGTGGCGGGCTACGGCGGCAGGGATCGGGCCATACCCGTCGACGATCGCCGCCGTTGCGGCGTTACCCAACAGCGATTCATCGGAGATGACCAGGTTGACGGCAATCGGCTGGGCGACCTCGGCGGGTCGTCCGGTAATCCGCTCAACCAGCGTGTCAGCCATCACCTGACCACGCGAGCGTTGATCGAATGTCGTGTCGGCGGCCCGCTTCAGCGCCGCGTATACCGAGACGCCCTGCGCTACGGGCAGTAATGCCGTCACCCAGGTCATCGTGTCGGGGGCCGGCCGGATCGTCACTGTGCGTTCGGATTCGGCCTTGGCGGCGCGATCGACCACCGCCTGCGCGTTAAGCCGGTAGGCGATCGCCCGGGCGGCCGCGGTGATTCGCGCGTCGCCCATCCCGTCCAGCGAAGACCCGTCGCCGCACAGTTCGGAGTCCAGGGCGCGGCGGTCGTCGACGTCCAGGCACGCCGACTCACGAACGATCAGCGTGGCCCGCCATTCGGACAACCGCCCGCACTCGAGGGCCGCCAGGGTGTGCGGCATCTCGTGGACCAACGCCTTCGCGAATCCGAGATGTCTCCCGCCCCGGGCGGGGGAGTCGCGCCGCGCCAAGGCGATCTCGCTGGCTACTCCGCGGCCGCGCTGGGCGACCGGCAGTCCGGCGGCCGCCTCGTTCGCGCGGCGCAGCGCGTCCAGCGCCGCCGCCGCGCGCGCCTGGTCCGGCGCGGCCGCCGACTTGGCTCGCTCCTGCGCGGCGATCCGCGCCAGCAATGCGGCTTCCTCCGGCGATTCGAACATACTTTCGATAGTAGCTACCGGCTCCGACAAACCGACTCTGGCGGGGTCGCCGCCGCGCGGGTCTGTACATCCAGCGCGGAGAAATTAGAATCGGTGTCATGGCCATTCGCAGGGCCAACATGATTTTCGCGGCGTGCGCCGGTGCTGCCGTGTTCTCCGTGACGCTGGGTTATGTCGGTGATGCGGATGCGCCGCGCACTAACGCGGACCCGTCGCCGACCGTGGCACCGACGACCGTGGAACCGACGCCCACATCGCCGGACGACGACTATTGCTGCGACACCGCCCAGCCCCAGGCGGGCCGCTGGGACTGCAAAATCGGCCTGAATTGTGGACCCATCAGGCCGCGCCGCACCTGGCCACCGCCCGCGCCCCCGCCTCCGAATCCACCGCAATAGGCTGCGCCGCTTCCCTTCTGTCGAAGCGGTCCTCCCCGGCGCCCCCGACGCGACTTGTCGCTGTGAGGCGGGCACACACCATGTGCCCTCCGCCAGGGACTGCTGGGGCGGGTGTGAATAGCGCGGGTGGGCGGCGATAGGCACCCCGTGCCTCGCGCCGCCGCACTCGAAATAAGTGCTACGCTGCCTCGCAGTCGACATCCTTTAACGATCCGTCCGGCGAGGCGGAGAAGGAGGTCAAGTTTCGTATGGGAGCTGCGGGCGACACCGGCTTGGGCAGCGATTCCCGGGAGTTGATGTCGGCGGCCGACGTGGGCCGCACCATTTCCCGCATTGCACATCAGATCATCGAAAAGACCGCGCTGGACGGCACGGACGCGCCCCGGGTGGTGCTGCTGGGCATCCCGACCCGCGGCGTGATCCTCGCCAAGCGGCTGGCCACCAACATCGCCGAATACAGCGGGGTCGAGGTCGGCCACGGCGCGCTGGACATCACGCTCTACCGCGACGACCTGATGCAAAAACCACCGCGGCCGCTGGAAGCCACCTCGATTCCGGCCGGCGGCATCGACGACGCGTTGGTGATCCTGGTCGACGACGTGCTGTATTCCGGGCGCTCGGTGCGCTCCGCGCTGGACGCGCTGCGCGACGTTGGCCGGCCGCGGGTGGTACAGCTGGCGGTGCTGGTCGACCGCGGCCATCGCGAACTGCCGCTGCGCGCCGACTACGTGGGCAAGAACGTCCCCACCTCACGCGGCGAGAGCGTGCATGTGCTGCTGAGCGAGAACGACGGTGACGACGGGGTGGTGATCTCACGATGACGCGCCACCTGCTGGCCGCCGGCGACCTGAGCCGCGACGACGCCACCGCCATCCTCGACGACGCCGACCGGTTCGCACAGGCGCTGGTGGGCCGCGAGATCAAGAAACTGCCGACGCTGCGCGGCCGCACCATCGTCACGATGTTCTACGAGAACTCGACCCGCACCCGGGTGTCCTTCGAGGTGGCCGGCAAGTGGATGAGCGCCGACGTGATCAACGTCAGCGCCACGGGATCGTCGGTGGGCAAGGGCGAATCACTGCGCGACACCGCCCTCACGCTGCGGGCGGCCGGCGCGGACGCCCTGATCATCCGGCACCCCGCGTCCGGCGCCGCGCATCTGCTCGCCGGCTGGACGTGCAGCAACGGCGATGGCCCGTCGGTGATCAACGCCGGGGACGGCACCCACGAGCACCCGACCCAGGCGTTGCTGGACGCGCTCACCATTCGCCAGCGCCTCGGCGGCATCGAAGGCCGTCGCATCGTGATCGTCGGCGACGTCCTGCACAGCCGGGTCGCCCGCTCCAACGTCATGCTGCTGGCAACCCTGGGCGCCGAGGTGGTCCTGGTCGCGCCGCCGACGCTGCTGCCGGTCGGGGTGCAGGGCTGGCCGGTCACCGTGTCGAACGACTTCGATGCCGAGCTGCCCGCCGCCGACGCGGTGCTGATGCTGCGGGTGCAGGCCGAGCGGATGAATGGCGGGTTCTTCCCCTCGGTACGCGAATACTCCACTCTGTACGGACTTTCCGATCGCCGCCAGGCGATGCTGCCCGGGCACGCCGTGGTGCTGCACCCGGGGCCGATGCTGCGCGGCATGGAGATCGCCTCAGCGGTGGCCGACTCATCGCAATCCGCTGTGCTGCAACAGGTTTCCAACGGCGTGCACGTGCGGATGGCGGTGCTGTTCCATGTGCTGGTCGGCACCGAATCAGCCGGAGAAGAGGGTGCGGCGTGAGCGTACTGCTGCGCGGGGTTCGGTTGTACGGCGAAGGCGATCGCGTCGACGTGCTGGTCGATGACGGCCAGATCGCCGACATCGGCCCCGGTCTCGATATTCGCGAGACGGCAGACGTGATCGATGCCACCGACCACGTGCTGCTGCCCGGCCTGGTGGACTTACACACCCATCTGCGCGAACCGGGACGTGAGTACGCCGAAGACATCGAAACCGGCTCGGCCGCAGCCGCTTTGGGGGGCTACACCGCGGTCTTCGCGATGGCCAACACCAATCCGGTCGCCGACAGCCCGGTGGTCACCGATCACGTGTGGCATCGGGGCCAGCAGGTCGGCCTGGTCGACGTGCACCCGGTGGGCGCCGTCACGGTCGGGCTGGCGGGCAAAGAGCTCACCGAGATGGGCATGATGGCGGCCGGGGCCGCGCAGGTGCGGATGTTCTCCGACGACGGCATCTGCGTGCACGACCCGCTGGTGATGCGTCGCGCCCTGGAATACGCCACCGGGCTGGGAGTGCTCATCGCCCAGCACGCCGAGGAGCCACGGCTGACCGTCGGCGCCGTCGCGCACGAGGGACCGACCGCCGCCCGGCTGGGTCTGGCGGGCTGGCCCAGGGCGGCCGAGGAATCGATCGTGGCCCGCGACGCGCTGCTGGCCCGCGACGCCGGCGCCCGGGTGCACATCTGCCACGCCTCCACCGGGGGCACCGTCGAGATTGTGAAATGGGCCAAGGGGCAAGGGATCTCGATCACCGCCGAGGTCACCCCGCACCACCTGATGCTCGACGACAGCAGGTTGACCAGTTACGACGGCCAAAACCGCGTCAACCCGCCACTGCGCGAAGCGGCCGACGCCGTGGCGTTGCGCCAAGCGCTGGCCGACGGCGTCATCGACTGTGTGGCCACCGATCACGCTCCGCACGCCGAGCACGAGAAGTGCGTCGAGTTCTGCGCGGCGCGACCCGGCATGCTGGGACTGCAGACGGCGCTGTCGATCGTGGTGCAGACCATGGTCACCCCGGGGCGGTTGACCTGGCGGGACGTCGCACGGGTGATGAGTGAAAATCCCGCACGCATCGCGCGCCTGCCCGATCACGGCCGGCCGCTGGAGGTGGGGGAGCCCGCCAACCTCACGGTGGTCGATCCGACGACCTCGTGGACCGTCGCCGGGTCCGACCTGGCCAGCCGGTCGGCCAACACGCCGTATGAGGCGATGACCCTGCCCGCCACGGTGACCGCCACGCTGCTGCGCGGCAAGGTCACCGCCCGAGACGGGAAGTCCCCGGCATGAATTCGGGCACGCTGGTGGGATCGCTGATCTTCGCGGCCGCGGTGGTGGTCGTGATCACGGTGGTGATCCAGCTGATGATGCGCTCCTGGCAGCGCCGCTCGCGGCAGCAGGCCGAGCTGATCGGGGCGTTGCCCGAGATCCCGGACCAGGTGGGGGCAGCGGACCTCAGCACCCGCGGCCACTATTGCGGTTCCATGATGGCGCCGGGTTGGAATGAGCGGATCGCGGCCGGCGATTTGGGCTACCGCAGCAAAGCGGTGCTGACCCGTTATGCCGGGGGAATCATGGTGGAACGCGTACGGGCCCATCCGATTTGGATTCCACGGGACTCGATCACGCAGATCCGTATGGAACGCAGAATGACGGGCCGGGTCTCCGGGGCCCGGATCGGGATTCTGGCGATCCGCTGGCGGCTGCCGTCGGGCATCGACATCGACACCGGATTCCGCGCCAACGAGCGGAGCGGGTACGACGGCTGGCTGGAGCCGGGACATAAGGAGGAGCGGCGCTCGTGAGTAAAGCGCAATTGGTACTCGAGGACGGCCGCGTCTTCACCGGCACGCCATTCGGCAAGGTCGGCCAAACACTGGGCGAGGCCGTGTTTTCCACCGGCATGTCCGGCTACCAGGAAACGCTGACCGATCCCAGTTACCACCGGCAGATCGTGGTGGCCACCGCGCCGCAGATCGGCAACACCGGCTGGAACGGTGAGGATGCGGAGAGCCGCGGCGACAAGATCTGGGTCGCCGGCTACGCGGTGCGTGATCCGTCGCCGCGCCCGTCCAACTGGCGGGCCACCGGAACGCTGGAGGACGAACTGATCCGCCAGCACATCGTGGGGATCGCCGGCATCGACACCCGCGCGGTGGTGCGGCATCTGCGCACCCGCGGCTCGATGAAGGCGGGGGTGTTCTCCGGAGACGCGCTCGCCGATACGGACGAACTGCTGGCGCGGGTACGGGGCCAGCAGTCCATGCTGGGCGCCGACCTGGCCGGAGAGGTGAGCACGCCGGACACCTACATCGTGGAACCCGAAGGGCCGCCGCGGTTTACGGTGGCCGCGCTGGACCTGGGGATCAAAACCAACACGCCGCGCAACTTCGCCCGCCGCGGCGTCCGCACCCACGTCCTGGCATCCTCGGCGACCTTCGAGCAGATCGCCGACATCAAGCCCGACGGGGTGTTCTTGTCCAACGGCCCCGGTGACCCCGCCACCGCCGACCACATCGTGGAGGTCACCCGCGAGGTGCTGGCCGCCGGAATCCCGTTGTTCGGCATCTGTTTCGGCAATCAGATCCTGGGACGGGCGCTGGGACTGTCCACCTACAAGCTGGTGTTCGGTCATCGCGGCATCAACATCCCGGTGATCGACCACGCCACGGGGCGGGTGGCCGTCACCGCCCAAAACCACGGCTTCGCGCTCGAGGGAGAGGCCGGCCAGTCCTTCGACACGCCGTTCGGCCAAGCGATCGTCAGCCACACCTGCGCCAACGACGGAGTGGTCGAAGGCGTCAAACTCGCTGACGGGCAGGCTTTCTCGGTCCAGTATCATCCAGAAGCCGCGGCCGGCCCACACGACGCGGAGTACTTGTTCGACCAATTCATCGAGCTGATGGCGGCCCCAAACCGCGGAAGGGGGCGGTAGTGCCGCGTCGTAGCGACCTCAACCACGTGCTGGTGATCGGTTCGGGTCCGATCGTGATCGGGCAGGCCTGCGAGTTCGACTACTCCGGTACCCAGGCCTGCCGGGTGCTGCGTGCGGAGGGGCTGCAGGTCAGCCTGGTCAACTCCAACCCGGCCACCATCATGACCGACCCGGAGTACGCCGACCACACCTACGTCGAGCCGATAACCGCCGCATTCGTAGAGAAGGTGATCGCCCAGCAGGCCGAGCGCGGCAACAAGATTGATGCGCTGCTGGCCACCCTGGGCGGCCAGACGGCGCTGAACACCGCGGTCGCGCTGTACGAGAACGGGGCGCTGGATCGCTACGGCGTCGAACTCATCGGCGCCGACTTCGAGGCCATCCAGCGCGGCGAGGACCGCCAGCGGTTCAAGGACATCGTCGCCAAGGTTGGTGGTGAATCCGCCCGCAGCCGAGTGTGTTTCACCATGGAAGAGGTCCGCGAGACGGTTGAGGAGCTCGGTCTGCCGGTCGTGGTGCGGCCCAGCTTCACCATGGGCGGACTGGGTTCGGGCATGGCGCGATCCGTCGAGGAGGTCGATCGGATGGCCGGCGCCGGGCTGGCCGAAAGTCCGAGTGCCAACGTGCTGATCGAGGAATCGATTTACGGCTGGAAGGAATTCGAGCTCGAGCTGATGCGCGACGGCAACGACAACGTGGTCGTGGTGTGCTCGATCGAGAACTTCGACCCGATGGGCGTGCACACCGGTGACTCGGTCACCGTCGCGCCGGCGATGACGCTGACCGACCGCGAATACCAGCGGATGCGCGACCTGGGCATCGCGATCCTGCGCGAGGTGGGGGTGGACACCGGCGGCTGCAACATCCAGTTCGCGATCAACCCGGCCGACGGCCGGCTGATCGTCATCGAGATGAATCCCCGGGTGTCGCGGTCAAGCGCGCTGGCGTCCAAGGCCACCGGTTTTCCCATCGCCAAGATTGCCGCCAAGCTCGCCATCGGGTACACGCTCGACGAGATCGTCAACGACATCACCAAAGAAACGCCGGCCTGCTTCGAGCCCACCCTGGACTACGTGGTGGTCAAGGCGCCGCGGTTCGCGTTCGAGAAGTTCCCCGGCGCCGATCCCACCCTGACCACCACCATGAAATCCGTCGGGGAGGCAATGTCGTTGGGCCGCAACTTCGTTGAGGCACTCGGCAAGGTGATGCGGTCGCTGGAGACAAGCCGCGCCGGTTTCTGGACCAAACCCGATCCCGAGGGCGACCTCGACGAGGTGCTGACCCGGCTGCGGACGCCGACCGAGGGCCGGGTCTACGACATGGAGCTGGCGCTGCGGCTGGGGGCTTCGGTGGAGCAGGTCGCCGAGGCCAGTGGTGTGGACCCGTGGTTCGTCGCGCAGATCGGGGAGCTGATCGAGCTGCGCGCCGAGCTGATCGCCGCCCCGGTGCTCGACGCCGACCTGCTGCGCCGCGGTAAGCACAACGGCCTGTCGGACCGCCAGATCGCCGCGCTGCGGCCCGAATTGGCGGGGGAGAACGGGGTGCGCTCGCTGCGGCAGCGGCTGGGTGTGCACCCGGTGTACAAGACCGTGGACACCTGTGCGGCCGAGTTCGAGGCCAAGACGCCGTATCACTACAGCAGCTACGAGCTGGACCCCGCCGCCGAGACCGAGGTGGCGCCGCAGACCGAGAAGCCCAAGGTGCTGATCCTCGGGTCCGGACCCAACCGCATCGGGCAGGGCATCGAATTCGACTACAGCTGTGTGCATGCGGCGACGACGTTGTCGCAGGCGGGTTTTGAGACCGTGATGGTCAACTGCAACCCGGAGACGGTGTCCACGGACTACGACACCGCCGACCGGCTGTACTTCGAGCCGCTCACCTTCGAAGACGTCCTCGAGGTGTTCCGAGCCGAGCAGCAGTCGGCCGGTGACGGCCCGGGTGTGGTGGGGGTGATCGTGCAACTCGGCGGCCAGACTCCGCTCGGGCTGGCGCAGCGCCTCGCCGATGCGGGCGTACCGATCGTCGGCACTCCGCCGGAAGCCATCGACCTCGCCGAGGACCGCGGCGCCTTCGGCGACGTGCTCACCACGGCCGGTCTGCCCGCGCCGAAGTACGGCACCGCAACCACTTTCGCCCAGGCCCAGCGCATCGCCGAAGACATCGGATACCCGGTGCTGGTGCGGCCGTCCTACGTGCTGGGCGGTCGGGGCATGGAGATCGTCTACGACGAGGAGACGCTGCGGGGCTATATCACCCGCGCCACCGAGCTCTCACCCGAGCATCCGGTGCTCGTCGACCGCTTCCTCGAGGACGCGGTGGAGATCGACGTGGACGCGTTGTGCGACGGCGCCGAGGTGTACATCGGCGGGATCATGGAACACATCGAGGAAGCCGGCATCCACTCCGGTGACTCGGCATGCGCGCTGCCTCCGGTGACGCTGGGCCGCAGCGACATCGAGAACGTGCGCCGCGCCACCGAGGCCATCGCACACGGCATCGGCGTGGTCGGACTGCTCAACGTGCAGTACGCGCTCAAGGATGACGTGCTCTACGTCCTGGAGGCCAACCCGCGCGCCAGCCGCACGGTGCCGTTCGTGTCCAAGGCCACCGCGATCCCGCTCGCCAAGGCGTGTGCCCGGATCATGTTGGGCGCCAGCATCTCCCAGCTTCGCGAGGAAGGGCTGCTGGCGGCGTCCGGCGACGGCGCACACGCCGCGCAGAACGCCCCGATCGCGGTCAAGGAGGCCGTGCTGCCCTTCCACCGCTTCCGCCGCACCGACGGGGCCGCCATCGATTCGCTGCTGGGCCCGGAGATGAAATCCACCGGCGAGGTGATGGGAATCGACCGCGACTTCGGCACCGCGTTCGCCAAGAGTCAGACCGCCGCGTACGGGTCGCTGCCCGCCCAGGGCACCATCTTCGTGTCGGTGGCCAACCGGGACAAGCGCTCACTGGTGTTCCCCGTCAAGCGCCTGGCGGATCTGGGCTTCCGGGTACTGGCTACCGAGGGGACGGCGGAGATGTTGCGCCGCAACGGTATTCCCTGTGACGAGGTGCGCAAGCACTTCGAGGACCCGCAGCCGGGCCGCCCCGTGGACTCGGCGGTGGACGCGATCAAGGCCGGCGAGGTCGACATGGTGATCAACACGCCCTACGGCAACTCCGGGCCACGCATCGACGGTTATGAAATCCGTTCGGCCGCAGTGTCGGTCAACATCCCCTGCGTCACCACGGTGCAGGGCGCCTCGGCCGCCGTCCAGGGCATCGAAGCGGGCATCCGCGGCGACATCGGTGTGCGCAGCCTGCAAGAACTGCACAGCCAGATGGGCCAGGGCGGCCTGCCCGGTAACGGGGACCGGTGACCGGGTTCGGCGTCCGGCTGGCGGAGGCGAAAGGGCAACGCGGGCCGCTGTGTCTGGGCATCGACCCCCACCCCGAGTTGCTGCGTGCCTGGGACCTGCCCACGACCGCCGACGGCTTGGCCGCGTTCTGCGACATCTGCATCGAGGCGTTTTCCGGATTCGCCGTCGTCAAACCCCAGGTGGCTTTCTTCGAGGCCTACGGCGCCGCCGGATTCGCGGTGCTGGAACGCACCATCGCGGCCTTGCGGTCGGCCGGGGTGCTGGTGCTGGCTGACGCCAAACGCGGGGACATCGGCACCACGATGGCGGCCTATGCGGCTGCCTGGGCCGGTGATTCGCCGCTGGCCGCCGACGCCGTGACGGCCACGCCATACCTGGGGTTCGGCTCGCTGCGGCCGCTGCTGGAAGCCGCCGCGGCGCACGACCGCGGGGTGTTCGTGCTGGCGGCCACCTCCAATCCGGAAGGCGCCACCGTGCAGCGGGCCGCCTTTGACGGCCGCACGGTGGCCCAGCTGGTCGTCGACCAAGCGGCCGTGGTGAATCGGTCGGCTACCCCGTCCGGGCCGGGATATGTCGGCGTGGTCGTGGGCGCGACGGTCTTGCAGGCGCCCGATGTCAGTGCCCTGGGCGGCCCGGTACTGGTGCCCGGGCTCGGCGTCCAGGGCGGACGACCCGAGGCGCTCGCCGGGCTGGGTGGTGCGGAACCCGGACAGCTGCTGCCCGCGGTGGCCCGCGAGGTGCTGCGGGCCGGGCCGGGCGTGGCGGAGCTGCGCGGGGCGGCCGATCGCATGCTGGACGCGGTCGCCTATCTGGCGGTGTGAGGGGGGTTGGACGCCTAGTCCGACGCTACTGCGGCACTGGGCCGCGCGGTTTCGACGATGACGGTGGTGGCCTTGACGACGGCCACCGCGACGCTGCCCGGACGCAGCTGCAATTCCTCGGCGGCCTCGGTGCTCATCAGCGAGACGACGGTGAACGGACCGCACTGCATCTCCACCTGGGTCATCACCTTGTCGCTGACCACCGACGTGACCAGCCCGACAAAGCGGTTACGGGCCGAGCTGCCGATGCTGAGCGGGTCCGCCGGCGGCGCGGGGGCATTGGTGCGGGAAAAGTGGGCGAGGTCGTCGCTGGCGATCACCTTGCGGCCGGCGGCGTCGTGACTGACCGCCAGTGTGCCCTGGTTGATCCAGCGCCGCACGGTGTCGTCGCTGACGCCAAGCAGCTCAGCCGCCTGGCGAATTCGCAGGTTGGACACCCCTCGATCGTATCGGATTCCGCGCCGCCGATTAGCTGAAATGCAGCCGGGCGACGCCGCGGTCCCGCAATTACGGAGACAGGACCGGTATTAACCCGCGGGTGCGGAATCCAATGGGCTTTCACCCTGCGTCCGCGGAAAGCGGAACCCATCATCGCCCGTGCGCGTCCGGCGCAGCGGCACACCACTGAGGGTCAACGACGCTGCGGCCCTTGGTGGTTGGTGAAAGTCCCGGCGTGCTGGAAGAGCGAGTCTCGATGACGCCGAACGCGGGTTGGGCTGCGGCGCCGGCGTGGACGCGCCGCGCCCAACGCGCATTCGTCGTGACGCGCCGGCCGGTCGGGCGGCGCCCCTGGGCGAGCAATTTCGGCGACATGTGGCGGTCGCTTCATTGATTGCTGGACGATCCCGCCGTGTCGAGCGCACATGAATTCCGGGCCCCCGCAGGTCCCTCTTAGCCCGCTGACACCGGTGCGTCGGGCCAAACGGTGGCGTTGGCCTGCCCTTTGACCGGCGACGCGACACGCGCGACACGCCGCAACAAATCCGTGATCCCTCGCACCGGGCGTCGCGGCCGCCCGCCGCCGCCTTCCCGAACGGTCCGGCCACCACGCCCGGCGCAGCCACCGACAGCTAAAACCGCAGGTAAACCACCTAATGACGCCCTGAAGCGGTGCCGCTGACGGCTCCCGGAAGGCGCCGAACGCCGACGTCGTCGACGCCGGCTGGAGCGCCGGTTCGGCCGGCCACGCGCCGGTCCATGCTGGGAGTTTGCCCCCTTAAGCAGGGGGTCGGGTTAGATTTCGTCAGGAGGCCTGAGTACGGTCGTCTGCGCTGGCAGAAGTACCGGCGAGACAAAATGAGATCGATTGAAATTGATTGATCAGATACGGAGGAATCGTGGCCCTTCCCCAGTTGACCGACGAGCAGCGCGCGGCCGCGTTGGAGAAGGCGGCTGCCGCACGTCGAGCGCGAGCAGAGCTGAAGGACCGCCTGAAGCGTGGCGGCACCAACCTGACCCAGGTACTCAAGGACGCCGAGACCGACGAAGTCCTGGGCAAGATGAAGGTTTCCGCGCTTCTCGAGGCGTTGCCCAAGGTGGGCAAGGTCAAGGCGCAGGAAATCATGACTGAGCTGGAGATCGCCCCCACCCGCCGCCTGCGTGGTCTCGGCGATCGTCAGCGCAAGGCCCTGCTGGAAAAGTTCGGCTCCTAACCGAGCCGTGGGCGCACCCGCCCAGGAGCGCCTGTGAGCGCCGGCGGGGGACCGGACGTCCAGCACGGGACACGTCCTGAACCATCGGGTAACGGACGTGTGGTCGTGCTGTCCGGTCCCTCAGCGGTGGGCAAGTCGACTGTGGTCCGATGCCTGCGCGAGCGGGTTCCGGACCTGCATTTCAGCGTCTCGGCCACGACGCGGGCGCCGCGGCCCGACGAGGTCGACGGCGTCGATTACCACTTCGTCAGCGCCGCCCGCTTCCAGCAGCTCATCGACGAGGGTGCGCTGCTGGAGTGGGCCGAAATTCACTCGGGACTGCACCGGTCGGGCACCCTGGCCGAGCCGGTCCGGGCCGCCACGACCCGCGGATTCCCGGTGCTGATCGAGGTTGACCTCGCCGGGGCCAGGGCCATCAAGAAAGCGATGCCCGAGGCGCTCGCGGTCTTTTTGGCCCCGCCCAGCTGGGAGGATCTCGAGGCCAGGCTCATCGGCCGGGGCACCGAGACGCCGGAGGTCATGCAGCGGCGTCTGGAGACCGCCCGCATCGAAATGGCGGCCCAAAACGACTTCGACCGGGTGGTCGTGAACAGTCAATTGGAGTCAGCATGCTCCGAATTGGTATCCTTGCTGGTGGAAACTGCGCCGGACCGGCATGACCCCTCTGGGCAGACCAGAAACGGGACCACGTCCCGGCAAGAGTGAGCACCGAATTTTTCAGAATCTTTCAGTGGCGACCAGCCGCTCCAATCCGCCAGGAGATTGACCTAAGTGAGTATTCCGCAGTCCGACGCGGCCTTGGCCGCCGTTCCCGACCGGCTCGATCCATCCGCCGGGGTACAGGGCGCCTACGACACCCCGTTGGGCATCACCAACCCGCCCATCGACGAGCTGCTGGACCGCGTCTCGAGCAAGTACGCCCTGGTCATCTACGCCGCCAAGCGGGCCCGTCAGATCAACGACTACTACAACCAGCTCGGCGAGGGCATCCTCGAATACGTGGGTCCGCTGGTCGAGCCGGGGCTGCAGGAAAAGCCGCTATCGATCGCGATGCGCGAAATCCACGGCGACCTGCTCGAGCACACCGAGGGCGAGTAACAGGGCCGGGCCGGACGCGCTGTGGACAACCGCGATCGGGTCGCGAAAAAAATAATCGTCGGCGTCTCCGGCGGTATCGCCGCCTATAAGGCGTGCACCGTCGTTCGTCAGCTCGCTGAGGCCGGTCATTCGGTCCGCGTCATCCCGACCGAGTCCGCACTGCGTTTCGTCGGGGCCGCCACGTTCGAGGCGCTCTCGGGCCAGCCGGTGCACACCGGCGTTTTCAACGACGTGCCGGAGGTTCCGCATGTCCAGCTCGGCAAGCAGGCCGACCTGGTCGTGGTGGCGCCGGCCACGGCGGACCTGTTGGCCAGGGCGGTCCACGGCCGGGCCGACGATCTGCTGACCGCCACCCTGCTCACCGCACGATGCCCGGTGCTGTTCGCGCCGGCGATGCACACCGAGATGTGGTTGCACCCGGCCACCGTGGACAACGTGGCCACGCTGCGCCGCCGGGGAGCGGTAGTGCTCGAACCCGCCGCCGGACGGCTCACCGGGACGGACAGCGGGTCGGGCCGGCTGCCCGAAGCCGAGGAGATCACCACCCTGGCTCACCTGCTGCTGGAACGCCACGACGCGCTGCCCCACGACCTCGCCGGCTGCAGGGTGCTGGTCACCGCCGGCGGCACCCGTGAACCGGTTGACCCGGTGCGCTTCATCGGCAACCGCAGCTCTGGCAAGCAGGGCTATGCGGTCGCGCGGGTGGCCGCCCAGCGCGGTGCGGACGTCACGCTGATCGCCGGGCATACCGCCGGGCTGATCGACCCCGCCGGCGTCGACGTCGTCCACGTCAGTTCGGCCGAGCAACTGGGCGACGCCGTGGCCAAGCACGCATCCGAGGCGGACGTGCTGGTGATGGCCGCCGCGGTCGCCGACTTCCGCCCCGCCCGGGTTGCGGCCGCCAAGATCAAAAAAGGAGTCGAGGGGCCCCCCACGATCGAGTTGGTCCGCAACGATGACGTGCTGGCCGGTGCCGTGCGGGCGCGGACCAACGGCGAGCTGCCCAACATGCGTGCCATCGTGGGATTCGCGGCCGAGACCGGCGACGCCAACGGGGACGTGCTGTTTCACGCCCGGGCGAAGCTGCGCAACAAGGGTTGTGATCTGTTGGTCGTCAACGCGGTGGGCGACGGCCGGGCCTTCGAGGTGGACAGCAACGACGGTTGGCTGCTGGCGGCCGACGGTACCGAGTCGGCGCTGCAGCACGGCTCCAAGACGTTGATGGCCAGTCGTATCGTGGATGCGATCGCCGCGTTCCTGCACGGGGACACCAGGTAGAACGGTCGAGTTCTCCTCGGCACCGGGGGCAGGTGCTCGCCGGGCCGACGCCAACCGATATAATTCGGTTAACTAACTAATTGGGAAGGATTTGCATTGTGAGCGAAAAGGGTCGCCTGTTTACCAGTGAGTCGGTGACTGAGGGACATCCCGACAAGATCTGTGACGCGATCAGCGACTCGGTCCTCGACGC
>NZ_LZTA01000137.1 GCF_001665875.1 Mycobacterium sp. 852002-40037_SCH5390672
CGGCTTGCCGGTGTTCCACGCCGGGCACTGCGACTGGCAGCGCCCGCACTCGGTACAGGTGGCGAAGTCCAGCATGGCCTTCCAGCTGAAGTCCTCGATCTTGCCGCGACCGAATTCGGCATCGTCGGGCGGGTTTTCGAAGTCGATCGGCTTGCCGTCGTACTCCAGCGGCAGCAACGGGCCCAGGCCGTCGGGCAGCCGCTTGAAGATGACGTTGATCGGCGCCGTGAAGATGTGCAGGTGCTTGGAATGCAACACGATGATCAAGAAGGAGAGCGCCACCCCGAGGTGGCTTAACAACGCGGCTGTTTCGATCCATTCGTTGGCAGTTGATCCAAGGGGATGCATGAGCCGACCCATACCCTGCGAGAAAAACGCGCCCCACCCGTACGGAAAGTTTCCGGTGTTCACCGCAGCACCGCGGAAAACCGCGTAGCTGCACACGACGAGCAAGATCATGAACAGGATCAGCCAGGCGCCGCCGGTGTGCGAGCCGTAGAACCGCGAGGCGCGGCCCTGTTCATTTGGCCGGGAGCGCAGTCGAATAATTGAGAATGTTATAACGCCAACAAGGACGCCCAAGGCGACAAAGTCTTGCAGAAAGCCCAGCGCATCCCAGTGCCCGATGATCGGGATCTGGAAGTTCGGTTTAAACAGGGTTCCGTATGCCTCGAAGTAGACCGTGAAAAGTATGAAGAATCCCCACATGGTGAAGAAGTGCGCCAGGCCGGGGATGGACCACTTCAGCAGCTTGCGCTGTCCGAAGACCTCGGAAACCTCGGCCCAGACGCGTTTGCCGGGTTCGTCGGTGTGCCCCGGGGCCGGCTTGCCGGACGTGATCAGCTTGAACAGCCACAGGACACGCCGTGCGGCGAGTGCGGCCACGACCACCGTCATGCCCAGTCCGATGACCAATCTAATCAAGGTCTGGGTATCCACCCGCTCGGCCTCCCATGTGTTACTTGCGAGTAACTTGTAATCGGTCCGCCCTATCGTTACATCCCGTCCCGGGAAGACGCCACGGACGGGGTGCCGTATTGAACGGCTGGCGTTGCCTGGCCGCCGGCAGTAACGTGATTTGACGGCCCTTTTGGGTGGCGCGAATCGATTGCTCCACCTATGCGCGCACATTTTTGCGGCGGCGATGACTGATGCGGCCTAAGTCACTGCAGCGTGGTGAGGGTGCGGTAATCAGCCGATGCCAGTAGCGAGGATCTCGAACTTAGCGCTGGAATCTGATTCCGGCGGGACACCGTTGGAGATCGGCGAGAATGGTCTTGCTATCACTGGAACCCAGGCGCGAATTGTGTTAGCCGGGTGGGTGAGAAGTGCAAGCGGTTAAGCCCGCGATCAGATGTCGGCCCGTCGTGCTTTGTTGTGCAAGGCTCATCCCCAATTTGGCCCGGCCGCGGTACCGCCCGGCGGCTGCGGGCGGTCGAAATGGACATCGACGACGATGCGCGCCAGGCAGCGATCTAATTGGATTCTCAGCCAGCGCGTCGCACAAGTGCGCTGTTTGCGGGCGCTACGTGCCATCCATTCATCGCAGACGCAGACACACCGCGTATCGGCGGGCCCGCTCGAGCACGGGTAGTGCGGTTCGTGCGGTTGTTTAGCCCAACGCCAGGGCGAGTCGTGTGCTTATACCGTGCATGGATCGCCTTCGGCGACCAGGCCCATCTCGGCGTCGTCACGGCCTTCGGCAAGCATTGCGCGCCGATTCTCAAGGTTTTCGGCCAGCCGCGCCCAGTTCATCGAGCACCTGGTTGCTAATTCGACGAGATGGTCAACGCAATGGTCGGGGGCGGCCTCTGCAACTTTCATGCTGTCAAAGGCACCGACGACGTGCTGGTGAAACCACCGCAGAAGCTGGCGGCCCGCGACCGTCATTCGTAGCGCCGGGTCTTTGGACAGCGTCTGTAACAGCGGCGTCACGTCAGCTGCTTCTACCATTGGCGGCCAGCGCTTTTTAGCTGCTGCGGCAGCGGGCAGTCGCTTATCGCTCTGAGTCGGCAGCGGGCCTTCTCCTCGCGCCAGTCTCGCTCGTACGTCGCGGACCGTCCCTGGCGACAAACCTGCCGCGGCAGCGATTTGGCGCAGCGATGCGCCTGGGTTTTCTTCTATTAGTTGAGCAGCCATTTGTCGCCCAGCCGCGGTGTTTAGCGGCCGCACGCGACCGTCCTTGCCCAGCCTTTCGTGCAACTGCGCATCCTCTCCAGTTGCACCACGGATAGCAGCAACGGTCTTGCCTGAAAGCCCAGCGACCGAAGCGATGGCACGGTCCGACAGCTGCGGATGGGTCGCCAGAATTTTCGCTGCCGCTGCACGGCGGTCAGCAAGCTGCAGCGGCAGGCCGTGGGTAACATTCGCGCCGACCGATAAAATGAACGCGAGGTCGGCCGGACCGTCGAACATATACGCCTGAAGTTCTCTCAGGCCCATCTGCACGGCTGCGGCGACCCGATGGAAGCCATCGATCAACTGCATGCTTTCTCGATGGACAACGATTGGCGGCAGCGGCCCGGGTGCCTCTGTAAGTCGGCACACGTGGGCTGAGTCGATGCCACTTAATCTGGGCGAGCCTGTGGTGCGTAGATCGCTGATACGGACCACAGCCAATGCAAACCGGTTAGTTGGTTGCGATTGGAATGTATGGAGCTCTGAAGTGTCAGGAACTGACGCCAGATCGCCCATAAGTTTGCGCAAGTGCGTGACGCCGTCCCCGGCAGGCGTTGAAAAATGCGGCGCTTCAGCCTCGTCGACGAGTTCTAGGGCATGCATGGTTTCCCCCTCGGTTGCTGTATCGGAAAAGACGTAGAACCCGCGATTGATCGCGGGCCTATCTCCACAGCCGTGCGGGAAACGTCATCGCTACGGGTGCATAGACTTGCTCACTAGTTACGAAAACATAGGGCATCTGGGCGTGGGCAGCAACCTATAGTTAGGGCCGACAAACGGTCAGATCACGTTGGATGTACGCGGCAGCGACGCCTGACCTGCTGTTGCATCGCGAACAGTTCGGTTTTGTCATGCGCCTAGTCATTCGTTACGTGTTGCCCCGGTGATTGCACATGGGCCGGTGGAAGGGTTCGGCATCCACCGGGAGGTCGTCGGTCCCTTCCAGCACACACCAGTGGTGAGGCGCCCATGACGCTGCCACTGTCCGGGGAGCCGTGAGCCAGCGAGGCGCTCCGTAGGCGTTCGCTGGGCACTGTTTTTCGCTCGCACGCAGGGGGCCGAGCGGAGGTTTTGGCCTGATATCGGCCCCGTCAAGGCTTCCGTTTTCGCCGGGATAGGCCACGAAATGGCGGTGAGTGGACCATGTACCCCTTGCCAAACAGCGCCGTGGCAATCCGAGCCGGCTTCACGAGAGGACCCACTTGGCTGGCCCGGCGACGCCGCTGTCACGGCCGACAGTTCCTGGGAAGGATTGACCGCACATCACCAGGCCGCTACACGAGCGGAGGGCCCGGATTACTGTTGCGCGCGTTCCGTTGGCCATTTTGCGCCAGCTCCTTGTTGGTCCCACAGTCCAGTTTCGCCACCCCGGGATTCGGCTAGCAGCATTGGTACGACCAACAGCTTGATCAAATACTCGCCTTGACAATCCGGCCCCGCCCATGGGTTCCCCTTGGAATTGTAACCACTTGAAGACTTCTGCTCAGTCAACGCCTTGCCTTGACATCGGCTCTTAAGCACCGGAGCATCGACGACGTCGAACGAGGTCAGCACTAACGGCAGTTTGTCCGCCTGGCGTGCAGATAATTAGCGCTTGGCATACGCATTATTCCCAACACGTGTCGATCACGCGGTTAGATAGGAAATATTTCCTCGTTCTTCCAATAGCAATACGATTATTGGCATTTCATACTGAGTTAGATGCCACTCATTATCCGATACTCATCTCACTGGACTGCTTGCGCTGACGCAGATCATACGAAACGTGAAGCCGTATGAATGGAGGAGAATATGACACCGCAATACTCGGATGTCCTCGTCGTGGGTGGCGGCCCGGCCGGGGCCACCGCTGCCTGGCGCGCGGCAGCGTTGGGCGCAAGCGTATGTTGTTTAGATAAGGCGCAATTCCCTAGGGACAAACCGTGTGGTGACGGTCTAACACCTCACGCCATTCAGCTGATCTCCACGATGGGACTTGAAGACGATCTCAAGAAATTCCACCGCGTAGACCGGATAAAGATCGTGACCAAGGCTGCCTGGGATGTTCGGTGGCCTGAGCGCGTTGAGAAGCCAAATTATGGATACGTTGCGCGCCGCCTTGATCTCGACGAGATGCTACTGCAGTGCGCTGCATCAACAGGGGTGCGGGTCGAACAGAATACGGAATTTGTGTCGCCCATCACCGAGGGAAACCAGGTCGTGGGCGTGATCGCACGGCATGGCGACAAAGAGCAAGAGTATCGCGCCAAGGTTGTCATCGGCGCCGATGGCGCCCATTCTCGGGTAAAACGATCATTGGGGATTGCATCAGATTCGGGTCTCGTCGTAATAGCGATTCGTGCTGAAATGTCGACTGAGGCAAAAGAGAGCACCACTCTCGAAGCCCATTTGCTCGAGTATTACGGCGACCATATTCCCGGATACGGTTGGGTGTTCCCCATGGGCGGGGGCCGGGTCAATATCGGTGTCGGCTACCTTACAAATTATCGGGGATCGCGCGGGATTAACGCACGTGAGCTCTTTGACAAGTTCAAGTGCCAACTTCCGGCGGACTGGAAGTTACCGGACACCGAACAGCTTTTGCGTTCGAAGGCATTGCAGGCATGGCGGCTGCCGATGGCCTTTACGACGCGTCCCCCATGGCGCCCGGGTCTGCTGCTTGCCGGCGACGCGGCGGGGGTAGCGAAACCTGCGAGTGGGGCGGGGATTTCGCGATCCATTGCCTCAGGAATGCTTGCTGCTGAAGTTGCGGTGGATGCGCTCGACACGACGGGGCCTACGGACCTGTCCAGATATGACAAGGTGCTCCGGCAGCGCTGGGGCCGTTCGTATGGATTCTTCCGTGAGGTCCTTCGACTCGGTGGTAATCCGCGCATGATCGGTTTGGGACTGCGAACATGTGACAACGCGTTTATGCGCCAGGTCCTGCTCCGAGGCTGTTATGGCCGTGCGGGCGCGACTATGGACTACCGCGACGTTTGACCTGCTTTTTTCCTCGTCCACCGCGGGCCTAACTGCTGGGCGTCCTTGAAATATGTGGGTTGCTGCCTGTGCGGCACACTCATTCGAGCCGGTTGGGCTTAGAACCGCGGTAGTGATAGAGCCACACCGTTCAGTGGTGGCGTCACGCAGAGGTGCAAGATAAACGGCGCGTGCGTCATGGTGATTTTGCACGAGAGCTCCAGCCTCCCTGAAATTGAGCGAACGCGGTCTTTAGGAACCTGAACCACTTTGGTGCAGTAGACGGCAGTAGACGGGTGCACCGGTCACCGGATGATTGTTGGCGTGGACGGATAGGCGCGGTCGCCTCGAAGCAGTCAATTTAGGCGTTCGCGTGCTAGTGCTGCGATCGAAGGGGCTTCTACAGCGGCATGTCGATTGGATAAATTGACCGCGTAATCGACTCAGACGTCCATGTGCCACCCACCGGTACCGGATAGCGGGCGTGAAATTTTTGCAGTGACGACGGACCCTCGGCCCTTATTCCGGGACGGACTTTTGGCGAGCGGTTTGTGAGGCGCTGGGATGCGATAGGCGGCGCGGGTAAGACGCTTCGGCGATGGGAGACAAGACGTTTGGCGGCTCGCCGCTGGGCTTGGGCTGCGGGGCAGTCTCTTTCGTCCCTTGACGGCGGTAGTTTCCCATGCGCCTACTTAGCTAATCCCGGGGGGACGACTACGGGGCCACGTTGCGCACCCTTTACATGTTCGCTCAAAACACCGATTCTGGCTGGACGTAGGAATCTGGCCGACTGAAATGATGGGCCGGTCGCGACACTGGATCGACCTAACTCCAAGACAGGCGTCACCACCTAACGGATCAATCTGGCGATCAACCACTATGCAGCCCGTGCCCGCCCGGCTCACTGCATACCGCACGAGAAAGGGACTCGACCAATGGCTTATGTCATCACAGAGCCCTGCATTGACATCATGGACAAGGCTTGCATTGACGAGTGCCCTGTCGACTGCATTTACGTGGGGGAGCGGATGTTATACATCCATCCCGATGAATGTGTGGATTGCGCCGCGTGCGAACCTGCGTGTCCGGTTGACGCGATCTATGACGAGGAGAATGTGCCGGACGAGTGGGTCGACTACATGAACGCCAATAGAGATTTCTTCGCAGCAATCGGTTCGCCATTGGGCGCAAAAGGCGTTGCACCACAACCTGATCCATCATTCATAGCGCTGCAGCCACAGGCACACACAACCGGTCTATGACGACGTAACGACGGGGCAGAAGTCCACTGCTAGCGACATCGAGGCACTGGTCGCAGATGTGCGAACTCTGGAATTCGATGCGACTGCTATCCATGTCCGGCGGTCGACGAAAAGCACCTCAGTTGTCCCGTTACCAGCCGGTCTGTTGCGCCGCAGGAGGATTCGGGTTGCGATGCCGCACCGGCGCTCAGTAGCGACGCATGCGATCAAGAGGCCATTACCCAGCAGCTGTTCGATCGTCTTGTTCGTAGCGGCCTTTGGCACACAACAACTTCGGGTATCTGATGATTTGTACTGCGTAGCACAAAGGCCAACAGGTAATACCCCGCTCGCGACTGCCGTCTAACCCTGTCACCGACAGCGCACATGCACTGCTTCGGCTGGGCGCGAAATCCCATTTGTCTAACTGCGGAAGTCGGCGGCTGCACAAGGATGGTGCCCTGGTCTACTCCGCTGACACTTCGCGCCATCAGATCCTACAGTTGAGTCGCTCACGGCCAGTTCGGCGCTTGATCAAAGTTCAGGTCTGCTGGTGACGGTTGGGGGGTGCCGCAAGGTGAGGTCGGTCGCCTTGGAGGCGGTCTGCAGGCACATCCACATTGGATTTCCGGGCACCCTAATTTCAAAACAGGTCTGGGTTGCGCCTACTGGGCCCCAGGGGGCGAATTCCCTGTGTGGAAGTCGATTTTACTGACGCCGATGGGCGGTGAAGTCGACGAGCGACAGCAGGGCCTCGCGCCCGGGACTGTGTCGGAATTCTGCTAACTCACCACGTGCGGCGTCGGCGTAGTGATCGACCATTTTTCTCGCTTGTGCCATTCCTGGCGAGCTACGGAGCAACCAGAGTGCCTCGGCCAGGTCGTCATCGTTACTGACAGGCCCGGTAAGTAGCTCGCGCAAGCGGTCTGCCTGCGGCCCGGACTCGCGTAGCGCGAGAAGGACTGGCAGGGTGCGCACGCCCTCCCGTAGGTCCGTGCCGGGAACTTTGCCGGCTTCGTCGAGTGCGCCGTGGATGTCGATGATGTCATCGGAGATCTGGAAGGCCGCTCCGATGCAGCTGCCTACTCGACCGAGACGCTCGGTCTGAAGAGCATCAGCTCCTGAGAAAGTGGCGCCGAAACGGCCTGCGGTGGCGATCAAGCTTGAGGTTTTTTCTTCTATTACCCGGAGGTAATGCTCGACGGGATCCGTCCCCGGAGCTGGCCCGCGAGTCTCACGCATCTGCCCTGTGATCAGTTGAGCGGAAGTCTTTGCGACGATGCGAACTGCGTCCAGTCCGAGCTGCCAGCCAAGTTCTGATGCTGCGGCAAAAAGGTAGTCGCCAGCCAGGATGGCCTGGCAGTTGCCCCAGCGGACGTTCGCCGTTGGCTGGCCACGTCGGATTTGGGCCTCGTCCATAACATCGTCGTGGTAAAGCGTTGCTAGATGCACCAATTCGCTTACCGCGCCCGCCACAATGACTTCCCATGCGTCGGGACGCGGTCCCATTTGCGCCGACAGGACGGTGAACAATGGCCTGAAGCGCTTACCGCCCGCCTCGAACAGGTGAACAACGGCATCACGGATGATGGTGTCGCCGTTGCCGAGTTCGCGGCGGATGAGTTCGTCGATACGCGTGAGACCATCGGCGACATTGGCGGCTAACTCCGGATCGGCGATGTCAAGGCCTCTGACGAGAGTTGTAGTTGACGTGAGCATGGCCAAAAGATATAGCTCTTGGGGTGCAAGGGAAATCCGTTGTGCAAGTGCGCCTCCCCGTTGATTGGTGAGGCGTGGCGAGATATTGGCGTTGAGCACCGGCTACTCGTGCGTGACCCACGTTTCCGCTGTTCGATTGTGATGCGTTGCTTGCCTTCATCAATCGGCGGGTAGCTTGCATCCAAAACCAGGCACAGGAACTAACGCTCAGCACAACGCCACGTGCCCTTGAATAGCAAGATCTGTGGTCATCGTCCGAGCTGACCGGAGGCGTGCGGTAATCGCAGGAGAAGCGGAAGTGGGAATTAGCGGTTTCCGGTGAACGCTTTGCCCATCAGAGCATTTGGGATACTACGCTGGCGGCCCGAGCGCAGTGAATCCAGCACATGGAGGATGCGATGGAAGCGCAGGGATATCGGTCATGACAGACAGTGCTCACGCGCATGCTCCGATGGGACTTGTACAGCACGCCCTTAGCGGAGTCCGCGGTGCGTTCGGGTGGGGTCTGGGTGTCATATTGATCTCGAGGCCGATCTTGTGGCTCGTCGGGATCGTGCCGTTTTTTGGCGGTTATGTATTGGCTACTCACCGTATTGCCCCTGTGGGTTGCCTGCATTTGCAGGCGGCGTCGTGTTGGAGTGAGGGCTGGCAGTTTGGTGTCGTGGTATTGATCATGGGCCCGTCATGCTGGCTGTTCGCATTCGTCGTCAACGACATTGTTGATCTGCCCGGGGATCGCAACGACCCGACGCGGGCGAGGTCACCGCTGGTCACCGGGAGCGTTCCACTCCCGGTAGCAAAATTGGTCGCGGCGGCCAGCGCTGTGCTGGCCATTGCCGCTGGCGCGGTTGCAGGTCCGGTATTCGCGGCGATGGCCGTGGTGGCCTTGACCATCAGTTGGGCTTACAGTGCACCGCCGTTGCGGTTTAAAAACCGGCCCGGCTGTGACATTGCTGTTTGCTCGTTCGCCGTGGGTGGCTGCCCGTTAATCGTTGGGTACGTTTTGGGAGCGCCACTGTCCACGTTGCCGTGGATCAGCCCGCTCGTCGGTACGCTCTACATGGTTGCGATCTATGTGCCCACAACCATTGGGGACTACGAGTCAGACTTAGCTAATGGAAATACCACCGTTGCAGTGCGATTCGGTCGGGACCGCACCTACTGGGTTGGGCTGGTCGCAGTCGCGCTCGTGTGCACGATATATGCTGTCTTGGCCGCGATGAACTACATCATCCCGCGCCAGTTACTCTCGGTGGAGGTCGTGGCCGGCGTTACCACGATCGCTGCCTATCACAAACTGTTGTACAAGGCCTACGATCCTAAGGCGATCGTGCACAGACTCGCCTTGATTGGCGTAATAGCGGCGACCGCAATGTTTTTATTCAGCGCGACGTATATCGGCTTGTTCTAGTCGTTTCACCGTGGATGTCGCGACGGGAAGCGGGAGCTCGGCGGCAGACCTTGACGTCAAAGCCGAACACCGACGACAGTGGTCACCCGTGGCGGATCGTGTCGACGTGCCCCTGTCGGGCACCGTGGTCTGGACGCGCTCAACGGCATCATGTTGGCCTTTTCTGGTGACGAGCCGACGTCACCGAGTCGCCATGGAGCCAGAAAGCGCGCGCGCTGTCTGGTCCAGAAACTCGTGACGCCCCGGTGGTGATGTATATGTGCCTCAATGGTGTTGACCTCACTGACACCTTGGGGCGGCCGAGGTCGCGAGCACGACTGCTGGCTATATGCTCGGTAGCCCAGGTTGTTTCATCTGCCCTCACGGGGTGTGGGTGCGTGTTACTTCGGCATCAGTCGGCAGGCAGGACGTCGGCTGGGCGCATGCTGACTATCGACCTGCGTCACCGACTGCGATGTCCTGATAGGGGCGCGAGGACGTCGGGTCCCGCGCTGTTGGACTCCATCCGGTCGAGGGGACCTCGCGCGAAAATTGAGGGTTGTTGATGTGTATGCAGATGGTGTCGGCGCACCGCCCGATGTGAAGCGTCCATTCCACACAACTAGCCGGTACGGGAGGTTATCTTTCATGAATTCGTCTGCTGTCCAAGCACATCAGTGGTCACGCTGATGACACAAGACGTTGAGTTGGGGAACTCTCTTGCTCACGGAGTGGCGAGCGTGCGTACTTCCAGGGCGAAATCCGATCCGCGGCAGGCAGATTTCGCATGAGGTTGATCACCGAGCTCGACCGGCTGCGGGTGCTGAGCCTGCGTGACCTCTTGACCCATCCGGCGCGACATGTTGTGTCAATAGGGGTTATCACTGTCTGTTCTGCGTTGCTTGTCGCAGTGTTCGGCATTTACGGCTCGATTGTCGGGTCAGTCGCAGAACTGGCTCAGGACATTTCCGGGGATGTTTCGCTGCAAATAACGGCCGACTCCAGTGGGGGTGTGCCGGCGGGCTTGCTCAAAAAGGTTCGTCACGTGGGTGGAGTTGATGTCGCTGCGCCGCTTGTCATCTCTTCAATAGCCGTCAACGGTCAGCCGACGCTAGTACTGGGGGTCGATCCAAGTATTGCCGGTATCCACAGTCGGCTTGGACAGGCCATTTTCAATCAGCCGGGCGCCTCCGCTGTGATGGATGATGATGGCGTTATTGTCGGGCCCCGCATGAAGTCTCGGCGTGGTGACCGCCTTGATGCGGCCGGCCATCGCCTTGAGGTCGCGTTGGTGCTTGACAGTGATGTTGCTTCGCATGTCAATAACGGCAGATTCATCATTGCCCCGATGAAAGTGGCCCAGGCCGTCATCGGGCGAACTGGTGCCTACGATTCGATCCTGGTGGTCGTGGCCGCTGGCAGTTCGGTGTCACAAGTGCGTGATGAGATTGATGCCGTCACCCAAAAGCGAGTCGTCACTTCGCAGCCGCTCCTCGAGGCCGCCAAGTCCGGCACAATTCTAGTGTTTTTGCGTGATTCCCTCCTGATCTGCGCGTCCCTTGCGCTCGTCGTCGCGATGTTTCTGGTGTTTAACACGCTCAATATGAGCATTATTCGTCGACGTCGAGTGTTTGCAACGATGCGTGCGGTGGGAGCGCGGCAGTCTGAGATACGGCGCTCAGTTTTGGGTGAAGCATTGATGGTCGGCTTGGCCGGTGGCGTGCTGGGGGTGCCATTGGGTGTGGCGGCTGCATGGTTGGCAATTGGCAGCCTGCCGCCGGCGATGGTGCAGTCGGTGCAGGCTGATGTCGCTTTTCACCTTCCGATTTTGGCTATCCCACTTGCGATTACTGTCAGCCTCGTCTCGTGTAGTGCAGCGGCGCTCGGAGGTGTGCGGCTCTCGGGCCAGGTCTCGCCGATCGAAGCTGTTGGTCGCGCAGACATCCGCCAGATGGATGCGTTTACCCAGCCGTGGCGTATCTCGGCGGGGGTCATCAGCGCCGTGATTCTCGGGATCGCCACGTATGCGGCGTTACGGGTGGATGATGCGCGAGCGCTGATCGCCTGCGTCATGTTTATTCTGGGCGGCTTGGGGTTGTGTTACGCATTCGCCGGGCCAGTGGTAGCAGTGATTGGCTTTGTCGCCAGGCAGCTGGGCACCGTGGGGGTAACCGCGGCACTAGTTATCGCACGTGCCCGCGGGCGGGTATGGGTCACGGCAATGGTGATTGTGGTTGCGGTCTCGGTGGGGATTTGCGCCTCCGGGGCGATGACTAACCTCGTGTCCTCGGCTTCGACGATGGTGGCTTCGCTGCGATCGGTGCCGTTGTTCGTGTCGGCGGGCGGAACTGATACCTTGCCCACCGGACCAGTACTGCCGGGGGACCTACAAGACCGCATTCAGAAGCTGCCGGAGGTGTCCACAGTTGCTGCGGCGCAGTGGGCGTACGGCACCATCGACGGCAAGCGCGTGTTGCTGCAAGGTGCGGTACCCGATGCGGTAGCTCCTGGCTTAGATCGTCTCGAGCCTGAGCGTGTTGCCGCGCTCTTCCGCGGCGAAGGGGTGGTGATTTCACGCCAGTTGGCCAAGACGCTGGATGTAGGTCTGGGCGGGCGTATCGAATTGCCGTGTCCCACAGGGCTCCGGACGGTATCGGTTGTGGGCGTCATTGACTATCTCACCGTTGACGCTGGTCTGGTGGTGATGCCTCTGGGCTCGCTGCAGCAGTGGTATGCCCGTCCTGGTGCCACTTACTTGCAAGTCTCTTTCCGTCGAGGCGCGGATGCCGCGGCTGCCCAGCGCGCCGTCACGCAACTTCTACCGCCCGGGGTGCATGCCTACACGGGTCAGGACACCTATGAGGGAACCATGCGCGCGGTCGCTCAGGTCAGTGCCCTGTCATTAGCGCTGCAACTGATCATCGCGATTGTGGTGGCGGTAGGGATCTTTAACACGTTCCTGTTGTCGGTCAACCAGCGCCGCCAGGAGATCGCCGTGTTTCGTGCGATCGGTGCGCGGCCCAACTACATATTGGGCGGCGTCCTCATCGAGGCGGCAGCCATCGGTCTGGTGGGGGGTGCCTGCGGTACTGCGGTCGGCCTGCTTACTCAGTACATCGGCGTCAAAGTGTTGTCGAGTTCCATTCAGCTCGATTTGCTCTACCGGCCGCAGCCGAGCTTTGTGCTGTACCCGCTTGTTGCGGTGCTGTTATGTATGGGCGCCGCCGCTGGGGCGGCGGTACAGGCGGCACGGCTGAATATCGTGGAAGGGGTAGCGGAGTCATGACGACCATAGCTGCTTCGTAATCTGTTCAATCTGGTTGGGATGATGGCACTGGTGAGACGAGGATCGTATTGTCGCTAAGTGTGTTCAAAATGACGCTCGTTTGCCTGATTTTCGGAGTGCCATTGCTGGCGGGGGGTTGCTCACAGCATGCCGGTAGCGCGCCGTCACCTTCCGCGAGTCGCGGCGACAGCGGGGCCGAACGTTTAGTCCGTAGCAGCGCAGAGGCAACCCGAAAGTTGGTCAGCGCGCATGTCGCTGTGGTCGTAAAAGGAAAATTTGACCGTCTGGGACCGGTCACCAATGTGGATGCCGACGTGCAGGCCAATCCGCTGATTGCCAATGGCCAAATCACTTATTCCAACGGAACTTCAGCGCCTTTTGGGTTGGCTGACGGCAAGCTTTCGGTGATGCAAGGTAGCGAGTGGACTGAGGTGGGTTCGACATCGGCGTTCTTGCCGCCATCGGTCATTGACCCTAGTCAGGGTCTGCCGCTGATTCTCGACAGTATCGTTGGTCTTCAAATGCAAGGAACCGATACCGTCGATGGGATACCAACGCAGAAGGTGTCCGGCACTGTGCCTGCGGACCGACTCAAGAAGTACTTTCCCGAGGCCACAGGTGCCGCTGATTTCACGGCGTGGATCCAAGACAGCGCGAACCCCGTCTTGGTACGGACGGCGGGGACGCTGTCGGCTCAACAGGGTCTGACAGTCACACTGTCGAAGTGGAACGTTCCGGTCTCGGTGACGGCGCCGCCTAGTTCATAACCTCTGATCTCGCGACTGCAGCCCGCCGGCACGGTTGTTAGTTAGTGTAGCGGCGCGCAAGGCCCATCGATTGTCTTTCACCGAGATGGCCCCAATCATGCAGACACGCAGCCACATGCAGGTGAGAATGACGATGCATAACGCTTCGAGACCGCAGCAGCCGAGGCCGAACCCGCCCACTGCGGGTACTCCAACAAGCGTCGAGGCCCAGAGCAGCGCTGCGACCTTGGGTGCTGAGATGCGGCGGTAATGTGTTGCCGACAATGTGGATTTGATAGCGCGGGCCCGCCAGCGCATCGCCAGCCATAGGGCCTCCTCTGCTGCGACGGGTACTGCCACGACTAGCGCAAGTAGAGGTGAGCCCCAGCCGATTCTTTCCACTCCAAATACTGATGTGAGCAGCGTGGAAAGTCCGAGACTGCCTGTGGCACAGATGATAACTCCGATGGCGGTGACTATCCCGATGGCCCTGCCACCTAGCGCGCCGCCGATGATCAGGGCTAGGACGGCGGCAAGGATGGCCAGCGACGCTGCAACGTGATTGCCCGATATCGCCGTCATGGCGTGGAGTCCGTTTCCGCTGGCGTCGACAGTAATCGCGGAGCCGGTCAGTGCGCCGAATTTGGTGGATTGCGACACGGCGGAGATGACAGACTGTTCGAAATTCGGGGCGTAGGAACGATCGCGGGTGCTGTAGATGAAGATTCGCGTGTATTGGCCGTCTGCTGAGAACGATCGCTTTCTCACCGACTCGTAGTCGGCGGAATCGATCTTTGCCTGGGACAGATAGAAGCCGCCGCTGCCGTTGTTGCTGAGATCAGCAGTCATGGTATTGATCAGTGAACTGGCCTTGGTCATTTCTGGTACCGATGTGCCGGCGGATTTGGCGAATTCAACGACAAGGGCGCGGGTTTGGCCTATGGTTCCGCGCACGTGTGCCAGTGTCGCGGAAGCTGATGCCAACAGCTGCTTGGCCGACGATACCGTTGCGGGCAGCACACGGGTGCTGGCTACTAGGCTGGAGGTGTCATCGACCACCTCGTCGAGGGGCTGCAGCATCCGTTGCGCCGAGGAACACACCAGATCCGAGGCGCAATTGGTGTTGGCATTAACGAAGTGGCGAATGGGGTCGGCGTAACTGGACACCGCCGAAACGGTAGTCTGCAGACGGTCAAGCGTTGAGCGCAGCTGGTTAAGCGACGAACTCATTGGTGACAATCCCGCATTTCCCTTGTCGAGGTCGGCGTCGAAGCCGTCAATCGCCGAGGTCAGATCGTCAATTGTGTTGGGCAACCGGTGAACCGCATCTGTCAGCGTCATCACCGCCAGCCCCTTTGTCTGCAGTTGACGATTCATTTCGCCGATCTGGTAGGCAATTGTGGCTTGCGGCCAGGGCTCTCCGGCAGGCCATGCTGCCGATTCGACCCGGGTGACGGTGGGCAGTTCGATAAGCCGTCGGGTTACCCGCTCGATGGCCAGCAGCCCGGCGGGATTCCTTAGGTCGTGGTCGGCATGTACCACAACCTCAGAGGGCAGAAGTCGGTCATCGCCAAAGTGCTTGTACACCAGCGCCTTTGCCATTGTGGCCTCGGATGTGTCCGGCGTCGGGTTGGGATGTGCGAGCAACTGAGTGACGTGGCCTGCCTGCAGCAGTCCCACAGCGACAAGCGTTGTGGTGGCAAGGAATGCGACCGCCGGGTGTCGGTAAACCGCTGCGGTGAGCCGGTGCGTTGGCCGCCCTGTTCGAGGCATCAGCGCAGCGGGATCTCTTATCCCTGCTCGTTCTAGCCATCCGGGGTAGCAGGCGCAGCACAGCAGGACCGAGAGCATTACGCCTACGGCGATCGACAGCGTCATGCTCAGGAGGTGGTCGGGATCTAGCACCGTGATGGAGGTCAGGCTTGCCAGCAGCACCGCTGCCGACGCGCTGATCGCCGGGACGGTTGATCGACACGCGGCTTGTTGGGCTGCGGCAGGGGCGTGGCCGGCGCGCAACTGTCGCCGAAATCCATTGCCTAGGAGCTGGGTGGCTTGCAATGCGGCCGCCGACGTTAGTGCCACGGTGGCGAGTGCAGCTATCGGCGCCCCCACACTGCGACCGGTCAGTACGCCTGTAGGTAAAGCGATTAACGAGGCCAGAATTGTGCTTGCGAACACTGTCATCACTGCGATGGGGTCGCGGACGATGACAATCAGCATCACGACGATAGCAGCGACCAATATAACTGCGATCCAAGGTGTTTGGCCGCTGACCGCTGAGATCGTGTCAGCGGCTTCAGGTCCAGGGCCTGCGACATAGGCTCGCAATCCGGTGGGGGGCCCAACCGCACGCACAGCGGCTCGCAACGCCGTGACAGCCTGGATGCATGTGCGGCTGCCGGATGCGCCGGCCAACCGGACTTCTACCAGTTCGATATCGGCGTCGTCGCTCAGCGCGATGGGCGCGGTCAACGAGTCCGATGCAAGATCGTTGACCGCAAGGACGGCAGGAACCGTATTGCGCAGCCGCTCTGCTAGCGCGTTGCGGTATGCATTGAGGCGTTCTTGTGGTAACGCTCCACGGTCGAGCACTACGTAAGCGATGATGCTGTTGCCCGCTTGCCAGACGCTCGAATCCTTGCTGGGTTGTACCGGTTGGCCTGGGGCGGTGTGCGAGTCCTCGGCGGTGAATGCGGTCCAAACGGGGGCGCAGACATTCATCGCGATTGCAACGGCCATACACGCGGTCACCACAAACGCAGCATTGCGTCGCAGCGCGTCGATTAACGAGATACTTGCGCCGGCCCACAACATGCCGCTATGCGGACGCAGCCTATTGTTGGTCGTCACGTTGTCATCAGTGGGCATCACATCAGTGGGCATCACTACTTGGGCAGTTGGTAGCTATCGATGGTGCGCGTGACTAGTCGCTATGCCAGGACGCTGGCACAGCGACCGCAGGTACGGCGCACTGATGGCGTGGTTGTCTTGGTAACAGGACCATAGCGGCTGGCAGCTGTGCAAGGGTGGAAGTTCGGCGGTTGCACGTCTCGCAGCGGCATTCGCCGACAACCTCATCATCTGGCCGTAGGGCCGTTCTGTGCCTGATCCAATTGCCGTGACGCGTTTGTACGTGCCGCCAGAGCTGAGCAACAACAGATGCGCAACAACAGATGCGCAACAACAGATTAGTGGCTCTCAGATTGCGGGGGGGCGTGTTCGTCGTTGTGAGAGCTGGCGGTCGTGTGCTGGTGTTCACGTAGTGCGGTCAGGGCGCGCTGCTCCGAGCCGTGCGCGGCCTCGCGCAGCGCCGCATCCTCGGACGCGGGGTCGGCGAACAGGAAGCTGCCGCTGCCCGGAGATCCGGCTGAGCCCAGCTTGTTCATCTTCTTGGGCAGTGGCGCGCCCTGGTATTCCAGTGGCAGCGGGTGGCCGTGGTCGTCGACCGGGCCCAGCGGCTGGTGCAGCTCGACGTAGGCGCCGTGCGGCAGCCGCTTGATGATGCCGGTCTCGATGCCGTGCTCGAGCACCGCGCGGTCGCTGCGCTGCAGTCCGATGCACCAGCGGTAGGTGATGAAGTAGACGACCGGCGGAACGATCACCATGCCGATGCGCCCGATCCATGTCGTCGCGTTCAGTGAGATGTCGAACTTGAACGCGATGATGTCGTTCATCGAGGCGAGGGTGAGCACCATGTAGAACGCGATCGCCATCGCGCCGATCGACGTGCGCACCGGCACGTCGCGCGGGCGCTGCAGCAGGTTGTGGTGCGCGTAGTCGCCGCTGAACCGCTTCTCTAGGAACGGATAGACGATCAGCAGCATAAAGATGCCACCCATGAGTAGCGCTACCCAGACGGCGGCCGGGATGGTGTGGTGCCAGAAGTAGAACTCCCATGGCGGCCAGAGACGCATGAGGCCTTCGGTCCACATCATGTAGAAGTCCGGCTGGGAACCGGCCGAGACGTGAGATGGCTTGTAGGGGCCCAGGTTCCAGATCGGGTTGATCTGCAACAGGCCGCCCAGCAGGCCCAGCACGCCGACGATCGCGGCGAAGAACGCGCCGGACTTGACGGCGAACACGGGCATCACTCGCACGCCGACCACGTTGTGTTCGGTGCGGCCGGGGCCGGGGAACTGGGTGTGCTTCTGGAACCACACCATGGCCAGATGCAGCCCGATCAGGGCCAGGATGATCCCGGGCAGCAGCAGGATGTGCAAGGCATACAGGCGGGGGACGATGTAACCCGCTGTGGCGCATTCGTTTCCGATGCCACCGCAGGGGAAGTCACCACCGAATAGGGCCCAGTGCAGCCAGGTGCCGATCACCGGCATGCCCAACGTGATCGAGGACAGCGCGGCGCGCAACCCGATGCCCGACAACAGGTCGTCGGGCAGCGAGTAGCCGAAGTAGCCCTCGAACATGGCCAGGATCAGCAGCAGCGAACCGATGACCCAGTTGGCCTCGCGTGGCCGCCGGAAGGCGCCGGTGAAGAAGATGCGGGCCAGGTGCACCATGATCGACGCGGAGAAGATCAGCGCGGCCCAGTGGTGGACCTGACGCACGAACAATCCGCCGCGTACCTCGAAGGAGATGTCGAGGGTCGAGGCGAAGGCCTTCGACATGTCCACGCCGCGCAGCGGCTGGTAGGCGCCGTTGTAGGTGATCTCGGCCATGGACGGGTCGAAGAACAGCGTCAGGTACACGCCGGTGAGCAGCAGCACGATGAAGCTGTACATCGCGATCTCGCCCAGCAGGAACGACCAGTGCGTGGGGAAGACCTTGTTGAGCTGTCTACGGACCGCCGCGGACGGGTGGTAGCGCGTGTCGATGTCCTCGCCTTGCCGGGCCAGGACATCGCCGATCTTCGGGGGACTCAATTGCGGACTTTCGAGGTCATGGTGCCCAGACCGAGGGATTGAGTGACTGTGATGCTGACATCTGGCGAATCAGAGGTTGACCTTCCACTTGCCAAATCGTTGGACCGCTGGTGTCTTCGGCGGTCTGTCGTCGGGATTGTTTCCTGGACTCGCGGAAGTGGCAAGGGGCTCTTCTGTGCACTTTGATTTCGAGGCCTTGTTGTCGGATCCGGATGCTAAGCCGTCGCGCCGGTCTTGTACTACGGCGGGTAGTATTGCTGGATGGAGATCGGTGTTGTTGGTGGCGGCATCGCCGGGTTGGCGACCGCGATCGCCTTTCACCGAAGCGGACATCAGGTACGTGTGTTCGAGCGGGCGCCGGCTTTTGCCGAGGTGGGTGCGGGAATCGCAGTGCCCCCGAATGCGTTGCGATGTTTGGGACTTCTCGGGGTTCGCGGCGTCGCGTCGCAGCCAGAATTGGGTGGCCAGTCAGCGACCGTTCGGAACCAGGGTGGTCGTGTTTTGGTGCGTGCGTCGCTGGCATCGCTGGCCGGTGCATCGCCCGGGAATTTCGCCATCGTTCACCGCGCCCGGTTGATCGATGCATTGCGGTCGAATCTGCCAGATTCGTGTTTGTATGCAGGGTCAGCGGTGACCGATGTGACCGCTGATGGCGTGATCGAAGCCGGTGATGAGCGGCGACGGTTTGATCTGGTCATCGGCGCCGACGGTGTTAAAAGTCTTGTCCGCCGGTGCCTGTGGCCGCCGAGCATGCCTCGGCGAACCGGGGTGACGGCGTGGCGCTGGATCGTTAATCGTGCACCAAGCGAGGTCGGCATGGTGTGGGGCCATACCGCCGAGTTTGGTATCTTGCCGATGCCCGGGTACGGGACATATGTATACGGCGGCGCGCGCCCCGGGCGTGCGGCGCTGGAACATTACCTAAGTTGGCCGGACCCGCTGCCCGAGCTGATCGCTGCGCGGATCCCAGATCAGGTCATTACAGACGAGCTGTGTGAACTGCGCCCGGTCGCCATGCCAATTCGTGACCGTGTGGTCTTGGTCGGCGACGCTGCGCACACGATGCGCCCGACGTTCGGGCAAGGAGCGGCTCTGGCGCTGGAGGATGCGGTGACCTTGGCGATGGCTGGCGTGGCCCGCTACGCGCGGTTACGGCAGCGGCGGACGACAACGCTCTATTGGTGTTCGCGGTGGGGCTCACTTGTCACCATGCCCAGAACGCGTCCGGTAGCGGCTGCGCGCGACGCCGCGCTGCGACTAGTACCAGATCAACTATTCGCATCGCTGACCGGAGCGGCGAGTCGCTGGTCGCCTCCTGCGTTGTGACGCGGTTCGCTTCCAACAGCATGTCAGGATCGGTCGATCACCTGATGGCAGAGCACGGGCGCCTGTTACTGGTCAGAGCCTGGTCCGATTATCAATTCTGCAAGGCGGCGCGGTTGATCGAGTTGAACGAAAGTACGTGCGTTCTGGATTGTCTCCAAACGCGCGCAAGGTAGTACGCGGGTGAGTCGTATGGCATCGCTAAGCGGGAAGAATTTGTCTTGGGCCCCCCACACTATGAGCGTCGGCCGGTGGAAGTTCGTCAGTCGCTCGGCCGCTTGTAGCGTGTGCCGAGCTGAGATCCCTCGCAGGACAGCGCGCACGTCGGCACGAACGCGCCGGTCGTGTAGCGGTTCGAACCAACGCGTTAACAAATGGTCAGGCAGCGGCTCGATCGTGACTGGTGAATTCGCCATCGCGCGTCGCAGCAAGGGGACCCGCAGCGCTAAGTCCAGGCCCTCAATCAGGCCAGGCAGATAGCCAGCAGCGTATCTGATCATTCGAAACGGAAAAGGTGGAAAGTGCTCAAAAGCGTCGCAGTTGGTCAGTACTAGACGAGCAACAAGTTCGGGATGGGTTGCGCAGAGGATCTGGCACAGCGCGCCACCGGTATCGTTGCCGACTACGGTGACGTGTTCGAGCTGCAACCGTTCGATGAGTTCGGCGATCATCCGCGCGAGCCCCGGCGGCGAGCGATCGGCGTCGTTCATGGGGATTCGATGACCCCCGAGCGGCAGATCTGGAACCACACACCGGGCATGGCTGGCCAACACTGATGTAAGTCGTTCCCACACACTGCTGTTGAGAAACAGCCCGTGGACCAATACCACGGATGGGCCCGCACCGTGGTCGAGGTAGTGCAACACGCCCTGGGAAAGGCTGATCTCCGGAATCTGCGACCTCAGGATAGTGCGGCTAGTTTTGCTTGCTCACGGCGGAATCCTACAACTTCCCTTAGCCGACTACAGGCCCGTGGATGCGCTGAACGGTGTGGAGCGCGGACGATGAACGATAATTCGCATCGTATTCGTGCGGCCAACAGACGCTGACGGGTGTTATGCATTTGACCGCCCGCCACACGCATGGATGATCACCGTGGAGGTGCAGTCTTCGGCTGTGCGGGTGCGCTGCTGCCCGCGCGAAGCGAGGACTTGTGTGCATTGGGCCGACCCGTTGTGCAACTGTGAGCAATCAGCAGTTGCACCGCTGCAGCGGCAACGCGCAGGAGCACGCACAAGTGGATGGCGGTCGGTATCGCGGCGCCCGCAATACCAAACGTGACAATGCGGTTGGGTGTTGTTGCTGTCACAGCGTTTGATTGACCGCGGCGGCGCGGCGCCGATATACAGACATGGCCATTACGCGTAGGCATTGCGCCTGCAGGATCGTCGCGGAAGGCCATCGGATGCAAGCTTTGATCGTGGGTGCGGGGATCGGCGGGTTGACCGCTGCCCTGACCTTGCACGCGATCGGCGTCGATGTGATGGTCGTTGAAAGCGCCAGTGAAATAAGGCCGGTCGGCGTGGGCATCAACGTCCAGCCAGAAGCCATTCGTGAATTGAGCGCTTTAGGCCTAGCTGACCGGCTAGCCGACACCGCTGTTGCCACAACAGAACTCGTGTTCTTTGACCATCACGGCGAACGGCGACACAGCGAGCCGCGCGGACTCGCCGCCGGATACGACTGGCCGCAGTACTCCATACGCCGAGGTGATTTGCAGCTGTTGCTCCTAGAGACCACGCGTCAACGGATCAATGGTCGGGCGGTGCGTACCGATGTGAGTTTTAGGTCGGCGCGACCGTCGGTGTCGGGCGTAACGGTCGAATTGGAAAGCCGATGCGGCGGCGCCATAGAGAATGTCGATGTCGACTTGTTGATCGGTGCTGACGGAATCCACTCCAGTGTGTGCCGCTGGTTGCACCCGCAAAGCGCAGAGCTGCGGTGGTCGGGCACCTGGATGTGGCGCGGCATCATTGAGACCGAGCCAATAGTGTCGACACAGACGATGATCCATGTAAATGATGGCACTTCTACCCGTCTGGTCGCCTATCCGGTTTCCAAAGCCGTTGCTGAGCGAGGTCGTTCACTCACGAATTGGGTATGCCAGGTTTGTCTGGCGGCGCCCCAACCGATCAATGCCGATTGGACCAGAACTACCCTTGCGCGTGCCTCCGATGTCGTCTCGTACTACGAGGATTGGTCGACTGCAGTCATCGACGTACCCGCCTTGCTTTCCCGCACCACGCGGATCCTGAGTCTACCGATGGTTGACCGGGAACCGCTTGGGCAATGGCGAAAAGGCCGAGTTAGCTTGCTAGGTGACGCTGCGCACCCGATGTATCCGGTGGGCGCCAACGGCGCAACACAGGCGATCGTGGATGCCGCCGTGCTTGCTCGGTGCCTGGCCAGCCACAACGATGTTGAAGAGGGTTTGTGCGCCTACGAGTCGGCGCGCGGTGCCGCTACCGCAGCGATCGTCATGGCGAACCGCGAAATGGATCGTGCCGAGCGCTCTTCGCCAGACATGCAAGACATCGACTACCGCGGCCTTATGTCGCGGTATAGACATGACACCAACGCCGAACCTCGACATATCAACGACGTTTCATCCACATAACTCAGGAAGTGATACCCCATGCACGTCAAGCAATCGATCGATGCGGCTGCCTCAATTCGCGAGCAGAACCGACGCGTCGTGCAGGATTACATGAGCCGGGTAGGCCAAAGCAGACTAACGCGCTATCAGCTGTTCACCGAGGACGGAATCGGTGGTCTGTGGACCACTGACACCGGCACGCCCGTCGCATGCCAAGGTCATCAAAAAATAAGGGAGCACGGCGAGTGGTCGCTCAAGACGTTTCCTGACTGGAAGTGGATCAACGTCAAAATCTTCGATACCCAAGATCCTGAACACTTTTGGGTCGAATGTGACGGCGAAGGTCAAATCAATTTTGCCGACTATCCGAGCGGGTTTTACCGAAACCACTTCATCTTCTCGTTCGAGTTCTGTAACGGCCGTATCCGACTGCAGCGAGAGTTCATGAACCCTTTCGAGCAACTGCGTGCTTTAGGAATCCCAGTCCCTGAGATCAAGAGATCGGGGATCCCGGGCTAGCCCCCGGGGGTTGTCGTGAGCAGCAATACAGACACAGATTGGGACGCGTTGTATGTGCGAGACGCTATCGTTCCCGGATTGGATTGCTTGCCATGGGACATCGGTGAGCCCCAGCCGCCGATCATGGCACTGGAGTCCGCCGGCAAAATCACTGGGCCGGTCCTTGATGCAGGGTGCGGACTCGGTGCGACGGCGTTAAGGCTTGCCGCCATGGGGTATTCGGTCACCGCGTTCGACATATCACCATCGGCGGTCACAAAGGCAAAGCGCGAAGCGGAGCGCATCGACGTGAAGGTCGATTTTTTCGTCGGTGACGCGATGAACTTCTCCGGATTCGACGAGCACTTCGCCACGCTCATCGACAGTTCGCTGTATCACTCGATACCCGCTGCGGGCCAAGACGCCTACTTGTCATGCGCGCATCGGGCGACGCGCGCCGGCGGTGTCTTGCACATTTTGACTTTCTCCGATGCGGCCCCGTTCCCCGCTGAGACGCCGAACCGGCCGAATTGCAGTTCGCGTGAGGCGCTAGTAGCTCGTGTATCACAGTGTTGGAAGGTCGATAAAGTTTCGCCGTCTCGGATCACGGCGTGGATGCCTACCGGGTTCCTCGAGGGGGATGTGGCCCTGGACAGCGTTGGACGAGTGGAGATTCCAGCATGGCTGTTGAGCGCCCACAAGTACAGCTAGAACGAAACGGGAGGATCAGCGGTGGACAAGCTCTGCTACCGGCTGCTCGACGTCTTCACTCGCGACCGGCTCTGTGGCAATCCGGTGGCGGTGTTTACTCGTGCTGGCGACCTTCATGCCGCCGTGATGCAGCGGATTGCCCGCGAGCTGAATTTGTCGGAGACCGTATTTGTCGTCGAGCCCGCCGCCGGTGCAGACTTTTCCATCAGGATCTTTACCCCCGTCAACGAGTTGCCATTTGCGGGACACCCGACGCTGGGAGCCGCAATACTGCATGGGGCGCTTGGTGATTCAGGAAACACGGCGCTCAGAAAATCGTTAGTCATCGGTACTGGTATGGGTCTGATAGACATCGTGGATATCCGCACCGAGGGCCGCTTTCTCGGTTCGGCGACGATGTGCCAGCCGATTCCCACGTGGCAGGGCTTTGATTCATCCGCACGTCTGCTCAAGGCTCTGCGCTTGGAGGCGTCAACGGAACCAGTTGATATCTACCACAACGGTCCACGGCACGTCTTTGTAGGGATCCCAAGCGTGGAAGTGCTATCGGGCCTGCGGCCCGACTTTTCCACATTGGCCGAGTTGGACGACGTGGCTGTCAACTGCTACGCGCCGGCTGGAGCTGGCTGGCGAATGCGCATGTTCTCACCTGCTTACGGCGTAATGGAGGACGCGGCAACAGGGTCAGCGGCGGCACCGCTAGCCCTGCACCTAGCACGATATGGCCGGTCGCCGTTCGGTGAGAAGATCGAGATCGTGCAGGGAGTCGAACTGGGCCGCCCATCGACGATGATGGCCAAGGTCGAGGGCGATCATATGCGGGTCGTCTCTGCGCAGGTATCGGGCAGCGCCGTGCTTGCCGGTGGCGGATATTTGTTGGCGCAGTGACTATGGGCATCCTTGCGCATTCGGTTCGGATCCGACGTCCTGATGCAACTCCGTTGATTGTGCTCACCATCGTGCCGGCCGCCCTGTTCTCGGCGCCCTCAACTGAGGCGTTGTTCTCGGCGAATCTGGCGGTGACGTTTGTATTACTGTTGTTGGCCTACCAGTTCGGCTACATGGTGAACTGCTTAGCCGACAGGGAAGCCGACGCCGACGGGCACAAATCCGTTTTAGCCGAATCCACGGTCGCCCTGGGCTCAAAGAACATCATCGGCCAGCTCATCGCCACGTCGCTCGTCGGTGCCGCCCTAGGTGCTTACTTGTTGATACGTACCGGCCACTTCGACTTGATTGCTATCGGTCTTGTGGGCATCGCTCTGGCTATCGAGTACTCGCTGCCGCCTCTGCGGCTCAAAGGTCGGGGTTTGTGGCAGGTGCCGGCACTGGTGGTAACGATGGGCTTGGTTCCCTGTCTGGCCGTGGTCCGCAGCTTCGATGCGCCCGTCGACCGGGTCTGTCTGTGGGGGATCATTGGCAGCGCCACGGCCTTCAATGGCGTCGCTGTGGTTAAGACCGCCGAAGACTATTTTGAGGACGGCGCACATGGGGTGAACACTTTTGTCCATGCATTGGGGGTACGTCGCTCGTTGCTGGTCGCGTCACTGATCATCCTTGGTGGGGGAGCGATGGTGGAGTACATGCTGGTAAACCAGTTGGGTCTGAACATCGTTGAACTGCTGTACTTAGTGTCAATCCTGGCGGCAACGCTGGCGACCGCTGGACTGTGCCGCAAGGTCAGGGATCTGACGCCAGCCCAGGCCGTTGAAGTGCTGCGCGCAAGGCAGCCCAGGTTTGTCGTTAGGCACTGCACGCATCTAGGGGCAACGATTTTGCTGGCGTCGTTAGTCGTCTTCATGAGTCGACCATGATCGGATCGACATAGCGCCGAGAGTTTACTTTCGTGCGCTGACTCTGAGAGGGCAATACGTTGGGCGCGAGTGCATTTGAATCCCTGACAGGTGCTTCAGATACGCCTTTCCCACACTACGATTCACCCACTGATTCGCCGTTTCCGGTGTTGGAGGACTGGTTGGGCACAGCGGAGCGCTGTGGGGTTCGCGAGCCACGAGCGCTAGCGTTAGCCACGCTGGATGCCAACCAACGACCCTGTGTACGGATGGTGACCGTGATCGAAATCGATGAGCGGGGCTTGGCATTCGCCAGTCACTCAACAAGCCATAAGGGCCAACAGCTTGCGGCCAATCCGTGGGCAGCCGGGGTGCTGTACTGGCGTGAGACGGGCCAGCAGATCGCCGTGAGCGGGTCTGTATCGATGATGGGCGCTGCCGAATCAGATGCCATTTGGCACAGCCGGCCAAAAGCGCTACAGCCGATGTCGGTTGTTTCGTTCCAAAGTGAGGTCCTGGAGGATCCAGAACATTTGCGGCGGCTAGCAAGTAGCGCTGAGGGTCAACAGTTTCCCCGTCCGCAGCGGTTTGTTGGGTACCGTCTGGGCTGGAGCGTCGTAGAGTTTTGGTGCGCCTCATCTGACCGGATGCACCGGCGGCTGCGCTATGAACAGTTCGGTGACGGATGGACGTGGGTGAGGCTTCAACCCTGAGGTGAGGCGGTGTGGCCGAGAGCTGGTGCAATCGAGTCAGCTGTCACCCGTGCACTTGGTTGGCCCATTGTCGGCAGTGGTCGCGGCCTTTTGGCTATTGGCTACACCACATTTGGGTGCCATAGTGCCCCCATGATGAGCACAGCGGAGCTGATCGTCGTTGGTGCCGGACCTGGCGGGTCAGCTGCGGCCGCGTGGGCGGCACGACAAGGACGCGAAGTCCTCGTTATCGATGCCGCGGAATTTCCGCGCGATAAGGCGTGCGGAGATGCCGTCTCACCGCGCGCGATGGGTGAATTGGAAAAGCTCGGGCTCGGTGACTGGCTCGACGGCCGTATCCGTCACCGTGGTCTGCGAATGTCGGGATTCGGCACGCAAGTCGAGGTGGCCTGGCCTACGGGGTCATTTCCGCCGACGAGCACTGCGATACGTCGGACCGAACTCGACGACCGAATCCGCTGTGTGGCCGCAGATGAAGGCGCCAAGATGATGTTGGGCACCAAAGTTGTCACGATCACTCAAGACCGTGCCGGCCGGGTGCTGTCGGTGACGACCGATTCAGGCGCTGAAATCCGCTGCGAGCGGCTCATTGTGGCCGATGGCGCAAAGTCTCCGATCGGTCGTCAGCTGGGGCGCGTGTGGTACCGGAAATGGGCGTATGGCGTCGCTATTCGTGGCTACCTGACCTCGGAACGCGGTGACGAACCGTGGGTCAGTTCCCATGTACTTCACTCACCAGAAGGCAAGCTGTTGCCCGGCTACGGGTGGATTTTCCCGCTCGGTAACGGCACCGTGAATATCGGTGTTGGTACGTTGGCAGCGCTTCGGCGGCCCGCAGACACAGCGCTGCGCCCTTTGCTCTCGCTCTACACGTCTATGTGTCAGCAGCAGTGGGGATTTGAGGGACAGCCGCTGGGACGGATGTCATCCCTGCTGCCCATGGGGGGATCCGTGGGCGGTTGCGCCGGACCTAACTGGATGCTCGTCGGTGATGCCGCAGCTTGTGTGAATCCGCTGAATGGAGAGGGCATCGACTACGCCCTAGAGACCGGGCGGGTCGCGGCTGAGCATCTCGAACTCCCGGACTTGACGATGGAGTGGCCAGAGACGCTGCAACGTCGATACGGCCGGGAATTCTCTGTCGCGCGCCGTCTGGCTTATCTCTTGACCACACCAGCAATTCTTTCCGCATTGGGACCGGTAGGAATGCGATCAAAGAAGCTGATGGACATTGGCGTTCGTGCCATGGGTAACCTCATATCCGATGACGACGAGGACTGGGTCGCCTGGATGTGGCGACGCGCAGGTGCGCTGTCTCGGCGTTTTGACAGTCGCGCACCTTTCGCTGGGTAAACCTTCCGCTGACGTGTATCACGCAACACACGGGCGAGGATACGCACCGGGCTCTTGTCGCTGAGCTGGCTGTGCAACTGCGAAACGGTAGACGTTGCACGCTCTTTGCACATCTTGGTTTCATCCGGGCGCTCGGACGACAGATTGAACCTCGTCCATCCATGATTGGTTTGCATGCTCGACGGGCACGGTGGGCTGGCAATACTGTGCGGGAGATGACCGGACCCGCACCGCGTTTCGGTGAGTTGCCCGACTGCATCTCCTATTCGATGCCAAGTACTAACGATCTGCCTAGCAATGTCGCCGATTGGCAAGTCGACGCCGGCCGTGTCGCCCTGTTGATCCACGACATGCAACGATATTTCCTGCGCCCGCTGACTAGGGGTGCATCACCGTACCGGGCGCTCGTCGAAAATGTGGCCCGGCTGCGTAACGTCTGCTCCGCGGCTGGTATCCCGGTTGGCTACACAGCGCAGCCCGGGGGCATGACACTCGAGCAGCGCGGATTGTTACGCCATTTCTGGGGCGCTGGAATGACAACCGACCCGACCGATCGCGCAATCGTGGCGGAGCTAGCCCCAACGACCGGCGACCGACTATTCGTCAAATGGCGCTATAGCGCGTTTCACGCTTCAGACCTCGCGGATTGGCTTACGCAGAATCGGCGGGATCAGCTGATTATCTGTGGCGTCTACGCCCACGTCGGAGTGTTGTTGACCGCCGCGGACGCCTACGCGCGCGACATCGAGACATTCCTTATCGCGGATGCGGTCGCTGACTTTTGCCGTGAGGACCATCAGTTGTCACTCGAGTACGCTGCAGCGCGCTGTGCGATGGTGCGCACGACCGCCAGCGTGGTCGGCGACATCAAGTCGGTGACGGCTTCCGAGGAAGACGTCAAGCTGTGACAGGCCTACTGACTTGACCGTCTTCTCCCCAATTGAGGACTTTGCCGGCGATGAGCGCCCGTTCGCAGTGCTGTACCGGCCCAACATCGATGCGCATAACGTCGAACTTCTACGCGGCGATGTGGTTGGCATGAATCGTCTCGATGAACTCGCGAAAGCGCTCGAACGGTCGGATGTGCTGGCGCTGTTGCCGTTTCGCCAGATCAAGGAACGGGGGATGGTTTGCAACGACGACGGTATGCCGTTGCTGGCAATGCAGCTCAAGGTCCGTGAGCGCATAGGGCGAGCTCAGCTGTTGGAGATGCTGCCATCTGAACCTGTCGACTGGTCAGACTTCGAATTCGACATCACTGATGAGCAGTACTGCCGCATTGTCCAGGCCGTCGTGCACAACGAAATCGGCGCCGGTGAAGGGTCCAATTTTGTCGTCGCTCGATCGTTGATCGGATCTTTTGGTGCCGAGCCCGGTCGCACTGCGCGACAAGTGTTTCGGCACCTTTTGGCGCATGAAGCCGACGCGTACTGGACATATCTCATCTACACAGGGCGGTGGTGGTTTGTGGGCGCCACACCCGAGGCGCATGTCGGACTCCGCGACAACACGGTTTTTATGAATCCGATCAGTGGTACTTACCGGTATCCCGACTGTGGTCCTACGGCGGCAGGTCTGCGGCAGTTTTTAAATGACCAGAAGGAAATCGACGAGTTGTTCATGGTGGTCGACGAAGAACTCAAGATGATGTCGCGAGTGTGCCCCGAGGGGGGGATCGTCTCGGGTCCCAACCTCAAGTGCATGTCCCATCTTGCGCACACGGAATACATGATTCATGGCGTCGCAGCCGTACCGCCAACGACGTTGCTTCGCGAGACGCTGTTCGCTCCGACTGTTATGGGAAGCCCATTGGAAAATGCCAGCCGCGTGATCGCTCGGCAGGAGTCAGTTGGACGCGGCTATTACAGCGGTGTCGCTGCGCTCATCGAGCGCGCACCTGATGGCAACCACCGGATGGATTCAGCGATCATCATCCGCACCGCAGTGGTCGACGAAACAGGCGCAGCCCGTATCACTGTCGGATCAACGCTGGTGCGTGACTCCGAACCTCAGCGTGAGGCCGACGAGACGCGGGCAAAAGCTGCCGCGTTAGTCAGCGGGCATCCTGGCAAGCCACTGTCTGGCTGTTCAGACCAGGACAGCTCCGGCGTCGCTGAGTTGCTCGCGCGGCGCAACGCGCTCGCCTCGCCATTCTGGTTGGATCCGACGCTGCGCCGCGGATGTGCACGTGAAATCGCTGTGGGGAAAACAGTATTGCTCATCGATGCCGAAGATTACTTCACTGCAATGCTGGCCACGATGCTGCGGGCACTCGGCGTACGGGTCACGATCACCGCCATCGATTCTGAGCCCACCTTCTCCGGCTTCGACGTGGTGGTTTTCGGGCCTGGCCCGGGTGATCCGAAGGCACGCCATGATTCCCGGGTATCGGCTTTGCGGAAGGCAATTCTTCGGGGGCTATTCAGCGATACTCCCTTTCTGGCCGTTTGTCTAAGCCACCAAATCCTTTGCGACATCATCGGGTTGCCCATTTGTCACCTCGAGAGGCCTAACCAGGGTGTGGGCCGTGATATCAACCTATTTGGCCGTACAGTCCGAGCCGGTTTCTACAACACCTTTGTCGCACGCTCGACGGCCGACGAGCTCGAAGCCGTGATTGCCGGCCGCGTCGAGGTCAGTAGGGATCCCAGCAGCGAGGAGATCTACGCTCTTCGCGGAGCGCGGTTTGAGTCGTTCCAATTTCATGCCGAGTCGGTGTTGTCGCGTGATGGTTGGCCGGTGCTGTCTGCGGCCTTGGAGCGCCTGCTGCACGCACAGGTGGTGCCGGCTGATAGCGATCGGCAGCGGTCCAGTGCGTGACGCTTGGACGTGGTATGGCTTGATCACCGCTCCTCAGTTCCTGTATTGCGCTGGGCGGCAACGCCTCAACTGCGGAGCGACTGTGCAACTCCCGGGTTTCGGCCGGCGTGTGGAGGCAATATCGTCGTGTAACCGTGCACAGAGCAGAGCTTGCCGGCAGCGCACGAGTCCAGACTGTGGGGGAGCGATGCATCAGACGCACCAAGCTGTGCACCCAACCCGCCTCTACTATTGCGCCTGTGACGACCACTTACCCGCGTGCCGTGAGCCCCTAGGAAGTGGCGATGTAGGTTGGGTTGTGCCTAGCGCATGTCCGACTGATGTTTGGGCCTCGGCGACTACGAATTCATCAGTGCCCGAATGCGTTTACGGACTCTTATGTCGGGCGCACGAATGGATGCGGGGCTACGGTGGCCGGCGGTAATCAGGTGGTCCCGGGCGGACGGCTTCGGCGCACCATACCGTTGGCCGGTTTCAGCGCCCGCGCGCTCGGCGGCGCGGCGGTTGCCGCATTGCGCGAAAAGTCCGGCGACACTGGGGCAGTGTCGCGTTTTCATGAGCGGACGGCTGAGCAGTACACCGAGCTTCTCGGGCAGTCCAAAGGTGTCTTGATGAAGGCTGGCCAGATTTTGTCGATGATCGACGCGACCTCGTTTGGCAGCGGTCAGCTGTCGCCCTATCAGGTGGCGTTGACTCGTCTGCAGGCCGACGCACCTCCGATGGATCCCGATGTGGCCAAAGAGGTGCTGCGCGCCGACCTTCGGCAACCGCTGGAGCAGGTCTTCGCGGAATTCTCTGATATGCCGATTGCGGCCGCCTCGATCGGTCAGGTGCATCGGGCATCGCTTCATGACGGGCGCAAAGTCGCTGTGAAAATCCAATATCCTGGTGCGGCGCAAGCGATTCGTGATGACCTGTCAAACACCGAATTCTTGGCGACGTTGATTCGGCTCGCGTCGTTGGCCTCGGGTACGTCGCAACCTGACGTTCAACGTGCTGTGCGCGTGGTCGCCTCGCGGATCGCTGAGGAAGTTAATTACCAGCACGAGGCGGCTAACATCGCCATGTTCCGCGCGCTATACCACGATCACCCATTCATCGAAGTACCCGAGGTCATTCGGGAAGCCTCTGGCGGCAGGGTTTTGACGATGACCTTCCTAGAAGGCCTCGATTGGACTTCCGCGCAGGGGGCCGACCAAGCGCTGAAAAACATTTGGTCGGAGGTCATTCAGCGGTTTTCCTTCGGGTCCTATCGGCACAGCAATCTCTTTCAAGCCGATCCCCACCCAGGCAATTATCGGTTCGGTCGTGACGGAAAAGTGGGCTTTGTGGATTTCGGATGTGTCATCCTGTTGCCCGAACATCAACGCCGCCAGCTCATTGATATGCCGCGCGCGGCGATGGATGGACGGTGCGACCTTCTTCGCCAGTTGATGGTAGAAGCTGGATTTTTCGCAGACGACTCCACGGTGACATCCGATGAGGCATACCGGTGGTGGGCACAAATCCTCTACGAGGCACTTGCACCGCAGCCCGTCACGTATTCGAAAGACACGACGCGGCGGGCGGTTCGAAGTTTGATAGATGTTCGGTCAGGGGATCATATCGTGCGCCGGATGGCGATTCCTGACCATCTAGTGTTCTCGACCCGTATCAGTTTGAACCTGAATACAATATTTGCCAGATTCGGAGCGACCCTTCCTGTGCGCGCGATTTCTGATGACCTGGACGGAGTTGCGCTGCCCAGCACCGATTTGGGCAAGGAGCATCACAGTTGGCGGCGGGCCCGGGGATTGCCGTGTGGATTGGATCATCATGGGCGTACCTGAAGCATTGTTCCCACGTTTGCCGTGGGATCCACGCAATCCTTACCCCTATTACGAGCATCGCCGAAAAGAGGGCAATGTTGTCTGGGACGAAGATGTCGGCGCCTGGCTTGTCCTAGGATACCGTGCCGCACGGCAGATTTTGAGTGATTCTGGTTGGATTCATCCTTTGTCGAAACCAAGTGTGCAGGCAGCGATGGACCCGCTTGGCCGGGAGCTAGTCAATCGCAACATGCTTTTTGTCGACGGAGCCCGGCACGCTCGCCTGCGGGCGTCGTTGGGCGATGTCTTCGCCCCCCGAAATATCAGTCAGCTCGCTGACGCCGTGGCATCGATGGCTGATGACATTGTTGGTTATGTCCCCAGCGGGACCCTGTTTAATTTTATGGACCGCATTGCGCTTCCGTTGCCCATCGCGGTGGCGGCGGCCTGGCTGGACGTGGACGCCAACAGCCTCCAGCTTCTGCGCGACCAGTCTCCGCCGATTAGTCGGATGCTCGGCGAGTTTGCAGACGCGACGGCGGTCGCTGAGGGCGTGACGGGACTGGCGGCGTTGCTAACCGAATTCCTCCCCATAGGTGCACATCGGAGACAACAGCCGGGAGACGATCTGTTGTCGTTCATCGCATCCGATCCTGAATTGGAGCTCGAGGACGTTGTCATGACCTCGATACTGTTGGCGGTAGCTGGACACGAGACAACTGCAAATATGCTGGGAACAGCGATGTTCCGACTTCTACGGCCGAACGACCAGGGCATACGCCTAGTCGACGGTATTGATAGTGAAGATCCGTCATTGGTCACCGAGTTGTTGCGCCTTGATGGCCCGGTTCAGTCCACGGCTCGAACTGCGTCGAGGGCTCATGTCGTTGAGGGCGTAGAAATCGATGTCGGGCAGCCTGCGGTGGTGGTGCTGGCCGCAGCCAACCGCGACCCGACGATCTTCGAGGCGCCGGAGCAGTTCCGTACGGGTAGGCCGACTCCTGCGCCGCTTTCGTTCAGTCATGGTGCTCATCACTGTGTGGGCGCGGCGTTGGCCCGGTTAATGATCGAGGTGGCGCTGCGCAAGACGTTGGCTCGCAAACCGGAGCTAGCTGGGGATGTGGTGTGGCGGGAGGCGGCGGCAATACGTGGACTCAAAGAGGTTCCCTTGGTCTTCCGATCGTGAGGTATGCGCCAGTGCGCCGGCTTGTCGGCAGTAGCAATGACATAATCTAACCAGGGCATCCACACGGACATGCCTGTCGGTCCGAAGAACAGCCGGCCGACAGGATTGATTCGTCGCATATCGGGATCATTGCGTCGGCCGCGCATGAACGACGCGAACGGACGGTACACATGCTCACGTATCGAATACGCGGTTGCGTTCTCGAAGCCAGCCTCGCACAACAGATTTGGATAGGTGTCGACGTTGATCGGGTGGCGTCGGTCGGCATTGAATACCGCCCGAACTGCGGCGCCGAGTGGCCATATTTTCCTGAAAGGCCCGGTGACCTCTCGCGGGGCTACTGGCACCATGTCGGCCAGCACTAGCCGACCGCCCGGCTTGAGCACGCGGAAAGCCTCGGTGAAGAAATCCAAGCGTGAAGGAAAATGGAATGCGGATTCCAGCGCGGTGACTTTCGTGGCCGTGCCGTTTGGTTGGGGCAGCCGGCTGGCTGATCCCTGCATGAAAGACACGTTGTCGGCGAGTCGACGCCGCTGCGCCCTGGCGTTTGCAATCTCGATCTGATTACGGGTGAGGTTCACTCCAACGATGCGCTCTGGCCGAAACTCTTGAGCCCACAAGAAGTCTTGGTCGCCGTAGCCGCAGCCCACATCTATAACGACATCTCCAGGACCAAGCTGGGCCTCGATGCCCAGCTTGCGAGCGAGGTCTGCGCATGCATCGTCTAGTGTTTGCGGGCAATCCTTCCAATATCCAAAGTTGATGTAGAGCGACTCCTCGCCGAGCAGGTTCGTCAGGCCGAATACGTCGTCGTAGAGCTTGCCGTAGCGGTTAGCTGTCGGCATAAAACACATGGCGGCTGCGTGAGCGAGCTCTTTGGACCATCGCCGCGCAAGCTGGATGGCACTTTCGGATGAGTGAGAGTTTTTCACCGGCGTGGTTTCACAACCTGAACACTGCCCGTGTTGTTGTCATCGGCCCGTGTGCCGCGGGCGGCATTTCTCAAGACCCATGTGGTCCACAGTTGGGGGCATCACGCTAGCGAACTCAGTGTCGATGAAGAAGTCAACAGTGGCAGCGACCTACGTGCGCAGTCCGATGACAAGCCGAGTTGATCGTCGGGTCGTGCGGCGCTGAGCCGGCATCGCATAGTGGTGCGGGTTATGGACACCTTCTGGTGGCATGGGTCAAGCCGCGAGACATCGCCTGAAGTCCCAACACATCGGTTACGTCATCAAGCCCATACAGCAGGCCGAGCAGGGAGCCATCCCTTTACCATGACTCAATCACTGGCGCGTTCGCTCTACCACGTCAGCGCGGCCGTATTTTATTGGCTTCCAATATTTTTCGAGCACTACAGCGCAACCACTTTGGACCATGCGCAGCGGGCGCAGAGCTCCTAGTAGATGAAGAACCCGTTTTGCCAGCATGGTCGAATCACTTTTGGTTGCAATGTTATCGATGCGATCCCTTCGCCGCGGCAGGTTCGATCGGACAGTCTCGTACATCGCGCGCGGCTCGGTATTGGCCTTGCATCTCAGTGTTTAGAGACAGAGTTACTACCCGACAGACCGGCTGTTAGTGTTCATGTCGGACTGCCGCCTGAGATAGCGGATCGATGCGTACTCTTTGTAGGGACGAGATGATGTCTGGGCTTACAACGGAGCAGAGACCTGCGCAGCGGGCGCGCATCGAGGCGGACACCTGGACGCCCGCTACAAAAACCTCTACCGCGGAGTTTGTTAGCGACAAAGTGATTGTGCCCGCGGTATAGACGCCATGAGTTCGCCTGCGCAAACCAATTCTCAGCGGCGTCCGCCCTATCGGTGGATCGGCGTTGCTGTGCTAGCAATCCTCGCTCTCCTCGCAGGACTGATCTACGGGCAGTTCCGGGGCGGTTTCACCCCGAAGACGCAGCTGACGATGTTGGCGTCGCGGGCCGGGTTGGTGATGGATCCGGGTTCGAAGGTGACTTATAACGGGGTGGAGATCGGCCGGGTGGGGTCGATTGCGGAGACGGTGCGTGATGGGAAGCCGGCGGCGAAGTTCACGTTGGAGGTGTATCCGCGGTATTTGGCGTTGATTCCGTCGAATGTGAATGCTGATATCAAGGCGACGACGGTGTTCGGCGGTAAGTATGTGTCGTTGACGACGCCGGCTAATCCGTCGCCGCAGAAGATTTCGCCGCGCACGGTGATCGATGCTGTCTCTTATACACATCT
>NZ_LZTA01000138.1 GCF_001665875.1 Mycobacterium sp. 852002-40037_SCH5390672
CCTGCTCGGCAAGGCCGTGCACCACCGCCTCGGCCCGCTCTTGGTCGGCTTCCGGGTCGGCGAACTTGCAGCGCGGCTGGAAGCACGAGACCGACGACGACGACACCGACGCCGACGCCGTGGACGCCGCGGCGAAGAACCTCGAGCTGTTGGGTTATGTGGGTCTGGCCGACACCGCCCGGGCGTCGGCACGCCCACTGATCGAAGCGCTGGTGGACGCCGGCCGCGACGTAGTGCTGATCACCGGCGACCATCCCGTCACCGCGCGGGCGATCGCCCGGCAGCTGGGCCTGCCCGAGGACGCCCGGGTGATGACCGGTGCCGAACTCGCCGGTCTCGACGAGGACGCGTGCGCCAGGATGGTCGCCGATGTGCAGGTGTTCGCCCGGGTCAGCCCGGAGCAGAAGGTGCAGATCGTGGGCGCCCTGCAGCGCTGCGGGCGCGTGACCGCGATGGTCGGCGACGGCGCCAATGACGCCGCCGCCATCCGGATGGCCGACGTGGGCATCGGGGTGAGCGGTCGCGGTTCGTCGGCCGCCCGCGGAGCCGCCGACATCGTCTTGACCGACGAGGATCTGGGCGTGCTGATGGACGCCCTGGTCGAGGGCCGCAGCATGTGGGCCGGGGTTCGCGACGCCGTCACGATTCTGGTCGGCGGCAACGTCGGTGAGGTGTTGTTCACCATCATCGGTACCGCCTTCGGCGCCGGACGTGCCCCGGTGGGAACCCGTCAGCTGTTGCTGGTCAACCTGCTCACCGACATGTTCCCCGCGCTCGCGGTCGCGGTCACCTCGCAATACGTCGAGCCCGACGAAGCCGAGTACGAATCCGCCGAAGCCGCCGAAGAGGCGCGCCGCCTGCACCGCCGCGCCGTGCTGACCGGACCCACGCCCTCACTCGACGCCCCGCTGATGCGCCAGATCGTCACCCGCGGCGCCGTCACGGCCGCCGGGGCAACGGCCGCCTGGGGCATCGGGCGCTGGACGCCGGGAACCGAGCGCCGCACGGCGACAATGGGTTTGACAGCGCTCGTGACGACGCAGCTGGCGCAGACGCTGCTGACACGACGGCACAGCCCGCTCGTCGTGGCGACCGCCCTGGGCAGCGCCGGCGTACTGGTCGGGATCGTGCAAACCCCGGTGCTCAGCCAGTTCTTCGGGTGCACGCCGCTGGGGCCGGTCGCCTGGTCGGGGGTGTTGGGTTCGACGGCGGGAGCCACCGCAATCTCGGCGCTGGCACCCAACTGGCTGGCCAAGCAGGTCGCCGCCCTGGAACCCGGCGAAGAGTGAGCCTTCAGTCCGGCGACGGCGAGTGCCGTGTAGCGGCGCGAGTAAGGAGACGGACGATCGTGTTCAGCCGGGCAGCTCCCTGCGCAACACCTTGCCGGTGGGGTTGCGCGGAATGCTGTCCACGATGTTGATGTCGCGGGGCTGTTCAAAGCGAGAGACCCGGGCCTTCAGGTACTCGCGCAGCTCCGGCAGGTCGATCTCGCCTTCCGGCTGTGCCACCACGAACGCCGCCAGGCGCTGACCGAACCGTTCGTCGGGGACACCGATGACCACGTTGTCGGCGATGGCGGGATGCTGGGCGAGCGCGTTTTCGACCGCGCGCGGATAGACGTTCTCGCCGCCGGAGATGATCATGTCGTCTTCGCGGCCGACGATGAAGAGCCGGCCCGCGTTGTCGAGATAGCCCATGTCGCCGGTGCTGGTCATGCCGTCGACGACGGCTTTCCCGGCGCCATCGGTATAGCCCTCGCTGGTCAATTCGCCACCGACGAAGATGCGGCCGGTGACCCGCGGCCCGACCGGTTTGTCGTTCTTGTTAAGGATGCGCACCGGGCAGCCCGCGACCGGCCTTCCGACGGTTTCGGGTGCTTCGCGCAGATCCGCCGGTGTCGCCAGTGCACCGATCCCGACCTCGGTGGAGCCGTAGCCGTTGTAGAGGATGTCGCCGTAGGCGTCCATGAATCGCTGGCCCAGTGTGGGGTCGAGGCGGTCGCCGCTGGATATCACGGTTTGCAAATAGGGCATGGGGTTTCGCGCCCGCACCCGCTCGGGCAGCTCCAGGATGCGCGCGAGCACGACTGGCACCGCGGTGAAGGCGTCGGCGCGGTGTAACGATGCCTGCGCCAGCGCGGCCTCGGCGTCGAATTCACGGCGCGTGAGTACGGTGCCCCCGAGCGCGCAGGTCAGCATCAGCATGCCCAGCCCGAGCCCGTGAAACATGGGCATTGCCACCGAGATTCGCGACCCGGTGCGCAACCGGGTGCGGTCGAGGATCGTCACCCACACGCCCACCGCGGAGCGCAGCTGCGGTGTGCGCGGCACCCCTTTGGGTTTGCCGGTGGTGCCCGACGTCAGCAGCACGATGCGGCCGGGGGCGGCCACGGCCGGTCCGCGGGTGCCCTCGTCGGTGCCGACCGTCGCCGGATCGACCGTGACGACCGATTCGTCCGCGGCCCGGACCCGCTCGGTGAATTCGCTGTCGACGACCACGGCTGAAATGCGGTGGGCTTGCACCGCGGCGGCCAGCGCGTCGCTGCGGAACTCGGTACTCATCGGGACGACGTCGGCGCCCAGGAGGGCAGCGGCGAAAACGCCCGCCACGAAACCGCGTCCGTTGCGGCACATCACCCCGACCGCCTGTCCGGCAACAACACCGTCGTCGGAGAGCCGCCGCGCCAACGACTCGGTGGCCTGTTGCAGCTGGCGGTAGCTCAGCGCGCCGTCGTCGTCGACGATCGCCGTGCGGTTGGGCCAGCGGGCGGTCGTGACCGCCAACAACGTGTAGGGATTCGTGCCGCCCCGGCGTGCCTCACGAAGAAGCCGGAAACCCGCAAGCGGCCCCGGCGGATTCAGCAGACCGGAGTGCAGCAGGGCCCGGGCGGCGGTGGGGACCAGCCGGTCATTCGGCATGGTCGGCCTCGTCGGTGTCGGACTCGGTGAAGAACCGGCGGTGCCACAGCCGGGCGGCGTAGTCGGCCGGCCCGGCCAGCAACACCGAGGCCAACTCGGCCGGCAGCACCCAGGGCGGTTCGATGGTGCGTGGCCGCTCGATCACCGCTTTGGCGATCGCGTCGGCGGCTTCGTCCGGCGATAGTCCGGGCAGGCGGCGCAGCAACGGGGTAGGCGCGATCATCCTGGTCCGGACCAGCGCGAAGTAGACCGTGGTGACGTCGACACCGTCGGTATGCAGTTCCGGAGCCACGCTGCGCAGCCACCGGTCGAAGGCGCCCTTCGACGCCTGATAGGCACCCCATTGCGGGCCCGGGGCCACCCGAACGGCGACACTCGACACGTTCACGATGTGCCCGCTGCCATTGCTGCGCATGGCCGGCAGCAGCCCCAGGAGCAGCCGCACCGGTCCCAGGTAGTTGATGTCGATGGTGCGCTGGAAGTCGTGCGGCCGGTCGTACTGGTCGTGCAGCGAGCGGCGCAATGACTTGCCGGCGTTGCTGACCACGATGTCGAGCGGGCCGTGCTCCTCGGTGATCTGCCTGGTCAGGGCGCTCACCGCGGATTCGTCGGTGAGGTCGGTCGGGTAGGCGACCGCTTGACCCCCGCCGGCGTTGATGGACTCCGTCAGATCGCAGAGCCGTTCCTCGGATCGGGCGACGACGAGGACTGTCGCTCCCGCGGCCGCCAGGCTGCGCGCGGTCGCTTCACCGATCCCGTAGGAGGCGCCGGTCACCAAGACGGTCTTGCCGGAGACGGTGCCGCGCAACTTGTCGGGATCCGATACCCGCGCCGGATTGGCCACGTGGTCCGTGACCGTGTTCAGGACCTGCGCTATCGCGTTCAACTTCGCTGCCGCATTCACTCGAGCCGCTCGCCGGGGTCGGCTGTTGCTTCACCGTGCCCCCGACTCGTAACTACAAGTAGCAGACCATATTGCACCACGGGGCCGCGCTCCGCCCCGGTCGTGATGACGGCCCACGGGGCACCTCGATGACCGGTGGGCGAGGCAAGCCCGAGCGCCCGCGCCGGATAGCTCCGCGCACAAGCAAACTCAGCCGGCCCGCATCAGCGGCGATTAGTTTATGAGAACACGGTAATTTCGGTGTTTCCTGTGTTTAAGGGGCGTGTTGGCTGGGCACAATGGCGGCATGATCGCACGTCACGTGATTCGTTCCCTCGGTTCAGCAGCAGTTATCGCAGCGTCGGGCGTGGCCGTTTCGGCCTTGTCCACTTCCGTTATCCCCTCGGCCTCGGCGCAGTGTCCGGACGTGCAGGTGGTCTTCGCCCGCGGCACCGGTGAAGCCCCGGGCGTGGGCCCCACCGGTCAGGCCTTCGTCGACGCGCTGCACCAACGCGTCGGCGGACGCTCGTTCGACGTCTACCCCGTCAACTACCCCGCCACCGAGCAGTGGGACACCGGGCTCGATGGCATCAGGGACGCGAGCGCCCACGTGATTTCGATGGCCCACGACTGCCCCAACACCAAGATGGTGCTCAGCGGCTACTCCCAGGGTGCCGCCGTGATGGGCTTTGTCACCTCGGCCGCGGTCCCGGACGGCATCGACCCCAACACCGTCCCCAAACCGCTGGCCCCCGAGGTCGCCAACCACGTCTCGTCGGTCGTGCTTTTCGGCATGCCCAACGTGCGGGCCATGAACTTCCTCGGCGAACCGCCGGTGGTCATCGGCCCGCTCTACCAAGACAAGACGGTCAAGGTGTGCGCCACCGAGGACCCGGTGTGCTCTGACGGGATGAACTTCGCGGCGCACGACACCTACGCCGACGACGGCTCGATCATCGACAAGGGAGTCGCCTTCGCCTCCAGCCACCTGGGTTCTTCAGGCGGCCCGGGCGCCATGTCGGTGGCGTCGCCGCACGGGAGCTTCGGAGAGTAAGCGGCTCGCGGGTTTGTTGCCCGCCGCCGGGCGATGCTAATCCCTGATGAATCCCTTGTTGCGCATCAGGGCGTCGGCCAAAAATCCATCGTGCGGAATGTGCGGTGCGCGCAACCACGTCGGATGGTGACCGCAGTACACGTTGCCCACGGTCGGCTCGGCGACCAGATCGTCGATCAGCGTCTCGTCGCCGGTGATCGCGGTGACGACCAGCGAGGACCGCAACGGCTCCACCCCGGCGCCGCGCGACCAGGCCGACACCCACACGCAGGGGAACGGCAGCTCGAGGTTGAGTTTGTCCACGTCGGGTTCGGCCAGCAGATGAACGGCCGGGCGCAGCGCGGCGTAGCCGTCGCCGAGCTCGGCGACCACCTGATCGGCGCCGAGCACCGCGGTAGACCCCACGGCGCTGGCAGCCAGAAAGTTGGCGAGGGCCCGCGCCTTCTCGACGGGCTGGGTGGGTAGGTGCGCTCGCTCGTCATCGGTGGGTAGTGGCTCGATGGTCGCCAACCGTTCGGCGATGGCGTGGGCCAAGGGAGTCGGGTCGCCGTCATAGAGCACCGCGGTGGTGTTGACGCATGCCATGCCGCCGTGGTCGGCGATCGAGTCGACGATGACGTCGAGATATTCACGCCAGTTCCGGTCGGCGGTGATCACGATCTTGGTGCGCCCCGGCCCGTTCGCGATCACCGCCGGATTATCGGCGTACTTGTCGACCACCTCCTGGCCGCCGTACACCATGGCGAGGTCGGCCGACCGGATGATTTCGTCGGCACCGGCATGGTCGGTGGGCAGATAGACGGCGTCCTCGTCGCGAAAGCCGGCCCGCCGCAGCGCGCATACCAGCCGATGCGCCGTCAGCGGTTCGCGCCGCGATGGGCGCACCGCGACCCGGTAGCCCAGCGCGAGCGCCTGGGGCCAAAGCGCATGGACGCCCGGGCCGTTTCCGGCCGCGTGCACGGCGAACACCTCTCCGCGTCGCCCCCACACTGCACTGCCCGCGCGGGTGCGCTCCTCGCGCCAGTCCAGCGTCGCGCCCACCGGCTGCGCCGGCAGGACCGCATCGAACGCGGCGGCGACCGCGTCGGCCACACCGCGCGCCCCGGCGCGGGTGAACGCGATCGGCATGCCCGAAATCCGGCCGGCCAATCCGACATAGCCCTCGAAATCCAGTCCGCCGATCACGCCGTTCGCGAAGATTTCGGCGGCCCGGGACAGCGCGGCCGCGCGCTGGGCGACCGGCAGCGGCGCGGCCTTGCGCTGCGCGCCCAGCGTGCGCGAAACGTACAGCGGCGGAGCCATGCTCAACTCCGCCACCGCGGTGCCGGTGGTGGTTGCGATGACCTCACGTTTGCGGGTCCGGTACTCGCCGTCCGCGCCGAGCGCGTCGAGGGATACCAGACTGGTTGCGGCGGCGATGTTTTCACCCATCAGGCTCAGTACACACCTTCGATGACAGCCTCACCCTCGAAAGTGGACACCGGCCGCACCTCGCTCACCGAATCGCTGAGTTCGCCCGCCGGCCCGGGCATCCTGATCGCCAGGTCGCGCTCCAGGTTGTTCGGTATGAACATGCCCTTGCTGATGTGGTTCATCACCACCTGACCCCGCTGCCCGTACGGCACCCGTTCCCCGGTGTCGGGATCAACCACCCAGAACACCACATACGGGCTGCGCGGGTCGAAGACGAATGAGTCACCATCGGCGGTCCGGGTGACCGCCTGTGACAGCACCATGGTGCTGCCGAACGCCATGGTGATGGTCGTCGCGGGGAAGATGCCGCGCAGCAGATCGAGTGTGTCGGCGTCCACGTGTGCGCCGCTGAGCAGCAGGTAGCGGATTTTGTCGTTGACCAGGTCGACCACTCGATCGTTGCGGGCGATCGCCTCCAACAGCGGTGGGGTGGTGTGCAGGTTCGCGACACTCTGCGTCTGCAACACGAAGACGGCCTGCTCGACGACATGGTCGACGTAGGCGGCGACTTCGGCGGCAGCCGGGCGGGCGGCGATCTTTTTGACCCAGCGGGGATCAATGTCGATGGCGTGGAAGACCGCGCCGAGCCGATGCGACACCAGCCGGGAGAAGTAGCCGACGCCGTGCGGCCCGCTCGGCATCAGGCACAGAAAGCCCTGGCCCCGTTGAAAGCCGCCCGCGGCGAAGTCCTGGGTTTGCCATTCGACGACCTGTGCGACCCAATCCGGCATTTGCACAGTGCGTTTCGGCGCGCCGGTGGTGCCGCCGGATTCGAAGATCAGCGGCGGCGGCGGCGATGCCTGGGCCGCGTAACCGCGCGGAATGAGATCCTCCACCGGGACACTGCGTAATTCGTTGACCACGTTGGGAAACAACCGCAGATCGGCAAAGGTGTTGACGTCGGTCAACGGATTGAAGTCCAACGTGCGGGCGGTCCGCAGCCAAAACGGCGAACCGGTGTCGTCGCCGAAGTGCCAAGCGATTGCCGCGCGCAAGTAGGCCTCGGCATCGGCCACGGGGGCTGATCGCGGGACGTCCAACAACGAGAAGTCGACTTCGGCCATGTCCTCGATCCTGTCCCATCGAGCGCCGGTACGCCAAGGACGTCGAACGCCCGCACATGTCGCCGTGTCGCCGTAACGCCTTATTTCACAGGGAGTTTCATTGGCGTGCATGCGGTGTTCAGCGCGACGCCAGTTCACGAAAGTAATCGGGCAGCGGCCGCGGCTCGGGGCGCAGAATCGCGCGCAGCACCGGCGGGTTGCCGCGTGAAACGCCGGCGGCCTAACTGCCGAACATGGCGGTGATCGTCTCGTTGAAACGGGGATAGATGTCGTCGTAGGTGCCGTCACGCTCGGCGAACCGGAACATCTTGGCGCGCTCCACCACGATCTCCTTGGCCTGCGGCTGCGTCTGCAACAGTGCCATCGTCTCGGTGATGTACTCCTCCAGCGGCATAGCCCGGGGGTCGAATCCCCGCTCGCCCTGCAGTGCGGTCTGTACGTGCGGCGGAATGATCTCGATCACCTGCACCGACGAGTCGCGCAGCTGGAAACGCAGCGATTCGGTGTAGGAGTGCAGCGCCGCCTTGGAGGCGCAGTAGGTCGGGGTGAGGGCGCTGGGCATGAAGGCCAGGCCGGACGTGACGTTGAGGATCGTGGCCTGCGGCTTACGCAGCAGTGCCGGCAGCAGCGCCGAGGTCAGCCGGAGGGGGCCCAGCAGATTGATGGCGACCGACTGCTCGGCAAGACCGACATTGCCACTGGTGAGGTCCTCGACCCGCTGGATGCCGGCGTTGTTGACCACGACATTGAGGTCCGGGTACTGGTCGGTCACGTGTGTGGCGAATCGCCGGATGGCGACGGCGTCACCCTGATCGAGCGACAGGGTCTGCATGCCCGGGTTGGCCTCGGCGACGGCCTTCAGTTGGTCGCTGCGCCGGGCGGCGATGATCACCTGGTTGCCCAACCGGTGGAACGATTCAGCCAGTCCGCGGCCGATCCCGCTGCCACCACCGGTGACCAGAACGGTATTGCCCGTCATCTGCATCGCGGTTCTCCTTCGGGTCGCCCTGCCGTCGGCTCGATCGACCGGCCCAGCCGGCCGACGTAGCGGAATGCCCCAATGCCGAGCCGGCTAACCACGATGCCTTATCCGCAGGGGCGGTGTCACGGCCGACGCCGCGACGGGGGCGCGCCGGAGACCGATTACCCGGCCGGGCTGTTATGCAGCCGGCGCGGGTCAACGCCAGCGCGGGTCCAAGCCGCGGCCGCCCAGCTCGTGTACAGGACTCGGACGGGCAGCCGATTGAGGAGTGGGTTGAGCGCTCGGATGGCTGCGGCGATGCGCTGAAAGCGCTTCTCCTTCTTGGCATCCCAGTGCAGCTGGCACACGTCGCGCATCTGCGGTGGCAGGGTACCGACCACGATCAGCCGGGTGTAGGCGTTCAGGGGCGCCGACAGGATTTTCCAGACCGGCTTGGGAATGCGGCGCGGACCCGGTATGCCCTTGCGGATATAGCCGGTGCCGTACAGCACGGTCTTGTGCGGGACGAACCGCTCGAGCATCTCGTCCCAGTAGGCGACGAAGTCGTCATAGGTCTGCGGTTGTCCCCGGTCGCTGACGCCGTACAGGCTGTACCAGAGCTTGCCCTCGTTGAAGATCTGTTCCTTCTCGGCGTGCGACAACCGGCGAATGAACATGTCGGTGTTGTAGATGACCTGGTCGACGAAGCTGGCGTGCGCCCAGTAGAACAGCTCCGGATTCAGCGCGTGATATCTCGATCCGTCGCCGACGGTGCCCTTGATCGTCTTGTGGAAGTCCCGGACTTTGCGGCCCCATTCGTGGGGCTGGTCGGAGTAGACGGTGTTCATCAGGGGCGGCGCGGTCCGCTTGGCCCGGCCCAGCGTGTCGCTGAAGATGACGGAATGATCCAGCACGCCCTGGGCGAGCTGCTCGATGCAGTTCTCCACGCCCGCCGTGCGCTGGAATCCGAAGAGCTGAGTCCGATTGTCCCCGTAGAACTTCCAGATCAACGAATCCGGCCCCAGCCGCGGGGAGGCATCGGCGATCTCGTCGTCGACGGGCATGGGCATCGCTTCGCGAACGCCGGTGTCGAAACGCGACCCCGCCGTTGTCGCGGGCGACTCGTCGTTCTGGGCGGTCATGCCCACCTCCCTGTCGCGCCCGTGTGGCGCATGACGGTGTCCAAGCGCTGGGAATCAATAACACAAAAGCGTATCTTTGTTTCACAGCGTAGCGAGCGCTCGCTGACGTTGCACATTCCGGGCAGATTTCGCGCCCGGGAAATCGGCGATGAACTCTACCCAGAAGTTGATACGATGCCGCCAATCATGCAGTCCGAACCGGGTTCTGCCATTGCCGAGGCGCTCACCGATCTCGATCGCACCATCTTGGATACCGCGCGAAGCGTGTTCGAGACCTACGGCGTGCGTCGCGCCAATATGGACGACGTCGCCGCCCGCGCCGGGGTCAGCCGCAGCACCATCTACCGTCGCTTTCCGACCAAAGAGAATCTGTTCGCCCAGGTGGTGCGGCACGAGGCCGGACTGTTCTTCAGCACCCTGCACCAGGCGACGACGGGTTGCGACCCTCAGCAAGCGGTGGTGGAGGCCTTCGCGCTCGGGGTCCGCCTGGTTCAAGACTCACCGCTGTACTCGCGGATCGCCGAGAGCGAACCCGAACTGTTCGGCATGTTCTCCCGGTCGCATGCCTTCCCGATTCGCCAGTTCGCCGACGGCATCGCCCACACCCTGCGCCGCTGCGGCGCCGACATGGCCGAGTCTGACCTGGAAAACATCGCCGACATCCTGCTTCGCGTCGCCCTGGGCATCATCGTCTTCCCCACCGACCGGCTCGACACCTCGGATCCGGCCGCGGTCCGCGACTACGCCGCCCGCTATCTCGTTCCGATCCTCAGCCGCGAGCAAGCCCGCTGACGGGCTCAAATTGTCGGCATCCTGAACTAGCCTTGAGCCGTGGCTGGGAGTTCTGCGGCTCCGCGGACCCGGTACGCCAGTTGCGGCGAGATCGACATCGCCTATCAGGTCTTTGGCGATGGCCCGATGGACCTGCTCGTGCTGCCGGGCCCGCTGATCCCGATCGACTGCGTCGACCTCGAGCCTTCGATGTACCGCTTTCATCGCCGGCTCGCGTCGTTCTGCCGAGTCATCCGCTTCGATCAGCGCGGGATCGGCCTGTCGTCCCGGGTTCCCTCGCTGGACATGCTCGGCCCGGAATCGTGGGCGCACGATGCGCTCGCGGTCATGAATGCCGCCGGTTGCGAGCGAGCCACAATCTTCGCCCCGGGGTTCACCTCGCTAGCCGGTGTGGTTCTCGCGGCCGACCACCCCGATCGAGTCAACAGCCTGGTCATCGCCAATGGCGCGGCACGCACTCTGCGGGGTCCCGACTACCCTATCGGCGCTGAGCTCGACGCCGCCGATCGATTCACGTCGATCGGGATGGAGCCCGACGCCGTCGAGCAGGGTTTCGACATGCTCGGCATCATCGCGCCGGCCGTGGCGGATGATGTCGCGTTCCGCTCGTGGTGGGACATGGCCGGTAATCGGGCCGCGTCACCCAGCATGGCCCGTGCGTTCATCAACAAGGTCAGGGAGGGCGACGTCCGCGACAGGCTGCCCCGCGTCACCGTGCCGACGCTGATCCTGCATCGCGACAACCCGGGCTTCAGCCCCGTCGAGCACGCGCACTATCTCGCCGAACGCATCCCCGGGTCGCGTCTCGTCGAACTGCCCGGGCAGGACGCCCTGTATTGGGTCGGCGACACCGCACCCATGCTCGACGAGATCGAAGAATTCATCACCGGGGTACGCGGGGCCTCCGACACCGAGCGGCTGCTCACCACCATCATGTTCACCGACATCGTCGGCTCCACCGAGCGCGCCGCCGTGCTCGGCGACCACCGCTGGCGCGACCTGCTGGACAACCACGACACGATCGTGCGCCACGAACTGCAGCGCTTCAGCGGCCGCGAAGTCAATACGGCCGGCGACGGATTCGTCGCGACGTTCAGCAGTCCGAGCGCGGCGATCGCCTGCGCCGACGCACTCGTGGCTGCCGTCCACGTTCTGGGCATCGAGGTGCGGGTCGGCATTCACGCCGGCGAGGTCGAGGTGCGCGGCGCGGACGTCGCGGGCATGGCCGTACACATCGGCGCGCGGGTGGCGGCGCTCGCGGGGCCCAGCGAGGTACTGGTGTCGTCCACGCTGCGCGACATCGTCACCGGATCGCGGCACCGGTTCGGCGACCGCGGCGAGACCGCGCTCAAGGGCGTCCCCGGTTACTGGCGGCTGTACGCCCTGGTCCGCGAGCACGCCGTCGTCCACCGGTAACCGACCCGACATATCGCGGCGGTCGAAGCGTCAAGGTCCTCGGCGTAGGCTGCGAACGGGGACTTACTCCGAGCCGAGGCTTCGCGGCTTTCCATTCGATTTCTGGCGTCTAGCTTGGCATTTCATCGAAGGAGTACGCATGACCGACGTGCACATCTCGCTGCCTCCCGCGCTCCGGCGAGCGCTGGACCTGCTCATCGACCCGCCGGCCGATCCCGACGTGAGCCGGGGTTATCTCGACCTGCTCGGCGCCGATAAGGACGGTGCAGTCGAGAAGAACACCGGCCCCATCCAGGCGGCGTGGGCCTCCCCGATCGGATCGATGCTCTACGACAACGCCCAAGCGCTTTCCCGGCGCTGGATCAGTGCATGGCAACTGCCGCTGGAGTGGTTGGACGTCCCGCAGGGCGGTATTGCGCTGGACGTCGGCTCGGGCCCGGGCAACGTCACCGCGTCCCTGGCACGTGCCGCCGGTCCGGACGGGCTGGCCCTCGGCGTCGACATCTCCGAACCGATGCTTGGCCGCGCCGTGCGCAATGAGGCCGGGCCGCGGGTCGGCTTCATCAGGGCGGACGCGCAACGACTTCCGCTGCGGGACAGCACCATTGATGTGGCAGTGTCGACCGCAGTGCTGCAATTGGTGCCTGATCCGGCGGCCGCCCTTGCCGAGATCGCCCGCGTGCTACGCCCCGGCGGCAGGCTGGCCGTCATGGTCCCGACAGCCGGGCGCCTGGCTCGCTATTGGCAGATGCTGCCGAATGTCGGGGCGCACGCGTTCGACGACGACGAGATCGGCGATGCCCTGGAAGACAACGGTTTTGCCAGCGTGCGGGTGAAGAACCTCGGCACGTTCCAGTGGGTACGCGGCAAGAAAGGCTGATTCGTCGGGCGGTCCCGATGTCGCGAGCCGGACCTATTCCGGCGATTGCGCCAGCACGGCGAGCCGGTCCATGGACTCGCGCAACATGTCCGCCGTCGTCGCGCGGGCGCGCTCGAGGCGGGTGGCGTCGGAAAGCGCCGTCCAGTCGTAGGTGTGGGTGACCGTGGTGAGTTCGGCGTTGACCGGGCTGAGCTCCCAACGCCACAGGTGACCCGGGGGTTGCTTGCCGGGTTCGGCTGGCCGCCAAGCAATTTTGCTGCCCTCGACGAATTCCGTGACGTGGTTCTCCCGCACCGCTCCATTGGTCAGCGTCGTCTTGAACACGTCACCCACTCGATGGACACGCTGGCCGGAAGCAGACGACGCCAGATTGTTGTTGCCGTCCCAGCTCGGCTGGCGGGACGGATCGGCGATCAGTTCGAAGATCCGCGCGGCATTGGCCGACATCACGCGGGTGGCGCTCACGATGCGTTCAGCTTCCGTATCGGACATATCGCTATCCAAACACGTGGGGCCACTCGGTGCGTCGGTGACTTCGGGCCGAGGCGTCGAGACGTTCGGCCGTCGCAACAGCGACGGGGCGGTTCACCCCATCCGGGGCAGCGCCTCGACCGGTCCGGACAGCGCCGCCTTGACGTAGCGGGTGTCGTCGTCGGCCAGCACCTCCGTGTCGTCCCGTTCGATGCCGTCGATGATCGCGTGCGCCACCTGGCGCGGGTCGTTCTTGGGTGCGTCGAAGCCGGCGGTCATCTCGGTGTCGGTGAAGCCGAGGTGCGCGGCCACGACCAGGGTGCCCTGCTTCTCGAGTTCGATACGCAGCGAATTCGTCGTCGACCACAGTGCGGCTTTGGAGTCGCCATACCCGCCGGATCCGGGCATCCAGGACAAGATCGAGGCGATGTCGACCAGTGCACCCCCGCCGTTGTCGGCCAGGATCGGTGCGAACGCCTTGGCCACCCGCAGCGCCCCGAAGTAATTCGTCTCGAACACCGCCCGCACCTCTTCGATGTCGCTGCTGAGCAGACTCGCGGCGCCGAGTACACCGGCATTGTTGATGACGATGTCGACGTCCGTTGCCTCGGCCGCCAACGCGGCAACCGAATCTGGCTTGGTGACATCCAATTCGACGCTGATTACCCGAGGATCCTGACTGGCCTTCGGCGCCCGCGCGGTGGCGTAGACGTTGGCCGCTCCCCGTTCCAGCAACTCCGCCACGATGGCCTTGCCGAGACCGCGCTGTCCACCGGTGACCAGCACCGTTGACCCCTTGACGTTGACCATGGCCCCTGCTCCTTTGACTTAGGCAAAACAATTTTGATTACGTCACGGTAGTTGAACCGAGCGACGTAGTCAACTAACATTTGTCTATGTCTTCATCGTGGGGTGCGTCACAGCGTTACGGGTGTGCCGCGGCACCCGGGGGCCTTGCGTTGGTCCAGGACTTCCTGAACACGCGCGCCATCGGCGGGTACGGGCCGGACCTGCTGGCCGGCGTGGACCTCGCCCGCGAGTGGGCCGGCGCCGCGGTGCGGGCGTGGTCGTCGGAACGAGACGTGGACTTGCAGCCGCCCGAGCTGGGTGATGCGGATTTGGTCAAGCTTCGCGCGTTGCGGTCCACCATCGAGCAGCTGGTGGCCGGCGAACCGCCGGACGGGCGCGGACCGGGCGCTGTGGCCGCATCTTTCGCGCTGTCCGATGCCGGTGAGGTGCGGCTGGATCCCAGCGGCGGCGGTTGGCGCTGGCTGGCCTCGGCGCTGTGGGGCGAGATCCTGTTGAGTCAGCGGGCCGGCACCTGGCGGCGGATCAAGCGATGCCACAACCACCGGTGCGGGTCGATGTTCTACGACCGCTCAAAAAACAACAGCGGAGTCTGGCACGACGTCAAGACGTGCGGCAACTCCGTCAATCTGCGGGTCTCGCGGGCCCGCCGACGCGAACGCGCTCGGGCGGCGGGGTCAGGTGTTGTGCCAGAGCAGGCGGTACCGGTAATAAAGACCTCGTCGGATGCGGGCCCCCGGTAAGACGTCTTTGGTTGCCTGGCGAATCTGGGCCAGGCTTTCGAGGGGATCAGCCACCGTTACGCCGATGCCGCGGGTTTCCCGATGCAGCAGCGACCCTGCGCGCGCGGCCGGTGTGCAGAGACCGGCCCATACCCAGTCGGTGACGCTCTTGTTGGCGGACAGCCCGACGACAGCGAGTTTCCCTGCGGGCCGCAGCATTTGACACGCTTTACGCAATGTGTCGCGCAGCGGCAGATGGTGCAGGCTGGCGACGAAGGTAATGAGATCGAAGGAACGCTCGGCCCGCTCGAGATCCTCGAACCGCAGCAGTTCCACCGAGGCGTTGCCGATCGGCTGCAATCGCTCCGACGCGCGCCATACCGATATCGGGTCCGCATCGATCCCCACGACGCTGCGTGACACCGCGGCTAACCGCTGCGCCAGGAGCCCTTCCCCGCATCCGACATCGAGCACGTCGCCGCGGTTCCGCGAGGCAATGCCGACCAGCCAGGAGTGATAGGCGGTGTTGTGGTTCCAGTAGTCGTCGTGCTTCGCGTAGTCATCCACCGTCGCCCCAGTCTGCCCGACCGGACCGTCAACAGCGTTCGACGCCCCTGGGCATGACGCGCGGGCCCGCGGCCGCTGGGCGCCGCGTGCTTTTGAGCACCGCGTGCACTGCGTCGAAGGCGCGCGCCTTCAGCGGCGCGACCACGTCGAAAGTGGCGGGAGCCTGGCTGACCCAGGCCGGAAGTGTAGCCACAATGTGTTCCTTTGTTCTTTCGGCCTGTGCGCCGACTCATTCAATTGCACCGGAGCCGCTTTACGACGACGCCGCGCCGCGGTAAACGTGACGAAAAGCCGCCTGTGGTGTACGGCACACCCGCGGCGCAACGAGGGAAACGCAACAGTGCGTCTAGTGAAAGCCTTTGAACCGGCGTAGATAACCCGGCAATCGGTGTGCAGGTACCGCCTTCGGCCAGTCGTCGGGGCGGAAATACGCATCGGTGCCGCCATCGACGAATACCACGCTACCACAGAGGAAGTCAGCCGCATCCGACAGCATGAAGCACATCCACTCGGCCATGTGTCCGGCGTCACCGAAGCCGCCGATCGGTACCGGGAACGACCGGACGGCCTTGGCCTGCCTGGGATTCGACAACTGTTGTTCCAGAAGGGGTGTCATGATCGCACCGGGAGACAGGGCGTTCAGGCGAACGCCCGACCCGGCCCACTCCGGCTGCACCGCGTGTCGCCGCACCCATCGGCTGACGGCGATTTTGGAAGCCCCATACATCATGGTCGGCGCGGCCGGACCCAATAGCCGCACCGATCGCAGCGCCTTGTCGGCGTCATCGGCAAGCAGCGCGTTGATAGCGCGGCGCGGCACCGCGGGCACCGTCGTAGACGAATTGCTGCCGACAACAACGACTTTCGCTCGTCCGGTGGTGGCCAGCGCTGCACGCCAGGCGACGAGCAATTCGACCACCCCGAAGTAATTGACCGCAGCGATCTGACGGATCCGATCCCGGCCGGGGCCGGGACCCAGACCGGCAGCCAACACGGCACCGTCAAGTCTGTGGCCCGAGGCCGCCAGAACGCGGTCGGCAGCCTCTTCGCGCCCCTCGGGTGTCGACAAGTCGGCGACGACATCGCCGCCCTTGACGTCGACACCGATGACGGTGTGCCCGTTGTCCCGAAGGCGCCGTGCGGTCTCGCGGCCCATCCCGGAAGCCGCCCCGGTTATCGCATAGGTCCCCATTGACTCCTCCGTTCTCAGCGCAGTATGCGCGGTGAATCGACAACTCCGACGGCCACCGCCCACTGGGTGGCCGCACTGTTAAGTTGCCAGGATGCATGACCGGACGCCCTGCATTGATTTCAGTCAGCTCGAGTCGGTTTACGCGCCGCTGGCCGAATCGGTCCGCCGACTCCTCGACATCAGCATCCGCACCGAAGCCGGGCCCACGGCGGTAGCTGCGGCGATTAGCAGGATCGACAGTGCGGCAGACGAATTGAGTGATGCGTTACTACCCGGACCGTTCGGCGTGCACCGCTCCCCCGATGGCCAGACCATCGCGTGGGGCAATGCCGTGGTGGGTCTGCGTAACCCGGTGGCGCCGCCACTGGTCATCCATCACGATCCGGACGGACTGGTGTGGTCGGAATTCGTGCTCGGCGCCGCCTACGAAGGCCCACCGGGCACTGTCCACGGAGGTGTGTGCGCTCTGGTGCTCGATCATGTGCTCGGCGCGACGGCCCACCAGCCCGACCGGCCCGCGTACACCGGCACGCTGACCCTGCGCTATCGACGTCCCACGGCGCTGGGACGGCGACTACGGGCGGAGGCTCACGTCGAACGCGTCGACGGGGTCAAGATTTTCGCCGTCGGACACCTGGCCGACGAGGACGGCGTCACCGTGGAAGCCGAGGGAATTTTCATCCATCCCAAGCAGACGCCGACGTAACCGTCGACACCCGCGAGCAGGTCAATTCGCCGCTGCCTCCTTTTCGACGTCGAGCAGCTGCTCACCGCGTCGCTCCTGGTCGTAGGCCTCGCGCCCACCCCGCAGCCCGAACAACCGTTTCGAGACCAGCAGGTAGATCACCGCGGCGACGTTGATGGTGAAGGTCACCACCCGGGTCATCGTGAGGCCCTTGGCCAGGTCTTGGATCTCGAGCGGCAAGAAGACCGAGGTGGCTATCACCGCGAAGTATTCGCCCCAGCGTTTCAGCAGCCATAGGCCCACCCCTTCGACGACTTCGAGCAGCGCGTAACCGGCCAGCATCAGCGTCAGCAGGGCCAGGGTGGACGGTTTGGCGGCCAGCGCCTTTTCCAGTTCGTGCACGATGGTCATCTGATCGACCTTGAATCCAGCGGTGCGAAAAATTGGCAGGTCGCGATCGAGGGTGGCCTGGATGGCGCCGCGCGCCCCGCGAAACTTCCACACCGCATAGGCCGCCAGCGCAATCACCACCGCCCGGAACAAGCGTTCCACCGCCAGCGTGCGGATGATAATGGCCTGTCGTAACGCCTTGCCGCGCATGATCATTGGCGCGTCTTCGGCGCGACCCCGCCCGTGCGGCTCACCGACGGTGAATTCGCCGCACCGCAAGCAGCGCCACACTTCACCCAGCCCGGTGCTGCCGCTCAGCCGGTCGGCGAGTGACTGCTCGTCGGGTGCATAGGTGACGTGACCGGCAACCGCGCAGGTGACCAGCTCCCACCGATTGCGGCCGTGTTCTTTACCCATGGCCGGATCATTCATGGCGGGCGGTCGGCCACGCAAGGGGGACGCGCACAACGTGTGTCAGAAGGGCGTCAGAAGCGCGGCTTGCTGCGCGCGCACCGGGCGGTGGGAAGCACCGATCCGAGGAGGCCGGTGAGTTGGGCGATCGGGATCTCGTCGAGCCGAGCTATCGCGGCGACGATCTCGTCATGCAGCGACTCGTCGCAGAAGGGTTCGGCAAGCCAGCCGAACTTGTCCACGACGCGTTCCCAGGACATCGGACAGGTGGGTGATCCCTCGTAATCCGACTGCTCGCGGCTGAACTCTCGCCCGTCCCTGGCGATCACGTGCACCCGCGCCGCCGTGCGTTGCGGATAGCCCGCCGTCAGGTCGGCGGCCGGCTTGACCTCCACTCGCGACAGCAGGTCGGAGACATCGCTTCGCAAAACCCGTTTGTTCTCCAGCTGTTCGGGGCCGACGCCGCCGTCGAGTAGGGCGACCGCGGTCAGGTACTTGAGGTTGTAGTCGGCCTGCTCCTTGGTTGTCGGATGTTCTTTGTCGCCATACGCGCCCCCACCGGCGAAGTCGTACGCCCCCTGGAATACCTCGAGGACTACCCGCGCGACATCTGCACCGCGCAGATCGTGCTCACTGCGCACGGCCAGGACAGCATCGATCACCACCTGGCCATGGATGAGTGAGCAGTACTGCTTCAAGTAGGTCTGCTCGACACAGGTGAGCCCCCGGTCGGCGGTGTGGAGATCGATGGGCTGATCGAACAGCTGCACCAACCCGTGCGGGCCCTCGAACAGCGACTTGGGGCCGGTGATGCCGCGGGCAGCCAGCATCGTCGTGTACACGGCGCGCATACCGGTGATAGCCGGTGAGATGCCCTTCCAGTTCGAAACCGGTTCGGCGTGCACCGTCGCCAGCGACACGTTGTCGGCCGCCGCGGCGGCGATGGCGTTGGCGGTCTGCTCGGCGCTCAGCCCCAGCAGCTTCGCGCTACCCGCCGCAACCGACATTGACAGCTGCAGCGCGTGGTTGAGTCCGCGTGCCATCACGGGAACCTGCGCGCTGAAACGGCATTGGATCTCGTAGGCCAGCGCCAGCGCCAGCAGGAAGTCGGCCCCGCCGGCGCCGGTGTGCTCGGCCACGGCCAGAAGCGCCCCCACGTTGTCGGCGGGATGGCAGAGCCCGCCGACCGTCAGATAGGTGTCGAGCAGATCGGGATAGCGCACCAGCACCGCGTTGAAGAAGGCCGCCTGGTCCACCGATGCTCGCCCGCCGCCGACCAGGGTGGCCGTCGGGGTGCCCCCGAATTGGGCGGCGTGTTCCCGAATCCTCGGAATGAGCTCGCCGTCCAGTGAACCGACTGCGCACGCGACGCTGTCGAGGACGTTGCGTTTCAACAGTGCCCGCGGTCGTCCCGTCAGATCCGCCGGCCGCGCGCCGACGACGAAATCGGCAAGCTCGTCCACAACGAAGTTACGTGCCACCACTTTTCGCCTCCCAGCCGAGGCTACCCCGCTCCCAAGCGCGTAACGGCCGCCGTCCGGGTTCGGTCTTTTGTGCGATGCGCTACATAGCGGTGTTGGTCGCGGCCGGTTGCGGCGGCGATCCGCTGAGCTCGGTCGTCTCGTCGGTCAGATGTTTTCCGATGTCCCGGATCTGTCGCGCGCTCAGCGCGCACAGCGGGTGTACGGCCACCATCAGGGCAACGCGGCCCCGGTCGTCGGAAACCGGCGCGGCGATGGTCACCACGGGTTGCTTCCGGCGACCGGGGTTGTCGTCGGAGAGAAACCCGATGGTGGTGAACTCGACCAGCAACTGGTCCATGATGTGGCGCACCGGGGTCGGCATCTCGCTGCTGTCCAAAGTGCCGACCACCTGCACCGCCTGCGCGAGTGCCGGCGTCGTCCAGTCGACGTCGAAGCCGCGTTCACGCGTGTGCGCCAACACCTGCTGGAGGCGCTGCGTGCGGTCAGGATTGCCGCCCGCGCCACGCCGGATCCACGCGCGTTGTTCCTCCTCGGAGTCCCAGGCCGCCATCGCGACGCCGAACGGCGGCGCGTACGGAATGCGATCACCCGGTATGCCGGACGGCTGCGTGGCTGGTTCGCCCTCAAAGGCGGTGACCACCAAGGAATCACCGAACTTCTCGACCACCGAACAGGCGTAGCCGACTTCGTGGGAGAGTCGCAGGGCCGCGGACCGTGCCGCGTGGGCGAGCGGCCGGGCGGTGTCCGTACGGGCTGCCACCACGGCGAGTGCGGGGCCCAGGGTGAAAGTTTTCTCGATCGGGTCGCGGCTGGCCCACCCGCGGTCACACAACGTCTTGAGGATCGCGTGCGCGGTCGCCTGAGTGAGATCGAGCTCGCGCACCACGTCGGAGAAACGCAGCCGGGCATTTCCGGACCGCGCCAGCAGCTCGACCACATCGAGCACCCGGGCGGTCGGCGCCGACGTCGATCCGCGAATCGCTTGACTCCTTTGTGGCCGCGTTTTTACAGTTGGACGAACATTCGAGATCTTATATCGATTATTCGAAAAAGTTAGCGCCGGCCTCGACGACGTGCCCGACGCCTCGATCAGGCCCGCAGGTCCGATGGCCCGCCCCGGATCATCGTCCGTCCGAATGGAGACCTCACGTGAGCGAACGCGATGACCGGCAAGACATCTCCGAGCTGCTGGTGCGCTATGCCACCGGGATCGACCGGCGCGATTGGCCGCTGTTTCGCACCGTGTTCATCGACGACTGCGAACTCGACTACGGCGAGATCGGTAGCTGGCACGGCGTCGACGCCGTCGCCGACTTCATGGAGCAAGCGCACGCCCTGGCGGGGCACACGCTGCACCGCCTGAGCAACCAGGCGATCACGCTCGATGGCGACAACGCGTCGGCACGCAGCTACATCGATGGCCTGATCATGGCCGGCGACAACAACTCTGGCGTCAATGCGATCGGCTTTTACGACGACGACCTGGTGCGGACGCCGGCGGGGTGGCGCATCGCCCGCCGCCGCTACACCCAGGTCCGCATTACGACGGTCAGGGGCATCTAGATGACCTTCGCGACACAATACGGGCCATGGGCGCTGGTGGCCGGAGCCTCCGACGGCGTGGGTGCCGCGTTCGCCGAAGGGCTCGCCGAGCGAGGTGTCAACGTGGTACTGCTGGCCCGCCGGCAAGCCGTTCTCGACCGGGTGGCGGCCGAGATCGAAGCCAAGACGCCGGCGCAAACCCGCACCGTGGCCATCGATCTCGCGCAGCCCGGTGCAGCAGCCACGATCGCCGCGGCGACCGCTGACCTGGAGATCGGAATGCTCGTGTACTGCGCGGGCGCCGACCCGAATTTCGAGCCGTTCCTTGCCAATCCGATCGAAGCCGCCGAGGCGATGGTGCAACGCAACTGCATGGTGCCCATGCAGCTGTGTCACCATTTCGCGCCCGCAATGGTCCAGCGCGGCAGCGGCGGCATCGTCATCTTCGGTTCCGGAGCGGGGCTGGCCGGCGGACCGAACATGGTCGCCTACGGCGCCTCCAAGGCGTTCGACATGGTCTTCGCCGAGGCGCTGTGGGCCGAACTGCACGACAAGGGTGTCGACGTCCTGGGCCTCATCCTGGGCAAGACCAATACACCGGCATTGCGCGAACTCGAATACAGCCGTGGCCAGATCGCTTCCCCCGACGAGGTGCCACCGGACGCGGCGGCCGTGTCCGACGTCATCGCCGAGGCGTTCGACAACCTCGGCAACGGCCCGACCCTGATGGTGGGCGACACCATGCGAGCCGCGGCGCAGCTGCTGGCATCGCTGAGCCGCAATCAGGCCGTGGAGCTTTTCACGCAGGCCGCGGCCGCGGCCATGGGCCCGGACGATTAGCGGGAACCCAACGGGAACTTCGGCCGTTCGCTGCGCGTCATACTGGATGTGGCAAGGTTTGCCAAAGTTCCGAATCAGGGGAGCCTAACTTTTGCTTCCGCAGTGCCCTGGGCAGCAAATATGGGTCCGGCGGCACCGCAGCCATCGTAAACCCGCTGCGTTGCTGACCCCGGCCGTCACGGGTACGTTGGGTAACCGGTTCGCGCAACCGAGCCGAGGGAGCCACTCGATCGCCACCGCCTGCGAAGGATGACGATGCTCGCCATAGACAGGCCCGCTGCCACCGTCTCGATGACGGCACGCTGGCGGCGCCGCACCCTGACCCGCTCCGGATTGATCACGGGCGCATTCGTCGTTCCGGCCGTGCTCGTCCGCTTCGCGGGCCTGCATACCGGCGCGGTGCTGGCCCTGGTGATCTTCGGGGCCGCGGTGGTGGCGGCCAGCTTCTTGCTGGCGTGGGCCGCCGAGGCGGCTCAGATCGACGTCTCCGGCGGGCTGGCGACGGCACTACTCGCCTTGATCGCGGTGCTGCCCGAATACGCCGTTGACCTGTACTACGCGTACGTGTCCGGCCACAACGCCGACTACACGCAGTACGCCGCGGCCAACATGACCGGATCCAACCGGTTGTTGATGGGTCTGGGTTGGCCCGTCGTGGTGCTGGTGAGCATCCTGGTCGCGCGCAAGTCCGGTTCGAAGAAGACCACCGGGTTGACGCTGGAGCCAGCAAACCGCGTCGAACTCGGATTCCTGTTGATCGCCGGCGTGATCGCATTCGTGATCCCGGCGAGCGGCCAGATCCATTTCGGGCTGGGGCTGGCGTTGCTGGCCTGGTTCGGGTTCTACCTCTACAAGATCAGCCACGGCAGCGTCGAAGAGCCCGACCTGATAGGCACCGCCGCCGCTCTGGGCGACCTGCCTGACGGTCGCCGGCGCGTCGCCGTGGTCGGCCTCTTCCTGGTGTCGGGCGCGGTGATCCTGCTGTGCGCCAAGCCCTTTGCCGACAATCTGGTCGCCGCCGGTACCGAACTGGGCATCAACCGCTTCTTGCTGGTGCAGTGGCTGGCTCCGCTGGCGTCGGAAGCGCCGGAGTTCATCATCGCGATCATTTTCGCCACCCGGGGCAAGGGAACCGCGGCCATCGCCACACTGATTTCCTCCAAGGTCAACCAGTGGACCCTGTTGATCGGGTCATTGCCGATCGCCCACCTGCTGGGCGGCGGCGGGTTCTCCCTGTACCTCGACTCCCGCCAGGTGGAGGAAGTGCTGCTCACCGCCACCCAAACGATGATGGGGGTGGCGCTGATCCTGGCGCTGCGTTTCCACCGGGCGGCCGCGTGCACACTCCTCGGACTGTTCGTCGTCCAGTTCCCGATCTTCTCGACACAGGGGCGGCTGCTGCTCTGCGGCGTCTACACCGCGGTGGCCGTCGTCGGCCTGCTCATCAACCGGCGCCACGTGGTGGCCACCGTCCGTGCGCCGTTCTTCGGCACGGCCATCCGGCACAGCGGTCACCCGCACTCGTCGGAGGAGCACGGGCTCCCGACGTAGCACTCGCTCGCGTCAGCAAAGCGCCAAAACCGCGCTTCCCTCCGGCGATCCGCCTATTCTTAGCGGCGGGGCGGTGCGGCCCTGGACGGTGGTGCTCATATGACGACGTCGAGGGTGGCGTGCCCGTCATGCGGCGCCGAACTGCGCACCACCGCGAAGTTCTGTGACGAGTGTGGGTCGCCCGCTAAGGCCTCTGGGACGTCTGCGGAGTACAAGCAGGTGACGGTGCTGTTCGCCGACGTCGTGCGGTCGATGGACATCGCTGCGTCGGTGGGCCCGGAACGGCTACGCGAGATCATGGGCGCGCTCGTCGAGCGCGCGGCGGCCGTGGTCCAACGATTCGGCGGCAGGGTGGACAAATTCACCGGCGACGGCATCATGGCAGTGTTTGGTGCACCAGTTGCGTTGGAGGATCACGCTTTTCGCGCATGTATGGCGGCCTTGGGGATCCAGGATGAGGCCGGGCAGGTGGCGAGTGAGGTCGCAGCCCGAGATGAGGTCGACCTGCGGCTGCGGGTGGGTCTAAATTCTGGTCAGGTGATCGCCGGCGAGATCGGCTCTGGCGCTTTGGGTTACACCGCGATAGGTGAACAGGTGGGCATGGCCCAGCGTATGGAGTCGGTTGCGCCGCCGGGTGGCGTGATGCTCAGCGAGTCCACCGCGCGGCTGGTCGAGGACGCCGTGGTGTTGGACGAGCCGGAAGTGGTGCACACCAAGGGCGCAAGCGCGCCGCTGCCGGCACACCGCCTGATCGCCACGACTCGCGATCAGCGCCGTCGCAGCGACCCGCGGTTGGTCGGGCGAACGTGGGAACTCAACACGATCGCCGGTCTCCTCGACGAGGCAATTGCCGGGGCCGGCTGCGTAGTCGGTGTGCTGGGGCCGCCGGGTATCGGTAAGAGCCGCATCGTCCGGGAAGCGGCGGCACTGGCGAACACCCGCGGCGCGGACAGGTTCACCACCTACTGCGAATCCCACACCAGCGATATCCCCTTCCACGCCGTGACCGGACTCATGCGCGCCGGCCTCGGCGTCGACGGCCTTGACGGCGAAGCGGCCCGCACCCAGCTGCGCCTACGATTCCGGGACGCCAATCCTGACGATCTCCTGTTGCTCGACGATCTGCTCGGTGTCGCCGATCCTGGCCATCAGGTGCCCCAAGTCGAGGGTGACGCGCGGCGGCGCAGGCTCACCGCACTGGTCAACAGCGCATCGATGGCCCGGGCCACGCCGGTGCTCTACGTGATCGAGGACGTCCATTGGATCGATGACGTCAGCGAGTCGATGCTGGCCGACTTCATGGCCGTAATCCGACAAACCTGCTCGATGGTACTGATCACCTACCGCCCCGAATACCGCGGCGCGCTGGCCACCATCCCCGGCGCACAAACGATCGCGCTACGCCCGCTCAACGGCAGACAGACCGAGGCGCTGCTCGGTGAGCTGCTCGGCTCCGATTCCTCGCTACAAGGACTGGCCGAAGTCATCTCCGAACGCGCCGGCGGCAATCCCTTTTTCGCGGAGGAGATCGTCCGTGATCTGGCCGAGCGTGGCGCGATCGACGGCGCCCGCGGCGCCTATCGGCTGCGCGGCAACGTCGGCATGCCACAAATAGAAGCCACCGTGCCCGCGACGTTGCAGGCCGTTATCGCGGCGCGCGTCGACCGGATCAGCTCGGCGGCTAAACGCACATTGAACGCCGCGGCGGTCATCGGCTCGCGGTTCAACCCGGAGCTGCTATCCGCTTTGGGCACCGAGCCGGTCTTCGACGAATTGGTCATGGGCGAGTTGATCGATCAGGTCGGGTTTGGCCAGCGAGTGGAATATGCGTTCCGGCATCCGTTGATTCGCGCCGTGGCCTATGAATCGCAGCTGAAGTCGGATCGCGCCGCGCTGCACCAGCGGCTTGCCGCTGCGATCGAGCAACGCGGGTCGGTCGACGAAAGCGCGGCGCTCATCGCCGAACACCTCAACGCGGCCGGGGATCTGCACGCGGCATTCGACTGGTATATGCGCGCGGGCAGCTGCCTGACCCACCGCGACATCACCGCGGCACGGGCGAGTTGGCGGCATGCGCAAGACGTCGCAGACCGACTGCCCGGCACCGATCCCGACCGCGCCGCATCACGGATCGCCGCGCGGACGCTGCTCTGCGCCAGCGCCTGGCTAGCCGGTGGCAGCCTCGCCGACACGGGATTTGACGAACTACGCGACCTGGCTAACGACAGCGGAGACAAGGCGTCGCTGGCGATGGGGATGGCCGGGTGGCTGCCGGCACTGGTCGTTCATTCCCGATTCGAAGAGGCATCACAATTGGCCTCTGAGCTCATCAGCCTGCTCGAGGCAATCGGTGACCCGACGTTGACTCTCGGACTGTCCTATGCCGCGCTCGCCGCCAAGTTAGAGCATGGCGAAATGACGGAAGTCGTGCAGCTGGCGCAGCGGATAATCGAGCTGGCCGACGGTGATGCCTCCAAGGGCGATTTGATCGTCGGCTCTCCGCTGGTGGGGGCGATGATGTTGGGGGGCTGCGCGCGCTGTTACCTCGGCGATCCGGGCTGGAGAGCCGATGTCGAGCGAGCCACCGCGATGGTTCGTGCATTCGACCCCACGACGCGCGCGGTGATGTTGCTCTTCAAATACACGCTCATTTACAACGGGGTGTGGCTTCCGGATGCGGCGGCGTTGAAGGAGACCGAAGAGTTGCTCGCGATCGCCGAGCGATCCGGTCACAATCTCACGCTGGCCTGCGCCCAGCACGCGCACGGTGTCGCGCTCGCGGCCTATGACGGTCCCGGGCGCGAAGACAGCTTCACCCTCCTTGCCGCGGCCCGTGAAGCCGCTCTGCAAGAGCGCTACACCCTGGTAGCGGCTACCGTCGTTGACGCCGTGGAAGCTGACGAGATGGCTCGAGCCGGCGATCTCGACGGGGCGATCGAACTGTCGCGCGCTGCCGTCGAGCAGGAGTACCTCTGTGGCGACATGATCTACCTTGCCGGCGCCACCGCAATCCTGGTAGGTGCGCTGCTGCACAGAGGTGGCCCCACCGACCTTCAGGAAGCGCAGGCGACCATCGACCGGCTGGCGGCTGTACCGACCGAACCCGGATTCGTCCTGCACGACATATGGCTGCTGCGGATGCGCGCATTGGAGGCGCGGGCCCACGGCGACGACACCTATCGCGACTATCGCGACCGCTATCGCGCGATGGCGAATTCCCTTGACTTCCAAGGACATATCGCCTGGGCCGAAGAAATGGCGTGACAGGGCACGGCTCGGGCCATTCCGCCCAGTAGCTGCCTAGTGGCCGCACACCCCGGCCCGCGGCTCGGTGCGAATTCATTCTGCGTATACGGTCCAGGTATGACTCGAGTGTCGGTGATCACAGGCGGCGCGGGCGGCATGGGCCTGGCCACGGCGAAAATCGTCGGACGCGACCACACCGTGGTCCTCTGCGATGTCCGGCAGGATCGGCTGGCGACCGCGGCCACAACTCTGCAAGACCTCGGGATCACTCCCACGGTCGTCGACTCTGATGTCACCGACCGGCAGGCGGTCGCAGATCTGCTGAAGACCGCCAACAACCTCGGAACGCTCGCCTCCGTCATCCACACCGCGGGGGTGAGTCCGAGCATGGGTGCCGCCGACTATGTCATGCGGACCAATGCCGTCGGCACCGTCAACGTCAACGAGGAGTTCTTCACAGTCGCCGACGAGGGCGCCGTGATCGTCAACGTGGCATCGATGGCGGCGCACATGCTGCCCGCGGAAATCGTTCCGACAGAGCGATTTCCGCAAGCGCTGGACGACGCCGAGGCCTTCATGGACGCCATGCTGGCGGCGTGCAACATCGTGCCCGAGGATGCGCGATCCGGTATCGCATACGCCATGAGCAAGAGCTTCGTGAAGTGGTACAGCCAGTCGCAGGCTGAGCGCTTCAACGCCCGCGGATTGCGCATCGTCTCGGTGTCGCCGGGGTCTGTCGACACCGAGATGGGCAGACTCGAGGAGCAGGCCGGAGCCGGCGCGATGGTCGCCAACGCCGCGGTCCCGCGGTGGGGCAAGCCGGAGGAGATGGCCGAGCTGCTCGCCTTCTGCGCCAGCGACAAGGCCGGATACCTCACCGGCACCGACATTCTCAACGACGGCGGGGTGATCGCCTCGATGACCGAACGGGCCAGGATGGCCGCCGGCAGCTAGAGCAACTACGGTCGGCTACTCGTCGACGCCTCCGCCGATTTGGTCTGCGGCCACGCGGTGTCATCGAATTCGGCATCCCCTAGATTCGCGCCATCGCGCGGTCGCGGCGTCCTACGGTGTATCCATTCTCGTGGTCGCAGCCGCCAGGTCCGGCGCGCGTATTCCAGTTCGGTATACGGCCATTGGGTGACGATTCGGCCGGACGGCGAACGGAAGTAGCTGTTGCACCGCGTCCAGATGGTGCGCTCCAGGTCCGCGGAAAGCGCGTCGTTGTAGCGCTTTTCGGACTCCGGGCGCACGTCGAGGTAGCCGCCGCGGCGCGCCAGGCGGCTTACCGCGCTGGCGACCAGTCGCGCCCCGGCCTCGAGGATGTAGACGATGGAGTTGCCGCCCTGGTTGGTGTTTGGGCCATACAGCATGAAGAAGTTCGGGAATCCGCTGACCGCCGCCCCCAGATAGGCGCGCGGGTCGTCGCCCCAGTGCTCGTGCAGCCGGCGGCCAGCGGCACCGACGACGTCGATGCCGGAGAGGTAGCGCGACGTCTCGAACCCGGTTGCCAGCACTATCACGTCGGTGTTGACTTCTGCGCCCGACGCCGTGATCACCGATGTCTGGCCGATGCGGGCGATGGGGTCGGTGACCAGCTCGACGTTGTCGCGCTGCAACGCCCGGTAATAGTCGTCGCCCAGCAGCACCCGTTTACAGCGGAACGGATAGTCCGGCGTCAGCGCCCGGCGCAGCGGCTCGTCAGCCACGGTGCGCTCCAGGAACGACGTCGCGATCTGCGTGCGCGCCGTCACCACCGGGTCGTCAGCGAAGGTCGCGGTGTTGTCGTGCTGGAACTTCCAGATCTGCCAGCGGGTGCGGCGCAACGCCAGGCGGCTGCGTTGAAAGCGTGCCAATTCGGTTGCGCTGTATGGGCGATCGTCCTTGGGCACCATCCAGGGTGGGCTGCGTTGAAAAACGGTGACGTGCCCGGCGGTCTCCGCCAACTCGGGCACAACCTGTACCCCGCTGGCGCCGGTGCCGATCACCGCGACGTTCCGGCCGGCCAGATCGAGGTCGTGATCCCACTGCGCGGTGTGCAGCACCGGGCCGGTGAATTCGCTCAGTCCGTCGATGTCGGGGAGCTTGACATCGCCGAACAGCCCGATCGCACACACGACGACGTCGGCCGTCAGTGTGGCCGAATACCCGTCCCGCTCCAGCTGGCAATCCCACGCGCCGGTGTGTGGGTTCCAGTGCAGGGAGTTGACCGTGGTGCCCAGCATGAGATGGCGACGCAGGTCGAAATCGTCGGCCACCGATTCGAGGTAGGCCAGTATTTCGGGCTGGCGCGCGTAGGTACGGCTCCAAGATGTGTTGGGGGCGAAGGAAAACGAGTACAGGTGGCTCTGGATGTCGCAGGCGGCCCCGGGATAGGTGTTGCGTCGCCAGGTGCCACCGACGCCGTCGTGGCCCTCGATGATCACCAGATCGTCGATGCCCGCGCGGCGCAGCGCGACGGCCGCACCCAGGCCGCCGAAACCCGCGCCCACGATTGCCACCTTCGGTCCACGCCCGCGCCGCGTCGCGGCTCGCATCCGCCCAATGGCATAGAGCGATCGGGCTTTCCGGCTTGTCACGTCCGTTCCCCGGCGCGGCGGATCAGCAGGCCTTCCAGGTCCCCATCGGTGCGCCACCGTTGCAGGATGTCGGCGTACTCGGTGGGTGCGCCGAAGAAGAAGCTGCCCTGCCGAGTCTTGGCGTCGGCCTTGCCCTCCCGGTTGTAGTACCCGGGCGTACACGTCTTCGCCCGCTCCGCGCTGGCGACCGACCGGGCCACCACCGTGTCAACCCAGGCGGCTTCGGCGCCGGGCGCGGCTTCGATTTCGGTGATGCCCTCGGCGAGTGCGGTGGCAATGATCCAGGCGACGTGGCCGGCCTGCACGTCGAGCAGGTAGGGGAAGTTCACCGTCAGGCCGGCCTGGGCGATGCTCTCGATGAAGCAGTTCGGGAATTCGGTCGTACACAGGCCCTGGAAGGTGCGCACGCCGTCGCCCCAGTGTTCGGTCAGCGTCACGCCGTCACGGCCGATCAGGTCGAATCCGGTGCGGCGGCAATAGTCGGTGCCGACCTCGAAACCCGTTGCGAAGATGAGGCAGTCGAGTTCGTGGGTCACGCCATCAACCACCACGCCGGTTTCGGTGATGCGCTGCACCCCACGGCCCCGGGTGTCGATCAGCGTGACGTTGTCCCGGTTGAACGTCTGCAGATACTCGTCGTGGAAGCACGGTCTTTTGCAGAAGTACCCGTACCACGGTTTGAGCGCCTCGGCCGTGGCGGGATCGGTGACGATCGCGTCTACCCGCGCGCGGATCTCGTCCATTTTGGCGAAGTCGGCCAGCTCGATGTCGCGGCTGCGCTGTTCGGGATCGACGAGACCGTCTCCGTCATGCCGCATGACCGGAAGCCTGCGGGTGATGCTCGTCCAGGCATCGGCGACCAGATCCTGGTCGGCTTGTCCTCCCGCGGTGAGGATCTGAAAGTTCTGTATCCGCTCGCGCTGCCAGCCGGGCTGTAACGTGTTGGCCCACTGGGGATCCGTGGAGCGATTGGCGCGCACGTCCACCGAGGACGGGGTGCGCTGAAAGACGAAGAGCCGCTGGGCGGCAGCGGCGAGGTGCGGTACACACTGGATCGCCGTGGCGCCGGTTCCGATGATGCCGACGCGCTTGTCGGCTAGATTCTGCAGCTCCCCGCCGGTGTAGGCGTAGTCCCAACGGCTGGTGTGGAACGCATGCCCGCGGAAAGCGCCTATTCCTTCGATGCCCGGCAACTTGGGCTTGGCTTGATACCCGTTGGCCATGGAGACGAATTTGGCGCGCATCTCGTCGCCCCGGTCGGTGCGGATGATCCAGCGCGATTCGGACGGATCCCAACGGATTTCCCGCACGTCCGTCTGCAAGCAGGCGTCGCGGTAGAGGTCGTAGCGTTCGGCGATGCGCCGGCAATGGGCAAAGATCTCCGGGCCCTCGGCGTATCGTTCCGTCGGTGTGTAGTCAAGCTCCTCGAGCAGCGGCATGTACACGTACGACTCGACGTCACAAGCGATTCCGGGATAGCGGTTCCAGTACCAGGTGCCGCCGACGTCGGCCGCCTTGTCGATCAGCCGTACGCTTCCGATGCCGAGCTGACGTAGCCGTGCCCCGGTCAACAGCCCGCCGAATCCCGCGCCGACGATGGCGACGTCTACCTCGTCGGTGAGTGGCTCACGGGCGAAGTCCCCGTCCGCCCACGGATCTTCGGCGAATCGCGCGAACGCGCCAGCCATCTCGACGTATTGGGCAATCCCGTCCGCGCGCAAGCGGCGCGCGCGTTCTTCGGCGTATTTGCGTCGCAGCGCGTCGACGTCAAGCGCTTGGCCAACGGTCTCGGTCACGGCCTCGGGTTCCTCTCCGTGGCCTCGACTTTATAATCAATCACTTGATCATATCAAGGGCGCGGCCGCGTGACCGGCCGGTTATCGGCCGCTATGTCCGCGTGCCCACGGCGAGCAGGGTGCCCCTGATCAGTTGCTTCGCAGATGCCAGCGCCGCGTGGTAGTCCTTGGGCGGCAGGGTGGCGCCCAATTCGACCAAGCCGTAGATCAGCGCATAGATCGCCTCGACGGCGCCGTGCCGATCGGCACGGCGGGCGAGCCCGCCCTCGCGGACAGCGTCCCGGACGATGCCGTCGATGATTTCGCGGAATACCTGGAACCCCGAGTTGCCCGTCGCCGTGTCATCGACGGCGATCGCATTCTCCGCCCGGATCACCCACTCGAACGCCGCGAGGTCGGGGTACTCGCGCATCAACCGGCCCGATTCGTC
>NZ_LZTA01000139.1 GCF_001665875.1 Mycobacterium sp. 852002-40037_SCH5390672
GATGTGTATAAGAGGCGAATCCCGCACCGGAGGCACCGCCGCCCGCCGAGCCTCCGCCGGGAGGCTAGGGCGGGTGAGCGTGCGGATGGATCCGAAGCGCTTCGACGAACTGGTCTCCGACGCCCTCGACCTGATCCCGCCCGAGCTGGCGGGCGCCATGGACAACGTCGTCGTCCTCGTCGAAGACCGCCATCCCGACGACACCGAACTGCTCGGGCTGTACGAGGGGGTGGCGCTGACCGAACGCGACTCCGATTACTTCGGATCGCTGCCGGACGCCATCACCATCTACCGCCAAGCGCTGCTGGACGTGTGCGAATCGGAGGACGAGGTCGTCGAGGAAGTGGCCATCACGGTAATCCACGAAATCGCTCACCACTTCGGCATCGACGACGACCGGCTGCACGAGCTGGGCTGGGCCTGAGAAACCTCGCAACCCCGCGGATCCTGGGCGCGGCATCCCGGATCTGTCCCCGACGGGTGCTATGAACTCACTTATGAGCATTGACTGCCGCGACTGCCGGGCAGGCTTAGATCACTGTCACGGCACCATCATTCGCCATGCACTGCACCGCTCGGAATGCACGGAGCCGGATTGCTTCAGTCCTGAGCTGTTGCCGCACGCCTTCGTCATCGACTGCGACGCCGTCGGCTGCGCATGCACCGAAGTCGTCGCGCTGGCCGTCTGACCGAGAGGTCAGCCCATCGGGTCGGTGCTTGACCGCACCGCGTCCGCGACGGGGGTCGCCTCTTCCTCCGGATAGAACGGCGGCGTCAACTTTCCCCAGCGCACGCAACTCCACCGTCCGTCGGTGATCGGGGTCAAGGCCACCGATTCGGTGTTGTCCAGGTGATTGTCCAGCGCGAAGTCGGCTTCCACGCCGGCCAGCACGGCGGCGGCCAGCCGGATCGCCGCGCCATGGCTGACGACGACGATGTCGCCGCGGAAGTCGTGGTCGTCGAGATAGCGCAGGCGCAGGTCGGTGAGCACCGGGACGTAACGCTGCAGCACGTCGTTGCCGGTTTCGCCGCCGGGGAGCGCCATGTCGAGCTCGCCGTGATGCCACCGCTCGTAGATCGCATTGAACTCGGCGACCGCGTCGTCGTCGTTGCGGTTTTCCAACCGCCCGACCTGCACCTCATGGATGCCACCCACCTCGATGGGGGGCATCTCGAACTGGCCGCCGATCACCGCCGCGGTCTGCGACGCCCGGGTGGCCACCGAGTGCGCGAGCATCGCCGGGCGCCCGGAACCCCGCGCAAACGCCCGGGCCTGGTCGCGGCCCAACGGGGTCAGCTCCGCCCCGGGCGGGCGGGTGTCGAGTCGGCGCTCGACGTTGCCGAATGACTGGCCGTGTCGCACCAGGATCAACCGACCGCTCACCGTTGCGGCCCCCGCTCGTCGGGCTTTCCGTCTCGCAGCTGCTCCAGCCAGCGCGCGGCCTCGTCGGCGGACGGCGGCAACGCCCCTGCCGGTGAGCCGGTGGGCCAGGATCCCAGGTATCGCACATCAGCACAACGACGGTGCAGGGCTTTGAGTGCCTCGGCGACGGCGTCGTCGTCGATATGGCCCACACAATCGGCGAAAAACCGGTAGATGCCGAGTCCGGTTCTGGTCGGCCGGGATTCGATGCGGGTGAGGTCGATGCCACGGACGGCGAACTCGGCGAGGGCGGCCAGCAAGGCGCCCGGCGCGTTGTCGATGCGCAGCACCACCGAAGTGCGGTCGGCTCCGGTGCGGGCCGGCGGCGGCCCGGGCAGCCCGACCAGAAGGAAGCGGGTGCGGGCATTGGCTTCGTCGACCACACCCTCGGCAAGGGTGGCCAAGCCTCGGTGCGTGGCAGCCAGCGGCGAGGTCACCGCGGCGTCGACGCGTCCCTCGGCCACCTGCTGGGCGGCGTCGGCATTGGAATACGCCGGCCGCAGTTCGGCGTCGGCCAGATTGGCGGCCACCCACTGGCGCACCTGGGCCGCCGCGACACCGAAGGCCGCCAACGTCCGCACGTCCGCGGCGCTGCGGCCGGGCTTGACGACGATGCTGAACGCGACGTCCAGCGTGGTTTCGGCGAACACCTGCAGGGGTGAGCCGATGGCCAGGCTGTCCAAGGTGGGCGTCACGGAGCCGTCGATCGAGTTCTCGATCGGCACGCAGGCGTAGTCGGCGGCGCCATCACGCACGGCGTCCAGTGCCGCGGAGGTGCTTTCGACGGGCGTGGGCTGCACTCCGGCCGGGTCTTGGTCGGGAACCAGACCGGCGGCGGTGATCTGTCGCAGTGCCGCCTCGGTGAACGTCCCCTCCGGACCAAGGTAAGCGATGCGGGCCACGTCCCAACCCTAGCGGCGTACCGGGAGAAAACCCTTGCGGCGTCATCGCCTGTAAGTTAACTTAGGCTTACCTAATTGGAGGATGAGAATGGTGTTACCGCAGAGTTGCCCTGCCCCGACCACCGCCGAGCGGATTCGCAGCGCCTGCGTCCGCGCCGACGGCGCGCTGCTGGCCATCGAGCATGACGACCCGGTCCCCACGCCCGTGCATCACCTGTTGGACGACGGATCGGTTGCGCTGGCACTTCCCGTCGAGCGGGACCGCGAGCTCGTCCGTCCCATCTCGGGATCCCAAGCGCTGCTGGAGCTCACCGACTACGCGCCCCTTCCGCTGCGCGAACCGGTCCGTTCACTGGTGTGGGTGCGCGGGCGTCTTCAGGAGGTGCACCCGGCCGAGATCCTCGACACGCTCGACCTGATCGCCGCCGAGTGCCCGAATCCGGCCCTGCTGGGCATCGACACCCCGCGATGCGCCCCCGTCGGTGGCGAAGAACCGCGGTACACGTTGCTGCGGCTCGAGATCGCCTCGGTGGTCGTCACCGATGCCACCGGCGCGGAGCCAGTCAGCGTGGACGACCTGTTGGACGCCCGGCCCGACCCGTTCTGCGCGCTCGAGTCGAGCCTGCTGTGGCACCTGGACACCGCCCACAGCGATGTCCTGGCGCGGCTCGTGTCCCGGCTGCCGGCGCCCCTGCGGCGCGGGCACGTGCGACCCCTGGGCCTGGACCGTTACGGCGTCCGGTTCCGCGTCGAGGGCGACGACCGCGATCACGACGTCCGGCTGCCGTTCCACAAACCGGTCGATGACATGCCCGGCCTGAGCCAGGCCATCCGGGTGCTGATGGGTTGCCCGTTCATCAACGGGCTGCGGGCCCGCGGCTAGCCGCAACCGCGGCGCACCAGCGCGGCGGGGCGCCGGGCACGTACGTTAGCCAGGTGAATGGCGACCGCTCACCGCAGCGCCGGCGGCCTCCAGGGTGGAGCCCGCCCGGGCAACCGCGCCCCGGGCCGCCGCGCTCCGAGCCGCCGCAGGTGATCCGCCGCCAGGCCGTCCCGCCGCCTTCGCCGACGGCGCAGACCCAGCCGTTGCACCGGCCAACGCCGCAACCCCCCGCCGCCGCGGCGGCCCCCCGGGTACCGCCCCCACGACCGCAGGCGCCGAGCACTTCCCGGAAGCGCCGCAAGCGCCGCTGGATCCGCACGGTGGCCTCGATGCTGCTGGTGGGCGTAGTGCTGATCGGCGCGGGCGTCATCGCAGGAGCCGTCTGGTTTGACGGCAAACTGCACCGCGAGCAGGTGCTCACCGACTACCCCGACCGGCCCGCAGCCGGCCGGGGCACCAACTGGCTGATCGTCGGATCGGACAGCCGCCAGGGGCTCAGCGCCGCACAGCAACAAGATCTGGCCACCGGCGGCGACATCGGTAACGGCCGTACCGACACCATCCTGCTGGTTCACCTGCCGGGCGTCGGATCCGCAGCGCGCACCACGATGGTGTCGATACCCCGCGACTCCTATGTGCCGATCCCGGGGCATGGCAAGGACAAAATCAACGCCGCGTTCGCGATGGGCGGTGCGCAGCTGCTGGTCCAAACGATGGAGCAGGTGACCGGGTTGCGCCTCGATCATTACGCCGAGATCGGGTTCGGCGGGTTCGCCGCCTTGGTGGACGCCCTCGGCGGGGTGACGGTGTGTCCGAAGACGTCGTTCAACGACCCGTTGGCCGGCATCGACCTCCCGGCCGGCTGCCACACCCTCAACGGCCGGAACGCCCTCGGATACGTCAGGTCACGCGACACGCCCCGGGCAGATCTGGACCGAATGGTCAATCAACGGCAGTTCGTGGCGGCAGTGCTGCACCGGGCCGCCAGTCCCGCGGTATGGCTCAATCCGTGGCGCTGGTATTCGGTGCCGCGTGCGGCTGCCGACGCGCTCACCGTCGACCGGGGCGACCACGCCTGGGATCTGGCCCGGCTCGGCTGGGCACTGCACGGGTCCACCACCACGATGACCGTCCCGATCGGCGAGTTCACCAGCGGTGACGCCGGCTCGGTGGTGGTGTGGAATCACGACGAGGCGGCCCGGTTGTTCCAGTCCTTGGCTTCCGACGCGCCAGTACCGCCCGTCACGTCGGACGAACAGCAATAGCGGTCGGCTTAACCACTGCCCACGCCCGCGCCGTTGCCCCGCAGCCACGCCTTGGTGCGACCCGGGTGGTGTGTCGCGAGCCAGGCCACCCCGACGTCGCGGCAGAAATCGATGTCCTGATAGTCGTCGACGTTCCAGCAGTAGACCGCCCTGCCCTGGGCGATGGCGCGGTCGGCCAGTTGGGGATATTCCCTCAGCGTCGACAGCGAAGGCCCGACGGCGGTGGCGCCGATGGCGGTGGGTGCACCGCTGGTCAGGTAGCGCCCCGTCTTGCCGAGCAGCACCGTGGGCAGCAGCGGGGCGGCCCGCCGGATCCGCCAGACCGCGGACGCCGAGAACGACATCACCACCGCGCGGGACCGGTCCGCCGAGGCGGGCGCGGCGATGCCGAAACGGTGCAGCGACGCGAGCAGCTTGGTTTCCACCAATGAGCCGTACCGCACCGGGTGTTTGGTTTCGATGAACAGCTTCACCGGCCGACGCCAATCCAGCACCAGCGAAACCAGCGCGTCCAGCGTCAACAAACTGGTGTCACCGTGCGTGCCATCTTCTCGCCAGCTGTCGTGCCAGGCCCCGTACTCGAGCTCACGCAGTTCGGCGAGGGTCATGGTGCTCACCAAGCCGGCGCCTGTCGAGGTCCGGTCCAGCCGGCGGTCGTGCACGCACACCAGATGCCCGTCGCGGGTCAGCCGCACGTCGCATTCCACGCCGTCGGCGCCTTCTCTGAGCGCCAGGTCGTAGGCGGCCAGCGTGTGTTCGGGCCGCGCGGCCGACGCACCGCGGTGGGCGACGACATAGGGATGCCCGGCGAGCACCTCGTCGGCCCACGTCATACCCCTATGCTGCCGGTTCCTGCCCCTTCAACTCAACCGGGGCCGCAGACGACGGCGTGGCGGGCCGGTCATCGGGGACCGCGACCCAGCGATGTGCAGGCCGCGCGACGGGTTTGCGCTGGAATCCTTCGAAGACGCGGGTGGCGGCGGCCAGCGTGGCGGCCGCGAACAGATACGCGAAGACCATCAGGACCGTGTTGTTGGCGATGCCCTGGGCGTCACCGGCAAAGCTGGTCGCGAGGGCGGCGATGGACACGGCGTAGCTGCAGACCCACGCGGTCCACCACTGAAGAATGGTGCCGCGCAACCGGGCGTAGTGCTCTTCGAGGAGCGCCAGCTCGATCACGTACACCGGGGCCCACAGCAGGTTGGCCAGCGGCACGACGCAACCGGCCCACAATGCCCGCGTTGAGCGCGGCTCGGGCAGGCCATGATGGGCGAACACGGCGGCGCGGCGGGCAATCATCCAGCGGATCAGCAGCACGCCCGAGGCGATCACCGCCGCACCCGCGCCCACACTGGCGAGCACGCCGAGCCAATCGGCGCCGATGGCCACCCACGAGTTCAGCAGGGTGTTCCGGTTGATCGCCAGCAGCACGTACCGCACCACGTAGACCAGGGCGGCGATGCTGAGCACCAGCACGCCGACGAAGGACGTGGTGCGAACGAGCTGCGCTGACGGCCCCTGCTGCGCAGGCGTTTCGGCGGCTGCGGGCACCCGCTCGACACGGTCGGCCAGGCCCCAGCGCGGAATGACGGTGTAGCGCGGCGTGGGCCCGAGGGGACGGCGGAAGTGACGGGGCGGCGGCGCGGCGCCGGGCCGCACCGCTATCCAGCGGTAGCCGGGCGGCAGTCGCGGCGGCGTGCGCTGCCATCCCCGCGCCCCCGTGGGGCGGGCCGGCGCCGGGGCGCCGGGGGCACCCCATCGCGGGTCGGCCGGTGGGGCGTCCGGCGACGGTGCCATCAGGGCCCCGCGGCAGCGGGGACACCATTCGCGTTGTCGGTCACGCACGTTCCAGCGGGTGCCGCACTGGGAGCACACCTGGATCACCGGACCAGACTAACGCCGTGCCGACGCGGGCCGAGGAACGCGGGCCGCGGCCCCCGTGCGACGGCGGCCGTCGGCGACCGTTCGAGCGCGCTCGGCAACCGACTGAGCCGGCAGAGACTATCCACAGTTTCCACAGGTTTATCCACATAGACATAGGGGGTACAAAAGGCATCAATACAGCCCCTGGCGGCTGACCGTGGTGTCACTGTGGATAACACCACGGCATTGTCGGCATGCCAGCGACAGTCTCCAGTTGGCCGCTGAGCGAAATGGATTGTCTAACTAAGCACCCGCACCGGCAGCGCGTCCGCCGACGATCGCCGCTCCGACCGCGTGGGTCCTGCCGGGTTTGCGTGACCACCAACCCGCAGTTCAGCGCATTTTTTCCCAAGCCCGTCACAAAGCGCTATGATCGCGTTCGCGAAAAGTGTTTGTGACTCACCTCACTGACGCGAGGTGACCTTGGCGCGAAAGGCGATTGATGACCACGCATTCGTTCGGTCCGGGTTCACCGGGCCCGTCGAAGTCGTATTGCGGCTCGCCGGCGTGGAATCACAGCTACAGCATCGCCGCGCTGCGTGCGGGGCTCATCGCCCTGGCGCTGCTGGCGGTGCTCGCAGTCATCGTCTTGTCTTGAATCGCCCTGTTGTCTTGAATCTCCGCTGAACGGGTATCCGCGTTCCGGCTCACAAGGGTCGTTCTTGCGGAGCGCGCGGTCATGGAGCAGGGTTGACAACGGCTGGCCGCCCTGAGGTGGCCCCGCGCGACTGAGCGTCAAGACGATAATCGAAGAAAGGAATGCCGTGGCTGAATACACCCTGCCCGACTTGGACTGGGACTATGCAGCGTTGGAACCGCACATCTCGGGGCAGATCAACGAGATCCATCACACTAAGCACCACGCCACGTACGTCAAAGGCGTGAACGACGCTCTGTCCAAGCTCGAAGAGTCCCGCGCCAACGAGGACCACGCTGCGATCTTCCTGAACGAAAAGAACCTCGCGTTCCACTTGGGCGGCCACGTCAACCACTCGATCTGGTGGAAGAACCTGTCGCCGGACGGCGGCGACAAGCCGACCGGCGAATTGGCCGCGGCGATCGACGATGCGTTCGGATCGTTCGACCGATTCCGCGCGCAGTTCAGCGCGGCCGCCAACGGTCTGCAGGGGTCGGGTTGGGCGGTCCTGGGCTATGACACCCTCGGTAACCGACTGCTGACCTTCCAGCTCTACGACCAGCAGGCCAACGTTCCGCTCGGCATCATCCCCTTGCTGCAGGTCGACATGTGGGAGCACGCCTTCTACCTGCAGTACAAGAACGTCAAGGCGGACTACGTCAAGGCGTTCTGGAACGTCGTCAACTGGGCGGACGTGCAGAAGCGCTACGCGGCTGCAACCTCGAAAACCCAGGGCCTGATTTTCGGCTGACTTTATTTCGATCGACGGGGGCGTCGCGCGGTTGCGCGGCGCCCCCGTCGTTTGTCCAACTCCTCAACGGACTGCGTGACAAGGTCTGCGCCGCTGACCGTGTCGTGTTGCACGCCGCCTAAACCGCAGGCATGCTTAATTATTCGGACTTACCAGTGTGGTTATTCCAAGCGGAGGCGTCGCGCGGAGGTCGAAATGGAAACTGGGTCGGATCGACCTATCGGGGTTTCCCCATTCCATTCTCGCGGCGCCTTGAAGGGGTTCGTGATCTCCGGGCGGTGGCCCGATTCGACCAAAGAATGGGCCCAGCTACTCATGGTCGCGGTCAGGATCGCGTCTTTGCCCGGATTGCTCTCCACCACAACGGTCTTCGGAGCCCGCGAGGAATTGCCGGACGAGCCGGAGCCGGGCACGGTTGGCCTGGTGCTGGCCGAGGGCACTGTTTTCGGTGAATCAGCCATTCAGCCAGGCTATTTCGCCGACCATCAGCCCCCGGCCTTACTCATGTTGCACCCGCCGTCGGAAACCACACCGTCCCTGCCGGAATGCAGCGGGGCGGCGTCCGGATGCGTCTTGCTGCCCGGGTTGCCCTATCTGGGACTCGAGCATCGCGCGGCGTGGGTGGAGGCAGAAGCCGACGGCACCATCACCTCGATGGTGAGCCGAGTCGGTGTCGACCCGATCAGCCATCCCGATACGGCGATATTGGCAATGCTGCTCGCCGCATAACGGACTGCCCGAAACGGTCGGGACTCGAATCCGACGAAACGCGGCTGACGAACTGCACCGCCTCGCTGGGAGACGCCGAACGGGACTGTTAACGGCCATCGCCTGACGCGGCCGTGTCGACGCGGCGCGAACGGTGATTCGCCTTGCTGACCGTGGTGTCGTCGTTCCCGCTCGCGGAGATGAGCGACAAGACCGCCCCGGCGACGGTGGCGTCGGCGAGCGAGCACGACTGGACGGCTGTGGATGCTGTTGACAGCGCTTTGTGCTGGCACTGGGGTGGCCATCGCCCGCGACCGTCGCCGTGGCGGTGGCCGGCTCCGCAACCGCGGTCGCGCAGACGCTGCGGTGCCGCAGAACCGTCGCCGCACTCGGCGCCGGACCACCGGGTACCGGCTAAGTTAACACCGCCTCGACCACCGGTTTCCCGGCACCGTCTGCCGGGCAGCGCGGCGCTCGTGCGAGCCGCTTTCATACTCGGCAGCAAAGGGTGTGCTAAATCGGCCCAGATTGCTGGCCCGTTGCGGTGCGATCGCCCAGCACCGTCCGGCATATTATCGCCCCCGTCAGCAGGTCGTCCGCCCGCCACTTCGGAACGGATGCCCAATTCTGCGGATAACCTGTGAGTTCCATTGATTTAGTGGACACCCCAGCGAATCAGTTAGACGCTCGTCAAGTGGGGAGTTGGCAGGCGTCAGCTATGCCCGTCGGGATTCCCCGGGGGTTTGCACCTGGTTACGGTCACCAAGCCTCGCTACCATGATCAGCAAATACACCTAGGTAATAGTTCACTTCTACAGCCCAGTGGAGGTCATATCAATGAGCACGACGTTCGCTGCTCGCCTGAACCGCCTGTTCGACACGGTGTATCCGCCGGGACGCGGGCCGCACACCTCCGCGGAAGTCATCGCGGCGCTCAAGGCGGAGGGCATAACGATGTCGGCTCCCTACCTCTCCCAGTTGCGTTCCGGCAACCGCACCAACCCGTCGACGGCGACCATGGCCGCTTTGGCCAACTTCTTCCGCATCAAGTCGGCCTACTTCACCGACGACGAGTACTACGAGAAGCTCGACAAGGAATTGTCGTGGCTGGCCACGACGCGCGACGACAACGTGCGCCGCATCGCGGTGCGCGCGGCCGAGCTGTCCCCCGAGGCGCAGCGTGAGGTCATGGAGCGGGTCAACGAGCTACGCCGGGCCGAGCAGCTGGACGCCTGACGTCCACGCCTGGCGCCGGCCGTCGGGCCTGCCCTGGAGGGCTGCCGCCCGCCCATTCCGATTAGGGTTGGCTCAGCGGATCGCGCAACCGCGAGAGCGATAGTCCACGAGATAACCGGGAGGCGGCCGGGAATGGGCCTGTTCCGCAAGCGAAAGAGCCGCGCGACGCGTCGCGCTGAAGCCCGCGCAATCAGGGCCCGCGCGAAGCTCGAGGCCAAGCTGGCCGCGAAAAACGAGGTTCGCCGCGTCAAATCCGCCCAACGGGCAGAGGGCAAGGCGCTGCGAGCGCAGATCAAGGCGCAGCGAGACAGTGACCGCAATGCACTGAAAGTCGCTGAGGCCGAACTCAAAGCCACGCGGGAGGGCAAGATTTTCTCACCGACGCGGATCCGCAGGGTGCTGACGGTGTCTCGGCTGCTCGCGCCGATCCTCACCCCGGTCATCTACCGGGCGGCCGTCGCGGCCCGCGCTGTGATCGATCAGCGTCGCGCGGATCAACTCGGCATTCCGTTGGCTCAGATCGGGCAGTTCTCCGGGCACGGCGCCCAGTTGTCGGCCCGCATCGCCGGGGCGGAGAAGTCGCTGCGAATGGTGCAGGACAAGAAGCCCAAGGACGCCGAGACCAAGCAGTTCGTGTCCGCCATCGCCGAACGGCTCACCGATCTGTCGGCGGCGGTCACCGCGGCGGAGAACATGCCGGCCGCGCGACGCCGGGCGGCCCACGCCGCGATCTCGACGCAGCTCGACGGGATCGAGGCGGACCTGATGGCCCGCCTCGGGCTGAGCTGACCGCCGCACCGAAGTGCTACACCCCGGCATGTCAATCCACCGCAGGTGGATCGCGCGCGGCCTGATCGCGATCACCGCGGCGGTCGCGCTCTATCTCGGAGCGGCGGCCCAGACCCCCGCCGCGTGGGCGCACGTGCACGCCAGCAGCGACAACCCGGTACGCGGGGCGATGGCGATCGTCACGTTCCAGGTACCCAACGAGTCGAACACCGGGGCGCTCACCACGGCGCTGACCATCAGGCTTCCCAGCGTCGCATCGGCGCGCACCGAAAGCCTGCCGGGCTGGACGGCCAGGCTCGACCGTGACGCGGCGTCGGGCACCGTGCGCTCGGTGACGTGGACTGCCGCCCCCAACGGCGGGATAGGGGCGGATCAATTCGCCCTGTTCCGGTTGTCGGTGAAGCTGCCCGACATCGAGAGCGTCAGCTTCCCCGCCGCGCAGACCTACTCCGACGGGACCGTCGTGAACTGGGATCAGCCGCCGCTGCCCGGCGGCGGCGAGCCGGAACACCCGGTACCCACGCTCACCCTCGCCACCGGACCGGCATCGCACCAAGACCACGCGTCGTCCTCCGCGCCCACCCGGCCAGATGCGGCCGATAACACCGCCCGGCTGCTGGGGGGCGCCGCTCTGGTGGTCGCCGCCGCGGGCATCGCGATTGCGTTGATCCGCCGACGGGCATGAAACGCCTGTCGGTTGGCGTGTGCGTCGGCCTCATGCTCGTCCTGGCCACCCTGACCGCGCCGGTCGCGTCGGCGCACGCCACTCGCGTATCCACCGATCCCCCGGCCGACGCGGTATTGGCGACGGGCCCGCAGCGGGTGAGCGCCACCTTCAACGAGCAGTTGCAGACCACGTTCGTCGCCATGACGGTGGTCGGGCCCGACGGCAACGGGTGGTCCACCGGAGAGCCCACCGTGCAGGGCGCGGTGGTCGGCATCGCCCTGCGTGCACTCGGACCGGCCGGGACGTACACCGTGAACTACCGCGTCACGTCCGCCGATGGCCACGTGGTGTCCGGATCCTGGTCGTTTCGGCTCACCGCGCCGGGCACCGGCACGCCCGGGCCACCCGCGGCGGCCCCGGCGGGCGGTGGTGCGCTACCGGTCTGGCCATTCGTGGCGGTCGCGGTGGCGCTCGTCGCCGGGGGCGCGTGGTGGGCGGCGCGGGGCAGGCGCTGAGAACGGTGGCGGCGACCGGTGACCGAGGTGCCGTGAGGCGTCCTGGCATGATGGGATCTTGACCCCGGTGAGCTAGGGGGACGACGACAGAGGAAGCTCAAGGAGCGGCCGCATGGCAGACCCGCAGGATCCAACCAACAGCGCAGCCGACGGCGCCGGCACCCCGCCGGAGAAGATACCGCCCGCCAAGGCGGCGAAAAAGGCCGCGAAAGCGCCAGCCAAAAAGGCACCTGCGAAAAAGGCGCCCGCCAAAAAAGCGCCGGCCAAAAAAGCACCCGCCAGGAAGGTACCCGCGAAGAGCGCCGATCCTGGCCCCCCGAAGCCGGCCGAACAGCCGGCCCAGCAACCACTCGACGTTGCGCAGCGGGCCGAAAGCAACGGCGACCTCAGCGCTGCCGCCAAAGATGCTGCCGCACAGGCGAAGTCCACTGTGGAGGCGGCCAACAACCCGGTCTCTCCCGCGGTCGCGGGCCCCGCAGCGGGTCAATCTCCGGTGCCGCTGATCGTTGCCCTGGCCGTCAGCCTGCTGGCCATCCTGCTCATTCGCCAGCTGCGTCGCCGCTGAGCGGCGTGCGTCTAACGTGTCAGAAGTGACGGTGTCTTTCCGGCCGACGGCCGACCTCGTAGACAGCATCGGTCCCGACGTACGCAGCTGCGACGTGCAATTCCGCCAGTTCGGCGGTCGCCCCGAATTCGCCGGGCCGATACGTACCGTGCGTTGTTTTCAGGACAACGCATTGCTGAAATCGGTGCTCTCGGAGCCGGGTGACGGCGGGGTTTTGGTCATCGACGGTGCCGGTTCCCTGCACAGCGCGCTGGTTGGCGACGTCATCGCCGAGTTGGCCCGCTCCAACGGCTGGGCCGGACTCATCATCAACGGCGCGGTGCGCGACTCTGCCACGTTGCGGGGCATGGACATCGGCATCAAGGCGTTGGGCACCAATCCTCGCAAGAGCACCAAGACCGGTACCGGCGAGCGTGACATCGAGGTCACCCTGGGTGGGGTGACGTTCGTGCCGGGCGACATCGCCTACAGCGACGACGACGGAATCGTCGTCGCCGCAGGAGAGTGAGCCGCTAAACCGCCACCGGGGCAGGCTTTTTCGCGAACGTCAAGCCTTCGTCGTCAATCTTGCCACGCCGGATGGTGCGCATGTCGAAGAAGTAGTTCTGCTTGAGTCGCCACGGCGCCCGTGAGCCCGACTTGGGCAGCAGGTGCATCGAACGCCGGAAGTAGCCGGGAGTGAAGTCCATGAACGGCAGCTCGTCGACATCGTTGCCCGGATGCTGCGGCTCCACGAAGTCAAAACCCTTGGCGTCCATGTAGTTCAGCAATCGGCAGACGAATTCGGAGACCAGGTCGGCCTTCAGCGTCCAGGACGCGTTCGTGTATCCAAAGGTGATGGCGAAGTTCGGCACACCGGAGAACATCAGGCCCTTGTAGGTCATCAAGGAGGTCAGCTCGATGTCCTCTCCGTTGCGGGTCGGCTTCACCCCGCCCAGTAACTGCATGTTCAATCCCGTTGCGGTGACGATGATGTCGGCCGCCAACTCCTCACCCGAGGTGAGCTTGATACCGGTCTTGGTGAACCGGTCGATGGTGTCGGTGACGACGTCGGCCTTGCCGTGCCGGATGGTCCGGAAGAAGTCGCCGTCGGGCGCTAGACACAACCGCTCGTCCCAGACGTTGTAGCGCGGGCCGAAGTGCTTCTCGACGTCGTAGCCCTCCGGCAGGCGCCGCTGCGCCATCGTCATCAGCGTCTTGCGCATGTAACCCGGGGCTTTGCGGGACAGCTGGTACTGGAAAGTGCTGAATGCGATCGCTTTCCAGCGGTTGGCCATGTGCGCGAGGCGCTCGGGCAGCAGCCGGTTCGCCTTCTCGGCGAAGGGATCGACCCCGGGCAGCGAGCCGATGTAGGTCGGCGAGCGCTGCAGCATCGTCACGTGTCCGGCGCCCGAGTTCACCAGGGCGGGAATCAGGGTGATCGCGGTGGCGCCGGATCCGATCACGACGATCCGCTTGCCCGCGTAGTCGAGGTCCTCCGGCCAGTGCTGCGGATGGACGATGGTGCCGCCGAAGTCGTCCGAACCCGGGAAGGTGGGCGAGAACCCCTCGTCGTAGTTGTAGTAGCCGGTGCAGGCGAACAGGAAGGAACACGTCATCTTGCTTTGCCGGCCGTCGCTGTCGACGGTCACGGTCCAGCGGTTGTCGGTGTCGGACCAGTCGGCGGCCACCACCCGATGGCGGTAACGGATGTTCGGCTCGATCCGGTTCTCGACCGCCGTCTCCTTGATGTAGGCCTTGATCGAGGCTCCGTCGGCGATCGACTTCGCTGAGCGCCAGGGCCTGAACCGGAAGCCCAGGGTGAACATGTCCGAGTCCGACCGGATGCCCGGGTATTTGAACAGGTCCCAGGTTCCGCCCAGGTCGGCGCGCCGTTCGAGGATGGCGTAGCTCTTGGTGGGGCAGCGTTCCTGCAGGTGCCAGGCCGCGCTCACGCCGGAGATGCCGGCGCCCACGATGAGGACGTCGAGGTGCTCAGTCATGAATACAACGCTATCAACACCGCGTTGAACCAGTCAACACCGTGTCGAAACTCTCGACAACATGTAAAGTAGCGCCTGTGACTAGCGTCGGTCCCGCCCGCACCCACAGAGGTAGGCGTTCGGCGCGCCCGTCCGGCGACGATCGAGAACTGGCCATTCTGTCCACCGCCGAACAGCTGCTGCGGGATCGCCCGCTCGCCGACATCTCCGTCGACGACCTGGCCAAGGGCGCCGGCCTGTCCCGGCCGACGTTCTACTTCTATTTCGCGTCCAAGGACGCGGTGCTGCTCACCCTCTTCGAGCGCGTGATCATGGAAGCCGACTCCGCGCTCGAGACCATGGTCGCAAACCCGCCTGCCGACCTGAAAGCGTTGTGGCGCATCGGAATCAACGTGTTCGTCGAGACCTTCAGTGCACATCGCGCGGTGTCGCTGGCCGCCGACGCCGCGCGCGTTAACAAGGATGTCGACGAGCTGTGGTCGCGCTTCATGCAGAAATGGGTCGACCACACCACCACCGTGATCGAAGCCGAGCGCGCGCGCGGCGCGGCACCTGTGACGCTGCCGGCCCACAACCTGTCCGCGGCACTGAACCTGCTCAATGAGAAGGTCATGCTCAGCTCGTTCGCCGACGGGCGACCGTCGGTGCCCCAGGAGCAATTGCTCGACACGCTGGTGCACATCTGGGTCAACAGCGTCTACGGCAACGCCTGCTGAGCCGGGCTTGTCGGCACCCTATGCGAACATATGTTCGTGCGGTGCGATGCGTCCATCCTGCACGCGGACCTCGATTCGTTCTACGCGTCCGTCGAACAGCGCGACGACCCGACCTTGCGTGGCCGCCCGGTGATCGTGGGCGGTGGAGTGGTGCTGGCCGCGAGCTACGAGGCCAAGGACTACGGCGTGCGCACGGCCATGGGCGGATCGCAGGCACGGCGGTTGTGCCCGCACGCCGTGGTGGTGCCGCCGCGGATGAGCGCCTATTCGCGTGCCAGTGACGCCGTCTTTGAGGTGTTCCGGGATTGCTCCCCGATCGTCGAGCCGCTGTCGGTGGACGAAGCCTTCCTCGATGTCGGCGGGTTGCGCCGGGTCAGCGGCACGCCGCTCGCGATCGCCGAGCGCCTGCGCGCGGACGTGCGCGGCCGCGTCGGGCTACCGATCACCGTCGGCGTCGCCCGAACCAAGTTCCTCGCCAAGGTCGCCAGCCAGGAGGCCAAACCCGACGGGCTGCTGTTGGTGCCGCCCGATCAGGAGCTGACCTTCCTGCGACCGCTGCCGGTGCGCCGGCTCTGGGGTGTGGGCGCGGTGACCGCCGAGAAACTGCGCGCACACGGCATCGAGACTGTCGCCGACGTCGCCGAGCTCAGCGAATCCACACTGGGCTCCATGGTGGGAGGGGCGATGGGCCGCCAGCTGTACGCGCTGTCCCACAACATCGACCGTCGCCGGGTGACGACCGGTGTCCGTCGCCGCTCCGTCGGCGCTCAGCAGGCGCTGGGCCGCGCTGGAAACACCATGTCGGCCAACGACATTGACGCCGTGGTGGTCAACCTGATCGACCGCATCACGGGCCGCATGCGTGCCGCCGGATGCACAGGCCGCACCGTGGTGCTGCGGCTGCGCTTCGACGACTTCACCCGGGCAACCCGGTCACACACCTTGCCGTGGGCCACCTCGTCCACGACGCCCCTGCTCGCCGCCGCGCGTCAGCTGGTCGCGGACGCGGCGCCGCTCGTCGCGCAGCGCGGCCTGACGCTGGTCGGCTTCGCGGTCTCGGGCATCGACCGCACCGGAGCCCAACAGCTGATGTTGCCGTTCGCCGACCCGAAGCACCGCTTGGCCGGCGACGACATCGACGCGGCTATCGATCGCGTACGCCGCCGCTACGGGAAATCGGCACTGACGCCCGCGGTGCTGCTGGGTCGCGATCCGGGCTTCGAGATGCCGCACCTGCCCGACTAGTGGCGATCGCGAGCGCGGCGCAGCCGGGCGAAGCGGGTCGTCACCATCTGGACTAGTGGCGATCGCGAGCGCGGCGCAGCCGGGCGAAGCGGATCGTCACCATCTGGACTAATTCGAGCCCGTCCACTCGAGAAGCCGCTCGGCCGGCCAAGTGTTCACAATCCGGTCGACGGGAACGCCCGCGTCCAATGCGCGCTGGGCGCCATAGCCGAGGAAATCCAGCTGACCGGGCGCGTGCGCGTCGGTATCGATGGTGAACACGCAGCCGATTTCCAGTGCGAGGTTCAGCAGCCGGCTCGGCGGATCGCGCCGTTCTGGGCGGGAGTTGATCTCGACGGCGGTGCCGTGATCGCGGCACGCGGTGAACACCGCCTCGGCGTCGAACTTGGATTCCGGCCGGATGCCGCGATTCCCCGACACCAGCCGGCCGGTGCAATGACCCAGCACGTCGGCGTGCGGATTGGCCACCGCGCGCAGCATCCGCCGGGTCATCGCGGCGGCATCCATCGACAACTTGGAGTGCACGCTGGCCACCACCACGTCGAGGCGCTCCAGTAGCTCGGGCTCCTGGTCGAGGCTGCCGTCCTCGAGAATGTCGACCTCGATGCCGGTGAGGATGCGCATCGGCGCGAACTTCTCCTGCAACCCATCGATCACGTCGAGCTGCTTGCGCAGGCGCTCGGGCGACAGACCGTTGGCGATGGTCAGCCGCGGCGAGTGGTCGGTCAGCGCGCAGTACTCGTGGCCCAGCGCTGCCGCCGAGGCCATCATCTCCTCGATCGGCGCCGAGCCGTCCGACCAGTTGGAGTGCAGATGCAGATCGCCGCGCAGCGCGGAACGGATGTCGCCGCCACCGAGATCCTCGGCGCTAGAACGGAGTTCGACCAGCAGGTCGGGCTCGCGTCCGGACCACGCCTGGTCGATGACCTTGGCGGTCTTAGGCCCGATTCCCGGCAACGACTGCCAGCTGTTGGCCTGGCCGTGACGCTCCCGGGTCGCGTCGTCGAGGCCCTCGATGATGTCGGCCGCGTTGCGATAGGCCATCACGCGCCTGGGGTCGTGGCGGCTGCGGTCCTTGAAATAGGCGATCTGCCGTAATGCCGCTACCGGATCCATGACTCCAGTGTGCCCGCGCGGTGACTGCAAGCGGGGCGAAGCCGGGCGCCGCACGCCGGCGCCGCACCTGCGCGCATCACAACAGTTGTCCGGCGACGAACCCGGCGAGCAGCACGCTGAATCCGCCGATCTCCCCGGCGATCAGCAACGTCATTGCCAGCGCGGTTCGCCCGTCGGCGTTTGCGAATTGGTTGACGGTGTCGCGTCGCGCTCCGTGGCTGATGTAGGCCGCGATGGCCGCCACGAAGAAGAAGACGACCACCCCCGCCGCCGTCAGGTTCACCCACACCGGCCAGGCGCTCAGTTGCACGAACACCGCCAGCAGCAGCGTCGCGAACGAATACAGCAGCGCAGCCCGGTGTGCGATGTCGACGTAGGGATGCGCGAGGTGGTTCTCGGACGTCATCATCTCGCGGTATTTCCACACGCCCAGAACGAGCGCAAGCAGGAAGATCAGGCCCGCGGCCAGCAGGGTGATCTTGGTGTCTATTCCGAGGGAGCAACAAGGACAAGTCATCGCGCGGTCGAGTTTAGTTGCCCTTCATAAAGACCGACTAACGTCGATGCCATGCGATTCGCGTTCAAAACTTCTCCGCAGAACACCACCTGGGCACAGATGCTGGCCGTCTGGCAGGCGGCCGATGACATCGACGTCTATGAGTCCGGGTGGACGTTCGACCACTTCTACCCGATCTTTTCCGACAGCAGCGGGCCCTGCCTGGAGGGCTGGACGACGCTGACGGCGCTCGCGCAAGCCACCCGGCGGCTGCGGGTGGGCACCCTGGTCACCGGGATCCACTATCGCCACCCCGCGGTGCTGGCGAACATGGCCGCCGCCCTCGACATCATTTCGAACGGACGGCTCGAGCTGGGGATCGGCGCCGGCTGGAACGAAGAGGAGTCCGGCGCCTATGGCATCGAACTGGGCGGCATCAAGGAACGCTTCGACCGGTTCGAGGAGGCGTGCGAGGTGCTGACCAGCCTGCTCAGCCAGGAGACCACCGACTTCGACGGCAAGTTCTACCAGCTCAAGGGCGCCCGTAACGAGCCCAAGGGTCCGCAGCGGCCCCACCCGCCGATCTGCATCGGCGGCAGTGGAGAGAAGCGCACCCTACGGATCACGGCTCGCTACGCCCAGCACTGGAATTTCGTGGGCGGCCCGCCCGACGTTTTCGCCCACAAGCGTGACGTCCTGGCCTCGCACTGCGCGGACATCGGCCGCGATCCCAAGGAGATCATGCTCTCGGCCCACCTGCGCCTGGAGCCGGACCTGGACTACGGGAAGGTCGTCGAGGACGCCGCCGGCCTCGCCGCCGAAGGCTTGGACCTGGGCATCGTCTACCTTCCCCCGCCGCACGACCCGTCCGTGCTGGAGCCGCTTGCCGAGGCGATCCGCGACTCGGGCCTATGGCAACGGTGATGCCGTTTTGCCGGCCCGCATCCGGGGCTGCCCGACGAGAATCACGCCAGGCGCGCTCTGAGCAAACCCGCCGGGCACCGGTCAGCGCGCTGGCCGGGCCATCACGCACCGAAGAGCAATAAGTCCTGAGCGGTCACCAGACGCTCATGCTTGGCGGGAAACTCCCGGCTTTTCACCGGGTGACGTAACCATGACCAGGCGATTCGCCCCATCCGTGACTGAGGTAATGGGTGGATATGCACAAGAATCTCTCCTGCGATCAGTCCGTTCAACCGGGCAACCGGCGTGACCCCTATGTGAGCGGGCTCACAACGGGTTATTAGACACTAGCCGCCTGGCAAACAGGGGGAGACTCGCCGAACGAAGCCGGCCGTGTTTCTCGTGTGACTGGTGTTACTACTGAAGCGGTACCGCGGTCGGTTTGACCGGCGCCGGCAGCGCGGTCGACCCCATCAGGAAGCGGTCGGCCGCGGCCGCGGCGGCCCTGCCCTCAGCTATCGCCCAGACGATCAGCGACTGGCCACGACCCATGTCCCCGGCGACGAAGACGCCCGGAACCGAGGTATCGAAATCGGCCCCGCGGGCGACGTTGCCGCGCTCGGTGAGTTTCACCTCGAGGTCGGTGAGCAGGCCCTCCTTCTCGGGGCCGACGAATCCCATCGCCAGCAACACCAAGTCGACCTCGAGTTCGAATTCGGAACCCTCCACCTTGACGAACTTGCCGTCTTCCATGGTCACCTCGTGCGCCTTGAGCGCAGTCACGTGACCGTCTTCGCCGACGAACTCTTCGGTGTTGACCGAGAACACCCGCTCGCCGCCCTCCTCGTGCGCCGAGGACACCCGGTACATCAGTGGGTAGGTGGGCCACGGGGTGGACGGCGCGCGGGTCTCCGGCGGGCGCGGCATGATCTCGAACTGGTGGATGACCGCCGCGCCCTGGCGGTGCGCGGTGCCCAGGCAGTCGGCCCCGGTGTCCCCACCACCTATGATGATGACCTTCTTGTCCTTGGCGGTGATGGGCGGCTCGCCGTCGGGCCCCAGCACGTCGTCGCCTTCCTGCACGCGGTTACCCCACGGCAGGTATTCCATCGCCTGGTGGATGCCGTCCAGTTCCCGGCCGGGGACGGGCAGATCACGCCCTGCGGTGGCCCCGCCGGCCAGCACCACGGCGTCGAAGTCGGCGCGCAGTTGCTCCGCGGTGATGTCGACTCCGACGTTGACACCCGCCCGGAATTCCGTTCCCTCGGCCCGCATTTGGTCCAGACGGCGGTCCAGGACGCGCTTTTCCATCTTGAATTCCGGGATGCCGTAACGCAGCAGTCCACCGATGCGATCGGCCCGCTCGAAGACGGTGACGGTGTGGCCGGCGCGGGTCAGTTGCTGGGCGGCGGCCAAACCGGCCGGCCCGGAACCCACCACGGCGACCTTTTTGCCGGTCTTCTTCTCCGGCGGCAACGGCCGCACCCAGCCCTCGTCGAAGGCCTTGTCGATGATCTCCAGCTCGATCTGTTTGATCGTCACCGGGTCCTGATTGATGCCGAGCACACAGGCCGGCTCACACGGCGCCGGGCACAGCCGCCCGGTGAAGTCCGGGAAGTTGTTGGTGGCATGCAGCCGTTCGATGGCGTCGCGCCACCGGTCCCTGCGCACCAGATCGTTCCACTCCGGGATGAGATTGCCCAGCGGGCAACCGTTGTGGCAGAAGGGAATACCGCAGTCCATGCAGCGGGTCGCCTGCTCGCGCAAGGTCTCGTTGTCGAAATCTTCGTAGACCTCACGCCAGTCGCGCAACCGCAGCGGGACAGGCCGGCGCTTCGGCAGTTCCCGATGCGTGTATTTCAGGAAGCCGCTCGGATCAGCCATGTGCGGCCGCCATGATCGCCTTGTCGACATCCACGCCGTCACGTTCCGCATCAGCAATGGCCTGCAGCACCTGCTTGTAGTCCCGCGGCATCACCTTGGCGAAATGCCGTTGGTGTTGCGGCCAGTCACCCAGAATGCGCTGGCCGACAGCGGAATCGGTGGCATCAACGTGTGCCTGAATCATGGCGTGCAACCACTCGTAGTCATCATCATCCAAGCTCTCGAGCTCGACCATCTCCGCATTGAGATTGCCTGGGAATTCGCCGTGCGGATCGTAAACGTAAGCCACGCCGCCGGACATGCCCGCCGCGAAGTTACGTCCGGTGCGACCGAGGACCACAACCTTTCCGCCGGTCATGTATTCGCAACCGTGGTCCCCCACGCCCTCGACGACGGCGTGCGCACCGGAGTTACGTACCGCGAATCGCTCGCCGACGACGCCGCGCAGGTATGCCTCGCCGCTGGTCGCGCCGAACAGAATCACGTTGCCGCCGATGATGTTGTCCTCGGCGACGTAGTCCGGGGGCGCGTCGTCCGACGGCCGAACCACGATCCGGCCACCGGACAGCCCCTTACCGACGTAGTCGTTGGCGTCGCCGTAGACGCGCAGCGTGATGCCCCGCGGCACAAACGCGCCGAAGCTGTTGCCCGCCGACCCGTCGAAGGTGATGTCGATGGTTCCGTCCGGCAACCCTTGACCGCCATAGGCTTTGGTGACCTCGTGGCCGAGCATGGTGCCCACCGTGCGGTTGACGTTGCTGATGGTCGTGGAGAACCGCACCGGCTTCCCTGAGTCCAGCGCCTCGCGGCTCATCACGATCAACTGCTGATCGAGCGCCTTGTCCAAGCCGTGGTCCTGGCGCGAGCTGCAGTACAGATCCTGGTTCATGAACGCCGATTCCGGCTCGTGCAGAACCGGGGTCAGATCCAGCCGGTGTGCCTTCCAATGCGCCCGCGCCAGCGTCATGTCCAACGATTTCACCTGGCCGACGGCCTCGTTGATGGTGCGGAATCCCAACTGCGCCATGTATTCGCGGACTTCTTCGGCGATGAACATGAAGAAGTTCTCGACGAACTCGGGCTTGCCGGTGAAACGTTCCCGCAGCAGTGGGTTCTGGGTGGCCACCCCGACGGGGCAGGTGTCCAGGTGGCAGACCCGCATCATGATGCAGCCGGAGACGACCAGCGGCGCGGTGGCGAAGCCGAATTCCTCGGCACCGAGCAGCGCCGCGATCATCACGTCGCGTCCGGTCTTGAGCTGACCGTCGACCTGAACCACGATCCGGTCGCGTAATCCGTTCAGCAGCAACGTCTGCTGGGTCTCGGCCAACCCCAGTTCCCACGGGGCCCCGGCGTGCTTCATCGAGGTCAGCGGGGTAGCGCCGGTGCCGCCGTCGTGCCCGGAAATCAGCACCACATCCGCGTGGGCCTTGGACACTCCCGCGGCCACCGTGCCGACTCCGTTCTCGGAGACCAACTTGACGTGCACGCGCGCGGCCGGGTTGGCGTTCTTCAGGTCGTGGATCAGCTGCGCCAGATCCTCGATGGAGTAGATGTCGTGGTGCGGCGGCGGCGAAATCAGTCCGACGCCGGGGGTGGAGTAGCGTACCGTGGCAACCCACGGATACACCTTGTGCCCCGGAAGCTGGCCGCCCTCACCGGGTTTCGCACCTTGGGCCATCTTGATCTGGATGTCGGTGCAGTTCGTCAGGTAGTGCGACGTGACGCCGAACCGCCCGGAGGCAACCTGCTTGATCGAGCTACGACGCCAATCGCCGTTGGGATCACGGTCGAACCGCTTGACGTCTTCGCCGCCTTCACCGCTGTTGGACCGACCGCCCAGGCGGTTCATCGCTATGGCCAACGTCTCGTGCGCCTCGGCGGAGATCGAGCCGTAGCTCATCGCCCCGGTCGAGAAGCGCTTGACGATTTCACTGGCAGGCTCGACTTCGTCCAGGGGGATCGGGGGATTGATCCCGGCCCGGAACTTGAGCAGGCCGCGCAGGGATGCCATGCGCTCGCTTTGGTCGTCGACCAGACGGGTGTAGTCCTTGAACACCTTGTACTGGCCGGTGCGCGTGGCGTGCTGCAGCTTGAAGACGGTCTCGGGGTTGAAGAGGTGATACTCGCCCTCGCGGCGCCACTGGTACTCCCCGCCCACCTCGAGCTCGCGGTGCGCGCGCTCGTCCGGGCGGTCCAGGTAGGCCAGCGCGTGCCGGGCAGCGACGTCGGCGGCGATGTCGTCCAGGGTGATGCCGCCGATGGGACAGCTCAACCCGGTGAAGTATTCGCTCAGCACATCCTCGGAAATGCCGACCGCTTGGAACAACTGGGCGCCGGTGTAGGACGCCAGCGTCGAAATGCCCATCTTGGACATGACTTTCAGCACACCCTTGCCCGCGGCCTTGATGTAGTTGCTCAGCGCCGTTTTGCGGTCAATGCCTTCGATGACTCCGCGGTCGAGCATGTCCTCGATGGACTCGAACGCCATGTACGGGTTGACCGCCGCTGCGCCGAAGCCGACCAGCGCGGCCATGTGGTGGACCTCGCGTGCGTCACCGGTTTCCACCACCAGCCCGACGTGCGTCCGGGTCCGGTCGCGCACCAGGTGGTGGTGCACGCCGGCCACCGCGAGTAGCGACGGAATCGGCGCCATCTGTTCGTCGGAGTCGCGGTCGGACAGGATGATGACTCGCGCGCCGTCAGCGATCGCCGCCGACGCCTGCGCACGCACCTCCTCGATCGCGGCAGCCAGCCCGGCGCCGCCCTCGGCGACGGGGTACAGGCAGCGAATCACCTTGGAACTCATGCCATGCGGGCGGCCATTCACCTCGGCATCCGGGTCGAGGTTGATCAGCTTCGCCAGCTCCCGGTTACGCAGAATCGGCTGCGACAGCGCGATCTGGTGACACGAGCGCTCGGTCGGGGTGAGCAGGTCGCGCTCGCCGCCGGTGGTGCCCTGCAGGCTGGTCACCACCTCCTCACGGATCGCGTCCAGCGGCGGGTTGGTCACCTGCGCGAACAGCTGCTGGAAGTAGTCGTAGAGCGTCCGGGGTCGCTGCGATAGGACCGCGACCGGGGTGTCGGTACCCATTGACCCGATCGGTTCTGCGCCGCTACGCACCATCGGCGCCACCAAGAGGTTGAGTTCCTCATAGGTGTAGCCAAATGTCTGCTGCCGCTTGACCAGTCGGTCGTGGGGCATCCGCTTGTAGTTGCCTTGCGGCAGGTCGTCGAGCGCGACCAGGTTCTTGTCCAGCCACTCCTGGTAGGGGTGTTCGGCAGCCAGTTCCGCCTTGATCTCCTCATCGGCGACGATGCGGCCCTGAGCGGTGTCCACCAGGAACATGCGACCTGGTTGCAACCGCATCCGGCGGACCACCTTGGCCGGGTCCAGCTCCAGCACACCGGCCTCGGAGGCCATGACCACCAAGCCGTCATCGGTGACCCAAATCCGCGAGGGGCGCAAGCCATTACGGTCGAGCACGGCGCCGATGATGGTTCCGTCGGTGAACGTTATCGACGCGGGGCCGTCCCACGGCTCGATCAAAGAAGCGTGGTACTGGTAGAACGCTCGCCGCGCGGGATCCATCGACTCGTTGCGTTCCCAAGCCTCGGGGATCATCATCAACACCGCGTGGGCCAGGCTGCGCCCGCCCAGGTGGAGCAGTTCGAGCACCTCATCGAAACGCGCGGTGTCGGAAGCCCCGGGGGTACAGATCGGGAACAACTTCTCGACGTCGGCTTCCTCTCCGAAGATGTCGGTCTTGATCAGCGCCTCGCGCGCCCGCATCCAGTTCTCGTTACCGGTGACGGTGTTGATCTCACCGTTGTGCGCGACGCGGCGGAACGGATGCGCCAGGGGCCACGACGGGAAAGTGTTGGTGGAGAACCGGGAGTGCACGATACCCAGCGCGCTGGTCAACCGATCGTCTTGCAGGTCAAGGTAAAACGCCTTGAGCTGAGGGGTGGTCAGCATGCCCTTGTAGACGAATGTCTGACCGGAAAGGCTTGGGAAGTACACGGTTTCGCGACCGGGGCCGTCCTGGCCCGGGCCCTTGGTACCCAGTTCGTGCTCGGCGCGCTTACGCACCACGTAGGCGCGGCGCTCCAGCGTCATACCGGATGCACCCGCCATGAACACCTGCCGGAAGGTGGGCATCGCGTCGCGGGACAAGGCGCCCAGCGACGAGTCGTCGATGGGGACATTGCGCCAGCCCAGCACCGTCAGACCCTCGGCTTCGGCGATCTTTTCCACCGCGGCGCACGCGGTCGCGGCGTCCTTGGACGATTGAGGCAGGAACGCGATGCCGGTGGCGTAGCTGCCTTCGGGCGGCAACTCGAAGTCCACGACCTCGCGCAGGAAGGCGTCCGGGACCTGAAGCATGATGCCGGCGCCGTCACCACTGCGAGGCTCGGCGCCTTGGGCACCCCGGTGTTCGAGGTTCAGCAGCGCAGTGATTGCCTTGTCCACAATGTCGCGGCTACGGCGGCCGTGCATATCGACGACCATGGCAACCCCGCACGCGTCGTGCTCGAACGCGGGGTTGTATAACCCGACGCGCTTGGGCGTCATATGCACCTGACCCTTCACCTGAACGTTCTGCGCGGCCGTGAGCAGCGGCCCCGACGAGGTCGCACCCGGAGGTTGCGGGCTAAAACCCCTTCGGTCTTGTCTCGATGGGCTGTGGCCCCAGGCGGAGATGCTCCTGTTAGGGACGTCCGTGCAGCTCTGAACGGTGGCCTGGAACCGGTCTCGACAAGTCGTAAAACGATATGACAATACCCGCCTGACATGCCAACTTCGTCAAGTCTAACCGCCAGCTGGCAGCGTCGTAAATTTCGCTGCTGCCGTTAATCCCCAATTGTGCCGACCCCTCGTCTGCGGTGTCGAATTCTGTGGGTAGCTGCGCGTATTCGATGGGCCCCCGGGCCGGCCCAGGCTGCCGTGCAAAGTTTGCTGACAAGCACGTCCTGTTGCGTCGGCGATGTCACTGCGGTGGGTATGAGCGTGCTCAGCGCCCAACCCGACACCCCTCGACACCGGGGCGGTGCGCGCGGCCGAGTTTGCAGGTTCGCACAACGGGCACGGCAGGAGATACTGAACGGGTATTGGTCACACCCGGCGTCGCAGGTTGGACCGTGGCGCTTATCACGTAACACGTTCGTCGCCGCCGGCTCATCGGCGCAACGATCGACCGCCTGGCACGCGAGGAGCAAATGAACGAGCGCGACGAATTCCTGCGGGACCGTCTGCAGCCCGAGCGGCCGAGCGCACCGGCGGCACGCCCGTCCGG
>NZ_LZTA01000140.1 GCF_001665875.1 Mycobacterium sp. 852002-40037_SCH5390672
TCATCGCCACCCTGCTGTCGCGCTGCGGGCTCCCCGACTCCGGGGTCGGTTTGACCCAGTTCGTGGCCGCCGGCCCCCGCGTCACCGACATTGAGAGGCCGCCGGTAGAAGCTCTTGACCAGGTGAACGCCGTCGCCGGTGAGCAGCGGGCCTACCAGCCACGGCACGAACATCGGGTGCGGGTTGATCAGGTCGGAGTCGACGAACACCACGATGTCGCCGCAAGTGGCGGCCAGCGAGCGCCACAACGCCTCGCCTTTGCCGGGCCGGATCGGCACCTCGGGCAACGCCTGCTCGCGGCTGACGACGCGGGCGCCTGCGGCGACGGCCCGAATCTCGGTGTCGTCGGTGGAGCCGGAGTCCAGCACGATCAGCTCATCGACCAAGCCGTCGACCAGCGGTGAGATGCTCTCGATCACCGACTCGACGGTCTCTTCCTCGTCGAGGGCCGGCAGCACCACCGAGATGGTCCGCCCCGCCTTCGCCGCCTCCAACTCGGCGATGGTCCAGCTCGGCCGGTTCCAGCTGCGGTTGGCCAGCCAGGTGTCGCCGGGCCGGGCGGCGAGCATGCCGTCGTGGGCGAGATCGCCGGCGACCAGGTCCGATGTCGTCATGCCAACCCCCTCACCGTGCGCGTCGGCGGGCGGGTTCCCTGGATCGAGGCCACCATTTCCAGCACCCGGCGGGTGGCCGCGACCTGGTGTACGCGAAACATCCGGGCACCCGCGGCCGCCGCCAGCGCGGTGGCCGCCAACGTTCCCTCGAGCCGCTCGGTCAATTCCACACCCAGAGTCTCCCCGACGAAGTCCTTGTTACTCAAAGCCATCAGCACGGGCCACCCGGTATTAACAAGATCGTCCACGTGGCGCAACAGCAGCAGCCCATGGAAGGTGTTCTTGCCGAAGTCGTGGGTCGGATCGATCAGCACCCGGTCCCGCGCCACCCCGCACGCCACCGCCCGCTGGGCGGCCGTCGTGACCTGGGCGATGACGTCATCGACCACTGCGTGCGTGGTGGTTCCGTAGTTCACCCGAAACGGGCGAGTGCGCGGCAGCGCGTTGCCGGTGTGCGAACACACCAGGCCCGCCCCGAACTCCGCGGCCACCTCCGGCAGCGCCGGATCGATGCCGCCCCAGGTGTCGTTGATCAGGTCCGCACCGGCCGCACAGGCCACCTTGGCGACCTCGGAGCGCCAGGTATCGGCGCTGATCAGCTGGTCTGGGTAGGTATCGCGCAGCCACTCGATGAACGGCACCAGCCGGGCGATCTCGGTGTCGGCATCGACCTCTTGCCCGGGGCCGGCCTTGACGCCACCGACGTCGATCACATCGGCACCCTCGGCGACGGCCCGGTGCACCGCCGCCCTGGCAGCCTCGTCGCTGAAGGTCGCACCCTTGTCGTAGAACGAGTCCGGGGTGCGGTTGACGATCGCCATGATCAGCGCACGATCGCCTGCGACCGGGCGGCCGCACAGCGTCGAACGGCCGGCTGACGCCGGCGGTGTCGAACGGCCGGCTGACGCCGGCGGTGTCGAACGGCCGGCTGACGCCGGCGGTGTCGATTGCACACGTATATGGTGCCCGGTCGCCGCCACTCACGCGGCTTGGGGACCCTCGCGCACGCGAGTGCGCGGCCAGCCGCACACCTGAGGCCGAACATGCGGCCGCCGCGCACTCGGCGAAGCGACGCCGACTGGCCTTACGGGCGTTTGCCCTCGGCTACCTCGGCGGGGTACTCGTCGTAGAACGGCACGTAGCCCTCGTCGCGCCCGGCCAGCACATACAGCGGGTCCTTCACCTCGGGGCCGTAAGCCTGCTCACGCAGCTCCACCTTGCGGCTCTTGAAGGTCGTGGTCTGCTCGATCGACTCCACCACCCGCACGAACAGCGGCAGTGCATAGGCGGGGAGCTGGTCGTACACGGCACGGGACAACGATTGCCCGTCGAATTCGGCGCCGCCGCGCAGTTTGACCGCGGCCATTCCGGCGCGGCCACCGGTGCGCGGAACCTCGACCCCGAAGACCGTGCAGTCCTCGACGGAGTCGTCGGACGACAGCGCCGCCTCGACCTGTGTGGTGGCCACGTTCTCGCCCTTCCAGCGGAAGGTGTCGCCGAGCCGGTCGACGAACGCGGCGTGGCCCAGCCCCTGCGGGCTCATCACGTCGCCGGTGTTGAACCAGCAGTCACCCTCACGAAAAGCGTTGCGCACCAACTTCTTTTCGCTCGACTCCTGGTCGGTGTAGCCGTCGAAGGGCTGCAGCCGATTGACTGGGGTGAGCAACAAACCCGGCTCCCCCGCCGGCACGCGGCGCACCCGCCCGTTGTCGTCGCGCAGCGGGGCGCCGGTGTCGGGGTCGTACTCGACGTAGGCCAGCGGCATAGGAAAGACGCCGGTGGAGCGGGGCACGTTGAACACGTTGATGAACGCGGCGTTGCCTTCGCTGGAGGCGTAGAACTCGCAGACGCGGGCGATGCCGAATCGCTTGGTGAACTCGTCCCAGATCTCCGGGCGCAGGCCGTTGCCGGCGATCACCCGCACCTTGTGTGCGCGGTCGGTCGGCTTGGCCGGCTGGTTGAGCAGGTAGCGGCAGACCTCGCCGATGTAGATGAACGCCGTGGCGTCGTTGGCGATCACTTCGTCCCAGAACTTCGACGCCGAGAACGACTTGCCCAGCGCCAGCGTCGCCCCCGAATTGATCACCGACGACAGCGCCACCGTCAGCGCGTTGTTGTGGTACAGCGGCAGGCAGCAGTAGAGGGTGTCGGAACTCTTGAGCCGCAACCCGATTCCACCGAACGCCGCGAGCGCCTTCAGCCACCGCAGGTGCGTCATGACACTGGCCTTGGGGAATCCCGTTGTGCCCGAAGTGAAGATGTAGAACGCGGTATCCCTGGCATGCACGGCCGATGCCGTGGCGGGGTTGGTGGCCGGGGCGCTGACCGCGAACCGCTCCAGGTCCTCGACGGTCAAGGTCTCGGTGCTGCCCGAGCCGCCGCACTCGGCCACCGCGCTGACCAGATCGGCCTCGGCGATCAGCACCTTGGCGTCCAGCAGGCCGAGGCTGTGCGCGAGCACCTCGCCGCGCTGGTGGTAGTTGAGCATGCCGGCGACCGCGCCGCATTTGACCGCGGCGAGCATGGCCAGCACGGTGTTGGGCGAGTTACGCAGCATGATGGCCACCACGTCGCCCTGGCCGACGCCGCGCGCGGCCAGCACGGCGGCGTATCTATTGGCGGCGGCGTTGGCGTCGCGGTAGGTCAGTTGCTGATCGCCGAAGCGCAAGAAGATCCGGTCGCCATAGCGGGCGGCCCTGTCCTGGAACACCGTGCCGATCGATTTCTTGGAGCCCGGCTGGGCCAGCAACCCGGTCATCGCGCCGCGCACGATCACCGGCAGGTCGGCCAGCAGGGCCGGAGCCCGAAATGCGACATCGGTCAGTTTGACCGCCGTGCGCGCTCCCCCGTCACGATCGGACACGTGATCCCCTCGATTCGTTTCCAAAGTCAAGTTCGGCGGACAGCCTAGTAGGGCGGCAAACCCGGCGGCCTCAGGCGGGTGCGCACGCTTCCAGCGCCGCACTCACCTTGTCGACCAGCACCAGCCGGTCCATCGCCACCTGGGAGACGTAACCGCTGTCCAGCAGCCCGCACAACCAGGTCCACAGCCCTTCATAGTGGCCCAGCGGGTCCAGCAGCACGATCGGTTTGCCGTGCAACCCGAGGAAACCCGTCGTCCATGCGTCAAGCAACTCGTCGAGGGTGCCGATGCCGCCCGGCAACGCGATGAACGCGTCGGCGCGGTCTTCCATGATCTGCTTGCGCTCATGCATGGTGTCGCTGACGATCAGCTCGTCGGCGTCCGAGTCGGCGATCTCGCTGCGCATCAGGATCTTGGGGATGACGCCGACGGTGCGGCCCCCGCGGGCCCGCGCCGCGCCGGCCACCGCGCCCATCGCCGACACCCGGCCACCCCCCCACACCAGCGTCCAGCCGCGCTCGGCGATCCCCTCGCCGAGTTCTGCAGCGACACCGAGTAATTCGGGATGCTGTGGGCCGGATGCGCAGTACACACACACCGACCACTCGCCTGATGAATCGCGTTCGCCGGGCATATCCGCCAAAGGTAGACCAACCGCCTACGGCCCGTCATATCTGGGGCTTTCGCCCTGCCGCGCGCCTCGCGCACCATAAAATTCGGCAGTGCCGATTCGATGGAACGTCCCGCAACATGCGACGGCCTCAGAACGGCTGGAGGCGGCTTTGGCCGACGGCGCCCGGGGAGCGGTGGTGTTGGGACCCGACGGCGTCGGCAAATCCACGCTGGCTCGGGCGGCCGCCGAGCGTTTTGCCGAGCAGCACCCCCACACGCTGATCCGCTGGGTCACCGGGACCCCGACCGAACGCGCGGTCCCGTTCGGGGCGTTCAGCCATCTGGTGGAGATCGGCGACATCGGCAAGCCGGCCGCCCTGTTGCGGGCCGCCCGGGCATCGCTGGGCGGTGACGACCTGCTGCTCGTCGTCGACGACGCCCAACACCTGGACGTGCTGTCGGCCACGCTGGTCTACCAGCTGGCGCGGGACGGCGCGGGACGGCTCATCGTCACCGCCCGCGCCGACTCCCGGCCCGAGGCGATCGCGGCGCTGTGGAGCGATGGCCTGCTCACCCGGATCGACATCGACCCGTCCGGCGGTGCGACCGCGCCGGGAGGGATTGACACCTTCCTTTCCGAGCTACCCGCGGTGGCGCGGACGGTGCTGGAGTATCTCGCCGTCGCCGAGCCGCTGTCGGTCGCCGATCTGGCCGCGCTCGCCGGCGACGGCGCGGTCGCCGAGGCCGTGAAATGGGGTGCGGCCGAGACCCGGTCGCGGGGCGGGTCCTCCGACGACCCGGTCGTCTATACGGCCCACCCGCTGTTCGCCGAGCGGACGCGGGCCGCGCTCGATCCCGACGACGCCCGACAACGACGCACCGACCTGGTCAAGCTGCTGTCGCAGCGTCCGTGCGAACATCTCAGCGACCGGTTGCGGCTGGTGTCGCTGGCGTTGGACAGCGACGCTCCCCCGCGGGTTACCGACGTCGTCGCCGCCGCCCAGCAGGCGCTGCGGCTGGGCGACTTGGGGCTGGGTGAACGGCTCGCCCGATCGGCGCTGCAGCGGTCCGGCGGGTTGGCGGCGCGGCTCGCCGTGGCGCACGCGCTGGCGTGGCAGGGCCGTGGCCGCGAGGCCGACTCGGTGCTGGCCGACGTCGACTCCACCGCGTTGACCGAACCGGCACTGATGGACTGGGCTCTGCTGCGGGCGGCGAACCAGTTCTGGATGTTGAGCGAACCGGAGCGCGCCACCGCCTTCCTGCGGACCGTGCGTAGTCGCGTCACCGATACCGGCCCACGGACCACCCTGGACGCACTGAGCGCAACGTTCGCGATGAACGCGGGCAACGTCGGGCACGCGGTGAAGGTCGCGGGCGAAGTCCTCGCGTCGCCGGCGGCCGACGACCAGGCGGTGGCCTGGGCGGCCAGCGCTGCCGCATTGTGCTCGGCGCGCCAGGGCCGATTCGATGACGTCGAGCCGCTGGCGCAGCGCGCCTTGGGCGCCGAACATCCCGGGCTGCTGCGCTTCACGATCGGACTGGGCCAAACCACCGCGCTATTGATGGCCGGCCGGCCCGACCAAGCCCGCGAGCTCGCTCAGCAGTTCACCGACTTCGCCGAGCTGCAACAGCCGGGTCGCGCCATCGGCGAGGTGCTGCTGGCGCATGTGCTGCTGGCCGGTGGCGAATTTGCCTCTGCAGCAGCATTATTGGTCCCGGCGGCCGCCACCCTGGAGCGCACCGGTTACTCGTGGGGGCCGTTGTCGCTGACGCTGCTGGCCACCGCGCTGGCCCAGCAGGGTGACACCGCCGCCGCGGCAAAAGCGTTGAGCAGGGCCGAATCCCGGCACGGCACCAAGTCGGCACTGTTCGCGCCCGAGCTCGGTGTGGCGCGGGCATGGCGGCTGGCCTTGGTGCGTGAAACGCACGGCGCGGTGTCCGCCGCTCGCGACGCCGCCCGGATGGCCGAACGCGGCGGACAGCGGGGCGTGGCGCTGCGGGTCTGGCACGAGGCCGTGCGGCTGGGCGACATCCGGGCCGGGGACCCCCTGACCCGGCTCTGTGACGAGATCGACTGCGTCGCAGGCAGACTCGCACTGGCTCATGCCCGCGCACTGGCCGCCGGCGATGACGCGGCGCTGCGGACGGTTTCGGACGAGTTGACGTCGATCGGCATGCACGCGGCCGCCGCCGACGCCGCCGCGCAGGCGCAACGGTGCGGGGCCGGCAAGGCTTAGCCGCTCAGGTAGCCGCGCAGCACGTCCACGGCGGCGGTGATGTCGGCGACCGCGACCCGCTCGTCGCGCTTGTGCGCCAGATTGGGGTCACCGGGTCCGAAGTTGACCGCCGGTATGCCCAGGGCGGCGAAGCGTGCCACGTCGGTCCAGCCGTACTTGGCCCGGACATTGCCGCCGGCCGCCTCGACCAGGGCCTTGGCGGCGGGCTGGGACAGTCCGGGTAACGCGCCCGCCGCCGCGTCGGTCTGTTCGATGTGCACGTCGAGTCCGGCGAGCACGTCGTGCACGTGTTGCAGGGCGTCGGGCAGCGACCGGTCGGGGGCGAAACGGAAGTTGACCGTCACCGCGGCCGCGTCGGGAATGACGTTGCCCGCCACACCGCCGTCGATGCGCACGGCCGACAACCCCTCACGGTAGACGCAGCCGTCGATATCCACGCTGCGCGCCCGGTACGCGGCCAGCCGCTCCAGCACGGCACCGAGTTTGTGAATCGCGTTGTCTCCCAACCAAGATCGCGCCGAATGGGCACGCGTCCCGGTGGCGCTGACCACCACACGCAGGGTGCCCTGGCAGCCGGCTTCGATGTAGCCGCCGGTGGGCTCGCCCAAAATGGCCACGTCGGCGGACAGCCAGTCCGACAGCTCGCGCTCGATGCGGCCCAAGCCGTTTGCCGCGGCGTCGATCTCCTCGCAGTCGTACATCACCAGCGTGAGATCGTGCACCGGAGCGGCCACGGTGGCAGCGAGATGCAGAAAGACCGCGTCCCCGGATTTCATGTCCGCCGTGCCGCAGCCGTACAGGTCGCCGCCGTCGCGGCGACTGGGCAGGTTTCCGGCCACGGGCACGGTGTCCAGGTGCCCGGCCAGCAGTACCCGCGACGGCCGCTGGTGGTGTGTGCGTGCCAGCACGGCGTTCCCGTGGCGAATGATCTCGAACCCCGACGTCTGAGCCCGCAGCGCGGCCTCGACCTCGTCGGCCAGCCGCGCTTCGTCCCGCGATTCGCTGGGGATGTCCACCAGCGCCGCGGTGAGCGCGATCGGATCCCCGCGTAAGTCCAGCACGATCTCAGGGTAGTGGCGATCGCCAGCGCGGCGGAGCCGGGCGCAGCGGGTCGCCACCATCTGGCCCGCGATCGCCAGCGCGGCGGAGCCGGGCGCAGCGGGTCGCCACCATCTGACCCGCGATCGCCAGCGCGGCGGAGCCGGGTGCAGCGGGTCGCCACCATCTGGCCCGCGCTCACCGATCAAGGTGAGCCGCGCGGGGCACAGCTTGGGCTAGACGAGCAACCGCGTGGGCATCACCTTGGGCTTGACGCCGTAACGCGGTCCCATGCCGTAACCGCCCCGCCCCGCCGAGGCGACGGCCGGCATGCCGGACGCCCACGTGGTGTGCGCGTCTTCGGCGGGGGCGGTCCACCCCGTGCCCGCGACGGTCGTGGTGGGGACCCGGGGTGTGGCCGCCGACCACGCGGCGGGCGTTGACAATCCGCCGACCGGGGACGCCGAGCCCATGCTCGCCAGTACCGGTGCGGCACCGACGCCCGCGGCGCTGACCGGGGCCGCGGCGCTCACCAGGGCGCCGGAGCTGACCCCGCTGCCCAAATCGCCGGCCAGGCCGGCGGAAGCCGCCGTGTCGAGGGTGTGGTTATAGAGGATGTTGGACACGATGGTGTTGAACACATTCCACGACACCACGTCGAAACCGGCATTACCGACGTTGGACACCACGGGGTCGCCGAGCACGCTGTCCAATGCGCTCCCCGCCGCGCCCGCGCCCGGCAATGCGGCCGGCGCGGCGGCCGGTGCGGCGAACGACTGCACGGCGTTGGGCACGTTGGAGACAACTCCGCGGAGCCCGCTCGTCTGCGCAGCCGTGGCCGCCGTCTGCACGCCCGACCCGCCCGGGCTGTTGGTAGGCGCCGGTGACGTCAACGGGCTCAGCCGGGCCGCGGCGGCGGACGCCGCGGCGTAGCCGTACATCGCCGCGGCGTCCTGGGCCCACATCTCGCCGTACTGCGCCTCGGTGGCCGCGATGGCCGCGGTGTTCTGGCCCAGGACGTTGGTGGCCACCAGGGCCGCGAGCTGGGCCCGGTTGGCCGCGATCAGCGGCGGCGGCACCGTCATCGCGAAGGCCGCCTCATAGGCGGCGGCCGACGCCATGGCCTGGGCCGCGGCCTGTTGCAGCTGCCCGGCGGTGGTGTGCATCCACAGCACATACGGCTCGACGGCGGTGGCCATCGCGACCGAGGAGGGACCCATCCACTCCTCGCCGGTCAGATTCGAGATGGCCGACTGGCTGCCCGATGCGGTGGTACTCAGTTCGTCGGCCAGGCTGCTGAATGCCGCCGCCGCGGCCATCATCGGCCCGGCGCCTGCTCCGGTGTACATGCGGATGGAGTTGATCTCTGGCGGAAGTGCTCCGAAGTCGAAAGTCATTGCCTCGCTCCTGTTCTCTGGCGGCTGTTCGGGGTATTAGATGGCGGGCCTGGGCATCACGGTCGGCTTGACGCCATAGCGCGGGGCGCCAAGCCCGTAGCCGCCGCGTCCGGTGGTGGCCATTGAGGGCACGCCCCCCGGAATGGTGCTCACCGATGCGGTCTGGGGCGCGGCGCTGGTGAAGCCCGCGCCGACCAGCTGTGCCGGAGCGGGATTCACCACGGGCACACCGCTTGCCGCCCAACTGGGTGGCACCGACAATGCGCCGACCGAGGGCCCCCGGCCCATGCTGGCCAGCATCGGTGCCCCACCCACGGCCGCGGGCGCGGCCGGGGCGGGCGCGCTCGCCACGGTTGCCGCACCGACGTCACCCGTCAAATTCGGGATCCCGGCCGCGCCGGGGACGGGAGCGAATTGCCCCTCGCCCAAGGTGATGAAGTCGGACGCGGCCGAGCCGACGTTCTGACCCCACTCGATGGAGGTGCCGAGGGCGGCGTCCCCGGGCGGTGGGTCAGCCGCGGCCAGCGGTGCCGCTGCGGGCAACGCCGCGGCGCTGGTGGTCACCTGGTTGGCCGCTTCCGTCGTGCCATACGAACCGGCGTTGCTGTCCAAGTTGCTCACCAGTGTTTGATGAATCGCCTTCGCCTGTGCGCTGACCTGCTGATACCACGCGCCGTAGGCCGAGAATTGCGCGGCCTGCAGCGCGGAGACCTCATCGGCGGCCGCGGGAGCGATGCTCGTCGTGGGCGCTGCGGCGGCGGCATCCTGGGCGGCCATAGAAGTGCCGAGCCCTTCGAGTGTGCGCGCCGCGGCCAGCAGCGCCTCGGGCCGTGTGGTGACAAAGGACATGTTTTTTCTCCTCCGGCAATCAAGCGGCCGCTACGGACCGGTGACAACAAACCCCGCGACAAGGCCGGAAAGGACCTGCGGACCCCCGGAAGCTACGTACCCGAATCGGCGAAATTCACGCCGCTGACCTGCTAGGACCGGTCACCCGGCATCCTGCCGAACACCACGAATGCGCTAAACGCGCCCGGCAAGACGAATTGCGTTGCCCGCGTGGGTCTTTGAACATCAGACGGCCTGCCGGTTTCCGGTCCCCAGCAGGGCGGGCGGATCCGAGCCCAGCCCACGAAGTAACCTGACCGCCGTGACTGGAGCTGCAGGTATCGGGCTGGCAACGCTGGCCGCTGACGGATCGATCCTCGACACGTGGTTTCCCGCACCGGAACTGACCGAATCCGGCACCAGCGCGACGTCGCGGCTGGCGCTGTCCGACATCCCCCCCGAACTGACCGCGCTGATCGGCCGGGACGACGACCGCGGCACCGAGACCGTTGCCGTGCGCACGGTCATCGGCTCGCTGGACGACGTGGCCGCCGACGCCTACGACGCCTACCTGCGATTGCATCTGCTCTCGCACCGGCTGGTGGCGCCGCACGGACTGAACGCCGGCGGCTTATTCGGGGTGTTGACCAACGTGGTCTGGACTAATCGCGGACCGTGCGCCGTCGAAGGATTCGAGGCGGTCCGGGCCCGGCTGCGCCGCCACGGACCGGTGACGGTCTACGGCGTCGACAAGTTCCCGCGGATGGTCGACTACGTCCTGCCGACCGGGGTGCGCATCGCCGACGCCGACCGGGTACGTCTCGGCGCGCACCTGGCCGCGGGCACGACGGTGATGCATGAGGGCTTCGTCAACTACAACGCCGGCACCCTGGGGGCCTCGATGGTGGAGGGACGCATCTCCGCCGGCGTGGTGGTGGACGACGGCTCCGATATCGGCGGTGGAGCCTCGATCATGGGCACGCTGTCCGGCGGTGGCACGGAGGTCATTTCGATCGGCAAGCGCTGCCTGCTCGGCGCCAACGCGGGCCTGGGCATCTCACTGGGCGACGACTGCGTCGTCGAAGCGGGCCTCTATGTCACCGCGGGCACCAAAGTCATTACTCCCGAAGGCAAGACGATGAAGGCCCTCGAGCTGTCCGGTGGCAACAACCTGTTGTTCCGCCGCAATTCGGTGAGCGGGGCGGTCGAAGTGGTGGCCCACGGCGGTCAGGGCATCGCCCTCAACCAGGATCTGCACGCCAACTGAGGCGTGCACCTATGAGTCGATGGGGACCTTCTCGGCGGCCGGGGCGGCGCGAAGCGCGGTTCCCCTGGTTTCGGGCAGCAGGTAGACGGACACGAAACTGGCGACGACAAGGGTCGACATCATGAGCCCGATCGCCCAGCTGCCGTAGGTCGCCAGCAAGGTGCCCGCCAGCAGCGGCGGCACGGCGGCGCCGAGGATCCCGGCCAGATTCATCGCCACCGCGGCGCCGCTGTACCGGTAGCGCGTGGCGAACAATTCGGGAACGAAGGCCCCGGTGGGGCCGTTGGCCACCGCCGCGCAGGCGAACATGCCGAGGACTGCGACGGCGTACATGACGGGGTTGCCGGTATCCATCAACGGGATGACCACGAACGACCAGGGCAGACATGCGGCCAGCCCGCACAGCATCACTCGGCGACGCCCGACTCGATCGGACAGCCATGCCCCGAACGAGACGAACGCGATACTCGTAAGCCCGGCCAGCGCGCCGACGCCCCAGATGAAGCTGCGCGAATAGCCCAAATGGGAGTGGGCGTACATGACGAGGAATGTGTTGCCCAGGTAGACGAACCCCATGCCGCCCAGGAAACAGCCCGCGACCAGCACGATCTCCCGCCGCTGCAACCGCACCAGCTCGGCCAGCGGCGCTTTGGGCACCAGGTTGCGGGCCTTCTCCTCCACGAACAGCGGGGTCTCGTCGATGTTCAGCCGCACATAGAGGGCGATGGCGATCAGTCCGCTGCTGATCAGAAACGGCACCCGCCATCCCCATTCCATGAACGCGGGGCTGCTCTCGCCCATGGTGAGGCTGACGGCGAGGAAGGTCAGGCTGGCCAGAATCCCCGCCGTCCCGCCGCCCAGCGAGGTGAACATGCCGTACCAGCCACGTTTGCCGTCGGGGGCGTATTCGGCGCTCAGCAGGACGGACCCCGCCCATTCGCCGCCCACGGCGAACCCTTGTAGCAACCGCAGGACGATAAGGATCAACGGCGCGGCCATCCCGATCGACGCCGTGTTGGGGACCAGGCCCACGCTCACGGTCGAGGCGCCCATGATCAGCAGCGTGGCGACCAGCGTCTTTTTGCGGCCCAGCCGGTCCCCGAAGTATCCGAAGACCGCCGCCCCCAGCGGGCGAGACAGGAACGCCGTCGCGAACGTCGCCATCGAGGCGATGGTGGCCACCGTCGGGCCCAGGTGCGGGAAGAACACCGTGGGAAACACCAGTGCTGCCGCCGTCCCGTAGATCAGGAAGTCGTAGAACTCGATGGCCGAGCCCACCAGACACGCGAGCGCAATTCGTCGCATCGGGGTCGGCGCGGCAGGAGCCGGGGTCACGGCGACGGTGCCGACGGACCGAGCGGGCTCACCCACGTTGGCCGCTCACTGTCGGGCTGCTTCGATACACGGTTACGACGGTAGGTGAAGGTTCGCGGCCACGCTCGGCGCTGAAGCTGGCAAGTTGCTGCGTGTCTCGGCGCCCGGCTGACCGGGTGCTTACCGTGTTGAGCGGCGGCTCAGCCGTCGGTCAACAGCTGCTTTTTGAGGACCTTGCCCATGGCGTTGCGCGGCAGGGCGTCCACGATGCGCACCTCACGGGGCCGCTTGTGCACCGAAAGCTCTTGGGCGACATAGTCGATCAATTCGTCGCCGGCGGCCGATCCGACGACGAACGCGACGATGCGCTGGCCGAGGTCGGCATCGGGCATCCCGACGACCGCCGCCTCTTGGACGCCCGGATGTCCGAGTAGCACCGTTTCGATCTCTCCGGCGCCGACGCGGTATCCGCCGGACTTGATCAGGTCGACGGACTCGCGTCCGACGATGCGGTGCATCCCGTCGGCGTCGATCACCGCGACATCGCCGGTGCGATACCAGCCGTCGGCGTCGAAGGCGTCAGCGGTGGCTTCCGGCCGGTTCAAATAGCCGTCGAACATCATCGGCCCACGCACGTGCAGCTTTCCCACGGTCTCCCCGTCGTGCGGCACCAGGCCGCCGTCGTCGTCGAGCACCCGGGTCTGCACACCGGTGAGCGGCAGGCCCACCCACCCCGGACGGCGCTCGCCGTCGGCCCGCGTGGACAGGGTGATCAGGGATTCCGAGGCGCCGTAGCGTTCGATGGGCTGATGTCCGGTGAGTCCGTCCAGTCGGTCGAACACCGGCACCGGCAGCGGCGCGCTTCCGGAGACCAGTAGCCGCGCCGGGCGCAGCGCACGGGCGGCCGTCTCGTCGGCCACCACTCGCGACCACACCGTGGGCACCCCGAAAAACAGCGTGCCCCCGAAGTCGGTACCGGCCTGCGCGTAGCCCTGCGGCGTCGGTTTTCCGGTGTGGATGAAGCGATTCCCGATCCGCAAAGAGCCGAGCAGGCCCAGCACCAGGCCGTGCACGTGAAAGAGCGGCAAGCCGTGCACCAAGACGTCGTCGGCGCTCCACTGCCAGGCTTGCGCGAGGGCATCGAGGTCGGCCGCGATCGCCCGCCGGCTCAGCACCACGCCCTTGGGCAGCCCGGTGGTGCCCGAGGTGTAGATGATCATCGCGGTCGCGTCGGGCGACGGCTCGGCATAGCGGTGCCAGGAGCGGGCATGCAACCGCACCGGAATGTGCGGCAGCCCTTCGGGCTCGTCCGGCACCGGTCCGAGCCAGGCTTGCGCGCCGGAGTCGGTGAGCATGTGGCGGCGCTCGGCCGCGCCGACGTCGGAGGGCACCGGGACGAAGGGCACCCCGGCGATCAGGCACCCGGTGACGGCCAGCACCGTCGCGGCGGTCGGCGCGGCCAGGATCGCAACGCGGCCCGCGCCGCCCACCCGTTCGGCCACCGAGGTGGCGGCACCGACCAGGTCGCTGCGGCTGAGCACGGTGCCGTCGATGCGCACCGCGTCGGCGATATCGGTGGCGGTGAGGGCCGAGGGATCCAGCGACGTCAGCAGCACGTCAGCAGGCTACCCGCCGCCGGAAAACGTCAGTTTCGCTCGTCCCAGATCTTCATCAGGGTGGACAGGATCTCCTCGCCGCGGCCCAGCCCGGCGAGGTGACTTTCGCCGGGCAGCACGACCAGCTCGCAGTCGGGCAGCAGGGACACCACGTGCTCGCCGTGCGCGAACGGCACGATGTGGTCACTGTCGCCGTGCCACCAGCGGACCGGAACCTTGACCTCGTCGAGCCGGAATCCCCAGTCCTGGGTGAACAGAATGATGTCGTTGAAGGGCGCAGCCAGCTGCTTGCGGCTGCCGTTGAGCAGGTCGTCGAGGAACATGGCCCCGAACTCGGGCCGGGTGAGCAGGCGCCGATCGGCTTCGGGCGATACCGCGGCGTACAGGTACAGCGCGGTGTTCGCGACCGGACGGATGGCCCGGACCACCAGGCTCGCGCCGATCCGCAGTGGGTCACCGCCCAGCCGCAGCAGCGGCGCCATCCGCTTGCCCAGGTTCATCAGACCGCTGGTGATCCCCTCGTCGCCGAGGAATGGCGCGACGCCGCCGAGCACGCCGGCGGCGACGACACGATCGGACAGCACCGCCGCGGACGCGAGCGCGTACGGACCGCCTCCGGACAGGCCGATGACGGCCATTTTGCCGATGCCGAGCGTGTCCGCGATGTTCCGCAGGTCGTCGGCGAACGCCCTGATGTTCTCGTACCGATGCGGCGTCGACGAGCCGATCCCCGGCCGGTCCAGCCCGATCAGCCGGATCTTGTTGTTCTCGGCGTAGAGGCGGGCTTCGGTGGGAATCTGGCGGCGGGCGCCGGGGGTACCGTGCAGCCAGAAGACCGCCCGACCCTGCGGATCACCGAATTCGGCGAAGCCGATCTGGCGGTCCTCGCCGACGGCGACGTTTCCTTCGAGTTTGGGGCGGGCGATCTCGATGACCATGTCCAGAGCTTGGCATGTCAGGCGCGGTTACCAAAGGCCGGGCCAGGCGCTTCTCGCCCCCGCCGCCGGCGACTATGCGTTGAGGACCCGCTCACCGATGACCCGCTCGGTCCGCAGACTCGCGACCTCGGCCAGGGACAGGCCCAGCTCGCGCAGGATCTCGTCGTTGTGCTGGCCGAGGGTCGGCGGGACGGTGCGGTGGTGGCGCTGCGGCCCGGGCGTGATGCGAAAAGGCCAGCCGGGATAACGATGCGGTCCGGTGATCCGGTGTTCGAGTTCCTCGTAGTATCCGCGCGCGTCGAGCTGGGCTCCGATGAATGCGGGGTCATACATCTGGTCCCCGGTGATCACCCGCTCCGCCGCGATCCCCTGCGCCTGAAGGGTTTCGACGACCGCCGCGGCGGTCTGTGTGCGGGTCCAGGCGGTGACGAGCTCGTCGAACACGTCATGGTCGATCGGCTGATCGGGCACGGACAGCGCCACCCAGTGCTCCTCCTCGGAAGTCGGGTAGACGCCTTGCAGGTACCCGCGCCGGCGGTTGCCCTCGCGCGGGCGCACCACACCGTTCATCGAGTACTCGATTACCGGTTCGGCGGTCACCGCGGCGGCGACCTCGATCTGGGCTATCTCGATGAGTTGGCCGGCACCGGTGCGGTGCCGGTGCTCGAGCGCGGCCAGCAGCGCGATCCCGGCATGCACACCGACGATCGGATCGGCGGGGCCCTGCGGGTTGCACGGCGGGCCGTCGGCGTATCCGGTGGCCGCCGACATGCCCGACGTCTGCTCGAAGTTCAGCGCCCAGCCGACATAGTCACGCCATGGCCCGTGCAGGCCGTATCCGGGCATCCGCACCACGATCACGTCGGGCTTCAGCGCTACCAAGGAGTCGTAATCCAGACCGAACTGCTCGACCACCCGCGGCGAGAAGTTCTCCACCACCACGTCGGCTTGCGCGGCCAGCCGCCGGGCGATGCCGAGGCCGGGCCGCGAAGTCAGGTCGAGAGTGAGGTCGCGCTTGTTGAGGTTGGTGCCCTGCCAGATGGGGCTGCGCTCATACCAGTCGTCGCCCTCATAGGCGAAGGCTCCCGAATAGCGGTGCCCGTCGGGCCGCTGGATCGACTCGACCTTGACGATGTCGGCGCCGAACGCCCCGAGGTAGCAGGTCAGATACGCCCCGGCCCAAAACGTGGTCAAGTCCAGCACCCGCAGACCGGTGAACGGCAGCGGCCCTGCCGAATGCGCAAGCGATTTGCCGTCACTGGCCCACCGCGCGGTTCGCGTTCCCCGGGCGGGAGACGGGGTATGTTGTGCCACAGGTGTTTTCGAGAACCGGAAGGCCGGTCCGGGACGCCGAAACGACCATCCGGGGCCGCCGGCCGAGTGAAAGAACCCTCGCGTGGCGTATTGCGGACAATCGAGCACCGTGGCGCCGTCGTTGACCGGCGCGGCCGGAATGCGCAGAGCCTGAGCGAGTTCCACGATTTCGGCGACGGTCTGGCCGGCCAGCACGGGCTCGGCCTTGGCGAAGAAGTCGTCGCGCTCCGGCCCGCCCATCATGATCGCGATCTGATGCTCGCCGAACTCGGGCAGGCCGAGCATCGCGCAGACGTCGAGCCAGTGCTGACCCGTGAGGCAGTTGATGCCCACCCAGCCGTCGGCGGCCGGGACGACACCCAGCATGGGAGCCGATCGCAGATTGGCCGGCAAGCCGAGCCGTCGCATCCGCTGGGCCATCAACATCGGATAGGGCAACGTCGACAGCAACGATTCCAGCTGCGAGACATCCACTTCCGTGACCCGGCCGGCAACCCGCGACCGCAGGGCGGTGAGCGCGCCCAGCGCACCGTAGGCACCCGCGACGTACTCGGCGATCCGGGCGCCGACTTGAACCGGCGGGCGCTGCGGATCCCGGGAGCTGATCCAGCCCGATGCCGCCTGCATCGTCAGCGGCGTGGTCTGTCGATGACGCCACGGACCGCACCGACCGAACGCAGAGATGCGTAGCAGCACCAGGTTTGGGTTGATCCGCTGCAGGTCATCGAGCCCGAGACCCCATCCCTGCAGCGTTGCGGGTGCGAAATCCTCCACCAGCAGGTGTGCCTTCGTGATGAGCTCGCGCGCGATCGCCCGGTCGCGTGCGTCCGAGAGATCAAGTGTGGCACCGTCTTTGCTGGCGTTGAGGTACTCGAACAGACCGCAACGATCCGGGTCGACGACACCGGAGGGGAACGGCCCCCAGCGCCGCAGCGGATCTCCGGTCGGCGGCTCGATCTTGATGACCTCGGCGCCCAGGTCGACCAGAAGCTTCGCCGCGTAGGGACCGGAGATCTCGCTTGCGATTTCGACGACGTGCAGCCCCGTAAGGGGTCCCGTCACGCGGGAACCCCGATGGCCATCGGTTCCATGTACTGGTGCAACCCGCCGATTCCACCGCCCTCACGGCCCAGGCCGCTGAGCTTGAAGCCGCCGAACGGCGCGCCACCCGGGCTGATGCCGTTGACCGCGATCTGACCGGTACGGATCCGCCGGGCAACACCGACGGCGCGGTCCACATCCCCACCCCACACCGCACCGGACAGCCCGTATTGCGAGTTGTTCGCGATGGTGACCGCGTCGTCGTCGTCGCGGTAGCGCAGTACCGTCAACACCGGTCCGAACACTTCCTCTTGCGCGATAGTCGAATTCGGCTCCACGCCGGACAGGATCGTCGGCTCGAAGTAGAACCCGACGTCCAAACCGGCCGGCCGGCCGCCACCGGTCACCAACTTCGCCCCGTCGCTGCGCGCGCCGGCGACGTGCGCCTGGACCCGGTCTCGTTGCGCCGCACTGATCAGCGGACCCATCTGCACCTCGGGATCGGTCGGGTCGCCGACCTTGACCTCGCGGGCCAAGGTGGCGAGCCGATCCACGACGTCGTCGTGCAGCGAATCGGGCAGCAGCAGCCGGCTGTGCAGGATGCAAGCCTGTCCGGCGTGCAGTGAACAGGATTCGAAGAGCATCTGCCGCAGCATGTCGTCGGTGACTTGCGCGTCGTCGAGGACGATGCTGGCCGACTTGCCGCCCAGCTCGAGCAGGATCCGCTTCATCGTGTCCCCGGCGGCGGACATGACCTGGCGGCCGACCACCGAGCTGCCGGTGAAGCTCACCATGTCGATGCGCGGATCGGTGGTCAGCAACTTGGCCGCCTCGACACCCGAGGGCGTGACGACGTTGACGACCCCGGGCGGGATTTCGGTGTGCTCGTCGATGAGCCGCGCCAACGCCAGCCCTGCCAACGGTGTCAACGGAGAGGGCTTGAGCACGACGGTATTTCCCGCGGCCAGAGCATGATTCAGCTTCATGACGTTGAGGCAGTGCGGGAAGTTCCACGGCGTCAGCACCGATACGACCCCCAGCGGCGCATGCCGCAGCAACGTGGTTCCCGCGCTGATGCCCGTGACCTCCTGGTCGACCAGCTGGGTGGCGAGCTGGGCGGCATGCATGGACATGAACCCGGCGCCGTCGATCTGCATGATGCGCTCGTTGGCGATGCACCCCCACTCCGCCTGGGACAGCGCGAAGAAGTCGTCGGCGTGCTTGGTCAGCGCCTCGCCCAGCTGGTTCAAGCACCCGGCGCGCTGCTCGGCGGTCATCGTGCCCCACGGTCCGGTGTCGAAGGCGCGCCGCGCGGCCGCGATCGCCTCGGCAACCTGGGCCACGCTGGCGTCGGGCGCGGTGGCGATGACGGCCTCGGTGGAGGGGGACACGTCGTCGTAGCGGCCATCCTGCGGCTCGACCCAGTTTCCGTCGATGTAGAGCTGATACGCCTGGACAAGGGCGGGTGAATCGGCCATGTGCATCCTTCGGTCATCTGATCACTTGGTGTACACCTCTGTGCGTCCCTCGTCAATCACTAATTGAGTGAATACCATGGTGTTCCAATATTTTGGTGTCATATTGACAGCACACGACGGCACGGAGTAGACACAGTCCGCAAGACAGATTGCACGAATCTGTCGGATCGGGCGTCCTGCGAGAGGGGCTAGCCGTGCAGATCCATCCGCCGCTGCGCTCGCCGAGCTTCCCGCTGCACTCCCCCGACTTCTACGCGGGCGACCCCTATCCCGCCTACCGGGAGCTGCGCGCGACGGCGCCGGTGTGCTGGAACGACGTCACCAATTTCTGGGCGTTGTTGAAGTACGAGGACATCCGCTTCGTCTCGGGCAACCCGGCACTGTTCTCGTCGACGAAGGGCATCACGATTCCTGATCCGGCGATGCCGAGCCCCGTGCAGGAGGGCAACCTGATCTTCAGCGACCCGCCCCGGCACCGGCAGTTGCGCCAGCTGATCAACGCGGGCTTCACCAAGCGGCGGGTGGCCGTGCTCGAGCCGAAAATCCGCGAGATTGTGGGCGGAATTCTCGACGGCATCGAACCCGGCTCGGTGCACGAGTTCGCCGAGGAGATCGCCGCGCCGCTGCCCACCCGGATGATCGCCGAACTGATCGGCGCCCCGCCCGACGACTGGGAACAGTTCCGTGCCTGGTCGGATGCGGCCACCGGGAACGCCGACCCCGAAATCGAACTCGACTCGGTGGTGGCGATGGGCCAGCTGTTCGAGTACTTCCAGAAGCTGATCGCCGCACGCCGCGTGCAACCGCGCGACGACTTGTTGTCGGTCCTGGCCGAGGCCGAGATCGACGAACACCGACTCACCGATGACGACCTGCTCAACTTCGCCTTCCTGCTGCTGGTGGCCGGCAACGAAACCACCCGCAACCTCATCGCGCTGGGAACGTGCGCGTTGATCGCGCATCCCGACCAGTGCCGCCTGCTCGTCGAGGATCCCGCCCGCATCCCGCTCGCCGTCGAGGAGATGTTGCGGTGGAACAGTCCCGTGGTGCACATGGCCCGCACCGCGACCGCCGACGTCGAGATCCGCGGTCAGCGGATCCGGGCCGGCGAGGTGGTGGTGATGCTCTACGGGTCGGCCAACCGGGACGAGGACGTGTTCGGTCCCGACTCCGAGGAGTTCAACGTGACGCGGCACCCGAATCCGCACATCGCCTTCGGCTGCGGCGAACATTCCTGCGTAGGTGCGCAATTGGCGCGCCTGGAGGCGACGGTGCTCTTCGATGAGCTGTTGCGCCGCTTCCCCAGCATGGAGCTGGTGGGCGACGTCGACAGGATGCGGGCCACCATGGTGCCCGGGGTGAAGCGCATGCCGGTGCGGATGGGGGTCTGAGTCGATGGACCTCGAATACACGCCATCCCAAGAGCGGCTGCGCGCCGAGATGCGCGCGACATTGGAAACCGTGATGACGCCGGAACGCGTCGCCGCGGTAAGCGAGCGGATGGAGGGTGGGCCCGCGGTGCGCGAATGCGTCCGCGCCCTGGCCGCGGCCAATCTACTGGGCGTCGGCTGGCCTAAACAATATGGTGGGCAGGGGTTTTCGGCCATCGAGCAGTTCATTTTCTCCGAAGAGGCGCGCCGGGTCGGCGCGCCCATTCCGCTGGTGACGCTCAACACTGTCGGGCCGACGCTGATGCACTACGGCACCGACGAGCAGAAGCAGCAGTTTCTGCCGGCGATCTTGGATGGCACCGTGGAGTTCGCCATCGGCTACTCCGAGCCCGGCGCGGGCAGCGATCTGGCCTCGGTACGCACCACCGCGGTGCGCGACGGCGACGAATATGTGATCAACGGCCAAAAGATGTTCACCAGCGGTGCGGCCTACGCCGATTACATCTGGCTGGCCGTTCGCACCGACCCGGAAGCCAAGAAGCACAAGGGCATTTCCATCCTCATCGTGCCGACCTCGTCGCCCGGATTCTCCTGGCAGCCGCTGCACACCATGCCCGGCATCTCGACGTTCTACACGTTCTACGACGACGTCCGGGTGCCGGTCAGCGCGCTGGTGGGCGCGGAGAACCAGGGTTGGCAGCTGATCACCACGCAGTTGAACTTCGAACGCGCGGCCCTGGGCAACCTCGGCGCGCTCGAGCCGCTGTTCGAAAAGACCCTGGACTGGGCCGTCAGCACCGAACTCGACGGTGGCCGCGTCATCGATCAGCCCTGGGTGCAGCAGGCCCTGGCGCGGGTCGAAGCCCAAGTCGCCGCATACAAACTCGTCAATTCGCGGGTGAACGCGGCGATGACGAAGGGTGTGCTCAGCATGGGTGAAGCGTCAGCGGCCAAGGTGTTCGGCACCGAGCTCACGCAGCAGGTCGCCCGGGAACTGCTCGAGGTACTGGACGGCAACGGGGTGCGGCGCGGTACCGACGCGCCGCTTCGCGGCGCGCTGGAATCCGCCTACCGGCAGGCGGTCATCAATACCTTCGGGGGCGGAGCCAACGAGATTCAGCGTGACATCATCGCCATGGCCGGGTTGGGTATGCCCCGCGCCCCCCGCGACCTTCGGGCCGCGAAATAGTCAGGAGGACAGAACTCAGTGACCGATTCAGAAACCGTCAGCGCCAAGGTGCGGGCCCTCGTGGGCCAGCCGACCGGCGGCACCGGAAAGCCCTCACTGGCACCTGACCCGGTGAACCAGCCGATGATCCGGCACTGGGCGTACGCGATGGCCGACATGAACCCCGTCTACATCGACCCGGAGTTCGCCGCGTCGTCACGGTTCGGCGGCATCGTGTCACCGCCGGTGATGCTGCAGACCTGGACGATGCCGTCGCCGAAGCTGGAGGGAATCGGCGAGCGGGGTGGGGCGCCCGTCGAGATCACCGGCAACCCAACGGCATTCCTCGATGAGGCCGGCTACACCAGCACGGTGGCGACGAATTCGGAGTTCGAGATCGAGCGGTACCCGAGGCTGGGCGACGTGATCAGCGCGACGACGGTCTACGAGTCGGTCTCCGACGAGAAGAAGACGGCGCTGGGCACGGGATTCTTTCTGACCTGGCTCACGACCTACACCGATCAGAACGGCGAGGTGTTGGGGCGGCAGCGATTCCGGGTGCTGCGATTCAGGCCGGCGAGCTGATGGCGGCCCGGCTGGCTCCGGCGATCACCGGCGACACCGAATTCTTCTGGAACGGATTGCGGGAGAATAAGCTTCTGATCCAGCGGTGCAGTGGCTGTGGGCAGCTGCGCCACCCGCCCCGCCCGATGTGCCCGCACTGCCGCTCCCTGGAGTGGGAGGCGATCGAGGCGTCGGGCCGTGGCACCGTTTACAGCTACGTGATGCCGCACGAGCCGAAGTTTCCGTTCTTCGAGTACCCCTACGTCGTCGTCCTGGTGGAACTCGAGGAGGGGGTGCGGCTGGTGTCCAACCTGACCGGCATCGACCCGGCCGAGGTGACACCCGGGATGCCGGTCGAGGTCTACTACCAAGCTTTCGATAACGACCTGGTGTTGCACCAGTTCCGGCCGAGCGCATAGGCCTCTCATGGACTTCACCTTCACCGAAGAGCAGGAGACAATCGCCAAGCTGGCGCGCGATCTGTTCGAGCGCCGCGCCACGCCGGAGCGGCTGACCGAGCTGGAAGCCGGCGATGCGCGGTACGACGACTCGCTGTGGAAGGAGCTCGCGACGGCCGACCTGCTGGGCACCGCTCTGCCGGAATCGGTGGGCGGCAACGGCGGTGGCTTCGTGGAACTCGGCGTGCTGCTGGCCGAGGTCGGCTACAGCGTCGCCCCGGTGCCCGCCTACGCCACCCTGGTGCTGGGCGCCGACCCGATCGTCCGGCACGGCAACAACGAACAGCAACAACGGTTCCTGCCGGGCGTGGTCAGCGGATCCCGCATCCTGACAACGGGATTGACCGAGCCCGGCCGCTCGGATCCGACCAACCCGGTTACCACCGCACGCCGCGACGGCCCGAACTGGCGCCTCGATGGCGCCAAGGAGTTGGTGCCGGCGGCGCAACTCGCCGACACGGTGCTGATTCCCGCCTCTACGGATGACGGCGACGTGGACCTGTTCCTGCTGGCCAGCCACGCCACGGGCGTCGAGATCCGCCCGGTGTCCACCACCAACCGCGAACCACACGCGGACGTATTCCTGGACGGCGCAATCGCTTCCGCGCAGGACAGGATCGCCGGCGACGGGCTGGTCGAGTCGCTCTACATCCGCGCCCTGGTGGCGCTGTGCGCGATCCAGCTCGGTGTCACCGAACGGGCGCTGCGCATCGCCGCCGAATACACCACGGGGCGCGAGCAATTCGGGCGCCCGATCGGCAGCTTCCAGGCGGTGCAACAGCGCATGGCCGACGCCTTCATCGACGTCGAGGCGATCCGGTGGACCACCTGGCAGGCCGCCTGGCTGATCGCGCACGGGCGTCCCGCCGACCGGGCGGCGCGCATCGCGAAGTTCTGGGCCGCCGAGGCCGGCGGCCGTGTTGCCGCCACCGCCCAGCACGTCCACGGCGGCATCGGCATCGACGTCACCTATCCCCTGCACCGCTATTTCCTGTGGGCCAAGCACAACGAGCTGGCCCTCGGTCCGGCTTCGGCACAGCTGGCCCACCTCGGCGCAACCTATTCGGAAGGACCCGCATGACGACTACCGCGAGTCGCACCACGACCCTGCAATGGCGGGATATTTCGGTCGGCGACGAGGTCACGCCGCTCGAAATACCGATCACCACAACGATGATCGTCGCCGGCGCCATCGCCACCCGCGACTTCATGCCGGTGCACCACGACCGCGACTACGCCAAGCAGCAGGGCTCGCCCAACCTGTTCATGAACATCCTGACCACCAACGGCTACTGCGTGCGCTACCTCACCGACTGGGCCGGACCCGAAGCGATGGTGAAGAACCTGTCCATCCGTCTTGGGGTGCCATGCTTTCCGGACGACCCGTTGCGGTTCACCGGCAGCGTCACCGGCAAGACCGAAGGTTCGGGAGGCGAGAACTTTGTCGAGGTGACCTTCGCGGGGGCCAACAGCCTGGGCGACCATGTCTCGGGCACCGCCGTGCTCAGCCTGCTCGACGGGTCCTGCGAGACGAGGCAAGCATGAGCCGGACGCTGCCGGGCGCCGCGGCCATCGTCGGGATCGGCCAGACGGAGTTCTCGAAGGAATCCGGGCGCAGCGAGCTGCAATTGGCGTGCGAGGCGGTCAGCGCGGCACTCGACGACGCCGGACTGGCACCCAGCGACGTCGACGGCATGGTCACGTTCACCATGGATTCCAGCGACGAGATCGACATCGCGCGCAACGTGGGCATCGGCGATCTGAGCTTCTTTTCCCGCGTGCACCACGGCGGCGGCGCGGCCGCCGGAACCGTCGTACACGCGGCGATGGCCGTCGCCACCGGCGTCGCCGATGTCGTGGTGTGCTGGCGTGCCTTCAACGAACGGTCCGGCTTCCGGTTCGGCGGCAGCGGCCGCAGCATGGCCGAAACACCATTGTTCATGGCGCATTACGCTCCGTTCGGACTGCTCACTCCCGCGGCCTGGGTCGCGGTGCACGCCCAGCGTTACATGTCGACGTACGGCGTCACCAACGAGGACTTCGGCAGGATCGCGGTGGTCGACCGCAAACATGCGGCGACCAATCCCGAGGCTTGGTTCTACCAGCGCCCGATCACCCTGGAAGACCATCAGAATTCGCGTTGGATCGTCGAACCCGTGCTGCGCCTGCTGGATTGCTGCCAGGAGAGCGACGGCGGGGTCGCGCTGGTCATCACCAACGCGGAGCGCGCCCGAGACTTGCGGCAGCCACCGGCCATCATCACCGCGGCCGCCCAGGGCGCGGCCCATAACGGGGAGATGATGACCAGCTATTACCGCGACGAGATCACCGGGCTGCCCGAGATGGGCGTGGTGGGCCGGCAGCTGTGGCGCGATTCCGGCCTCAAGCCGCAAGACATCCAAACCGCCTTCATCTACGACCATTTCACACCGTTCGTGTTCGCCCAGCTCGAGGAGCTCGGGTTCTGCGGGCGCGGGGAGGCTAAGGACTTCGCGACCGTCGAGCGGCTGTCGCTGGGTGGCGAGTTTCCAATCAACACCAACGGCGGCCTGCTCGGCGAGGCCTACATCCACGGCATGAACGGCATCACCGAAGGGGTGCGCCAGGTGCGCGGCACGTCGCACAACCAGGTCGACAACGTCGAACACGTGCTGGTCACATCCGGTACCGGCGTGCCCACCAGTGGCCTGATTCTCGCACCGGCCGGCTGAGGGGACCGTCATGCCGAAGCTCGCGCTCCTGACCGCCCACGGCGGCCCCATCGAGCTGGCCGAATTCCCCTTGACCACACCGGCGCCGGGCACCGCGGCGCTGCGGCTGCGGATGGCCGGCATCTGCGGTTCCGACCTGCACATCTTCCGCGGCGAGCTGCCGCTGCCCTGCCCGTTCGCCATGGGTCACGAAATGGTCGGCGAGATAGCCGAACTCGGCAACGGCTTGACCTCCGACGCGACCGGTAAGCCGCTGGCCGTCGGTGATCGCGTGGTGGCGCCGTACTTTTGGTTCTGCGGCAGTTGTCACGCGTGTGCGCGGGGGCGGTCATATGCCTGCCAGAACCTGATGGCCGGCGAATACCGTACGCACGAACAGGCGCCGCACTTCGTCGCCGCCTACGGCGAGTACTACTACACCAGCCGCCGGCAACCGTTGTACAAAGTGCCCGCAGACCTGCCCGACGAGGCCGTCGCGCCGCTGAATTGCGCCCTCGCGCAAGTGCTCTTCGCGCTGCGCGACGTGCGGCTCGGCGACACCGTTGTCATTCAGGGCGCCGGCGGGCTGGGCATCAACGCCGCGGCCGTCGCTCGGACAGCGGGGGCCGCCGCGGTGATCGTCATCGACAAGATCGCCGAACGACTCGCTGTCGCCGCCGACTTCGGCGCCACCCACTGCATCGACGCCAGCGGGATCTCGGCCGCCGAGGTCACCGAGCAGGTGCATAAGCACACCGAGGGTATCGGCGCGGACTGGGTCCTCGAGGTTGTCGGTGTGCCCGGCGTCATCTTGGCGGGGATCGGTTTTCTCAATAACGGCGGAACCTTGCTCGAAGTCGGCAACGTCGGGATGGGACGCACCTTCGAGCTCGACCCCAGCGCGTTGGTCTACGGCAATAAATCCATGCGCGGCGTGATGCTGTACGACCCGGTCACCCTGGCCGCGGGCCTATCGTTCTTGCAGCACACCAGTTTTCCGTTCGAGCGGCTGATGCCCAAGCCTTACCATCTGGCCGACGTCAACGCCGCGTTCGCCTCGGCCGATGCCGGGCTCGTCCCTCGAGGGGCATTGATTCCGTGACGACTCAGGCTTCCGCCTTCAATCAGGCGACCGATACCCGCGAGCTCATCGTGGAGTCCGCGATCGCGTGTTTTGGCAAGCAGGGATTGCAGAAGGCAACCATCGTCGACATCGCCAAGCGGGCCGGCGTATCCCGCAGCACCATCTACGAATACTTTTCCGACAAGGCCTCGATCGTCGAGGCGTGCGCCGAACACGCGTCCGAGCGGTTCTACCGCGAGATGACCACGGCCATGGACCGTGGCGGCACGCTGGAAGACAAGCTATGTTCGGCAGCGGTGTTCGTCACCCAGGCGCGGCGGGTCATCGCGTCCGAGAAGTACTTCGACGAGGATGCCATCAGCCTGCTGCTGACCAAGGATGCCGCCGTGCTGCTGCGCGAATGCGTCGAATTCTTCGCCCCCTACCTGGCGGCCGCCCGGCTCACGGGTGAGGTGCGCAAGGACCTCGACATCGAGGCCGCCGGTGAATGGTTCGCGCGCATCCTGTTCTCGCTTTTCAGCACGCCGTCCTCGACGCTGGACATGGACGATCCCGACGTGGCAGCGGAGTTCGTTCGCGCCCACGTGGTGCGCGGCTTTGCCGCCGATCGACCGCGGCCGCGACGCGCTCAATGACGGCGTGCGCCCACGGCCTCGAGTGTGCGTCCACGTCGGGATTTGTGCGTTCACGGCGCCGTCAGCGCACACTCAACGGCGCTGCGCCAAAGCCCGCAGGAAAAACCCCAAATTCGCCGGCCGCTCGGCGATCCGCCGCATGAAGTAGCCGTACCACTGGGTGCCGAACGGCACGTATACCCGCAGCTGGTTTCCGGCCGCGACCAGACGCCGCTGCTCGTCGTCGCGAATGCCATACAGCATCTGGTATTCGAATTCACCGATGCCACGGCCTGATTCGCGCGCCATAGCGGGCACCGCGCTGATGATCTCCGGATCGTGGGAGGCCACCATCGGGTAGCCGGACCCGGTCATCAGCACCCGAAGGCAAGCCAGATAGGAGTCGGTGACCTCGGCGGGTTCCCGGTAGGCCACCGAGGCGGGTTCGTCGTAGGCGCCCTTGCACAGCCTGACCCGGGCACCGGAGCCGGCGAATTCCTCGCAATCATCCAGCGTGCGCCGCAGGTAAGCCTGCAAAACCAGGCCCAGCCAAGGAAACTCGGCCCGCAGGTCGCGCACGATGCGCAGCGTCGAATCGGTGGTGGTGTGGTGCTCGGCGTCCACCGTCACCCATACACCCGCCCGCCGGGCGGCGTCGCAAATCGACCACGCGTTCTCCCGCGCGATCTTGTGCCCGTCGCGCTCCAGCGACTGACCCAGCGCCGACAGCTTGACCGAGACTTCCAGCGGCCGCACAGCGTCGCCCGCACCATCGAGGCCGCCCAATGTGTCGATCAGATCCAGGTAGGTCCGCACGGCCGCTTCGGCGTCGTCAATATCGGCGACGTCCTCGCCCAGATGGTCGACGCTGACGAAGCGGCCCGACAAACGAAGGGAAGCAACACTATTGCAGACGGAACCGATCGTCTCCCCGGGGACGAAGCGCCGCACCACCTTGCGGGTGACCGACAGCCGTTCGGCGGTGCGGCGCAACCCTTCGCGCCGGCCGGCGGCCATGATCGCCGGGCGCAGCGTGGCGGCGAACAGTCCGGCCATCAGTCGGCGCCCATATGCGGGTACGTGTGATCGGTTGCCGGGATGAACGTCTCCTTGATGGTGCGAGCCGACGTCCAGCGCAACATGTTCAGCATCGATCCGGCCTTGTCGTTGGTGCCCGAGCCTCGGGATCCCCCGAACGGCTGGCGCCCGACGACCGCGCCGGTCGGTTTGTCGTTGATGTAGAAGTTCCCGGCGGCGAACCGCAGCCGATGCTGGGCGGTCAGCACGGCGGCGCGGTCGTCGGCGATGACCGCGCCGGTCAGCGCGTACCGGGATCCGGTGTCGACGACGTCGAGGATCCGCTCGTAATCGTCGTCGGGATACACGTGCACCGACAGCAGCGGGCCGAAGTATTCCGTCGCGAATGACTCGTCGAACGGGTCGTCGGACAGCAGCACCGTAGGTCGCACGAAATAGCCCTCGCTGTCGTCGTATTCACCACCGACGGCGATGGTGACGCGCGCCGCGCCCTTCGCCCGCTCGATGGCGTCCACGTTCTTGATGAAGGCGCGCCGGTCGATCAGTGCTCCCCCGTAATTGGTCAGATCGGTGACGTCGCCGTAGCGCAGCGCGGCGGACTTCCCCAGGAAGTCGTCACCCATGCGGCGCCACACCGACTGCGCAATGAACGCCCGCGAGGCGGCCGAGCATTTCTGGCCCTGGTAGTCGAATGCGCCGCGAATCAGCGCCGTGCACAACACGTCCGGCCGCGCCGAGGCATGCGCGACGACGAAGTCCTTACCACCGGTCTCGCCGACCAGCCGCGGATAGCTCTGGTAGCGGCCGATGTTGGCACCCACCCGTTGCCACAAATGCTGGAAGGTGGCCGTCGACCCGGTGAAGTGGATCCCGGCGAGCCGCGGGTCGGCCAGTGCCACATCGGAGACCGCGAGGCCGTCGCCGGTCACCAGGTTGATCACCCCTGGTGGCAACCCCGCTGCCTCGAGCAATTGCATGGTCAGATACGCCGACAGTGTTTGGGTGATCGACGGCTTCCACACCACGGTGTTGCCCATCAGCGCCGGCGCGGTCGGCAGATTGCCGGCAATGGAGGTGAAGTTGAACGGCGTGATCGCGTACACGAAGCCGTCCAGCGGCCGGTATTCGCTGCGGTTCCACTCGCCGGGCCCGCTGATCGGCTGCTGCGCCAGGATCTGTTGCGCGAACGCCACGTTGAATCGCCAGAAGTCGATCTGCTCACACGGCGAATCGATCTCGGCCTGGTAGACCGACTTGGATTGGCCGAGCATCGTCGCGGCGGCGATTTTCTCGCGCCACGGCCCGGCCAGCAGGTCGGCGGCGCGCAGGAAGATCGCCGCCCGATCGTCGAACGGCAGTCCCGCCCAAGCGTTTTTTGCGGCCATCGCAGCTTCGATCGCCGCCACCGCGTCCGTGTGCCCCGCGTTGGTCAGGGTGCCCAGCTTTGCGGAGTGCCGGTGCGGCTGGACGACGTCGATGCGCTCACCGTCGCCCATCCGGTGGGTAGCGCCGATGACGTGCGGGAGGTCGATCGGATGATCGGCCAGCGCGGCCAGCGCGGTGACAAGGCGGGCGCGCTCCGGAGAGTGCGGCGCGTAGTCGTGGGCCGGCTCGTTGACCGGCAGCGGGACCTGGGTTATCGCGTCCATGCTGCCAAGGGTCCTCGCGATCCTCCCGCATAGAATTAGCCGATCGGACAATACCGGATGGTGTTCGTAGTAACATCGAACAACATGGCCGGTGTGGGGCTGGGGCAGCTGCTGCTGGCGCTGGACGCGACCCTGGTGAGCCTGGTCGACGCGCCTCGGGGCCTGGACCTGCCGGTGGCGTCGACGGCGCTGATCGACTCCGACGACGTGCGGTTGGGGCTGGCGGCCGCGGCGGGCTCCGCCGACGTCTTCTTCCTGTTGGGGATCGCCGACGACGAGGCGCTGCGGTGGATGGACAAGCAGGCGCGCGACCGTGTGCCGGTGGCCATCTTCGTCAAAGGGCCGTCGACTGCCTTGGTGGCCACGGCCGTTGCGGCCGGCTCGGCCATGGTGGCCGTCGACCCACGGGCCCGCTGGGAGCGGCTCTATCAGCTGGTGAACCACGTGCTGGAGCATCACGGGGACCGCGCGGATGCGATGGATGATTCGGGCACCGACCTGTTCGGGTTGGCGCAGTCGCTCGCCGACCGCATCCACGGCATGGTCAGCATCGAAAACGCTCAATCACACGTCTTGGCCTATTCGGCCTCCAACGATGAAGCCGACGAGCTGCGCCGCCTTTCCATCCTGGGCAGGGCCGGCCCGCCCGAGCATCTCGAGTGGATCGGCCAATGGGGCATCTTCGACGCGTTGCGGTCGGGCGGCGAGGTGGTCCGCGTCGCCGAGCGGCCCGAGTTAGGGCTGCGTCCGCGACTGGCCGTCGGGGTGTACCAGCCCGCGCCCGATGCGCGGCGACCGCCGGTGTTCGCCGGAACCATCTGGGTACAGCAAGGCTCGCAACCACTGGCCGACGATGCCGAGGAGATGCTGCGGGGCGCCGCCGTGCTGGCCGCCCGGATCATGTCGCGGCTGGCGGCCCGGCCCTCCGGCCACACCCGGCGGGTGCAGCAACTTCTCGGCCTCGCTGACGCGGAAACCCTCGCGCACGTCGACGTGGCCGCTGTTGCCCGCGAACTCGGCATTGCCGCCGACGGTGACGCGGCTTTGATCGGTTGGGACGCGGTGGACGGTTCACCCCGTCACGCTCGTCTCGCCGATGTCATTGCCCTGAGCGCCAGCGCTTTTCGTCGCGACGCCCAGGTCGCCTCGGCCGGCTCGCGAACGTATGTGCTTGTCCCCCAGACCCATAACCGGTCGGTCACCTCGTGGGTGCGCGGCACCATCGGCGCCATGCGTGCCGAACTCGGAGTGCGGCTACGGGCGGCCATCGCCGCGCCGGTCGCGGGCCTTGCCGGGGTCGCCGCGGCGCGCATCGAAGTGGATCGCGTGCTGGACAGCGCTGAGCGGCACCCGATTTCGTTCGGTCAGGTGACGTCGCTAGCCGAAGCGCGTACCACCGTGCTGCTCGACGAAATCGTGGCCCTGGTCGGCAGCGACGAGCGCTTGATCGATCCGCGGATGGTGGCGCTGCGCGACGACGATCCGGTGCTGGCCGAGACGTTGCGGACCTACCTGGATACCTTCGGCGACATCGCTGCGGCCGCCCAATCGTTGCGAGTGCACCCGAATACGGTCCGTTATCGGGTGCGCCGGATCGAGAAGTTGTTGTCGACCTCGCTGGCCGATCCCGAGGTGCGGCTGGTGTTTTCGCTGGGATTACGGGTGCTGGAAAGTCATTGCCGCCCTCCCTTGCCCCGACGTCGCGGCCGCCACGCGTGACGATGTTGAAGCGGTAACCTAGCGCCCATGCAAAATTCGTCGGTTGTCTCCCTGCTGCGGGAACGCGCCGGCCTGCAGCCCGACGACTTGGCGTTCCGGTATACCGACTACGAGCAGGACTGGGCGGGCGTCACCGAGACTCTGACGTGGGCGCAGCTGTATCAGCGAACGCTCAACGTTGCGCACGAGGTCAAGCGGCATGGCACCACCGGCGACCGGGCCGTCATCCTCGCCCCCCAGGGCCTCCCCTACATCGTGGCCTTCCTCGGCGCGATACAGGCCGGGCGTATCGCGGTCCCGCTCTCGGTTCCGCAGCCGGGTTCGCACGATGAACGTGTGGCCGCGGTCCTGGCGGACACCACACCCACCGTCGTTCTCACCACGTCGGCGGCCGCCGCGACCGTCGACGACTACCTGCGCCGCCCGGACTCGGGTACCCCGGACCCCGCCCCGGCCGTCATCGCCGTCGACGCGCTGGATCCGGACCAACCGAATTCGTCGAGCATCGGGATCAGTGGAGCCCCGGAGATCGCGTACCTGCAGTACACGTCGGGCTCCACGCGCCTTCCGGCCGGGGTGATGGTCTCGCACCGCAACCTTCGTGTGAATTTCCAGCAATTGATGGCCGCGTACTTTCCCGACATCAACGGGGTGGCCCCGCCTGACACCGTCTGCGTGTCGTGGCTGCCGTTCTACCACGACATGGGTTTGGTTCAAGGCGTCATCGCTCCGATCCTGGGCGGGTATCTCGGCGATGTGACGAGCCCGGTCGCGTTTTTGCAACGCCCGGCCCGCTGGATCCACGCGATGTCCCAACCCAATCCGGTCTTCTCCGCCGCGCCGAACTTCGCCTTCGAGCTCGCGGTCCGCAAGACAACGGAGGCGGACATGACCGGAGTCGATCTGGGCAACGTCATCAGCATCGTCAGTGGTGCCGAACGGATCCATCCCGCCACGCTCGACCGCTTCTGTAAACGGTTTGCCACGTATAACTTTCGCGCACACGTGATGCGACCCTCGTACGGCCTGGCCGAAGCGACCGTCTATGTCACCAGCCGCGCCGAGCCCGGCGCTCCGCAGGTCGTCCACTTCGAATCGGAGCGGCTGTCGGAGGGCAGCGCGCAGCGGTGCTCGGCCGAGACCGGGTCGCCGCTGCTGAGCTACGGCACGCCGACGTCGCCGACGGTGCGGATCGTCGACCCCGACACCAGCACGCAGTGCCCGGCCGGAACGGTCGGCGAAATCTGGGTCAACGGCCAGAACGTGGCCGGCGGCTACTGGCAAAAGCCCGAAGAAACACAGCGCACCTTCGGCGGCATCCTGGCCGACCCGTCACCCGGCACGCCCGAGGGTCCGTGGCTGCGCACCGGCGACCTCGGCTTCGTCTTCGAGGACGAGATTTTCATCGTGGGCAGGATGAAAGATCTGCTGATCGTCTACGGCCGCAATCACTATCCCGAGGACATCGAATCGACGGTGCACCGGATCACCGGCGGCCGGGTCGCGGCGATCTCGGTGCCGGTGGACGAGACCGAAAAGCTGGTGGTCATCGTCGAACTCAAGAAGCACGGCGATTCCGATGTCGACGCGCTGCACAAGCTGGACATAGTCAAGAACGACGTCACCGCGGCGATATCGACCTCGCACGGGCTCAACGTCGCCGATCTGGTCCTGGTGGCACCGGGATCGATCCCCACCACGACCAGCGGCAAGATCCGGCGTGCCGCTTGTGTCGAGCAGTACCGCCACCAACGGTTCACCCGGTTGGACTCCTGAGCGGTTCCGCCGTGCCACAACCGTTTTGCGCGACGGCGTCCCCCCTATTGGCTATTCGCCGTCTGGGCTTCCCCAAGAAAGTGACCCACCACGTCGGGGCCGGTGGAGTGCATCTTGATGGAGAGCTCGAGCAGCCTGTCCTTGACCAGCTTCGGCAGTAGCTCGATCGAGCGCGTTGTGGCGGAGTCGTACTTAGCCCCGGGAAACCGCTGCAGGAGAACATCTTTCTGCTCCTCGGTGGCGTAGATCTCGAGCAGCTTCATACCGGCGAAAGCCTCGTTCGCCAGGTCCGCCATTCCGGCATTCGCCAGCGCTTCCAATCGTTCCTCGTTGATCCAGACGTTGACCTTGATCTTCTTCTCGCCACTGCTCATGAGTTCTCCAATTGGTTCAGCGTAAAGACCGGCAACCTGTCTTTCAGATACTCCTCGGTGACGAACGGCGAACCCTGGCCGTACTTCGCGGCGCTGTCCATCACCACTTCGAACACCTCGTGCCGCATCACCATTTGGGTCGGCTTGACCTCGTCGGTCAGAATGCTTCGAATCAGGCTGCCGCTGAAGCTTTGTGATTGATCGTCATGGCCACACAGGGCCGAATTGGTGACCTCCTGGCACACCGGGCAGTACCAGTTCTCCCGCAGGAACACGGATTTGATCTCCAGCTCGCTCCGGTGTTGCTTGAGGATGTTCTGTGAATCGTATGGGTGGTAGAAATCCCCCACGCCCGCGTGGTCCCGTCCGAACATGTGATGCGTGCAGCCGAGGTTCGTCCGCAGAATCGCGTGGAAGATGGCCTCCCGGGGCCCCGCGTAGCGCATGTCCCACAGCGTGAACGACACCAGGTGGACGTCCTCGCGGAAATACCCGCTGGTTCGCAATTCGTTCTGCGCCAACAGGATTGCCTCGTCAATGTAGTCCCCGACGCGCTTCTGGCCGATGATGGCGTTGACGAGCACGCCCGTGTTCAGGTTGTCGACGGGCTGGTCCTCGTTCGCCGCCAACCACGCCTGCTTCATCAGGGCCTCGTGGCCGGTGTGCGGAACGTTTCGGGTCTGGTGGGCGACGGCACGCTTCCAGTTCTTTGCCGCCAGGGCATCCTTGTGCTGCCTCGGCGTCAGCCAGAAGCTTTTGAAGGGTTCGTTGAACACCGGTTCGTTGATGAGCGTGATGTCGCCGCCGATGAAACGATCCGCATAGGCCAGCATCTTCTTGACCCCCGGGTGCCGGGGGTCGGTGGTGCCATAGGTCTTTTCGGCCATGCGCTCCAAGTCGTATTCGTAGATCTCGGAGACCTCAAAGAGCGCCATCGGGGCGTCGAGATATTCGAGGACGACGCTGTGGCCCTCTTTCACCCCGAGCTTCTCGACGTCTTCCGCGGAAAGATCGAAGACGATCGGGATGCTCCACAGCGTGCCGTCGGGCAGCTGGAATTTGTCCAGCGTGCCCTCCACTTCGCGCCGGCCCATGAACCCGGTCAGCGGAGTGAAGAAACCGTAGGAAAGGCTGATCACCTCGTGAGCGGTGCCTTTCGAGATCGGGACGCGCGGCAACCCGTCGATCTGACTCACCGCGTTTTCGGTGGACACCCGTTCCACGATCGGCTTGCCGTTATGACCTTGGTAGCTCATGAAAGTGACCTCGTTTCGGTAATCGGCGGTTGCCTGTGCGGTGAACGGCTCCCGAAGCCGTCGTCGCCGAGGCTGCCCGCTAAGCGTCTCGCCGGACCGGGACGGAGATGACGCCTACCTGCTCGAGATGGGCGATCACCTCCTCGGCCAGCGTGTCGGCTTCCTTGTTGCCGCCTTCGAGCCTCAGCTCGGGCCGCGCGGGCGCCTCGTAGGGATCGTCGATTCCGGTGAATCCCTTGATCTCGCCAGCCCGGGCTTTCTTATAGAGGCCCTTGGGATCGCGCTGCTCGCAAATCTCAATCGGGGTGTCGATGAAGATCTCGTGGAAATCGCCGTCGTTCAGGGTGGCCCGAATTGCGTCACGATCACGAACGTAAGGACTGATGAAGGCCGTCAACGCGATGACGCCGGACTCGCAGAACAGCTTCGCGACCGCGCCGATACGGCGGATGTTCTCCTCGCGATCCTGGGCGGAGAATCCCAGGCCGAACCGCTTCGCGAACTCGAGTCCGTGACGCTCTTCGAGCAGTTCCGGGCCGGCATTGAGCCCATAGCGGACGTTGTCTCCGTCCAGCAGAAAGCTGCGTATGCCCCGCGCGTAGAGCTTCTGCTCGACGACGTTGGCCACCGTGCTCTTGCCGCTGCCGCTCAGTCCGGTGAACCAGATGACGCAGCCTTTGTGCCCGTTGAGGCTCTCGCGCTCGGCGCGGCTTATCTGATGTTCGTGCCAGGTGATGTTGTTGGCCATGTCCAGCTCCTGTTCACAACGCGTCAGTCGCGCATGGACGTGCGCACGAGGCGGGATTGACCGTCTCAATTACCGGTAGTGACGAAACGTCAACGGCCACTTACCATCCTCCGCATCACCGGTCGCGGTACTGGTGGCCGGCCGGGCATCGCATCCGCCCGACAGGAATCCACGTGCCTGCCGACACCGATGTCGCGCTTCGGCACGGCGAACTCGTCGCATCGATCCTGGCCACATACCTTCACCATATTGTTTATCAATGAATCCGGGTTAGAACCAGTCCACAAGTAAAGATGGCCAATTTACGGGGGTTTATATTGTGCCGCTGCGCGTTGACCCCTCCCCCATCGAGCCCGTTCGCGAACCTGCCCGGTAATCGCGCGGCGGGGCCTCGACGGCATGCGCGGGTCAGGATGCTGACGGTGCGGCTTGCAGATCAGACAGCTCGTCACACAAGTGGTCCGCCAGACCGCGAACGGTGGTGATTTTGGCGGGGCTGATGCGCACACCAGTCTCGGTTTCGAGGCGGGTGCGCAGCTCCAAGTTTCCCAGCGAATCCAAACCGTAGTCGGACAGGGGCCGATCGGGATCGATTGTGCGACGGAGCAATAGGCTGATCTGACCGGATACCAACCGGCGAATGGCCGACGGCCACTCCTCGCGCGGCAACGCCCGCAATTCGGCGAGGAACTTGCCGGTGTCCGGTTTGCCTTGGCCCATCGAGCCGAAAGCCTCGGCGAACCGGCTGCGTTGCGCGAAGGATGTCAACCATCGCGTCCCCATGATCGGCGCGTAGCCGGAGTACGGGCGGTCGTAGCGCAGCAGCGTTTCGAATGCGCGGAAGCCCTCGGCCGGATTGATCGCGACGCCGGCGTCCTCGGCCAGGGCCGCGGCGCGGCCAACCTCGGACCACGCCCCCCACCCGATCGAGGTGCCCGGCAGCCCGTGGGCGCGACGCCAGTAAGCGAACGCGTCCAGCCAGCTGTTGGCCGCGGCGTACGCACCCTGCCCGGGCGAGCCCACCAACGCGGCGGCAGACGAGAAGCAGCAGAACCAGTCCAGCGGCTGCCCGGTTTTTTCCTCCTGCAGGGCTTGATGAATGTTCCACGCGCCGTAGACCTTTGGCGCCCAGCACCGGTCGATGAGTTCGTCGGTGACATTCGCCACCGTGGCGTCCTCGACCACCGCCGCCGCGTGCAGCACTCCCCGAACCGGCAGTCCGGTGGCGGTGGCGCACGCCACCAGCCGCTCGGCCGTCTGGGGCTCGGCGATGTCCCCGCACTGCACCGCGATGTCGGCGCCCGCGGTGCGAAGTCGCTCGATGGCTTCGCGCGCTTGCTCGTTGGGTTGCGAGCGGGAGTTGAGCACGATCCGCCCGCAGCCCGCCGCCACCATTTCACCGGCCAGGAACAAGCCCAGCCCGCCGATGCCGCCGGTGATGATGTACGCACCGTCGGCGCGGAACGGCCGCACCTTTTCCGGCGTCACGGCGGCCACACTGCTTCCCGCGCGCGACACGTGCAGCACCACCTTGCCGGTGTGCCCCGCGCCGGCGACCAGACGCACCGCAGCGGCCGCGTCGTGAATCGGATAGTGCGTGGTGCGCGGCAACGGCAGTTCGCCGGCGGCGGTGCGCTGGTACACGGTGGTCAACAGGCGCCGAACCGTGTGCGGATGGCTGAATGTGAGCAGCGCGAGATCGACGGCGAACAGCGACAGATTGCGACGGAACGGAAACAGCCCCAGGTGGGTGTCGCGGTAGATGTCACGCTTGCCCAGCTCGATGAAGCGTCCGCCCAGGGCCAGCAGTTCGATTCCCGCCCGTTGCGCGGCGCCGGGTAGCGAGTTGAGCACCACGTCGACGCCGTATCCGTCTGTGTCCCGGCGGATTTGATCGGCGAACTCCGTGCCGCGCGAGTCGTAGACGTGCTCGATACCCATGTCGCGCAGCAGTTGCCGGCGCTGCGGGCTACCCGCGGTCGCGAAGATCTCACAACCCACGGCCCGGGCGATCGCGATGGCCGCCTGCCCGACGCCACCGGTCCCGGAATGGATCAGCACCTTGTCGGTCGGTGAGATGCGGGCCAGATCGTGCAGGCTGTACCACGCGGTCGCGGACGCGGTCGGCACCGCGGCGGCGTCTTCGACCGGCACCTCGGGCGGCAGCGTGACAGCGTGCCGGGCGTCGGCGATGACGAAAGTGCCCCAGCATCCGTTGCGGGACATCCCGCCGACGTGGTCGCCGACCTTGTGCTCGGTGACGTCCGGTCCGACGGCGGTCACCACGCCGGCGAAGTCGCCGCCCAGCTGTTGCTGGTAACCCTCGAAGGTGGGATAGCGCCCGAAGGCGACAAGGACATCCGCGAAGTTGATGGTCGACGCGGTCACCGCCACTTCGATCTCCCCCGGCCCGGGCGGCACCCGGTCGAAGGCGGTGAACTCCAGCGATTCGAGGTCACCGGGTGTGCGGATCTGCAGGCGCATGCCGTCACGCTCGTGATCGACGACGGTGGTTCGCCGCTCGGCCGGGCGAAGCGGCCCGGGCCGCAGGCGCGCGGCGTACCACTGGTCGCCTCGCCAGGCGGTCTCGTCTTCTTCCGATCCGCTTTTCAGTTGCAGCGCAACATGTTCGGGGTCGGTCGTGTCGTTGACATCGATCTGGGTGGCGCTCAGATGCGGATGCTCGGAGTCGATCACCCGCATCAGCCCGCGCAGCCCGCCCTGCGCCAGGTTCGCCACATCACCGGCGGTCACGCGTGCGGCAGTCCGGGTCACCACGTACAGCCGCGGCGACTCGCCGGGCAGCTCCGAGAGCTCACGGGCGACGGCCGCCAGATGCGACACGTAATCCCGGCCGCGTCGCGGTGCGCGCGGGTCGCCCGCGGGGCCATCGGGCGCCGCGGTCACCACGACGACGCCGTTCAGCCCCTTCAACGGCCCGTGACCGTTGCGGGCGCTCTGGCCGGCGGCGGACAGCAGCGACCGCAGCTGTGCGGTATCCACGGCGCCGAGGGGTACGGACACCGTGCTGCATTGCGCGCCATCGGAACTCAAGGCCTCTGCGAGTCGCGCCGTCCACGGGTCGTGGGGGTCGGCATCGGCGTCGGACGCGGCGAGCAGTACCCAGCAGCCGGGCTGACTGTGCGCCGTCTCGGGCAGTTCCCGGGGCTCCCAGTCGATGGTCAACAACCGGTCGTTGAGCAGCCGATGGGCGTGGTCGTGTTCGGAGGTGCCGCCGGCCAGCCGTAGTCCCTCGACGGTCAACAGCACCGTCCCGGACTTGTCCAACACGTCGAGGTCGACCTCGCATTCGCCGGGGCGCGAGGACGTGACCCGGGCCAGGCAGTATTGCGCGTTGCGCGTCGAATGATAGCTGCGCAACCTGCGCACCCCGGCCGGCAGCAGCAGACCGCCGGCCCCGGCATTCTGCACCTCCGGCGATACGACGACCGACTGGAAGCACGCGTCGAGCAAGGCCGGGTGTGCGGTGTAGGCCGACTGCTGCGAGCGGATGGGGCCCGGCAGTGCGACTTCGGCAAGCAGCGTGGTGATCTCCCCGGCGGGGGCCAGCACCGCGGACAGACCCGAAAACGCCGGACCGTAGTGAATTCCCGCGGCGTCGAAAGCCCTTCGCAATTCCGCGCCGTCCATGCGGGACGGATGGTTGGCGATCAGCGTTGCCAGGTCGTGAGCGGACGGCTGCCGCGGTACGGCTGAGTCGGCGTCGTCTCCGGCGAACGCATGCAGGACCGCGCTTGCCCGGCGGATGCGTTCGCCGTCCTCGTGGGTGTCCACGGTGAACTCGAGAACACCGGGCGCGGTGACCCTCGCCACCGAGGACGCCGGCGTCTCGTCGCCCAGCAGCAGTGTCTGCTCGAACTTGACGTCGCGCACCTCGGCCCACTCACCCAGGGCCGCATGAGCGGCCGCTAGCGCCATCTCGCAATAGGCTGCGCCGGGAAACGCAGCGACACTGTAGATTTGGTGATCGGCAAGCCACGGATGTGCGCCGATGCCGACCTCGCCCTGCCAGACGTGGCGCTCGGGTTCCTCCTGCAGATGCACGTGAGCGCCGAGCAGGGGGTGTACGGCCTGGACAGTGGCTCCGTGTGCGTGCTCTGTTGCCTCGCGGCTGAGCATCAGTCGGCGGTGGGTCCACGTCGGCAGCGGGGCATCCACCAAACGCCCTGTCGGGTATTGGACGGAGAAGTCCACGTGCGCCCCGGCGCTGTGTACGTCGGCGACGAAGCCGCGCAAGCCAACTGGCAGCTCCTGGTCGCGGCGCACGGCCGCCCGGGCGGCGATGGGCATGTCCAGACTCCCGGCGTTCTGCTCAACGGCGTGAGTCAGCAGCGGATGCGGCGCCAGCTCGCCGAAAACTCGGAACCCGTCCTTGAGGGCGGCCTGCACGGCGGCCGCGAATCGCACCGTGCAACGCAGGTTTTCGGCCCAGTAGTCGCCGGTGAACGACGGCCGCTCGCGCGGGTTCCACAGCGTCGCGGAATAGTACGGCACCGCGGGCGCCATCGGTTGCAGATCGGCGAGGACCTCGACCAGCTCGTCGAGGATCGGCTCCACCTGCGGTGAATGCGAGGCGACGTCCACCGCCACCTCGCGCGCCATCACGTCCTGTTCCTGCCAGGCCGCGACCAGTTCGCGAATGGTCTGGGTGTCACCGCCGACGACGGTCGATGTCGGCGATGCGACCACGGAGAGCACGGCGTCGGAGATACCGCGAATCGACAGTTCCGACAGCACTTGTTGTCCCGGCAGTTCCACCGACGCCATCGCGCCACTGCCCGCGATCCGCGCCATCAGCTTAGAGCGACGGCAGATGACGCGCACACCATCGGCGACCGATAACCCGCCGGCGACGACGGCCGCCGCGGATTCGCCGAGCGAATGCCCGATGACGGCACCGGGACGCACCCCGTAGGACTTCATCGTCTCGGCGAGCGCGACCTGCATCGCGAAGATCGTCGGCTGCACCTTGTCGATGCCGCTCACCACCGCCGGCGCCGACATGGCCTCGGTCACCGAAAAGCGCGATTCCGCGGCGATCAACGGCTCGATGGCCGCGATCGTCGCGGCGAAAACCGGCTCCTTGGCCAGCAGTTCAACGCCCATCCGCGACCACTGCGAGCCCTGCCCGGAGAACACCCACACCGGGCCTCGGTCGTCTTGTCCCACCGCGGGCTCATACGGGACGTCGCTGTCGGCGACCGCGCGCAGCTCCGTGCCCAACTCGCCGAAAGTGCTCGCCGAGACCACGGTCCGCACCGGTCGGTACGCGCGCCGGCGCGACAGTGTGTAGCCGAGGTCCCTTAAGCCTGGGGCATTTTCGCCGTTACCCGCAACGCTGTCGTGCTCGTCGAGCCAGGCCGCCAGCCGCGCGGCGGTGACACGCAGCTGCTCGGCGGACGTGGCCGACAAGGGAAACAAAAGCGGTCCCCCGACGGAGGGTGCGCCCGATTCTGGCGCTGGTGCTTGTACCGGGGCCTGTTCCAGGATGGCGTGCACGTTGGTGCCGGACATCCCGTACGACGACACCGCGGCGCGGCGCGGGTGATGTCCGTTGCTGGGCCACGGCGTATTGCTCTGCGGCACGAAGAGATCCGTCTTGATCCGGGCCATCTCGTCGGGGAACCGGGTGAAGTGCAGGTTCTGCGGCACCACGGCGTGCTGCAGCGCCAGGATCGCCTTCATCAACCCCAGCGGCCCCGACGTCGACTGCAGGTGACCGAAGTTGGTCTTCACCGATCCCAGGGCGCAGGGGCCGCCGGTGCCGTACACGGCGGCCAGGCTGGCGAATTCGATCGGATCGCCGACCGGGGTGCCGGTGCCGTGCGCCTCGACCAATCCGACCGTGGCCGCGTCGACGTCGGCGAGCTCCAGGGCCTTCCGGTAAACGGCGACCTGAGCCGTTTCCGAGGGCGCCGCGATGTTCACGGTCCGGCCATCCTGATTGGCCGCGGTGCCGCGCAGCACCGCCAGGATGCGATCGCCGTCGCGTTGCGCGTCGTCGAGCCGCTTGAGCAGCAGCATGACGCAGCCCTCGCCGGACACGAATCCGTCGGCCCGGACGTCGAAGGCGTGGCAGCGGCCGGTCGGGGACAACATGCCCTGCAGCGAACCCGAAACGGACTTGCGCGGTTCCAAGGTCACCACGACGCCACCGGCCAGGGTGAGGTCGGATTCGCCGCCGCCGAGGCTGCCGCACGCCTGGTGGACGGCCATCAACCCCGACGAGCACGCGGTGTCGATGGTCACCGCCGGGCCGTGCAGCCCGAGCGTGTAGGCGACTCGCCCGGACGCGAAGCTGTTGCTGGTGCCGGTGAATCCGTACGGCCCTTCGGCCGCGCCGCAGTCGGCGGACAGCAGTTCGTAGTCACCGTGGGTCAGACCGACGAACACACCGGTCTGCGATTGAACCAAAGACGCCGGGTCGAGGCCGGCGTGCTCGACCGCATCCCATGACGTTTCCAGCAGCAGGCGGTGTTGCGGGTCGATCGCGGTGGCCTCGCGCTCGGTCATGCCGAAGAAGTCGCAGTCAAAGCCGCCGACGTCGTCGAGGAACGCGCCCCACCGAGTTACCGATCGGCCGGGGACGCCGGGCTCGGGATCGTAGAACAGGTCCGCATCCCACCGGTCGGCGGGAATTTCGCCAACGAAGTCGTCACCGCGCAGCAGCGCCTCCCAGAGGCGTTGCGGGGAGTCGATCCCGCCGGGAAGTCGGCAGGCCATCCCGATGACGGCAACGGGTGTGGCGTTTGCGGCACGCAACGTGCAAGTCCCCTATCCTCGCCCGATCACTCGGGCATTCGATAGCCGTGCGCAAGCGCGGGGAGCCCGTGAGCATCGGCGCGCACCGTCATCTCTCCCGTGTTTCAGGCCTTATTATGCAGGTGTCAGTTTACAGTCGAACCCGGTCGGGTCGGCGGGAGTAGACAATTTCGGCTCGGTCTTACCGATAACGCACCAACGACACCGGGGTGTCACGAAACCCGCGCCGTGCCTGCGTAACCCCGTCAATCCTGACCCCGCCGGTGGCCCACGACCCCCGAGGCAGGCCCACTATGCCCAGGCGGGGAAACCAGCGGCCGAAAATGCTCTATCTTCAAGGCAATTCGTACGTCCCCGGCCTGACCTGCGGCCGCTGGGACGTGCGGCTATGTGTCGCTGGTTTGTTCGGAGTCTTCGGACTCGGCGTCCTTCGCGGGATCCTCGATGACGTGATACGCCGGATCGACCATCGATATGGGCCGGTTGCCGGTCTGCCTGGGCTTGCCCGTGATCCGCAGAACCTGACCGGGCGCTATGTCGGCCCCACCGTGCCCGGAACGGAACGTGACGCTGATTTCGCCGCTGCTGTCGCCGACGACGACCTGGCGCCGAGTCCGCCTGCCTTCTTTGATGTCCTCGACTTGGTTCACCCGTCCTTCAAAGGTCGCGCGCTGGCCCGGTATCAAACCCGACACCGTGATCAGCGCTGGCCCGCGGTCGGGGTGCTCATAGGCTTCGACGTTGTGCTCTTGATCCTCGTTGATCCACGCTTCCACCTTGTCGAGCTCGCGGGCGATCCGTTGCTCGAAGTTGTCCGGGAAAGCCTGCTGGATCCGGGTCTGCACGTCGTAGGGCACGATCGTCGCCGCGGCGTCCGGTATCAGGCTGACCGCGCGGGAGACTTTGTCCGCGGTGCGGTCGTGCAGCAGCCGACCCAGTATCGGTGCGTACGTGCGGCGGGGTAGCAACACCGTGACGTTGGTGTTCCGCTGCTCATCGCGGGCCTTGGCGACCAACACCTGCGCGGCCCGGGTGATCCGCCGGTCCGGGCAGTCCACCACTCGCAACGGGGTGTCGAGTTCAAAGTGGTCCCAACGCTTTCGGATCAACTGGGCATGGGCTTCATCAACCATGAAGTGCACCGCGACCAGCTCGTCGGCCCGTAATCCCCTGCCGTAGCGCAGAGCTTCGATGACAGCGAGGTCAACCGAGTTCACAAACACGAAGACCTTGTGCCGGGCATACTTCACCAATTCCGGGCGGTCGGTGCGGAACATCTCGAGAATGGCCGCCTCGGCGCGGTATTCGCGGTTGAGCCGCATCAGCACGAACACCAGCAGCGGAAAGACGACGACCACCAACCACGCGCCCTCGGTGAACTTCGCCACCGCGAAGATGCCGACGATGACCGTCGAAAGGATGCCCGCAGACAGGTTGATCGCCAGCCGGCGTCGCCAACCCGGCTCTCGGTGGGTCAGATGGTGTTTGGTCATTCCGTAACCGGCCATCGAGAAACCGGTGAACACGCCGATCGCGTAGAACGGAACCAGCGCGTTGACCGAACCGCCGGTCGCTACCAGCAGTCCCACCGACAGCGCCGTCAGCGCGATGATGCCATTGGAGAACACCAGGCGGTGCCCGCGTTTCGTCAACTGCCGCGGCAGGAAGCGGTCCTCCGCGACGAAACTGGCCAGCGCCGGGAATCCGTTGAAACTGGTGTTCGCACCCGTGAAGAGGATGGCGGCGGTAGACGTCTGAACCAAGACGTACAAGACGTCGCCGAGTAAGCCGTGTCCGAAGACCGCACGGCCGATCTGCGACAAGACCGAGGGATACTCGCTCAGATACGGCGTGGCGTGGGTGACGTGCGCGAGATAGGCGACGCCTGCCAGTAAGAAGCCGAGGATGACGGCCATAGCGGTGAGTACCCGGCGTGCGTTGCGGCCCTGCGGTTTTCGGAAGAGGTCGACGGTGTTCGAGATCGCTTCGACGCCGGTCAGTGACGAACCCCCGTTTGCGAATGCGCGCAATAACACCAGGATCGTCGCGCCCATCACCAGGCCGTTGCCCTGGTGAACCGGCACTGTTCCGGCCATGTGGGCCGGGTCGTAGACCGGCAGATCGCCGAACAACACTCGCAGCACACCGACGATGATTGTCAGGCCGACCATAACCACGAAGAAGTAAGTCGCGAAAGCGAATTGCCACCCCGCCTCCTTCAACCCTCGCAGGTTCGCATAGCAGATAAAAAGAACCACACCGACGGTGATTTCCAGGCTGTGCGGGCCCAGGGCCGGGATCGCCGACACCACCGCAACTGTCCCGGCCGCCGACTGCACGGCGACGGTGACCACGTAGTCGATCAACAGTGCCGCGGCGGCGACCTGCGCCACCCGGGGCCCGAAATTCTCCCGCGCGACGATGTAGGACCCGCCCGCTCGGGTGTAGGCCACCACGACCTGCCGATACGACGCCGTCACCAGTAGCAGAATCAGCAAGATGACGCCGGTGAGGGGGAGCAACAATGCAAACGCGGCCAGCCCGGCCTTCGGCAACAGCTCGATCAGGATCTGCTCGGTGCCGTAGGCGGTGGACGAGATCGCGTCCGGCGAAAGGGCCCCCAGGGCAACCGGATTCGACAATTTCTCGGACGCCAGTTCCTCGGTGATCAGAGGCTTTCCAAGAAAGACACGCTTGGTTATGTCGCCAAGCGACGTCGGGATGCGCAGCTTGCCGGTCGCACTGGTCACGAGCACCGTCCTTACCCGAGGTTGAGAACCGTGGAACGCCTCCGATGCATTGTGCACGGTTGCCCGTCTCGGGGCCGCCAGGCGGTGCGGGCCGGGCTAGGAGAGCCGCTGCACCGCGGCGGCGATCCGCTCGTCGCTGGCGGTCAGCGCAACCCGCACATGCTGCGCACCCCGCGGTCCGTAGAAATCACCCGGCGCCACCAGGATGCCGCGCTGCGCCAGCCAGGCGACGCTGTCGTGGCACGGCTCACCGCGGGTGGCCCACAGGTAGAGGCCGGCTTCGGAATGGTCGACGGTAAAGCCGGCCGAACGCAGTGCGGGCAGCAGCGCCGCGCGGCGCCGCTCGTAGCGTTCCCGCTGCGCCAGCTCGTGGGCGTCATCGTCCAGGGCGGCGATCATGGCCGCCTGCACCGGCGCCGGCACCATCATCCCGGCGTGCTTGCGCACCGCCAGCAGCTCGGCGACCAGCTCGGGGTCTCCCGCGACCAAACCGGCCCGGTACCCGGCGAGCGACGAGCTCTTCGACAGGGAGTGGATCGCGAGCAGGCCGGTATGGTCGCCGTCGCAGACCGCGGGGTGCAGGATCGACAGCGGCTGGTCGTCCCAGCCCAACCCCAGATAGCACTCGTCGGAGGCCACCAGGCAGCCCCTGTCGCGGGCCCAGCCGACCACCTTGCGCAGGTGATCGCAGCCCAGGACACGTCCCGTCGGATTGCTCGGCGAGTTGAGGTAGTACAGCGACGGCGACTGCGGACCCAGCTGCGTCAGCGAATCCGCCCGCAGCACCCGCGCTCCGGCCAGCCGGGCCCCGACGTCATAGGTCGGATAGGCCAGCTCGGGCACCACGATCACGTCCGCGGGGCCCAGGCCCAGCAGCGTGGGCAGCCAGGCGATCAGCTCCTTGCTGCCGATCACGGGGAGCACGGCCGCCTCGGGCACCGCGGTGATGCCGAACCGGCGGTCCAGCGCGGCGACCGCCGATTCGCGCAGCCGGGCGGTACCGGCGGTCGCGGGATATCCCGACGCCGACGCGGCGGCGGCCAGCGCCTCCTGGATCACCGGAGCGACGGGGTCGACCGGGGTGCCGACGGACAGGTCGACGATCCCGTCCCGATGGGCGCCGGCCAGCGCCTTCGCGTCGGCCAGCGTGTCCCAGGGGAACTCCGGCAGGGTCGCCGACACTGCCGGTCGGCGCTTTTTGAGCTGGTATGGCACCGGGCCGCTCAGTCGCCCTCGCCCTGCGGAGGCAGATCCTTGACCACTTGCGGGTCGTTCTCGGTCATGCCGACCTTGGCCGCACCGCCGGGCGATCCCAGCTCGGCGAAGAAGTCGGCGTTGATCTGCGTGTACTGGCTCCACTGGTCCGGCACATCGTCTTCGTAGTAGATCGCTTCCACGGGGCACACCGGCTCGCATGCCCCGCAGTCGACGCATTCGTCGGGATGGATGTAGAGCATCCGCGTGCCTTCATAGATGCAATCGACCGGGCACTCCTCGATACAGGCTTTGTCCTTGATGTCGACACAGGGTTCGGCGATCGTGTACGTCACAGACGTCTCCTCCATGTACTAGGCCATCTACTGGGCTCAAATGTGGGCTGCTGCTCAGCTCGCACCGGCGCGTCGGACCGCTCGGTGAAGCTTTCGGTTACTGATACTAGACGTCGCAGATACAGGTCAACCATTTGGCGCGCCTGTCGAAATACCGATTTAAGACCGACAGTCTCGGAGCCTGCGACCGGGCCCCGTTTCGCCGATGGCGAACACCGCTGACAAGCCGCTGACCTGCATAGAGTAACTCCCCGGTAGTGGCCTGCGATATCCGTTGCGTTGCAAGCACGCTCGCGGGGCCTGGTAATCTCAACCGAAGGACGGCAACCGCTGGGCAGATGTTCTCGCCGGTAATAGCGGTGCATTAACTGGGGAAGGTGTCCACACATGAGGCTGTCGTTGAGCAAATTGGGCGTTGCTGTTGGCAGCGCGGCGGTGGCGTTGACCGCCACGGCCGGGGTCGCATCCGCTGACCCCACGGACGCGATCATCAACACCACCTGCAACTACGGGCAGGTCATTGCGGCGCTGAACGCGACCGACCCGGCGGCTGCCCAACAGCTGAACTCGTCGCCGGTGGCGCAGTCCTACATCCGCAACTTCCTGGCCTCGCCGCCGCCGAAGCGCCAGCAGATGGCTCAGCAGATCCAGAGCATGCCGTCGGCGCAGAAGTACTACGACGACATCAACCAGGTCGCGGTCACCTGTAACAACTACTGAGCCGATCGCTTCGCGCGAAGCGGTTCAGTAGCCGCCGAGCAGGCGGCGCACGCGCCCCAGGGTTTCCGGCCCGACGCGGCTGCGAATGCGTGATGGGTCGGCGGGCCTACGGCCCCAGAGCAGCAGCACCCGCGCGGCGGCGTCGGTTTCCAGGGTGGCCGGGCCTTCCGGCTCGGCAAGCCCGATGGTGATCTGATCCGGGTCGGCGGCCAGGACGACGTCGTCGGTGCCGTCGGCTCGCAGCCGGGCTTCGATGCGCTCACCCGGCCGGAGCTGCTTGGCCCCCTTCACCAATAGCGGCCTGCCGACCGCGCGGACGCTGTGCGTGGTCATCCACGGCTCGGCCAGCCGGGCCTGGGCCTCCGGTTCGTCCCCGGTGATGTCCCAGCTGTGCAGGACGAGCTCTTCGCGCATGTGCTCGGCGAACCAGGGCACCTTCATGGTGCGGCCCGTCCAGGCGACATCGGTGTCCGCGGGGAGTCCTTCGGCCGCTACCGCGACGTCGTTGAGGGTGGCCATCCGGTCCAGCAGCGCGTCCCACAGGTCCGCGTCGTTCAAGGCGCGCAGCGGGCTTTCACGTTCCTCGAAGTTGCGGGTGGCGACGGGTTGACCGTGCAGGTGAGCGCCGAGCACCCGCGCGAGTTCTTCGGCGTTTCCGGCTTGATGGACGACGATGTCGCGCACCGTCCAGGCCTCACACCAGGTGCCGGCGTCGGGACCGTGCCGGCGCACCGCATCCGCGAACGGCCGCCACTCGGGGAATCGGTCCTCGTCGATTTGTCGGTTCACGGCCTCCGGTATACCCGACGCCTCCGACAAGCAAGCGAACTACGCGGCCAGGGTCGTGTAGTCGGTGGTGCGTTGCCGCGCCGGGCGGCCGATGCCTTCGGCGATCGCCGTCAGCTCCGCCACCGTCTTGGCCGAACCGTGTTCCGAACCGGCCATCCGGGAGATGGTCTCCTCCATCAACGTGCCGCCCAGATCGTTGGCGCCGCCGTTGAGCATTACCTGCGTGCGCTCCACACCAAGCTTGACCCAGCTGGTCTGGATCTGGGAAATGCGGCCGTGCAACATGATTCGTGCCAGCGCGTGGACCGCCCGGTTGTCGCGATGGGTGGGCCCCGGGCGCGACGCTCCGGCCAGATACAACGGTGAGCTCTGGTGCACGAACGGCAGCGGCACGAACTCGGTGAAACCGCCGGTGCGGTCCTGGATGTCACGCAGCACGTTGAGATGGCCAACCCAGTGCCGCGGGCTGTCGACGTGGCCGTACATCATGGTCGACGACGACCGCAGCCCCACCTCGTGTGCGGTGCTGACGATTTCGATCCACAGCGACGTCGGCAACTTGCCCTTGGTGAGCACCCAGCGCACCTCGTCGTCCAGTATCTCGGCGGCGGTGCCGGGGATGGTGTCCAGGCCCGCTTCCCGCAGGCCGATCAGCCACTCGCGAATGCTCAACCCGCTCTTGGTCACTCCGTTGGCGATCTCCATCGGTGAAAACGCGTGCACGTGCATCGACGGCACCCGAGCTTTGACGGCGCGGACCAGGTCGGCGTAGCCAGTGACCGGCAGCTCGGGATCGATGCCGCCCTGCATGCACACCTCGGTGGCGCCTTGGACGTGCGCCTCCCAGGCGCGGTCGGCCACCTCGTCGGTGGACAGCGAGTACGCGTCGGCGTCGCCCTTGCGCTGCGCGAACGCACAGAACCGGCAGCCGGTGTAGCAGATGTTGGTGAAGTTGATGTTGCGGTTCACCACGAACGTCACGTCCTCGCCGACCGTCTCGCGCCGCAGCGTATCCGCTAGGGCGACAACCGCTTCCAGTGCGGGACCGTCGGCGGTCGCCAGCGATAGGTACTCGCTGTCGGAGCAGCCGGCGGGGTCGCGTTCGGCGGAGCGCAACGCTGCGAGCACATCGGTGTCGATGCGCTCGGGAGCACGGGCGGCCAGCTCGTGGACGTGTGCACGGATCGATTCCCAGTCGCCGAAGGCACTGTCGATGTCGCTGCGCGTTTCGGTGTTGCGGCCCTCGCTGTCGATCGCCGCGTTGAGGTCGACGCGGCCCGAGGAGCCGACGTCGTCGGGCTCCTGCCAGGGCAGCCCTACCGGGTTGACGTCGCGAGCCAGCCCGGTCGCCGGATCGGCCAGCGCCCTCACGTGTCCGGACACCCGCGGGTCGATCCAGGCCGCGCCGGCCTGCACGTATCTGGGCTGTGCGGTCAGCCGCTGGACCAGCTCGTAACCGGCTTCGGCGGTGACGGCGGCCAATTCGTCCAGGGCCGGCCACGGCCGCTCCGGGTTGACGTGGTCGGGCGTCAGCGGTGAAACACCGCCCCAGTCGTCGACTCCGGCGCCGAGCAGCGCCAGGCATTCGTCGCGCGACACCAGGTTGGGTGGCGCCTGAATGCGCATCCCGGGACCGAGCACCAACCGCGCAACCGCCACCGTCGCCAGGTAATCCTCGATGCCCGCATCGGGAACCGCGGCCATCGCGGTGTGTTCCTTGGCCCGGAAGTTCTGCACGATCACTTCTTGCACATGACCGAACTCCTTGTGCGACTTGCGAATCGCATGCAAGGTGTCGGCGCGTTCGGCCAGTGTCTCGCCGATGCCCACCAGCAGCCCGGTGGTGAACGGAATCGACAACCTGCCCGCATCGGTCAAAGTGCGCAGGCGGACGGCCGGATCTTTGTCCGGGCTGCCATAGTGCGCAAGCCCTTTCGTCTCGAACAGCCGCCGTGACGTCGTCTCGAGCATCATGCCCATCGACGGCGCCACCGGCTTGAGCCGCGCCATCTCCGACCAACTCATCACGCCGGGGTTCAAGTGCGGCAACAGCCCGGTCTCTTCGAGCACCCGGATCGCCATCGCCCGCACATAGGACAGCGTGGAATCGTAGCCACGCGCCTCTAACCACTCACGCGCCTCCGGCCAGCGGTCCTCGGGCCGGTCACCGAGGGTGAATAGCGCTTCCTTGCAACCGAGTTCGGCACCGCGGCGGGCAACATCGAGAATCTCGTCGGGTTCGAGATACATGCCGGCGCCCTGGGCGCGCAGCTTGCCGGGGACGGTGACGAAGGTGCAGTAATGACAGCTGTCCCGGCACAGGTGGGTGACCGGGATAAAAACCTTGCGTGAGTAGGTGATCGGCAGCCCGCCGCCCGGGCCGCGCCGTGCGGCCGACTCCAGACCCGCATCGCGTACCCGCGCCGCACTGGCGCACAGATCCGCGAGGTCTGCACCCCGCGCGGTCATGGCGAGCGCCGCCTCGTCGATGTTCAGCGCGACACCATCTCGAGCCCGTCGCAATACCCGTCGCAGGGCCGACGCACTGACCGTCGGCGAGGCCCCCGAAGAGCCTTCAGCCTTCGACGGGGTTTCCGGAGAAACCTTGGCCGGAACCACAGGGTTGGGCAGAGCGGTAGGTTCCTCGCCCGGAGTCAACAGCACCTTGGTGTAACTTCCCCACGATCGAATTTCATCCGTGCGTCCCAACATGTGAAATCGTGGCACCCGCTGGCGGGTGCCGTATGGGCAACAGTCAACAGTAGCGGCACACCCGCGGCGGCCAGCGGGCGACATCCCGGCCGGACGTCAGGCACCCCGCCCACGCCGCCACAGCACCCAGACCGGCGGTCCGACCCCCAGGACCAGCAGTAATAGGGCCCCGTAGGCCATCAGGCCGCGGCCACCCAGGATGACGTCGTCGGCGGGGCCACCCATGCTGATCACCGCCACGGTCAACAACCACGTCCACAACGGCAACGCCGCCAGCCGCGGTGAGCGGGTCCAGCGCCCGGCGGCCCACACCAGCGCCGCGTTGACCAGTCCAGAAATCAGTCCGCTGATGGGGAAGGGAACCGTCCCGAGATATAGAGGCAGCAGCAGAGCTCCGGCGAGTGCGGAGAGCACCCCGTCGACCGCCAAGAGGGCCAACACAACGAAACGGATCGCGGGGTCGGTCGCGCCGCTGTCGTCAACGGACACGACCCGTGGCTTGGTTTCGGTCAGGTCGGGACGCTGTCGAAGTTGGACATAATCGAGCCGATAACCCACTGTAGGCTGTCCAGCCGGTCCTGCCAGTGCTGCAGATTAGGGTCCAGGTCGGGGTCCATGCGAATTCCTTCCGTGGCTGCCTGATTGGCAGCCTACCGCGTCCGGGCGGCGGGGAAACCAAGCCCCGCGAGCAGGTCCGTTTCCCAGCCCCGCTCGTCGCGCTCTCCCGCGTCGCCGGCGGCCAAGACGTAGTGCTCCTGACCCACTATCGGGATCGCCGCGTTGTTGGAGAGGGCGCAGGCCCGCCCGGTAGGACCGACCACCACTTGCGTGGCGTGGGCGGCGAGCGCCGCCCGCTTGGCGGCCAAAGCCTCCGGGGCGGTCTCGACGACGGCGTCGATGTCGTCGTCGGCGTAGCCGAAAGAGAACTCTTCCTTCGGCGGGATCGACCATTCGGGCCGCAGATCCTCGGGCGTCAGTGCGTCCATGGCCGCCTCGAATGCGCGGGTCGAGAAGACCGACCAGTAGAACTTCGGCACGCCCCAGGGCTCGCCGGGGAAATCGGCCCCGCCGGCTCCCGGCCCGGCCGCCGCCAGGGCGGCAACCGTCACCCGGTGCGCGTGGATGTGGTCGGGATGGCCGTAGCCGCCGTCCGGGTCATAGGTCACGACGACGTGGGGACGCTGTTCGCGAATGATGGCCACCAGCGCGCCGACGGTCTCGCGCTCGTCGGCGTCGATGAAGCGTTGCCGGTGGCGCGTTGGCGTGCCGCGCATGCCCGAATCGCGCCACCGGCCGGCGCCACCGAGATAGCGCGGTTCGCTGATGCCCAGCGCCTGCAGCGCGGCGGTCAGTTCGCCGATCCGGTAGCCGCCGAGTTGGTCCGCGCGGTCGACGGCGAGTTCGGCCCAGCGATCGCCGATCACCTCGCCCTCTTCGCCCAGCGTGCACGTGACGACGCGGACATCCGCCCCGCGGGCGGTGTAGTGGGCGATGGTTGCGCCGGTGCCGAGGCTTTCGTCGTCGGGGTGCGCGTGGACGAACAGCAGCCGCGGCGTCTCAGGCATGGACGGCACCCTACCGGCAAAGGCGACGAGATCGGCAGTCAGGTTAGTGACCGGCACCGTTTCTTATGGTCGTCGCCGGGCGGCCGCGTCGCCGGGACCCAGCGGATAGGAACGCGCACGGCTACTATCAAGGGGTGCCCCAGCTCACGGACGCAGACCACACCGGCAGCCGAAGCCGCCGGCGAGGTGAGGTCCTCGAACGCGCGCTCTACGAGGCCACCCTGGCCGAGCTGACCGAAGTCGGTTACGGGGGCCTGACCATGGAGGGGATCGCGGCGCGCGCCCACACCGGCAAGGCCGCGCTCTACCGGCGCTGGGACACCAAATGCGAGCTGGTGCACGCGGCGTTGGTTTTCGCCCTACCGCCGATGCCCGAGCCGCGCCCCGGTCGTTCGGCCCGGGAGAATTTACTGACGATGTTCACCGCCCACCGTGACGTCCTGGCCGGAAAGACCGGCTTTCCGGGAATTCACGTTGTCCATCAGCTGCTGCACGAACCCGAAATGCGGGCCATCTTCGCCGACGCGGTGGTGTGCCCACGGCTGAGCCTCGTCGAAACGATCCTGGCGGCTGCGGTAGAAGAAGGCGCTCTCGATCCGGCCAAGATGACACCGCTCACCGCGCACATCGGACCGGCCTTGATCAACCAGCACTTCCTGCTGAACGGATCGCCACCGAACCGGCGCGAGCTGGCGCTCATCGTCGACACCGTGATCCCGCCGCGGGCAGCGCAACCCGCCGGCTGACGACGCCGGCGCTAGGGCCCGGTCTTGATCCATTGGCCGGCGTCGCCGACGATGCCGACCGGAACCGCACCGGACAGGCTGACGTTCTCCACGCTCGGGCCGGCCCCGACGATCGTGGTGTCCTGCAGGATCGGCAGCACGGTGGACATGTTCCACAATCGCGGTTCGACCGCGGTGATCACGTCGTTGATGTTCTTGGTGCCGTTGAGGGCGGCGTCGATGTTCGACTGGATGCTGCGATCACAGATCCCGGTGAGATTCGACGGCGCCTGCACCAGGGCGTTGGGATCGGCCGGGCGGCTGGGCGGCGGCGTCGTGGTCGGTGTCGTCGACGTGGCGGCCGGCCCATTGGAAATCGGGACCTGGGTCGATTCCAGTGCGCGACAGCCGTACCGGGAGGCGAGCCGGGTCGCCAGGTTTCCGCCCGCCTGATGCCAGCCGACGATCGCGTCCACGCGGTTGTCGTTCAGCGCGTCGTGGTAGAGGGTGACGGGGTCCAGCGCCAGCACGGTCGCGGCTATGCCGACGTTGCGCAAGCGGTCGGCGGCGGTGTTGGCCACCGCGACCGCGGTCGGGTCGTTGGCGGCCACCCCGATGACCAGTGAGAGCTGTTGGCCGTCCTTGCTGATCCGGCCCCGGATGACCTCGGGCGGACCGGTGTTCGGCGGGGTCGGCGCCGGCGATGCCGAGGAGTTGGGTTCCACCTTGTATCCGGCCCCCTCCAGCAACGCCAGCGCCGCGGGCGTCGTCATCGCCGGTGGCGCGGTCGGCTCGTAGCCCGGGTCGCTCGGCGCGCGGATCTGCGCCTGATCCAGGGTGACGGTGTTGTCGCTGCCCGCGCCCACGGCCGCGAGCAGATCGACGTCGAGCAGCCCCAGGATCGCCTTACGGACTTGGGTGTCAGACAGTTTCGGCTCGGTGGCCCGCAGCGTGAGCTGCATGACCCGCGGCGTCACGATCCGGGCGGTCCGGACATCGGGAATGGCGGACAGCTGCGCGAAGGCGGCCGAGCCGCCATGCACCTGCGCCACCTGGGTGTCGCCGTTGCGCACGGAATCGGCCAGCGCGGCCGGCGCACCGGCTCGCCGGAAAAGAATGAGCGCGGGTTTGGCCGGCGGTCCCCAGTAGCGGTCGTTGCGGGCCACCAGGATCTCGTCGCGCTGCGGGTCGATGCTTTCCACCCGGAACTGCCCGCCCGTGACCGGAAGCGCCCGGGCCAGGCCCGCCGCGAAACCCCCGGGCACGTCCTTGACGATGTGCGCCGGAAGGATGTTGCTGAACAACTCTTTCCAGGACGGATACGGTTCGGCGAAGGTCACCACCGCCTGCTTGCCCCCCTCCAGGGACTGCACGCCGGTGATGAGGTCATACCCGGCCGGGTCCACGACGCCGGGCTGGCTGACCATCTGGTGCCACAGGTACCAGAAGTCGTCGGCGGCGATCGGCGCGTTGTCCGTCCACTGCGCCTCCGGGCGAATCTTGTACGTCACCGTGAATGGGTTCTGACCGGTCACCTCGGCCGACACCAGCAGGGTGGGGTCCATCTCCCAGCGTGAGCCGGTCGGCGTGTTGGGGTCGGGGACCGGCCGAAAGGCGCTCGGCAACACCAGCGCGCTGATCGCCGCGTTCACCGGGGACAGGTCGGACAGCAGGTGCGGATTGAAGCCGGCCCCGATCGAGTCGATGCCCATGATGATCTCGCTGACCCGGGGCGGCGGCGGCACCGAGTTGTGCGGCGTATCGGTGCTCTGCGGCGCCGGCGGCGGGTTGACCGTGCAGGCCGAGAGCACGAGTCCGACCAAGGAGACCAGGCCGCCCAGCACCATGAACCAGCGGCGAACTCGTCTCGGCACGCTGATCAGGGTATCGAGCAGCTGCACAGCGGCCCCTCCCGGCCACCCGGCGTTAACCCCGGGCCTTGGCGCGCGACCGGCTGCGGGCTCGGGAGGTGGCGTCCAGCTCGACCTTGCGCACCCGCACGATCTCCGGGGTCACCTCGACGCATTCGTCGGCCGCACAGAATTCCATGGCCTGCTCGAGATCGAGCTCGAGCGGCCTGGCCAACGTCTCGATGACATCGGCGGTCGACGACCGCATGTTGGTCAGCTTCTTCTCGCGGGTGACGTTGATGTCGAGATCCTCGGCGCGCGGGTTGATTCCGACGACCATGCCTTCGTAGGTGTCCTGGCCGGGTTCGACGAAGAACTGGCCCCGGTCGGCGAGCTGAATCAGCGCGAACGGCGTGATGGTGCCGGCGCGGTCGGAGACCAGCGACCCGGTGTGGCGAGCCCGGATCTCCCCCGCCCACGGCCGGTAGCCGTCGAACACGGCGTTGGCGATGCCGGTGCCGCGCGTGATGGTGAGGAAGTCGGTGCGGAAGCCGATCAGGCCGCGGCTGGGCACGATGAAGTCCATCCGGACCCAGCCCGCCGCGTGGTTGGCCATCTCCTCCATGCGGCCCTTGCGGGCGGCCATCAGCTGGGTGATCGCGCCGACGAATTCCTCGGGGCAGTCGATCGTCATCGCCTCGAACGGCTCGTGCAGCTTCCCGTCGATGGTCTGCGTGACCACCTGCGGCTTGCCGACCGTGAGTTCGAAACCCTCGCGACGCATCTGCTCGACGAGCACCGCCAGCGCGAGCTCGCCGCGGCCCTGCACCTCCCAGGCGTCGGGCCGGTCGATGTCGACGACCTTGATGGAGACGTTGCCGACGAGTTCGGCGTCGAGCCGCGACTTCACCATGCGAGCGGTCAGCTTGTGCCCCTTCACCTTGCCCGCCAGCGGCGAGGTGTTGGTGCCGATCGTCACCGAGATCGCCGGTTCGTCGACGGTGATGCGCGGCAGCGCGTGGGCGTGGTCGGGATCGGCCAGCGTGTCCCCGATCATGATCTCGGGCAGCCCGGCCACCGCGACGATGTCCCCGGCGATCGCCTCCTCGGTGGGCGTCCGTTCCACCCCCTCGGTCACCAGCAGTTCGGTGATCTTCGCGTTCGTGATGACGGGATGCCCGTCCACCTCGCGCATCCAGGCGACCTGCTGACCCTTACGGATCCGGCCCTTGTAGATGCGGATCAGCGCGAGTCGGCCGAGAAAGGCCGAGGCGTCGAGGTTGGTCACCAGTGCCTGCAGCGGTGCCTCGGGATCGCCCTGGGGCGGCGGGATGTGCTCGAGCAGAACGTCGAACAGTGGATCGAGGTTGTCGCCCGCGGGGTTCTCACCATTGGACGGTTCCGTCGTGCTGGCGATGCCTGCGCGGCCCGAGGCGTACAGGGTCGGCAGGTCGAGGGCGTGCTCGGCGGCCTTCTGTGCGTCCTCGTCGAGGTCCGACGCAACGTCGAGCAGCAGGTCGTGACTCTCCGAGACGACCTCGGAGATCCGGGCGTCCGGCCGGTCCGTCTTGTTGACGACCAGGATCACCGGAAGGTGGGCGGCCAGGGCCTTGCGCAGCACGAACCGGGTCTGCGGCAGCGGACCCTCGGAGGCGTCGACCAGCAGGAGCACCCCGTCGACCATCGACAGCCCGCGCTCCACCTCACCGCCGAAGTCGGCGTGGCCCGGGGTGTCGATGACGTTGATGACGATCGTCGTTCCGTCCGCATGCTTGCGATGCACGGCCGTGTTCTTGGCCAGGATCGTGATGCCCTTTTCTTTCTCCAGGTCCCCGGAGTCCATGAGGCGCTCGACCGTGTCGTCACCCCGGTGGTGCAGCGCGCCCGATTGCCGCAGCATCGCGTCAACCAGGGTGGTCTTTCCGTGGTCGACGTGGGCGACGATGGCGACGTTGCGAAATAGCACGTCGGTGATTGTGGCAGCGGGGGCCACGGATAGCGAACCGGCTGGTGGCCGGGCGCCCTCCGCCGGTCCGCTACCAGCCCCGCCGACGCGGTGCTGTACCGACGAGTTGACCCTTGCCCGCCGCCTCGCGGCTGCGGTAGACGATGTAGGGCCGGAACAGGTAGACGATCGGGGCGCTGAACGCATGCACCAGGCGGGTGAACGGCCACAGCGTGAACAGCACCATGCCGATCAGGGCGTGCAGCTGGTAGTCCAGCGGGGCGTTGATCATCACCTCGCCGTGCGGCTGAAATATCCAGATCCGGCGGAACCACAAACCGACCGTGTAGCGATAGTGGAACTCCCCGCCGTGCGGACCGGTACCGATCAGGTCGCAGTACAGGCCCACCACGATCGCCAGCACCAGCACCACATACATCACCTTGTCGCTGCGGCTGGTGGCCATGGACACCGCCGGGCGGGTGAATCGCCGGTAGATCAGCAAGCCGATGCCAATCAGCGTCGCGATGCCGGCCACCGACCCGCCGATGACCGCCTGCAGGTGGTAGGCATAGTCGCTCACCTTCAACATGTGAGTCACCCGCGGCGGGACGAACAACCCCATCACGTGCCCGGCGAAAACCGCCAGGATGCCGAAATGAAAGATGGGGCTGCCGATGCTCAGCAGTCGCGACTCGTAGACCTGTGACGACCGCGAGGTCCAGCCGAATTTGTCGTACCGGTAGCGCCACCAGGTGCCCACGATCAGCACCGACAGCGTGACGTAGGGCGCGATGTCCCAGAACAGGACGTTGCTAAACACTTGGCGTTCCTTTACTTCGGTGGCACGGTCAAGGTAAACGGTTGCAGGCCAACGGCTTCCGCCGGTGGCCCGGCTTTCGCCAGGCGCTCGGCGCGGCGCACTTCCTGATCGGTCGCGGCGGGCAGGGTCTCGCAGACCGCCGCCACCGTCGGCTCGTACGGCGACTTGGAGTCGGCCAGGGCCGCGCGCAGCACGTCGATCGGCACGCGGTGCTGGTTCAGCAGACGCCGTCCGGCTTCTGGATCCACGGTGGCGGCGAATTCGAGCACCACGGTCAGGTGATCGGGCGCCTCGGCGCGCGGCGGCTGCACGCCGGCCTCCCGATAGGCGGTGGCGAACGCCAACATCTCCCGGCCGCGGTTGCGGGTGTCCCCCGCGGTCCAGTAGGTCAGATACATCGTGGCGCGCCGGCGCATGTCGAACGTCGCGACGTAGTCCATCGCGGCGGCCATCGGCTCGACCGCACGCAGCGCCGCGACCGTCTGGGCGAGCAACGCCGCCGGCGGACCGCTGATATGGCCGAGCAACTCATCGACGGCGTCCAGGCGTCCGGACAATCCGTCGTCCGGGTACGCCAGCAGCAGCGACGCCGCCTGCCACACCAGGCGATCCTGCATCGACCGGGTGGTGGAACGCTCCCGGAGCGCCGAAAGCAACTTCATCGCTGCTGCCCTTCGGGAAACATTCCGGCGGGTACCTGGCCCCCGTCCCAGTTGAGCAGGTTCACCCGCGTCGAAGGTCGCGTGTTGCCGGGATCGTCGCCGCGCTGTTTGAGGGTGTGGAAGGTCTCCACGGACACCGGCACCGGATCCGACTCGTACATGCCGGGCCCGCCGTCACCCGTCAACGAGCAGCCCATCTCCTCGAGGTCACGGGCCTGGGGCGCGAAGGCGGTCGGAATGACGTAGCGCTCTTCGTATTTCGCGATGGCGAGCAGGCGGTACATCTCGTAGATCTCTTCTTCGGTCAGGCCGACCGAATGCGGGATGTGCGGCTGGGTTTCGCGGCCGAGGTTGATGTCGCGCATGTAGGAGCGCATCGCCGCCAGCCGCCGCAGCACGCCTTCGACCACGGCGGTGTCGCCGGCGGTGAACAGTTCGGCCAGGTATTGCATGGGGATGCGCAGCGCGTCCAGCGCACCGAACAGATTGCCGATGTCTTCGCCGTCGTGCCCGTCGCGGCTGACCGCGTCGACCACCGGCGAGAGCGGCGGGATGTACCACACCATCGGCATGGTCCGGTATTCCGGATGCAGCGGCAGCGCCACCTTGTAGGTGTGAATCAGCGCGTAGATCGGGGAACGCTGCGCGGCCTCGATCCACTCATCCGGGATCCCCTCCGCCCGCGCACCGGCGATGACGTCCGGGTCGTTGGGATCCAGCAGGATCTCGCACTGCGCCGGATACAGATCGGTCTCCTTTTCCACCGATGCCGCCTCCAGCACCCGGTCGACGTCGTAGAGGACGACGCCCAGGTAGCGCAGTCGCCCCACGCAGGTCTCCGAGCAGATGGTCGGCAAGCCGACCTCCATCCGCGGATAGCACAGCGTGCACTTCTCGGCCTTGCCCGTCTTGTGGTTGAAATAGACCTTCTTGTAAGGACATCCGGACACACACATCCGCCAGCCGCGGCAGCGGTCCTGGTCGACCAGGACGATGCCGTCCTCGCTGCGCTTGTACATCGCGCCCGACGGGCACGACGCCACGCAGGACGGGTTGAGGCAGTGCTCGCAGATGCGGGGCAGGTAGAACATGAAGGTTTCTTCGAGCGAGAGCTTGACCTGTTCGCTGACCTTCTTCAGGATCGGGTCCCCGGCCAGGATTTCCGGCGACCCGGCCAGGTTGTCGTCCCAGTTCGGGCCCCACGAAACCTTCATCGGCTCACCGCTGATCAGGCTTCTGGGCGCGGCCGTCGGGAAGGTGTCACCCGCGGGTGCCGTGGTCAGGTTCTCGTAGTCGTAGGTCCAGGGCTCGTAGTAGTCGCCGATGACGGGCAGCCTCGGATTGGCGAAGATCCGCAGCAGTTTCTGCAGGCGGCCGCCGTCCCGTAGCCGCAGTCGGCCCTTCTTGTCGCGAATCCAACCGCCGCGCCACCGCTCCTGATCCTCGTATGTGCGCGGATAGCCTTGGCCGGGCCGGGTTTCGACGTTGTTGAACCATACGTATTCGGTGCCGGGTCGGTTGGTCCACGCCTGTTTGCACGTCACCGAACAGGTGTGACAACCGATGCATTTGTCGAGGTTCATCACCATCGCCAACTGCGCCATGACTTTCATGAGGGCCTCGCTCCCCAGGCTTCGCTTGTGGGCATCAGTAGGTCACGTCCTGGCTGCGCCGCCGCACGACGGTCACTTCGTCGCGCTGGTTGCCGGTCGGACCCATGTAGTTGAACGCAAACGCGTGCTGACCGTAACCCCCGGCCAGGTGGCTGGGCTTGATGCGCACCCGGGTCAGAGCGTTGTGGTTACCGCCGCGCTTGTTGTTGGTTTCCGTGCGCGGGGTGTCCACCGTGCGCTCCTGGACGTGGTAGACGAAAACCACGCCGTCGGGCATCCGGTGCGAGACGATCGCCCGGCACACGTAGATGCCGTTGGCGTTGACCGCCTCGACCCAATCGTTGTCGCGCACTTGTATTTTCGCCGCATCGCCCGGGCTCATCCACATCGTCGGGCCGCCACGGGACAACGACAGCATGTACAGGTTGTCCTGGTAGGTGGAGTGGAACGACCATTTCGAGTGCGGCGTCAGGTAGCGCACCGTGAGCCCGATTCCGTCCTCGGTCGGGCCCAGCGTGGGCTGGCCGAACAACCGGGTCATGTCCAGCGGCGGGCGGAACACCGGCAGGTGCTCGCCGAGTTCCTCGACCCAGTCGTGGGCCAGATAGAAGTGCATCCGTCCGGTCAGGGTGTGGAACGGTTTGAGGTTCTCGATGTTGATGGTGAACGGCGCGTAACGGCGGCCGCCCGTTTCGCTGCCGGACCATTCCGGGCTGGTGATCACCGGGACCGGACGTGCCTGGGTGTCGGCATAGCTGATACGGCGGTCTTCGCTGCCCTCGGCCAGATGCACCAACCGCTGTCCGGTGCGCTTCTCCAGTTCATGGAAACCCTCGACCGCGAGCCGGCCGTTGGTCGTCCCCGACAGCAACAACAGCACGTCGGCCATCCGCGACGCGGTGGTGACGGCCGGACGGCCGGCTGCCACACCGGACTTCATCACCCCGAACTTCGCCGACAGTTCCTCGACTTCGCGGAAGGGGTGCACCGTGACGCCCTTGGTGGTCAAGCCGAACTTGTCGACGAGCGGACCCAGCGTCAGCCACTTGTCGTAAATGGCGGTGTAGTCGCGCTCCACCGCGGTCAGCTTGCCCATCGTCCGCCCCGGCACCGGCGTCGCACCCGAGTGCAACCAATCCTGTTCGGTGCCATCGGGATACGCCATCGCCTCTGGGGTGTCATGCTGCAGCGCGGTGAGCACCACATCGGTGCGCGTGCCCAGGTGATCCTTGGCCATGGCACTGAAGGCGCGGGCGATGGCACCGAAAGCGTCGAAATCTGAACGGGTTTCCCACGGCGGGTCGGTCGCGGCGCTGAACGCATGCACGTAGGGGTGCATGTCGGTGCTGGAGATATCGGCCTTCTCATACCAGGTTGCGGCCGGCAGCACGACGTCAGACACCAGCGTCGTCGAGGTCATCCGGAAGTCGATCGACATCATCAGGTCGAGCTTGCCCTCAGGAATGTCCCCGTCGCACGTCACTTCGACGGGCCGTACCCCGTCCTCGGGCGGCTGCGCCTGCACATTGGAGTCGGTCCCCAAGAGATGGCGCAGAAAGTATTCGCCGCCCTTGCCCGAAGACCCAATCAGGTTGGCGCGCCATACGGTAAGGACACGGGGCCAATTGACGGGATTATCGGGATCGGTGACGGCGAGCTTGAGTTTGCGCTGGCCCAGCTGCTCGGCGACGTAGTCGGCGATGTCACGATCGGCGGCGCGCGCCTCGTCGGCGACATCGAGGCTGGACCGGTCGAACTGGGGATAGAACGGGCTCCAGCCCATGGCCGTCGCCGAGGCCAGCAGGTCCATGGTGTGCTTGCCCGCGAATCGGCCCCGGCCCACCGGGCTGGCCAGTTTATCGGCCGCGTAGCCGTCGTAACGCCATTGGTTGGTGTGCGCATACCAGTACGAGGCGCCCGGCACCTGGCGCGGCGGCCGCACCCAGTCGGTGGCCATCGCCATCGTCTGAAAACCGGTGAGCGGGCGCACCTTTTCCTGGCCGACGTAGTGGGCCCATCCCCCGCCGTTGCGGCCCATCGACCCGGTCAGCATCAGCAGCGCCAGCACCGCGCGGTAGATGGCGTCGCCGTGAAACCACTGACAGATTCCGCTGCCCATGATGATCATGGAGCGGCCGCCGGATTCCTCCGAATTCTGCGCGAATTCCCTTGCCACCCGGATGACCTGGGCGGCCGACACGCCGGTGATCGCCTCCTGCCATGCCGGGGTGTTCTGCTGGGTGGCGTCGTCGTAGCCGGTGGGCCATTCGCCGGGCAAACCGGGTCGGGCCACACCGTACTGGGCGAGCATCAGGTCGAAGACGGTGCACACCAGATGCTTACCGATACGGCGCACCGGAACGCCGCGCGTTACGGTCGTGCCCTCGCCGTCGACCGTGTCGAAGCTGGGCAGGTGGACGAGCGCGGCGCTGTCATCTCCGTTGCGGCCGTGCGCGTCTCGCACGCTGAGTGCGGGAGTCAGGTCGCCGAGATCGAGGTTCCACTTGCCGACGCCCGACTCGCCGTACCGGAATCCCAGCGAACCGTGCGGCACCACAACCGAATCGGTCGTCTCGTCCAGCACCGCTGGCTTGAGTGCGGCGTTCTCGACGGCCTCCCCCAAATCTGCTGCCGTGAGGTTCTTTCCCGGCACCAGCATGTCGGCGCGTTCTTCCAGCTTGATCAGGAACGGCAGGTCGGTGTAGCGGCGGGAATAGTCGGTGAAGAACGGGACCTGCTTTTGCACATAGCACTCCGAGAGAATGACGTGGCCCATCGCCATGGCCAGCGCCCCGTCGGTGCCGGCCGCACAGGGCATCCACTCGTCGGCGAACTTGGTGTTGTCGGCGTAGTCCGGGCTGACGGTCACCACCTTGGTGCCGCGGTAGCGCGCCTCGGCCATCCAGTGCGCGTCGGGCGTGCGGGTGATCGGGACGTTGGAGCCCCACATCATCAGATACGCTGCGTCCCACCAGTCCCCGGATTCGGGCACATCGGTCTGGTCGCCGAAGACCTGCGGTGAGGCCACCGGGAGGTCGGCGTACCAGTCGTAGAACGACGTCATGGGGGCGCCGATCAGCTCGAAGAACCGCGAGCCGGCGGTGTAGGACACCATCGACATCGCCGGGATCGGAGAGAATCCGGCGACGCGATCCGGTCCGTAGGTCTTGATGGTGTGCACGTGGGCGGCGGCGATCAGCTCGGTGGCCTCGGCCCACGTGACCCGGACCAGTCCGCCCTTGCCGCGGGCCTGCTGATAGCGGCGACGACGCTCTGGGTCGGCCTGGATGTCGGCCCATGCCAGCACTGGGTCGCCCAGCCGTGCCTTGGCTTCCCGGTACATCTCGATGAGCACCCCCCGGGCGTAGGGGTAGCGCACCCGGGTCGGCGAGTAGCTGTACCACGAAAACGACGCACCCCGGGGACAGCCGCGCGGCTCGTACTCCGGCCGGTCCGGACCCACCGACGGATAGTCGGTCTGCTGGGTCTCCCAGGTGATGATCCCGTCTTTGACGTAGATCTTCCATGAGCATGATCCGGTGCAATTCACCCCGTGCGTGGAGCGAACCACCTTGTCGTGGCTCCACCGGTCACGGTAGAACACGTCGGCTTCGCGCCCGCCCTCGCGCGTGACCGTGCGCAGGTCAGCCGAGATCTCGCCGGGCGTGAAAAACCGCCCGGTGCGCTCCAAGAGCTCCTCGAGAACTCCGCCAATGTGAGGTGTGACAGTCAAGAAGTACTCCTCCGATTCGGTAGCGTCTCGCCTCGTCGCCGGGTCGTTCGTTCGGCCCCATGTGCGTCGTGTTTGGCAATCAGCCCTGTGTTCCACCCGCCCGCGCCAGGCCGGATCGGCTCAACACTCGGCATTTCAGGCCCCGCGGGCTGGGGGGCGATACAACACCAGCATAAGTCTGGGTCGCGGGCGAAATCAGATCCGCCTCGCGTGGGCGATTCTCGGCAAAGGGGGTCATGAGCAGGGGTTTTTGCACACCTGTCCACGTGCCGGCCCGGCACCGCGGCCGCGACGGCAAGGTCTGAACAAGCACTCGACTCGCTATCGGCACGCACATCCAGGGCAGATTTTTGTGGCGTCGTCATTACACGTCATATTGTTCTATTCAGTTCACTGCGAAGACCTGCGACGCGGCTGTACATAAGCTGCCGGAAGTCTGTGGACTTGTTATGAGGTAGCTCTCTTCAGAGCTTTCGCCAGGTCCGCCAACCAGCCCCGATCTGCCGGCACCCAGTCGAGAGCGTGCAGCTCAGCCGCGGTAATCCAGCGCAACGCCCGATGATCACGCGCGTCGGGTTCGCCCCCGATCAGGCGCACTTGGTAGGCCCGCAGCGTGAACCCGCCGTCCACCGCGATGTCGTCGCCCAGCCGGTCGCCCACCGCGACGTCGCCGACCTGCAGACCCAACTCCTCGGCCAACTCGCGAGCCAGCGCGTCGCGCTCCGTTTCACCGGGCGCGACCTTGCCGCCGGGCAGCTCCCAGCGGCCGGCCAGCTCCGGCGGGCGGGCACGCTGTGCCGCCAAGACCTTGGCGCCGCAAATCAGGGCGCCGGCGACGACGATCTGGGTCGACATGGCCAGTCACGGTATACCGCCGGAGCATGGCTATGTGCGTGCAGACGAACATTGCCAGTTCGGCTTCGCGCGCGGCCGTCGGCCGTACTGCCCCATACGACCCGCCACCGCTGGGAACACTGACCGCAACGACCATTGAGACAGCCATTCAGGTCCAGATGCTATCGAATTCCTTTGGGACACAACGCCTCTCTTACGATTTAGTCGCCGCCGTGGAATACTCGAGTCCAGTCGGTCACGACCTTGACAGGCACTTCCAATGAGGGGAGTTGGCAATGATCACCGAACCCACAAAGTCGTTCACTCGGATCTTTCGGGGCTATGACCCGGCTTTGGTCGATCCCTACATCGAGGTGTTGCTCGCCAAGGAGAAATTGCTGATCGACGAAGTTCAGAACCTCAGGGCCCAGCGAGACGAATCCAGCAATGAAGCAGCCGCGCTGCGGATTGAGGTCGCCTGCCTCAAGGATGAGGTCGCCGCCCTGTCGGACACATCACCGACGCCCTACGCGATACAGCATCGGATGGCGAAGATGCTGCGGCGTGCACTCGATGAGGCTTCTCGGATGCAGGCCGAGGCACGCGCCGAGGCAGATGCGCTGATCGCGGGTGCCGAGGCCGAGGCCGAGGCCGCGCAGCGAGAATACCGAGAGCTGTTGGAGCACATGGCCGCGCAGCGAAGAGCGCTCCAAATGGAGTGTGAGGAAACCAGGAAAAAGCTCGACGCCCAACTCGCCGGGATGCGGGCTGAAGCCCAGTCATTAATCGACGAAGCGTGGCAGGAAGCCTGCCATGAACGTGAGCAGCTCCTCGCCGACGCAAAGCAGAAAGCACATGAATTCGACGAGCGAGCCCACAGCGCGATGGACGAGGCGAATCAGCAACGAATCATGATCCTGGAAGAACTGATGGGCGTAGCCCGCGACCTACAAGGCATCCCTGCCAGCCTGGAGTCCGCTTACCAGCAACAACAGAACATTCCAGAGGCCGGCGTCGTGGTGCCGTTGGACCAGAAGAATCAAGTACCGGGTGATCCCGCCGTAGCCTCGTAGGTGACCATCTTCGCGGGGAGGCCAGACATTTCAGGGCTGCCCTCGATCAAGCCGTTATCCGAGAGGACGAGTCCCATATGGCTGTGTTAACGGATGAGCAAGTGGACGCCGCACTGCCCGATCTGGACGGATGGGAGCGGGCCGGCGGCGCCCTGCGCCGCTCGATAAAATTTCCGAGTTTTCTCGCCGGCATCGATGCCGTGCGCCGGGTGGGCGAGCACGCGGAGAGCAAGGACCATCACCCGGACATCGATATTCGTTGGCGGACAGTGACTTTCGCTCTCGTTACGCACTCCGAGGGCGGGATCACCCAAAATGACATCGACATGGCCCGCGATATCAACGGCATCGTCGACAACTAGACCGCGGCCGGGCCCTCGCCTCCGTCGGTCGTCACGCTGCCGTGACGCTCGGTGTCGATTGTCGCGTTAGCGTGACGCTCGGCGCGGTCCCCCCGGCTCGGCGCGGCGGTGGCCGCGATCCAGATCAACGTCGCCACCGCCGCCACGATGTAGATCAGCCCGGCCCAGGCCAGATACCACGGCCGGCTTATCTGCCAGATGGTCGGTTGCGCGAAGCTCAGCAACCACGGCACGCCGATCAAGGTAAGGGCCAGCCATCCCCAACCCACGATGCGCGCTCCGCGCAGCTCACGCACCGGGCCGTGGATCGCCCAGATCATCAGCGGTACCAGCCACACCCAGTGATGGGTCCAGGAAATCGGTGAGAGCAGCAGCCCGAACAGCTCCACCACCACGAGCCTGCCCAGCCGATCGGAGGGGTCCAGGCCGCGCCAGGCCAGCACGGCCAGCACCGCGGTGACGACGACGGCGGCCACCAGGAGCGGGCCGAATCCGACGTCGTGGCCCAGGATCCGCGAAATGCCGCCGCGCCAGGACTGATTGAACGAGGTGGCGATCGGGCCCACCCGGTGGGCGTCGCCCAGCAGATCGGTGAAGTAGTAGCGCGTCTGATCGCCGACGATCATGACCGAAATCCCAATGGTGGCAACGAAAACGACCGCCGAGAACACCGCCGCGCCCCACCGGCGCGCGCCCACCAGATAGACGCCGGAGATCGCGGGGGTCAACTTGATTCCCGCCGCCATGCCGATCAACAGCCCCGAAAGCCACCACCGCGCGGTGTACACCGCCCACAGCACAGCGGTCATCAGCAACACGTTGACTTGGCCGTAGTCGAAGGTGCTGCGCAGCGGCTCGATCCAGATGGCGATCGCCGTCCACAACATCGCAAGTCGCCGGCCGTCGCCGGCCGCGACTCCCATCAGGCGCTGGCTGATCCGGATCGCGCCGTACAGCGCGGCCATGGTCGCGACCTGCCACAGGAAGGCAACGAGGCCGAACGGCAACAGGTGCAGCGGGTAGAAGACGACGGCCGCGAACGGCGGGTAGGTGAACGGCAGCGGGAAGTCCGGCGTCTGGTCGGCATAGACGTAGCTGTACAAGGTGCCGGGATGGTCGATCGCGGCGGACCCCCCGAGATACACGTGCAGGTCGACAAAGTTCGCGCCGTTGGGAGCCAGATACGTCCAGCCCAGTCGGGCGGCGATGCTCACGATGAGCAGCATCGGCGCGGCGACTCCAAGGAAACTCGCCAACCGCTGGGTATGGGGTGCCGCCTGAGCGGTCGAGGTGGTGTCTATCCGCCCGACTTTAGCGAGCGGGGCCTGCGGCACGACGCCGTCGGTCCTCAGCCCGCCCCGGCCAGCCCTTGGAGCGCTTATTTCGCGTATTCGGTCACCGGTCCCGCTCGTATCCGTAACGAATACATAAATGCCACACGTGTCACTTGAGTCCCATCTGCATCAAAGTAGCTTCAGCGACGAACCTGTAGTCGATCAATCAGGGAGAGTCATGCCAACCATCTGGACTTACATGCGTGCAGCCGCCGTCGTGGTCGGTTCGTCCGCAGCACTATTGACGGGCGGTATCGCCCACGCCGACCCCGTGCCGGCCCCGGCCATGCCGAACATTCCGCAGCAGCTGATCAGTTCGGCGGCCAACGCACCGCAAATCCTGCAGAACCTCGCTACCGCACTGGGCGCCACGCCCCCGGCGGCTCCGGCCACTCCGGGCATCAGCTTCCCGGGTGTTCCGGCGGCCACCTCGCCGGCAACCGCGGCGGCTCCGGCGGCGGGTCTTCCGTCGATTCCCGGACTGACCGCGCCGACCAGCCCCGCCGCCCAGGTGCCTTCTCCTGCGGCCAACCCCTTCCTTCCGGGGCTGGCGCAGTCGGCGACGCCCGCTGCGCCGTCGGCGGCGACCGGTGGCATTCCGGGGATGATCCAGGGCCTGACGGGCGCGCAGCCGGCGGCTGCCGGTCCCGCCGCTCCGGCCGCTCCGTCGATCCCGGGCCTGCCCGCGATCCCGGGGTTGTCTGCTCCGGCGGCACCGGCCACTCCGCCGACCCCGCAGATTCCGCAGGCGCAGGTCAATATGCCGGCGATGCCGGCCGGCCTTCCGGTCAGCGTGCCCCCGAAAGTGATGCTCCCGCAGGACCTGCCGGCGCTCGCTTCGGGACAGGCTCCGGCGGCACCCGCGGCACCGGCGGCACCCGCGCCGGCGGCCAGCCCCGCCGGACCGGCAGCGCCGCTGCTGTCCGCCCTGCCCTGATCTGCTTCGTAAACGGCTAAACCACTACTGACAACCGGAGGACATCGTGGCAACCACTTGGAATCTGTCCAAAGGTTTGGCCGCTGTCGTCACGGCATCGGCTGTCGCGTTCGGGCTCTGCCCGAGCGCGACAGCCGACCCGGCGGCGCCACAGCCGATACCGCAACCGAATGCGGCCCAAGGACTGCCGGGTCTGCCTGCCTTGTCGCAGCTCAGCCCGCTCATCCAGCAGGCGGCCACCGACCCGCAGCAAGCGACACAGCTGCTGATGGCCGCCGCACAAGCCTTCGCTCACAATCCGACCACGCCCACCGAGTCCAAAAACGTTGCGGCGGCGGTCAATCAATTCGTCGCGGAACCCGGTGCACCGGTGCAACACGTGCCCGCGGCAGGCGTTGAACCCGGTATGCAGTCCCACCTGCCGACCGGTATCGATCCGGCGCACGCGGCCGGCCCGGCTCCCGAGGCAGCACCTGCCGCGGCTCCGGCACCTGCCGCGGCTCCAGCGCCCGAGGCGCACCTGCCGGCCGGCATCGACCCGGTACACGCGGCCGGTCCGGCACCCGCCGCGGCACCTGCCGCGCCGGGGCCCGCCCAACCGGCCAACGTGCCCGTCGCCGCGCCGGTCCCGGCACCACCGGCACCGGCCGCAGCGCCGCCGGCGACCCCGCCCGCACCGGACGCCGCCCCCGCGGCGGCACCGGCACCCGCTCCCGCACCGGAGGCCGCTCCCACAGCGGCCGCTCCAGGGTTCGGCGCTGACACGCCGCCCACCCAGGACTTCATGTACCCGTCGATCGGCACCAACTGCCTGGCGGACGGCACCAGCGCCATCGCCACCGCGTTGTCGGTGGCGGGGCCGGCCAAGATTCCGCTTCCCGGGCCAGGAGCCGGTCAGACCGCTTACGTGTTCACCGCGGTCGGCACGCCCGGACCCGCCGAGGTGCAGAAGCTGCCGTTGAACGTCACATGGGTGAACCTGACCACCGGCAAGTCCGGGACCGTCGCACTCAAGCCGCGTCCGGACATCAACCCGGAGGGGCCGACGACGTTGAGCGCGATTGCCGACACCGGCTCCGGCAGCATCATGTCGACGATCTTCGGGCAGGTCACCACGAAGGAAAAGCAGTGCCAGTTCATGCCCACGATCGGCTCGACGGTGGTGCCGTAAAGCGGATCAGCGCTATTCCGCCGCGGTTTCAGGGTTTCCAATCCGGCGAGCGGCCGAGGTGGCTGAGAACGCGGTCAAGATCTGCCGCGCCGTCAGGCGCGGCGATGGCCGGGCCAAACGGTGCGCCGTCGGTGCTGCGGTACTCCCCATCTGGAACCGCGAACACGAGTGGCAGTACGGCAGCGACGACGTCGCCCGGGAGCGAAAAGGGTGCGCCGATGCTCCGGGCGACGTCCCAGCCGTGCGCCACGTAATCCACGAAGTGAAAGCCGATCGCCATCGCGCCCGGGAAGGTCGCCCCGGGGCCGATCTCGGGGAGGGCGAACGGTGCGTCGAGCACCCCGTCGAGCGCAAACGCGTCGAGCACGTCAGCGGCGGCAGCGGTGTAGACGCCGCCGGGATCGGCGGCCACGGCGTCGGCCACGCGGTCCGACGCCCATCTGGTCGGGCTGTCGCCGTCTCCGCGCGCGGCCGCGGCGAACCCGTGGTGCTGCGCCGTCATGTGGGCGAGCAGGTCGAGCAGGTTCCAGCCCGCGCACGGCGTCGACCTGCGCAGATCGTCCCGCGTGACCGCCGCAACGATCTCAACGGATGCCTGCACGGCGAGCCGGTGAAATGGGCGGACATCCGTAATAGTAGACATACGCATACCATAGGCGCTGACTTATCATCAGTCAACAGTTACGCTTTCCCGCATGGCACCCAGGGCACGACGTCCCGATCTCGCGGCGATGATGGGGCCACTGGTTCGCGAGCTGATCGCCGCCGAGGCCCCCGTGCTGGAAGCGCATGGATTGTCGATGTGGGGTTACATCGTGCTGGGCGCGCTCGATCGCTCGCCGGTGCGCAGCCAGGCCGCACTGGCGGAGGCGATCGGCGCCGACAAGACGCGCATCATCCCCACGCTTGATGACCTGCAGAACCGGGGCTATATCCAACGCCGCCCCGACCCAGACGACCGGCGTGTGCGCCTGCTTGCGCTCACCGACGCCGGCCGGGCCGCGAAAGATGCCGCGCAGGAAGACATCCAGCTCGGTGAGGAGCGCTGGCTCGCAAAGCTAACAGCCGACGACCGTCACCTGTTCCTGCGCGTACTGCAGCAACTGTCGGCCGCAGTTGGCGGCTAATACGCCATGAACAAGATGGCGTCGCGGTCGTAGTCGAGGCCAGGATGAACGCTGGCAAGGTGAGCTTGGGTCAATTCGACCAATTCGTCCTCATCCTTGCCGACGATGGCTTCGCCGCATGGACACGTTATGTGCGTCTTCACGTTGTCGACCTTCCCTTCGAATGACCGTGTTTACTTCGCCGCCTTGGCTGCTGCTTTCAGCCGCTTTTTATATGCGCGCACTTTCCCCATCGATTGGGCATCGACGATATCGGCGACGGAAATGTGCGAACCGGCCTGGCCGAAATCCCCGGCGGCCGCGCGCCATCCCTTCGGCGTCACGCCGTATTGCTTGCCCAACAGGGCCAAAAAGATCTGAGCTTTCACGTCGCCGAAGCCCGGCAATCCCTTGATCCGCCGCAGCAGCTCGTTTCCGTCGGGGTCACCGGCGATCCACAATCCGGCCGCGTCGCCCTCGTAGCGGTCCACGATGATCTGCGCCAGCGTTTGGATGCGCTTGGCCATCGACCCCGGAAAGCGGTGTATCGCAGGCCTTTCCGAGCACAACGCGGCGAACTTATCCGGGTCGAAGTCCGCGATGTCGGCGGCGTCGAAACTGCCCATCCGGTCCGCAATCTTCTTCGGTCCCGCGAAGGCAGTCTCAAATGGGACCTGCTGATCCAAAACCATCCCGATGAGCAGGGCCAGCGGATTGTCGGCCAGCAGCTTGTCGGCCTCAGGATCTTGAGCGAGGCAAAGTTTCACTGTCAACGACCTTCCTTCCGCTGAACACCCTAAGACCGATGACGCATTTGTGCGAAGACTACCTACCAAGACAGCGGCAGATAACCACCCGGTTATCGTGACGTGGTGGTGGATGAGGCCAAGTTGGCGCTAATGCTGGCCCGGGACGAACTGCATCAGCTCGTTACCGCCTACTGCCGAGCCGTCGACCGCGCTGACTATCACGCCCTTCGCGGCCTGTATCACCCCGACGCCACGGACTCGCACGGTTCGTTCTCGACGGGAGGCGTCGAACAGTTCATCGCGCAACTAGTGGCCGCGGAACCGTATGTGCGTGTCTCCCAACACAACATCACCACAACGAACTTCCTGGTCGAAGGCGACACGGCCCGCGGTGAGGTCTACTGCCTGGTGTTCCACACCTTCGCCGGCCCCGAGCACGACATCGACGTCATCATCGGCGGACGGTACCTGGACACGTACGGCAGACACGACGGCCGCTGGAAGTTCAATCAACGCACCATCGTGGCGGACTGGGCATACCAGAACGACCCGTCCCAAGTGAACTTCGGACACCCCAGCACCCGAGGAAGCCTGCGCGGCCAACCAGGCCAAGCCGACCCCTCGATCAGCCTGTTCGCTGCGCCCCAGGACTGAACCCCGTCAACGTGATTCGGCCACCGCTGTCGGCCAACGAAACTCAGCCGCTCTTGCGACGGAATTCCCGGCGGTTTCCCACCGCGCCGTGCGCCCGCGATTGCTTGCCGGTGCCGTCCTTGTGATCGGACCCGCCCGAGGATTTGGCCATCTTGCGGTCCAGGGCTTGGCGGAATTTGCGCTTGGTGTCGTCGTCCGACCCGGGCGATCCGGCAGCCTCCGTAGACTCCGACGACTTTGAACCCTGCCGGGCATTCGATTCAGCCATACGGGGCAGCCTAGCCCGCGTTTGCCGAAACGGTTGGGTTGGCGGCGCGGCTACCGCATACCCGGCGGCATGCCGTACACATGTGAGATCGGCAGCGTCAGCAACACCCGCCGGTCGGTGACCATGGCCTGCCGGTATTCGTCCCAGTCCGGGTGCTCACCGGCGATGTTGCGATACAACGCAATCAGCGCCTGCACGGTGTCGTCGTCGGGCGCGGCCGCCGGAGGCGTCAGCTCGGCGGTGCCCTCGGCGACGGCATACGACCAACCGTCGTCGGCGTCGACGAGGATCGAGGCCCGCGGGTCGCGACGCAGGTTGCGGGTCTTGGCGCGCGGCTCGGTGATCGATACCTGGATCACCAGGCTGCGCGGGTCGAAGTGATAGCTCACGTTCGACAGCTGCGGCCGACCGTCGCGCTTGATGGTGGCCAGCACCCCGAGGGAATGCCCACTGATCAAGGCCAGCAATTTGTCGTCGAAGACTTGGCGTCCCATGACGAAAGCCTACGTCGCACCGGGGCGGGCGGCCCGGGATAGTCGTTGCGCGGCCGACCTGGTGGAATCGGGGCATGACCAAGTACGCGGCATTTTTGCGTGGCGTCAACGTCGGTGGCGTCACCCTCAAGATGGCCGAGGTGGCGGCCGCGCTGACCGACGCGGGGTTCACCCAGGTACGGACCATCCTGGCCACCGGCAACGTGCTGCTGGAGTCGAGCGCCGGCGTGGCGTCGGTGCGCAAAAAAGCCGAAGCCGCGTTGCGCGACCGGTTCGGCTACGACGCGTGGGTGCTGGCCTATGACATCGACACGGTGCGCGCCGTGGTCGATGCCTATCCGTTCGAGCGCGAGGTCGACGGCTATCAGTCCTACGTCACGTTCGTCGCCGATAAGGCAGTGCTGGGCGAGCTCGCCGCGCTGGGCAAGGACGCGGGTCCCGACGAGAAGATCCGCCGCGGTGACGGGGTGATCTATTGGCAGGTCCCCAAGGGCAGCACGCTAGACAGCAGCATCGGCAAGACGATGGGTAAGCCGCGGTACAAGTCGTCGACCACGACGCGCAACCTGCGCACGCTGGACAAGGTGTTGCGCTGAGCCCCGGGCTACCAGACAGTCAGTGCGCGCCAAGGGTTTTCGACGCTTGCCGAGCCCTCATTCGTCGGGCACGGCTTCGATGTAACGCACCGCGTCGGCCTTGTCCAAACCGAGTCCGCGCGTAACCCGGACGTACTCGCGGGCCGCGGCCGCCATCGCGGCGTCGGTCGGGTCGTAGCGGGCGATGAAAGTGCCGAAGCGGCCGCGGGTTTCGATGATGGCGGAGGTTTCCAGCTCACGGTACGCGCGCGCCACGGTGTTGACGGCGACGCCGAGTTGGCCGGCCAGATCCCGCACGGTGGGCAGGCGAGTGCCGGGCGGCAATGCGCCCTCCCGGACCCCGTCGATGACCTGCGTCCTGAGCTGGTCGAACAACGGCTTTCCCGCCTTCATGTCGACCTTCAACCAGTCACGCAGCTCCACTCATTCAGTATCCCCCACCCCGGCTATCTTGGTGGGATGCGAGTAGCGGTGCTCAGCGGTGCGGGAATCTCCGCGGAGAGCGGTGTGCCGACCTTCCGCGACGACAAGAACGGATTGTGGGCCCGCTTCGATCCTTACGAGCTGTCCAGCATCCAGGGGTGGCGCGACAACCCGCAGCGCGTCTGGGGCTGGTATCTGTGGCGCCACTATCTGGTCGCCGACGTCCAACCGAATGCGGGCCACCGCGCCATCGCCGCCTGGCAAAACGACGCCCAGGTCAGCGTCATCACCCAGAACGTCGACGACCTGCATGAGCGCGCTGGCAGCCAGTCGGTTCACCATCTGCACGGCAGCCTGTTCGAATTCCGTTGCGCGCGTTGCGGTACGCGCTATTCCGGCGCGCTGCCCGCGATGCCCGAACCGGCGCTGGAGGTGGAGCCTCCGGTATGTCACTGCGGCGGCCTGATCAGACCCGACATCGTGTGGTTTGGTGAACAGCTGCCCGACGAGCCCTGGCAGCGCGCCGTGGAGGCGACCGAGGCCGCCGACGTGATGGTGGTGGTCGGAACCTCGGCGATCGTCTATCCGGCG
>NZ_LZTA01000141.1 GCF_001665875.1 Mycobacterium sp. 852002-40037_SCH5390672
GGTCGCAGCGGTGTCGAGGTGCTTGACGTCGCGCAGATCCTGCTCGGGTCCCTCGAGTACGACAAGGCGACGCTGCCGGAGAAGGGCACGGCCGCCAAGGAGGCCTCCGAAAGGGCCGAAGCGCGGGCGGCCGAAGCGCCCAAGGCCTCGACCGCCACGGCGACCGCGCCCGTCGAGGCGCCGGCCGAGGAGGCACCCGCGAAGGCGCAGGCGGCGCCTAAGTCTGAGGCCGCTGCCGCTCCCGCCGCACCTGCCAAGGGGCTCGGCATTGCCGGCGGCGCCAAGAAGCCGGGCGCCAAGAAGGCTGCGGCCGAACCGGCCGGAGAAGCCAAGGCGGAGGCAGCCGCTCCGGTGAAGGGGCTGGGCATCGCCGGCGGCGCCAAGCGACCTGGCGCGAAGAAGGCCGCGCCGGCGGCCGAGGCACCCAAGTCCGAGGCATCGGCCGAGTCCGGCGGAGAAGCCAAGGCCGCCGCCGCACCGGTGAAGGGGCTGGGCATCGCCGGCGGCGCCAAGCGGCCCGGGGCCAAGAAGGCCGCACCGGCGGCCGGGGCACCCAAGACCGACGCCACCAAAGCCGAGGCACCGGCCGAAGCGGCAGCCGAGACCGAGACCAAGGCCGAAGCCAAGGCACCCGCGGCGCCGGCCAAGGGACTGGGCATCGCCGCGGGAGCCAAGCGGCCCGGCGCCAAGAAGGTGGCGCCCAAGGCCGAAGCACCCCAGGCCGAGGAACCGAAGACGGAGGAACCGAAGACGGACGCCGAAGCCGAGCCAGCGCCGAAAGCGCAGTCGGCAAAGCAGACCGATGGCGACGACGCACCGTCGCAGCCACCGGTCAAAGGCCTGGGCATCGCCCGTGGGGCGCGTCCCCCGGGCAAGCGCTGACCTGCGTCTTTACCGCGTGACAGCAAATATCAGTGGACAGTGATGGCACCATTAGTGGTGTGACCACCCATCACCTGCCTGTGCACGCGTCGGCTCATCACCGGCCGCAGCGTAGTTTCGCGCAGTCGTCGAAGCTTCAGGACGTCCTGTACGAGATCCGCGGACCGGTGCACGCGCAGGCCGCGCGCCTGGAGGCCGAGGGCCATCGCATCCTCAAGCTCAACATCGGCAACCCGGCGCCGTTCGGGTTCGAGGCGCCCGACGTGATCATGCGCGACATGATCCAGGCCCTGCCGTACGCCCAGGGCTACTCCGACTCGCAGGGCATCCTGCCCGCCCGCCGGGCGGTGGTGACCCGCTATGAGTTGGTCGAGGGATTCCCCCGCTTCGACGTCGACGACGTCTACCTGGGCAACGGGGTGTCCGAGCTGATCACGATGACGCTGCAGGCCCTGCTGGACAACGGCGACGAGGTGCTGATCCCGTCGCCGGACTATCCGCTGTGGACGGCGTCGACCTCCCTGGCGGGCGGCACGCCGGTGCACTACCTGTGCGACGAGACGCAGGGCTGGCAACCCGACATCGCCGACATGGAGTCGAAGATCACCGAGCGCACCAAGGCGCTGGTCGTGATCAATCCGAACAACCCGACCGGCGCGGTTTACACCAGTGAAGTCCTCACCCAGATAGTCGATCTGGCGCGCAAGCACGAATTGCTGCTGCTCGCCGACGAGATCTACGACAAGATCCTCTACGACGACGCCAAGCACATCAACCTGGCCACGCTGGCGCCGGACATGTTGTGCCTGACCTTCAACGGCCTGTCCAAGGCCTACCGGGTGGCCGGTTATCGGGCCGGCTGGCTGGCGATCACCGGGCCCAAGGACCACGCCGGCAGTTTCATCGAGGGAATCAACCTGCTGGCCAACATGCGGCTGTGCCCCAACGTCCCGGCGCAGCACGCGATCCAGGTGGCCCTCGGCGGCTACCAGAGCATCGACGACCTGGTCCTGCCCGGCGGGCGGCTGCTCGAGCAGCGCGACGTCGCGTGGGCCAAACTCAACGAGATCCCGGGGGTGTCCTGCGTCAAGCCCGACGGTGCGCTGTATGCGTTCCCCCGGCTGGACCCGGAGGTCTACGACATCGAGGACGACGAGCAGCTCGTCCTCGATCTGCTGCTGCAGGAGAAGATCCTGGTCACCCAGGGCAGCGGCTTCAACTGGCCGGCACCGGATCACCTGCGCATCGTGACGCTGCCGTGGGCCCGCGACCTGGCGGCCGCGATCGAGCGGTTGGGCAACTTCCTCGTCGGCTATCGACCGTAAGCACCCCCGCGGCCGCCTCTACGGTGGAGCGGGTGACGCACTCCCACTCGCACAGCATGCCGTCGGGCCCGTCCGCCGTTGCTCCGTTACCCGCCCGGATCGTCGTCGGGCTGCTGGTCGCGATCGGCGTGGCGGTGGCCGTCGGCGCTATCGTGCTCTGGCCCAGCCGACAGCACGTCGACATCCCGATGCCGCTGCAGAACGCGGCGGGTGGGGCGGTGAGCACTCAGGCCGGGCACGTGCTGTCCAGCGGGACGGGTGACTGCGGTAGCCCGTCGGTCAGCCAGGTCCTCACCGGTACGCCGCAGCAGGCGCCGCCGGGTGCGGGCCGGTGCGTCTTGACCCAGGTTTCGATCGATTCCGGGCCCAACGCCGGTGCCCAGACGCTGCTGGAGTCCTCCCCCGGTCCCGGCCAGCCGAAATTCGCGGTGGGTGACCGCATTCGGCTCGTCCGGCAGGTCGACGATCAAGGCGCCACCAGCTACGCGTTCTACGACTTCGAACGTGGCTGGGCGCTGGTCGGTTTGGCGATCGCGTTCGCGGTGGTGATCGTGGCCGTGGCGCGGTGGCGCGGACTGCTGGCGCTGGTGGGCATCGTGGTCGCGTTTTTGGTGCTGGTGATGTTCCTGCTGCCGGCGCTGCGCGACGGCGCGCCGGCGGTTCCGGTGGCGTTGGTGGCGTCGGCGGCGATCCTGTACGCGGTCATCTATCTCGCCCACGGGGTCAACCTGCGGACCAGCGCCGCGCTGCTGGGCACCCTGTCGGCGCTGTTGCTGGCCACCGGATTATCCTGGGCGGCAATACAGTTGGCGCAGCTGACCGGGCTGTCCGACGAGCAGAACAGCACCGTCAGCGCGTATCTGGGCAGTGTGTCGATCGGCGGGCTGCTGCTCGCCGGGTTCATCATCGGGTCGCTGGGTGTGCTCAACGACGTGACGGTGACCCAGGCCTCGACGGTGTTCGAGCTCGCCCACCTCGGCGGCTCGCGTCGGGCGATCTTTCTGGGCGCCATCCGGGTGGGTCGCGATCACATCGCCAGCACGGTCTACACGCTGGTGCTGGCGTACGCGGGTAGTTCGCTGCCGCTGCTGTTGCTGTTCAGCGTCGCCAACCGCTCATTGACCGACGTGTTGACCAGCGAAAGCGTGGCTATCGAAATCGCCCGGTCAGCGGTGGGCGGTATCGCGCTGGCGCTGTCGGTGCCGCTGACCACGGCGATCGCCGCCGTGCTGGCCAAACCTAGTGAAATCGGCTCCGCTCCAACAGGTCCAGCAGATAGCCGCCGTAACCGGACTTGAGCAGGCCGTGCGCGCGCTCGGATAGTTGCTCGTCGCTGATCCAGCCCCGCCGCCACGCCACCTCCTCGGGAACGCTGACCTTCAGGCCCTGCCGGCGTTCCAGGGTGCGCACGAAATCGCTGGCGTCCAGCAGCGAGTCGAACGTTCCGGTGTCCAACCAGGCCGTGCCGCGGGCCATCACCTCGACCGAGAGCCGGCCCCGGTTCAGGTAGATCTGGTTGACCTCGGTGATCTCGTACTCCCCGCGCGCCGATTTCTTGAGGCCCTTGGCGATTTCGATCACGTCGTTGTCGTAGAAGTACAAACCCGGCACCGCGTAATTGGATTTCGGCGTCTTGGGTTTTTCCTCCAGCGACAGCGCCGTGCCGTCGTCGCTGAATTCGACGACACCGTAGGCCGACGGGTTGGCCACCCAGTACGCGAAAACTGCTCCCCCGCTGATGGATTGGAAGCGACTCAGGCTGGTGCCCAGCCTCGGACCGTAGAAGATGTTGTCTCCCAGCACCAAAGCGACCGGTTCGTTGCCGATGTGGTCGGCGCCCAGGACGAATGCCTGGGCCAGGCCGTCGGGCTTTTCCTGCGTCACATAGGTGATGTTGATGCCGAATTGCGAGCCGTCGGCCAGCAGCCGCTGGAATCCGGCCGCGTCATGTGGGGTGGTGATCACCAGGATGTCGCGGATTCCGGCCATCATCAGGGTGGACAGCGGGTAGTAGACCATCGGTTTGTCGTAGACCGGCAGCAACTGCTTGCTGATGCCCGTGGTGATCGGATGCAGGCGGGTGCCCGACCCGCCGGCCAGGATGATTCCGCGCATGGATAGCTCCTAACGCTTTGATCGGCCCTATTCGATGGCGTCGGACTCGGTGAGCTCAGTGGCAGCCAGCGCCGACGCCAAGCTCTCGTGCCGGAACACGGAGGTCACGTGGTCATGCACGACGCGAAATGCCAACGCGTTGGTGCCCGCCGCCGGATCGTCGGGGCTGCTCGGTTTTTGTTCGGCGACGACGACGCCGTCGTGCACGTACAGCTGGCCGAGCTGCGTGGTCGCCCGGCGCGAGGTGGCCCAGCCGCGCAGCGCCTCGTGGCCCTGCGCGGCTCCGTGCGCGTCGCCAATCTCGATGTCGTCGCTGGATAAGGCCGTCAACGTCTCGATGTCAGCGGCGTTGAGGGCGTCGTGCCATGCCAGAACGGTGGCGATCTCCGATGTGGTCATGGTGTGCAAAGTACCGTGCGACCCCACGGCTAGAGCGGCGTACGGCCCAACCAGCGCTCCCACACGCCGTCGTCGCCGAACAGTTCGATGCCCGTGTCCGCCAGCGGCTGACGGCGCAGGATCGCCAGCAGCAGCTCGGTCGCACCACCGCGCAGGGCTGCGCTGCCCTTGCCGTGCTGATGCGACCAGGCGATCCGGCCCTGCTCGACGGCGATCGTCCACTCGCCGGCTTCACCGAGGCCGGGATCGGTGGCATGCAGGTGCAGGGTGTCACCCTCCTCGAGCGGAAGCGGCGCCCCCTCGCCGCCCGCCTGGATCGCGACTCGTTCCAGCCATTCGGTGATGGCGTCGGCCGCCACGTCGGGTTCGAGGGTGAAACCCGCGCCCAGCGCGATCGCCGCGTCGGCCCGGTGCACCGCGACCTCGTGCAACCGGCGCCGGATCCACCAGTTCGCCGGACGCGACCCGAGGAACGTCCAGACCGGTGTTTGGACCCCGGTCAGCTCGACGGCGTCGATCAGGCGCTGGGCGCCGCCGTGCAGCCACGGAACCGCGCCGGCGGGATCGGGCGGCGGCTTGCCGCCCTCAACCGCGCGGGGGTCGAGGTAGCCCTCGAGTCGGTCACGCACGATCTGCGCCGCCCAGCGGTCGCCGCGGCCGACGTGGCGGAACAGCTGCCGCAGGGTCCAGTCCGGGCAGGTGGGCACCGGCGTGGACTCGTCGACATCGCGAAAAAGCTCCGCGAAGGCCCGGTTCTCGTCGAGGAATTTTCCGGCATAGTCCACGCGGGTCAGGCTACTCGCCGCGACAGCCGCCTCCCGCTCCCGCATGCCTTGCGGTGACGATTGCGCGCACTGCAGACTTGTCTCGTCGATGTCAGGCATGCCGGGCGTCCAGGCCGCCGAATGCCCTTGTCCCCGAGAGGTGCTCATGCCCAACGACAATGCGAGCCTTCCGGTCGCCCGCACAGCGATCCGCGCGTTCCGGGAGCGTGAGGGTTCCGAATACGACCAGAGCGGCGCGCACGGCATCTCCTCGGGGCCCGAGCGTCGACGGTGGGCGAGCGTCGTTGAGTCCGAGCTGTTTTCGGTCTGACCCTAGGGGCGCGGCGCGCCCAGGCGGTACACGCGCCAGCCCGCCTGCTGCCAGTGGGCGGCGTCCAGGCAGTTCCGCCCGTCCACGATGACGCGGGCCCGCACCCGGTCCGCCAGGTCGTTCGGGTCCATGTCGACGAACTGGCGCCACTCGGTGAGCACCAGCACCGCATCCGCGCGCTCGCAAGCCTCTTCGACCGAGACCGCGTAGTTCAGCGTGGGGAACAGGCGCTGCGCGTTGTCCAGGGCCTTGGGGTCATAGACGTTGACCGCGGCCCCGTTGAGCTGCAGTTGACCGGCGACGTTGAGCGCGGGTGAGTCACGCACATCGTCGGATTCGGGTTTGAACGCCGCACCGAGCACCGCGATGTTGGCGCCCAGCAGCGAGCCGCCGCAGGCCGCGCTGGCCAGTTCGACCATCCGGGTGCGCCGGCGCATGTTGATGCTGTCCACCTCGCGCAGGAACGTCAGCGCCTGGTCGGCGCCCAGCTCACCGGCGCGCGCCATGAAGGCGCGGATGTCCTTGGGCAGGCAGCCACCACCGAAACCCAAACCGGCATTGAGGAATTGGCGGCCGATCCGCGGGTCGTAGCCGAGCGCATCGGCCAGCAGGCTGACGTCGGCGCCCGCCGCCTCGCATACCTCGGAAATCGCATTGATGAACGAAATCTTGGTTGCCAGAAAGGCGTTGGCGGAAACCTTGACCAGCTCCGCGGTCTGCAGATCCGTCACCAGGAACGGCACCCCGGCCTCGAGCAGCGAACCGTACAGCTCACGAACGGCGACCTCGGCGCGCGTCGAATCCTGATTGATACCCAGCACAATCCGGTCCGGATTGAGGGTGTCCTGCACGGCGTAGCCTTCGCGCAGAAACTCGGGGTTCCAGGCGATTTCGACGTCGACCCCGCGCGGTGCCAGCGCCGCGGCCCGCTGGTTCAGCTCGGCCGCGGTGCCTACCGGGACCGTCGACTTGCCAACCAGCACGGCCGAGGTCGTCAACCGTGGCACCAGCGCATCGATCACCGCGTAGACGTGGCGCAGATCCGCGCCGTATTCACCCTTCTTCTGCGGGGTGCCCACGCCCAGGAAGTGAACGTCGGCGAAGTCGGCCGCCATGTCGTAGTCGGTGCTGAACCGCAGCCGGCCCGCGGCCAGGTTCTCCTTCAGCAACTTTTGCAGGCCCGGCTCGTAGAAGGGGATGTCTCCCCCGGCGAGCTTGGCCACCTTGCCGGGGTCGATATCGATCCCGAGCACATCGTGTCCCAATGCCGCCATCCCAACCGCGTGGGTGGCACCCAGGTAACCCGTGCCGAACACGGTGCATCGCATACAACCAGGTGTAGCTGGGCCCGATGAGCTAACTGCATCGGGGGGTTAAGCGGGAGGCAAACTGCAGATGACGGGTGGCTGCCGGCCTCAGGCGCTAGTGGCGACCGAAGCCGCCGTGACCTCCGCCGAAGCCGGGGAAGCCACCGCCGCCATGGCCCCCGCCGCCGGGGAACCCGGGGAAGCCGCCGCCGCCGTGCGGGCCTTCGTCACCGCCACCGTGCGGACCGAAGCCGCCGCCCGGGGGTCCACCGAAGCCCGGCCCACCAAGACCCGGGATCGGCAGCGGAATGGGCACCGGGATCGGCGCCACGGCGGGCGGGGGCGGTGGCGGAGCCGCCGGCGCTGGTGCGGGGGCCTCCGGGATCGGCGCGGGAGCCGCCGGCGCGGGAGCGGGCGCGGGAGCTTCCGGCGCAGGTGCGGGCGCCGGTGGAGCGGCAGCCGGCGCGGGCGCCTCGGGAGCGGGGGCCGGAGCGGGCGCCGCCGGCGCGGGTGCCTCGGGAGCTGTCTCTTATTCACAGCTCCGAGCCCACGAGACGCGTAGTAA